>WVXO01000031.1:58435-79109 GCA_011773465.1 Candidatus Aminicenantota bacterium | reverse complement strand
AGCCGGCTTCTTCTTTTCCCATTCTTTTAGTTTCATCTCGGTTTCAGCAAAAACCTGATTTTCGATCTTAGAAAGCCTGCTCAATACTCCTTCTCCGCCATAGTGGATTAACCTGGATACGTTCATATACCTGTTCAAGTGACCTTTTTTATCTGGATAGAGATAAGAGGCTAAGGCTCTTGAAAAGTCATTTAAAGGAGCAGTTTCAGGTCCTGAAAGAACTTTCGGGACAGAAGCCGCGTTCGCCCATAACGGCACCGCCACCGAGCAGACAGGCTGACCGAGCAGAATCCACATAGTGGCGAGGTAGGCCTTTTTAGGATCGGAGACGCCATGAAAAAGAGCCACTGAAGCTGTGGAATTGCGGTTAATTGTATCGTCTGTGTGGATGTAAACGGGTGAACTTGAGTCATAAACCTTGGGACTTGTAAGGGGAAAAGAGTTGAGTTTTTCGTTCACAAGGTCTCTGGCTGCTTCCTGGATAATGAATTTGTAGTCGAGGCGCTCTTCAGCTGAGGCTGCTTGGAATAGCCTTGAAGCTCTTTCAAACCGGATATAGCCTCCGCCGCCATCTTTCAACGGAGCAGAGAAGGCATAATTTGTTCGGATGATATATCCTTGAGGAGCGACCATTGGATCTTTTGTGTCAAATTTATTAAAAGTCGAGTTGCTGGTTTCATAGAAACAGGCATTTCCCTCTGCGTCAATGACACCGAAATTTGCGCCGACATTTCTACTCCCGTTTGTGCGATTTAGAAGATTTTCAAAATCCAAAACATTGGCGCATTCTGACAGAGCACGTTTCATGAAACGGCCATTATTCATCATGCCGTTTGGTCCTTCGGAAAGATCTTCTGAAGCAGAATTCATTATGGCAAATCCTTCCGTATTAATTCCTGCCCACACATTTACAACATTTTTGTCCCTGGCATCTATTAATCCAATGAAGTCATATTTTTCTCCTTTGAAGAAGACCATTTTATTGTCCAATCCAGATGTGTCTCGATTTTTCCACATCAAGGGGCGTCCGTCTGGAGTTGCTTTTCCAGAGACCACAGCCACGGTACAGGGAAAGATGGTTAGCTGTCCCAACAAGAGAAAGCCAGAGATGAATGTAAATAAATGCTTAAGGAAGATATTTCTTGTTTTCATAAGACACCTCCATTTTTTTTATTTTATTGCGAGTCCTATTGGAGAAGCAATCTCATGCTTGTTCTTCCCGTTATGGCAGGGCAATGTCTGGGACTTCCACGCTTAGCTCACAAGGCTTATTTAAATCATATAATAAGGCGGGCTTGATGAATCAAGCCCTTACACAAGAAATTTTTAAAAAGCCACTAATTTATTTCTGTATGCCCTTGCTTACATAACGTGCAACATCCTCGTGTGTGGCAAACCAAACTTTTTTGTAGGTGAATATACGTTGGATGAGTCTTTCGAGCATCCTGATTCGGCTTCGATGACCAATATATTTAGGATGCATGGTTAGAACAAGAAGGGTTCCTTCTTCATAGGCCTTATCGAATTCAGCAGCCCAGATGGAAAGAACATCTGTAGGAGCAATATGAGGACGTACGCTCGAATATCTATCAAAGCCAAAATAGGGATAATCATCAAGAAGCCACTCTACTGGAAGCTCTACTATCCCTGTTGGCTTGCCCTCTTCGAGAAGCTCGTAGGGTCGATCATCAGCCATAAGGCTGCTGTCATAGAGAAGGCCCAGCTCTTTTATTATTTTAAGGGTGGATTGGCTGAAATCCCAGGAAGGAGTTCGGATTCCTGTGGGGGCCTTTCCGGTGATTTTTTTAAGTGTCTCATAAGATCTCGTCATCAGTTCTCTCTCCTCTTTTTCAGAGAGAAGAGAATTTCTCTCGTGAATCCAGCCGTGAATTCCTATCTCGTGTCTCCCTTTGGCCACAATCGCTTTTATTTCCTCTGGATGGAGCAGGGCTGATACAGCAGGGACAAAAAAGGTCGCCGGGATTTTGTATTTGTCGAGAAGAAAGAGGATTCTGACCATGGCTGTTCGAGCAGCATACTCCCCTTGAGAAAAAATCCCAGGAGAGATTTTATTGTCTCTTAAAGCATTTGTCTCTGCGTCAAAATCAAAAGAGAGGGCTACAGCTACCTTTGCTCCATCCGGCCAGCTTACAGGAGTGAGTCCCTTTCCTGCTCTTACTTTTGCCACCTTAGATTTAATTTTCTCCAGGCTCCATTGCCAGGGTTTTTCCTCTTGACGCTCATTTGAGGAGAAAACGAGAAGTGAGGTCAAAAAAAACATCAGAGAAGCAATGATGAAATACTTTTTTTTCATGATGTCCCTCCTCATGTTAAGTTTTTGCAAGGCGCTTCATTAAATTTATGTTATGAAATTATCTCGTTTGTGTAAACTTCATAGAGGGCGACCGACAACAGTCATGTAGAGAACGCTTTCTTCTTCGCCGTCAACACCGAGGAGTGAGTTGACTTCTTCATCATAAAGGGCGGCAATCTGGCATGTCCCCAGGCCTAAAGAGACCGCTGCCAGAGCGAGATTCTGGGCGATGTGGCCAGCATCGAGATAAACATAGCGGTAAGCTCTTTGATTATATTTCCACTTCGATCTTGCAAAAACAGCTGTCCAGATGAAAACGACGTTTGCAGAGAAAGCCATATCCTGGTCGAGGGCAGCCCGGGCGATCTCATCTCGAAAATCTCCGAGTTTGAGCTGCTCCAGCTCATGATTTTTCACCCCATAATGATAAACTCCAGGATCAATTTCCTCAGCATTGTGGATAACAAGATAGGTTTCTACTGGATAGAGGGCTCCTGCCGAAGGAGTTGCTCTAAATTCATAGCCCATGGATTCCATCGTGATTCCTTGAGAAGCCCAGAGGAGCTGGGAGAGCATATCTTTTTTTAGGGGTGTTTCGCTGAAGCTCCTGACACTGCGGCGGCAATTTATAGCCTGCCAGAGAGGCATCCCGCCATCTTTTTCGGGGAGTTCAAGTTTAATTTTTATAGCATGCGGATAGCGTTTGTATGTTTCAGGTTGGGCCTGCCAGAAAAGAGAGCCGCCACCAAGCTTGCCTCTGAGATATTTTGTTTCTTTCTGGAAAAGATCTCCTATGCTTTTTTTCATTTTTACCCTTCTCAAAAATGTTTCTATTTATGTTTTTTATTTTTTCTTTTCTTTTTCAAGCTCTTCAAGCCTCTTTTGGGCTACTTCGAGTTTGGGGTCGAGTTCCAACGCTTTTTTATAGAAGATTCGGGCTTTCTCCTTTTGTTCAGCTTCTAGATAAATATCTCCAATTTCTTTATGAAGCTCGGCATTCTTAGGATAAAGCTCCAGGGCAATTTCTGCTAGGCTGAAGATTTCTTTCATCTTTTTTGCGTTCTCGAGACGTCTTCTAAGATAGCGAAACTCGTTCAAGCTCACACTGGGATGTTCAGGATTCAAGGCAAAGGCTTTCTTGAAGAGTTTTCGGGCCTCATCTGCATTTGCCGTCCAGATGTAAGCTGCGGCAAGGTTACTCAATGGAAGAGGAGAATTAGGGTAGAGTTCTTGGCTTAAATTGAAGATTTTAAAGGAATTTTGGATTTCATCTTTCCACAAGTAATAATATCCGGCTCTCTCCATATCCCTGCTGAAGTTCGGATAGAGATTTTTTCCGAAGAAAGTTTTCTTCAATTTGGGGCCTAATTCGTCAAAATCTGTATTAGCTGTGATCAATAGATTGCGGACGTAATCAGTATAGGCTGCTTTCCAGTCTTTTTCCCAGCTCGAGATTAATCTAGCGAAGCTTTTTGTAAACCAGTAATTTTTTTTGCGGGAAGCCCACTTTTTGCTGATTTCAATATAATCACTGAAAAAAGCTAGGGGACCGCTTTTATGATAGACCAGGAGTTTTTCTTCACCGAGACTTTCTTTCAGGGCAAATGCCATGAAGGACCCCACTTTAATCAGTGCTTGTTTCGAGACCGGATGAAAACCGTCCTCAATCTTCTTTTTTGTTTCTTTGAAATCCTTTTTTAAGGATTTTTTGTCGACATATTTATTAAAATAAGAGAAAGCCGCGGCCAATTCTGTCTCGTCCTTCGAAATATGGGTATCATGCCAGTCTAAACTGCTCATTCCGTAAGAGAAAACCTGAGCGCAGTTGTCATAGATGACCTGTTCAGCCGTATCAGATGCATAGGCGAGGCTGTCGAAATCTTCTTCGAGTACCAGCTCAGCCAGCCTTCTGACATAAAGCGTAAGATTGACTCCTTCCAAGTTTGAGGCAATAGCTATGGAAAAATTTTCTGTAGGGAAGATAAGAAGATATGTTCTTGTTTCAGGTTGGGAGCCGCTATGGCTTACTTGAAAATGGCCTCTCCATGGTCGAACACCCCAGCCCATGCCGTAGCCTGTAAAGCGCCCCTCGCGGGTAGCCATAGATGTAAACAGAAGCTTCCATGCCTGCCCCTTAAGGAGCTTTCCCTCGATTATTCCCTTGGCATATCTGAGCAAGTCGACGATGGTGGAACGAGTGCCTCCTCCAGCAAAGCGGCTTGAGACGTCGACAATTTCTGAATTCTTAACTTCGCCTTTAATGAGGCGATATCCGCTGACTCGGTTCGAAATCAAATCATCAGGATCATCCATACGAGAATTTTCCATACCAAGAGGATCGAAGATGTGTTCTTTGATGTAATCTCCGTAAGATTGGCCCGAAGCTCCCTCAATCACAGCGCCCAGGAGGTTAAATCCATAACTTGAATAATTATACTTGGTTCCAGGTTCAGCGACCAGCTCAAAATCTTGAAAAATGGCCAGGGCCTCTTTTGTATTTTTGTGCACTTTGATATGCCCTTCTACATCGTAGTTTTTATAGTGGCTGATTCCTCCAAGATGTCCTAGAAGAAGACGCACTGTTACCGGCCACTTCTTCTTAGGGAAGTAGGGAACATAGGTTTGGACCTCTGCATCGAGGTCAATTTTTCCTGTCTCGACCAAGTGTAGCACTCCGATTGCGGTTATAGTTTTGGTTATAGAAGCAAGGCGGTAAGAACTTTCAGGCTTGGCTGGAACTTTATTCTCAAGGTCAGAGAAGCCAAAGCCTTTTGTCCAGATGAAATCACCTTTCATGAATCCCACAGAAAGTCCTGGAGCCTTGTCTAAAGCCATCTGTTCTTTCACAAATTTTTCAAACTCTTTTATAGCGTCAGAATAGGAAGGTTGAGCCTCAACAGCACCTGAAACAGTACTGCTGAAGGTTGCCCATAAAACGAAAAGAATAACGATAAAACCAGATTGAAATTGTTTTTTCATGAGACTGAACCTCCTTCTGTATGGGTTTGACCCGTCAAACCTACAAATTGTTATATTATCGGATTGCAGGTTTTTGATTTTTGTAGGGGCTTGATTCGTCAAGCCCACCTTCATAGTTATTTTGTCATAATATGATATAAAACAATCATAAAGCAAAGCCAAAGATAACAAAAAGAAGAAGAGAGAATCCCGCAGCCATTAGAGCATAAGGGAGTTGCGTTCTCACATGGTCGATATGGTCAGCCGCTGAAGCCATAGAAGAGATGATGGTTGTATCAGAAATTGGGGAGCAATGGTCTCCAAAGACTCCTCCTCCAAGAACAGCAGCAACGATTAAGCCTGGGTGGAGACCTATGATATTGACCATGGGCACTGCGATTGGAATCATGATGGCAAAAGTTCCCCAGGAGGTCCCTGTGGAAAAAGCGATGAAGCAGGAGACAAGAAAAACGACTGTTGGAATGACTCCTGGATTTAGAGTAGATTTGGCGGCTTGGGCAACAAAGGGGCCAGTGCCAAGGGCATCACAAATGTCCCCGATGGCAAAAGCCAGGATCATCAAGCTTGCTAAGGGAATGAGGCCCCCAACTCCCTTCATGAAAATATCGGTAATCTCTTTCACCTTCATTATTCCTTGCGCTCTGTAAGCGACGGCACCGACTGCGAGCCCTGCAATAACTGCCCAGAGGACAGAGGCTGAACCCGATCCTTTCATTAAATTTCCTCTCCCGGTAATAAGAAGGACGACAGGCATCATAGCCACCATAGTAATAACAGGAATAATCATGTTTAAAGCTCGCGGGGGAACCCCTTCTTTTGCTTCCATCTGGACAACTTCTGTAGATATAAGGGGTTCAGCTCCATCACGAAGAAGTTTGTTTTCCACTCTAACTCTATGCTCCGCTTTTTTCATGGGGCCCAAGTCTTTTTCTGTTAACACTGTGATCAATACTATGAGTAAAGCGAGGATCGCATAAAAATTAAAGGGCATAGAAGAAACCAAAACTCTAATAGGATTTTCGACTCCCTGGGATATGAGCAGACCGATAACAAAGGCCCCCCAGGCGTTTAAAGGAATGAGTATGCATTTTGGCGCGGATGTTGAATCGAGAATATAGCTCAACTTCTCCCGGGAAATTTTCAGTTTATCGAAGATGGGCCTTGTCACTGCTCCTGAGACAAGCACACATATGCTGGATTCAATAAAGATAATAAATCCCAGAAACCAGGCAAGGAAGCCCGCTGATTTTCTTGTCCTGACTACTCCTTTTCCGACGACCCAGTTTATAAAGCCCTTCATCCCTCCAGAATATTGGGTGAAGGTGATGATCGCTCCTATCATGGCGCTGAAGAGGATGACGCGTGTGTTATCTTCGTCTTTAAACACTGCGACAAGGGCTCCGAGTGTATGAATGAGGCCTGAGACTGGATTCCAGGAATGGATGATGGTCCACCCAAGCCAGATGCCGAGAACTAGCGAGATGTAAACATGTTTTGTTTTAATCGCAAGGAAAATAGCCAGAAGAGGAGGGAGGATGGATAGCCAGCCGTATGTCTCCATGACAAATTTGTATTAATAGAGACATATAGCATCGAAAAAATGAGATGTCAAATTGTAGGGATTGTTTCTTGTAGGGGCTTGATTTCTTGTAGGGATATGATTTCTTGTAGCGGTTTTGATTTACCAAACCCACGATTTTGCTGCTTATAAAAATTTCTTGTAGGGGGCTTGATTCATCAAGCCCACCATTTTGTCATTCATATTTTTGTAGGGGCTTGATTCATCAAGCCCACCTTATTTTCTTTCTAATTATTGATTATTGGATTTTAATTTTTCGTAGAGGTTTGATTTATCAAACCCACCTTTATATTGCTCATATAATTTATGTTATAAGGATATGATTTATTAAGACTGCTTTTCTATAAAATCCATGGATAATGAGAAAATAAACACACAACGTATGTCTATACTTAAGAGGCTGGAGTAATCAAACTCACCTCGTATTAATTTTTTTAAAGACGTTTGATTTATCAAACTCGTACTTTTGTTAAGGAGAAATGGCGATAGATATTCAGAAAAACCTTGTTCGTAATTCACTTCGCTTGAAAGGTTATGATTATTCTCAACCGGGTGCTTATTTCATAACGATATGTACAGAGAACAATATTTGCTATTTGGGGAATATTGTTGATGGGGTAACGATTTCATATCCAATCAGTGATGTCATTCAAGAAATTTGGCAAGAAATTCCTAAAAGATTTCGAGGCGTTGACCTTGATGCCTTTATCATAATGCCGAATCATGTTCACGGGATAATCATTATTAAGGAAGAATACAGGGAAATGATTCAACAAACCTGCAGAAATAATAGTGAAAATATAGATGAAGGTTTGATAGATCAAGCCCCTGCAAAAAATCATTTAAATGGCAAGAACGGGAGCTTGATAAATCGAATCCGGATAAAAAATCAGGCCTTTGCAGCAGCAAAGAACTGGAATTTAATGAAAGACTCTAAGCGAACTGTTGGAAAAATCATTAGATATTTCAAAGCAAAAACCGCAAAAATTGTTCATGATAAGTTCTTTCCCAGTTTCCAGTGGCAACGCAATTATTATGAACATGTTGTTCGCTCTGCTCGGGAATTAAATTCTATTAGAGAATATATCATAAACAATCCTTTAAAATGGGCATTTGATAGAGAAAACCGCCTATCCAAGAATTTCAATATGGATTTAGAGAATTATTTTAAAGATATTTTTGATAAATAAATTGTTTGTTTTTTATGAGAAAGGTTTAGTCTAAACAATCTAAGCAGTAATTAAAAGATGGGCTTGATAAATTAAGTCCCTACGAAAAATCAAAATCCAATAAACAATAATTAGAAAGAAAATAAGGTGGGTTTGATAAATCAAACCCCCTACAAAATATCAAACCCCTACAAAAGATATTTCTTCAGGTAGCGCGAAGTGTGGGATTTTTTAGATTTGATGATTTTTTCAGGAGGGCCTTGAACCACTATTTCGCCTCCCTTTTCTCCTCCCTCGGGTCCCAGATCGATGATATGGTCAGCGCATTTTATCACATCCAGGTTGTGCTCGATAACTATAACTGTATGCCCTTTCTCTACTAACTTTTGAAAGCAGCGGAGCAGCACTGAGATGTCATCAGGGTGGAGGCCGATTGTAGGTTCGTCAAAGAGATAGAGAGTTCTTTTTTCCCTCTGGTGGATGAGGTGATAAGCCAGTTTAATCCTCTGAAGCTCTCCTCCAGATAAAGCTGTGGTGGGCTGGCCTAGTTTCAAATACCCCAATCCCACTTCCACCAGAGGAGTCAGCTTTTTCCTGATCTTTGTCTGCTCAGAGAAAAAATCAAAAGCTTTAGAAACGGTCATCTGCAAGACCTGATCAATGTTTTTTTCTTTGTATTTGATCTCGAGAATATCGCTTTTGAATCTTTTCCCGTTGCAGGCCTCACAGGTCAGTACCACATCAGAGAGAAATTGCATTTCTATAATTTGTTGGCCTGCCCCCTTGCATTCCTCGCATCTTCCTCCAGGGGTGTTAAAGGAGAAATAGCCGGGCTTATATCCAAGAGCTTTTGCCTCTCTTGTTTGACTGAAAACTTCTCTGATTTCATCCATAGCCTTGACGTAAGTAGCTGGAATGGAGCGCGGTGAAGTACTGAGTGGAGACTGATCAACCATGATGATTCTGTCGACCTGCTCCTTCCCCTTTATTTCCTTGTATCCGTCCTTGGCCTCACCCAGCCAACCCTGGTAGAGAACATCATTGAGTAAAGTGCTTTTTCCTGAGCCTGAAACTCCGGTTATGCAGGTGAATGTTTTGAGGGGAAGTTTTACATCCGGATGTTTGAGATTATGTTTGTGAGCATCTTTTATCTCAATAAAGTTACTGGATATCCTGCGGCTTTCCGGAATTATTATCTCTTTTTCTTGCCTTATATATTGAGCGGTGAGGGAGTCATGATTCTTAAGAAATTCTTTCATGGGTCCGTTGAAGATAACTTCTCCACCTTCTTCACCTGCTCTGGGTCCCAGGTCAATCAAATTATCAGCGGATTTTATGATCTCGGGATCATGCTCGACAACCATCACGGTGTTTCCGATTTCTTTCAGAGATTCAAGGATTTCCACCAAACGATGGTTGTCTCGCGCGTGGAGGCCGATGCTCGGCTCATCCAGAACAAAGAGAGTGCCTACGAGAGACGCGCTCAGGGCAGCTGCCAGATTTATCCTTTGCGCTTCGCCTCCGCTTAGAGTGAAAGTCATGCGGTCCAGGGTTATATAGTCCAAGCCAACTTCTAACAGAAATTTTAACCTATTCTGGATTTCCTCAATGAGTTTTTCAACCACGAGTTTTTGAAAGGGAGAGATCTTGAGCTTCTTAAAAAATTCATGAGCCTGCTGAACTGTCATCTGGACAACTCGACCAATGGAAAATCCTTGTATCTTGACGCTCAGCGCTTGAGGATTGAGACGCATCTTCTTGCAGTCGGGGCAGGGTTCATATTTTCGATAGCGGCTCAAGAAGACTCTCACCTGGACTTTGTATTTTTTTGTCTGGAGCCAATCAAAGAAACCTTTGACCCCATAATAGCCGTCACCTCCATCGAGGATAAACTTCTTTTCTTCTTCTTTTAGATCCTTAAAGGGCATGTCAGTTCTTATTCCTCTTTTCTTTGCTTCAGAAATCAGTTCATGCATCATTCCGCGAGAGACTGGCTTTGTCCAGGGCTCTATCGCTCCTTCTTCAAGAGACTTGCTCTTGTCAGGAATAATTTTATCCTCATCAAGCATCGCCAGATCGCCGAAGCCGTGACAAGTGGGGCAAGCGCCCTGAGGGCTGTTGAATGAAAAAAGATTGGGAAACGGATCCTCGTAGATAATCTCGCACCTCTTGCATTCGAGCTTATCAGAGAAAATGAACTCCTGGTGCTCGTCAGTCTGAACCTTGATTTTTCCTTCTCCCTTCTTTAGCGCGATCTCAAGAGAATCTACCAACCTTTCTCTCTCGTCTCGTTCCAGAGTCATCCTATCGACAAGAACATCGATCATTTTTCTATTTTCGAGTTTGACCTCGCTAAGATTCACAATTTTGTTCTTATGGATGAACCGGAAAAAGCCGCCTTTTTTGAGAACGGCTGTACCTTTTTTTAGAGGCCAGGAGAAAGAGATCCATATTTTTGTTTTTTGAGGGAGGGTGTAGAGTGTTTCGACAATAGCGTCGACTGTATCTCTTTTGACAGGCTGTCCGCACTTAAGGCAGTGTACGGTTCCTATTCGCGCATAGAGAACCCTTAAGAAATCATAGATTTCCGTTACAGTAGCCACAGTAGAACGAGGATTTTTGGTAACAGCCTTTTGCTGAATGGCAATGGCAGGAGTGATTCCTTCAATGAGGTCAGCATCAGGCTTTTCCATCCTCTCCAGAAACTGACGGGCATAGGATGAGAGGGATTCGATGTAACGGCGCTGTCCCTCTGCGTACAAGGTATCAAAAGCCAGAGAGGATTTCCCCGAGCCGCTAACACCGGTGACTACAATGAACTTATTAAGAGGAATATCAAGGTCTATATTTTTTAGGTTGTGAACCCTGACTCCCCTGAGCATTATTGTATTTTTCATTAGGTGTTTGAACTGCCGTAAATTTAAATTGAGAGAAAAAATCAGAACTAAAAGTTAATCTTCCCTAAAAAGAATGCAAAAGATTTTAAGGTTACTTTTAAATTCTCTCTTTTCAACATCAGGTATATTATTATAAGTCTTATAGTTTGAGGATAAAAGTTCTTTTCTTAATTCTGGTGGAAAATTACCCACATACATGACTTCCCTTTCTGTTTTTTTCTCGCCTCTTCTTTTGATATAATGAGCGAAATCTTGGAAAGGAGATATCGATGCAAAAAGGAACAATATACGCATTAATTCTAGGAGCAGTTCCCTTTATCACTCTGGTTTTTGCTCTTCCCCTCGTAAACCGAGTAGAGCCTGTTATCCTGGGACTGCCTTTTCTTTTGTTCTGGATTCTCTCCTGGGTCGTGCTGACTCCCTTCATTCTGCTGGCAGCTTATTTTTGTGAAAAGAAGTTCAATATTCCCAAAGAAGGAGAGAAAGAGTGAATGCCGCCCTGATCATTATTTTTGCAACCATTATTTTTTCTTCCCTTGTGGGTATTTTCGCCGGAAGGCGAGTGAAGATGAACTTAGAAAACTGGACTGTTGCAGGACGTCGGTTTGGAATCATCATAATCTGGCTTCTTATGGCCGGAGAAATATATACAACGTTTACATTTCTCGGAGCCAGCGGCTGGGCTTATTCGAAAGGAGCTCCAACTTTTTACATTTTGATATACGGCGCTCTGGCATACACTCTTTCTTTTTTCATACTCCCGGCTCTATGGAAGATGGGAAAGCGTCATGGCCTCCACACTCAGCCCGACTTTTTCATCAAGCGCTACGAAAGCCGTTTTCTCGGAGTTATTGTGGCTCTTATAGGAGTCTTTTCCATAATCCCTTACCTCCAGCTCCAGCTCGCTGGTCTGGGTTTGATTGTTGAAGTATCCAGCAACGGTGCCGTGAGCTCTCATCTTGCCATTGGAATTGCTTTTGTTTTATCTTGTGCTTTTGTTTATACCAGCGGCCTCAAAGGGGCAGCCTGGGTTGCTATTATCAAGGATATCCTGATGGTCCTCGCAGTTTTTATCGTTGGCATCGGGGTTCCTTATATTTACTTTGGTGGCTTCGGGAAGATGTTTCGGGCGCTGATTGAGCAGAAACCCAACTACCTAGTCTTTCCTGGGGCAGCACCGCAGATGGATGTTCTTTGGGTTATGTCTACAGTGCTCTTAACAGGATTGGGATTTTACATGTGGCCTCATGTCTTTGGCTCTGCTTTTTCAGCAAAAAGTGACAAAATTATAAAGAGAAATGCCATTATCATGCCCTTTTATCAGATTCCGATTCTTCTTATTTTTATGGTCGGTTTCACGGCTCTTTTAGTCATTCCAGAGTTGAAAAACGGGGATATGGCCTTTTTGGCTTTGGTCAACAAAACCTACCCCTCCTGGTTTATGGGCTTTGTAGGAGCAGCCGGAGCTGTGACAGCCATGGTCCCCTCTGCAATTCTTGTTCTCTTTGCCTCAACTCTTTTGGCCAAGAATGTCTACCAGACCGGGTTCAATCCTCGTGCAAGCGAGGAAAAAGTTATGAATCTTTCCCGATTTATGGTTTTGATTATTATGACTTTCGCTCTCTTTTTTGCTATCTTCTTGCCTAACGAGCTGGTTCCTCTCCTTATTTTCGGGTATGACGGCGTTTGCCAGTTTTTCCCTGGGGTTGTCTTTGGTTTATTCTGGAGGCGAGCGACAAAGATCGGAGTTATTTGCGGGATGATAGCAGGGATTGCCGTAGTTGTCATTCTCATTTGTTTAGGCAGGGATCCTTTCTTGGGTATGAATGCGGGATTTGTTGGCCTTGTGGTTAATTGCATTATCACAATAATAATTAGCTTAGTTAAAAAACGTCTAAAGTAAGAAGCGAATTATAAACATAAATTATATAAACAAGCTAAGTACGACAAACATGATAAAGGAAATAATAGAGGTTATGGAGGCTGCATATGATCGAAGATTTAAAAAAAGACATCAAAGAATTAACCCCTCTGTTGATTGAATGGCGGCGTGACTTTCACCGGCATCCGGAGATAGGCTACGAGGAGCACCGGACTTCCTCTGTTATACGCAAATTCTTGGAGGATCTTGATATTTCTGTGAAAGTTTACGCTAAGACAGGACTGAGGGCAGTCCTGAAGGGAAAGCCTGGAGGAGGGACCGTTGCCTTGCGTGCTGATATTGATGCTCTACCTCTCAAGGAGGAAGGAGACAAAGAATACAAATCAGAGAATCCTGAAGCCACCCATGCCTGCGGCCATGATGGTCATATGGCGATTTTGATGGGTACTGCCCGGCTTCTTTCCCAGAGAAAAGAGCAGTTTAAGGGAAAAGTCATCTTTCTTTTTCAGCCCTCGGAGGAAATAATCCCAGGGGGAGCAAAAAAGATGATTGAAGAGGGCGTACTGGAGGGAGTGGATGCTATTTTTGGGCTCCATCTCTGGCAGCCACTTCCTACAGGAACTGTCGGGATTGTGAAGGGAGCAATGATGGCTCAGCCCGATGCCTTTTCGGTTACCGTGAAAGGAAAAGGAGGCCACGGCTCCATGCCTCATACGGCGGTGGATCCTATTCTTGTCGCTTCCCATCTCGTTGTGAATACTCAAAGCATTGTCAGCCGCAACGTGGACCCCCTTAAGCCTGTTGTGGTTTCCTTTGGGACAGTTAAGGGAGGAACAATTTATAATATCATTCCCGGTGAAGTTTCGTTGACAGGAACAGTAAGAACCTTTGACCCATCTCTTCAGTCTTTAGTGGAAAGACGGCTGAAGGAGATTACGGAAGAGACATGCAAAGCATTTGGTGCTACGGCTGAATTTCAGTATGAAAAGGGTTATCCTCCTCTCGTAAACCACGAAGCCATGGTGGATTTGGCATTGGATGTGGTTAAGAAAACCCTGGGAGAGGAAAGGATTAGAGACATCGACCCGGTTATGGGAGGCGAGGATTTTGCCTATTTTCTGGAGAAGGTCCCCGGTGCTTTTCTATTCTTCGGAATGGGTGACGGGATGGAATTTCCTCACCACCATCCGGCCTTTGATCTGGATGAGAAGGCTCTGCCCCAGGCTGCGCTTCTCATGACCGGCCTTGCTCTGGAGTTTTTGCAGAGGAACGAGTAATGAAATTGGCTTTGTCCAAAAACTTTGTAAAAAAATTCATTCTGATTTTTTAGCCGGTTTATAATCAATTGCTTGAAATGATCCCTGTGATAGCATTGCAAAGAGCGAAAAGATTCCTTCGCATTGCTCGGAGCAGGATGAGGAATTTGATAAAAAGAAATAGAGTGAGATGAATTTTTTTCTTGTTTTTGCTGTAGCATTGGCGCTGGCGATGGATGCCTTTGCCGTTTCTGTGGGGATAAGCTTGAGCCATGAAACAATAACAAAACGACAGACTTTAAGGCTGGCCACGCACTTTGGCTTTTTTCAGTTCATGATGCCCTTGATTGGCTGGTATGCTGCGCAAAACATCTTTGTGAAGTACATAGAGCCTTTTGACCACTGGGTTGCCTTTAGCTTACTCTTTATTATAGGCGGAAAAATGATTTATGAGTCACTTAAAAGCGGAAAAAAAATTAATAATATCAAGGCTGATCCCACCAAAGGTCTATCTCTTATCATGCTCTCCGTGGCTACAAGCATTGATGCTTTGGCGGTGGGTCTAAGCCTTGCTGCCCTTAATGTGGCCATCCTCTATCCAGCTATTGTCATTGGCCTGGTTGCTTTTTTTATGACTATCCTTGGCGTAAAGATAGGACCTTTTTTTGGCCGGTTAGTCGGCAAGAGAGCGGAATTCTTAGGAGGATTAATCCTTATTCTAATAGGAGTAAAGACTCTCTTGGATCATTTATGATAAATAACTGATAAAGCAAACGTTTTATAAGATCAAGTTTTTCTGATTATTCTTGTCCTTTAAGAGTTTGGCCTATGGATTTCTCCAATGCAGCTAAAAAGGCATCATAATTATACAGAGCGTCAGCATAAGACTTTCTGGTTTCGACAAGCGTTCTGCGAGCTTCGATCAGCTCTATGCCCCCTATCTCCCCTTCCTGATAACTGAAGAGAAACAGGTTGTAGACCTCTTCTGCTTGGGTCAGCATCTCTTCTTCGAAGAGCTGAATTTGGTTGGCGGCAGTCAGAGCATTCATATATGCTTCTTCGACATCCAAAGTGATGGCATTTTTTAAGTGTTCTGCTTCTCTTTTCAGGGATTCGATATTGGCTTTGGCTTCTGCGATCTCCCCTTTTTTAGGTTGCCAGAAAAAAAGGGGAATGGGGAACGATAGAGTCACATCCCAGTAGGTCCCTTCTCCTTCTATCCAATGTTTGGATACACCCACATCAAAATCAGGGAGGTAGCTTAAATATCCCTGTGTTTTTATAAGATTCTCTTTTTCTAGAGAGTAGTTTATTTTTTTGATTTCCGGGCGAAAAGCAAAAGCTCTTTGTATTAATTCCTCGACATTAAGCCTGATGGAAGGTCTCTTCAATTTCCCCTTGATTTCTAAAGGAGCATATTTTTTTCTCGCTAAAAGGAAATTCAGCGTGGCTTTCGCCAACCTCACCTCATTTGTTACTGATCTAACCTCGTTGGCTGCTTTAGCAGCTTCAACACGAGCTCTTAAGACTTCTACCTTGGCCACGTCGCCCGTTTCGTATTTCACTTCGGCTTTTTTAAGAAAATCCTGGGCAAGCTCTAAATCCTGCTGGGTATATTTGAGTTTTTCTTGGGCGAGAAGAAGGCCATAGAAAGCTTGCTTTACCTGGAAGACGATATCGAGTTTCAGAAGTTCAATCTCAGTCATGATTTCATTTGATTCTTTAGTAGCAATTTTTCCTCTGAGAAGCCTTTTTCCTGGAAATTCAAGGCTCCAGCTTCCCCCGATATAGGATTCAGCAGAACGCCTAAAGTTGAAAAACTTGGGCTGTAAGTCCGAGTCAATATCTATGGAAGGTTGAGGAAGCGCCTTTGCCTGGCTTATGCGAGCCAAAGATGCTTGATGTTGTTGTAGAGAGGATAGGATAAGAGGATTTTGTTGAAGAGAAATGGATATACATTGCTCTAAGGTGAGAGCGGTATTTTCCGGAGTTTGACACCACAACGAGCAATATGAAAATGAAACCACTATGAACAGAGCATGTGATTTTTTTCTCATGGTTTTACCTCCTCGAGGATTGAAAAATGAAAGTATAAATTTATTTACCTTCATAAGCAAGGACTTATACCTTAAGTCTCTGAAGGGAGAGGAAAGGAAGGTGCCATGAAAAAGTTTGCTTTTGGTTTGAAGATTTATAAGTGTAATAAGATTAAATAGGTCTGAGCGTAAGACCTTAATATTAAAAGATAAAGTTCACTCCACCGTAGACGGAAAAGCCGGGCGTTCCGTATCCTTTGATCACCTCGTACTCTTTATTAAAAATGTTATCCAGACGGCAGAAAATTTGGAGGTCAGAAGTAAAATTGAAGGATACGGCGGCATTTACGAGGGAATAACCGGGCAGAGTCTCTGGAGTGGAAGACCACGTTAAGAAGTCATAATACTCATCATCCCTTTTTCCGATATGGATAAGAGAAAGATGGAGGTTACCTTTATTAAGAAAATTGTAATTCAGGTTTGCCGCTAATTTATACTTTGGCCTTCTCAAAAGATAAGTATCTGTGTCCTTATCTTTGGCTTCTGTTCTGGTGTAAGTTGCATTAAACGATACATCATCAAAAGGACGAGCCTGGATAAGAATTTCTGATCCCTTGGATTCTGCTTTTCCGATATTCAGGTATCCTTGAAGGAAGTCAAAGTCGATAAGGTCTTTGTAGTCATTGTAAAAATATGTCACTCCCAGCAGGACTTTTCCACCCAGAAGTTGCTGTTCGACTCCAATATCCCAGCCTATGGATTTTTCTGGATTTAATTCCGTATTCCCGATGGGCCCTAAAGATGTTCCGGGTGCATAGAGCTGATAGAGGGAGGGCGACTTAAAGGCCGTCCCATAGGTTGCTTTGAACTTTGTCTGGGTAGCTTCGATGAAAAAAGCAGGCGCGAGGCGGTAAGTTACTGCTGGTCCAAATTGACTGTGGTCGTCGAGGCGCAATCCCAGTGTTGCGAAAAATCGATTGGAGAGTCTAATTTGGTCTTGAAGATAGAAACCCGTGACATGGGCTCGCCTCAACGGGAAGATGCTCGTGTAAGGCCCCCAAATTCCATCAGAGTTGTACTCTGATTCTCCTTGCTCCTGTTGGTAGTCAACTCCAAGGGTTAAAGTATTCGTCTCATGGAGGAAGAAATTATTTTGCCAGTCAATTTTGGACAGTTTGCTTTTGAAAAAACCATTCTCTGTGTCAAGAAGATGAGCTTCATCTGTAGGATTTTCATGCCGGCGGTCATAATCCACAAGAGATAACCCTAATTTTAGTTCCCAGCGGTTATTTAACATGAGATTCCGAATCTGGCTCTTGATGAACAGAGCATTGTAATCTTGCACATTGTTCGGATCATCGTCTTGGGCAGTTCCGAAGTTATCAATTTCGATTTGAGTGTTCAGAGTTCGAACGATGAAATCAAAATCGAGGTTATCAAAAAGGCGAAATCCTAATCTTCCCCATAGTGAGAGATTCCGGTACCCATCCTTTTCCTCGTTTCCTTCATAATTCGTGCGGGCAGCAGAGAATCCCTTGCTTCGAAAATAAGATGTTCCGAGCGAATAATGGATTCTCTCTGTGCTTCCGCTTATTTCCCCGCTGGTAATGATTGTCCCGTAAGATCCGCCAACGCTTGAAAGAGACAATTTGGGTTTTCCCATCCTTTTTTTGGTTATGATGTTCACTACTCCTCCTAAAGCGTCTGAGCCATAGAGGGTGCTCTGAGGGCCGCGGAGGATCTCTATGCGCTCAACGTTATCAAGAGTAAGATGGGCTAGGTCAAAAGAGCGGGAAGGAGAGATGGGGTCGTTAAGCTCAACTCCGTCCATAAGGATTAATGTGTGCTCAGAATTTGCTCCGCGAAGGAAAACAGAGGCTGCTCCTCCGGGAGGGCCATTTTGGACGATTGATACTCCTAAAACATCCTGGAGCGCCTCAATGACCGTGGTCTTCTTGGACTGCTCTAATCTCTCTCTTGTAATCACCGTCACAGAGCTTGCGATCTCTTTGGCTGGGGTTTCGAGGCGAGTGGCGGTAACGACAATCTCATGCTGGAGTAAAACAGTAGGAACTTTTTCATCATCTAATTTTTCCAGAGAGAAAGCATTGAAGGGCAAGATTGTTAAAACGAGGGCAATGAAAAGAATTTTTTTAACCATGTTCTATTCCTCCGAAACTTTTTTGCCCCCGCAGTTAAATAAACAGGAAAAATTTAAAATTATGCTTGCTTTATTTTTCAGGGGAGAGGCAAGCAAAAAAAACCACCCTACCTTCCTCCCGAAGATGGGTTTCAGAAGTTTAGAGGAGGTTTCCTGGCTCTCGGGTTATCCTCTTTCCAGGCCTTCCCGTCCTCTTAGGTAAGGACAGTGGCATAATCTGGAATTCGTACCCGATTACAGTAGCGGGGGCTGCGTCCGCTTCTCACGGACTTCCCTTTCCTTTAAACCTGAATCTCGATTGTCAAAGAAATATTATCTCAGCACCCCTAATTAAAATTTCTTTTTCCTTGCTTGTCAAGAGGTTTCTGGCTTTATAACAAAATGCGGCATATTGAGTGAAACCGATTGATTCTTCGTTGCGTAAATGAGGTCAGGCCTTGTTCTCGGGAAAAGATATTTTCCCGAACTCCTGCTTTTATAGAGTTCCCTCAGATAAGGCTTAATCCCTATAGCCATAAAAAAGGACAGGCTGCCTTTTTCTTGGGGGAAAAATGACAGCCTGTTTAAGGGGATAAATCAGTAAATAAGGGGATTTATTTTGAACTCCCTGAAAAAAGGAGGGGCACCAAGGAGGGATTTTCTGTTGATTTTCTCTTCGATCTGCTTCATTTATGTTCTCCATATATAAATACGCAAAATCTCATAGAAAAGTTGCAAGTTTTTTTGAACAGTCATAAATTTTAGAAACTTTCTTATCTGGACATAATGCTGATAAAATGGAGCGAAGAAGATTCCACGTCTGTCATTGCGAGCCCCGCAGCGGCGAAGCAATCCTCCGTTGCGAGTGAAACGAAGCAATCTCATAAAAAGAATGAGGTTGCCGCGTCGCTTCGCTCCTCGCAATGACAATTTATTGCATGAAATTGCCAGGCTGCCTATTCTCGATCGCAATGACAGGGAATCAAACAATTTTTAGACTATGTCAGAGAATTATTTGAGTTTTATAAGGCAGGATAGACGGAAATGTAACTTTGGTTTGATTTTGTTTTTTTGCCCCCACAAAATGAATTCATATTATATCATAAATGATAATTAAATTTCAACTTATTTTTTCTAATTTTTTAAAATCCGCTATTTTGACTATCTTTTTGCACTTTTTTGCCTTAATTCAAGCCTTTTTGTCCATATTTTCAGAACAATGAAAAAAAAACCCTTCTCCTTATGCCCTTTTGACTAACAGAGTTATATTTTTTAGAATGACCGCGAAGCCAATATTGAAAGAAACAGGTTTTTTCTTTGATGAAAAGGAGTGACATTATGGATAAGGAATTATTCAAGGAGTTTGGCTATAAATTTGTAGACTGGGTGGCTGATTATATGGCCGAGCTGGAAAAGTTTCCTGTCCTCTCTCAGGTTAAACCTGGTGAGATTCGGAATAAACTCCCTCTTAATCCCCCGATGCAGGGGGAGCCCATGGAGAAGCTTTTCCATGACTTTAAAGAAATTATACTCCCGGGAATTACCCACTGGCAGCATCCTTCCTGGTATGCCTATTTTCCTGCCACAAACAGCCCTCCTTCCATTCTTGCAGAATTTTTAACCGCTGCTCTTGGTGCCCAGTGTATGATCTGGCAGACTTCTCCGGCTGCAGCAGAGCTTGAAGAGGTTGTTATGGAGTGGTTGCGCCAGATGCTTGGACTTCCAGAAGGGATGGCGGGAGTTATCCAGGATACAGCTTCTACCGCAACTCTGGTTGCCCTTCTTACAGCCAGGGAGAAGGCTACAAATTTTGAGGCAAACCAAAAAGGACTGAAGAAGCCTCTGGTCGTCTATGCTTCAGAAGAAACCCATTCAAGTATCGAGAAAGGAGCGAAAATCGCTGGCTACGGCAGGGAGAATCTCCGTTATATCCCCACAGACGAGTCGTTCGCCATGATCCCTTCCGAGCTTGAAGAAGCAGTGGAGAAGGATAAAAAAGATGGTTTGCAGCCAGCCTGTGTCGTGGCTACTCTTGGAACAACATCTTCCACAGCCATGGATCCTCTAGCCGCCATCGGGAAGATATGCCGCCGTCACAACCTCTGGCTTCATGTTGATGCCGCTTTCGCCGGGACAGCCGCTATCCTCCCCGAGAAAAAGTCAATGCTTGAAGGAGCAGAATACGTGGACTCTTTTGTCTTTAATCCCCATAAGTGGATGCTTACAAATTTTGACTGCTCGGCATATTTTGTCAAAGATCCAGGAGTTTTGATCCGAACTTTCGAGATTCACCCCGAATATTTAAAAACCGGGCTGGATGCCCAGGTGAAAAATTTCCGAGATTGGGGCATCCAACTGGGAAGAAGGTTCCGGGCTCTTAAACTTTGGTTTGTGATTCGTTTCTACGGAGTCGAAGGGCTTC
>WVXO01000031.1:56435-58393 GCA_011773465.1 Candidatus Aminicenantota bacterium | reverse complement strand
GAGCATGAAGGTTTTGAGCTCATGGCCCCAGTAAGCTTTAGTTTAGTCTGTTTTCGCTTGAATGATGGGAGGGATGAAAAAGCTCTCAATGATTTGAATAGAAGGCTCCTCGAGGCTCTGAACCAGACTGGAAAAGTCTTTTTAACGCACACCTCTTTAGGGAGAAAATACGTGCTTCGATTATCAATCGGCTCGAGGACAACCGAGGAACGCCACGTAAAAGAGGCGTGGGAGCTTATAAAAACAAAAGCAGCAGAATTATTAAAGTAATTTTTATTTGTGCTTTTGAATGTTGTGACCAATTTTGATCAAGGCGATATAAAGAGCTACAATTTGAGGAGACGGAACGATTTTGCCTTCGCTCAGCACAATATGAGAACCCTTGCTCTACTAACGCCGGACCAGGTCGCAATTTCCAGGAGATGAATGATGAAACTTAAAATTGAACCCAGGATATTAGAAAAGTTTCCGGAGTTAAAAATAGGAGTTGTCACTGCCAGAGATATCGATAACCATGGCTTTAGCGATGAAATCATGCAGCTGATCCGAAAAAAAGAAAAGGAAATACAAGAGAATTATAACACTGAGACCCTCTCTCAGGACCCGAAGATCAGCTCGTGGAGAAAGGCTTATTCGTCTTTTGGAGCCAAGCCTAAGAAATACAAGAGTTCGGTTGAAAGCCTTTATCGGACGGCCTTGAAAGGAATTGACTTAAGACATATCAATAAGATAGTTGATCTATACAACTATATTTCCATGAAGCACATGATTCCTGCTGGGGGAGATGATATAGCCAAAGTGGATGGAGATATTATCTTAAAGTTTGCCGTTGGAGATGAACCTTTCACTGCCCTCAATTCTACGGAGAGGGAATTTGTCAAAGAAGGAGAAGTCGTCTATGCAGACAACAAAGAGGTGCTGTGTCGAAGATGGAACTGGAGGGAATGTGATAAAACGAAAATGACAGAAGAGACTAAAGATGTCATTCTGGTTATCGAGGCGCTGCCTCCTGCGACGAAAGAAGAATTGGAAGAAGTCGAGGAAGATTTAAGCCGGCTGATTACAGAATATTGCGGAGGAAAAATCAGAACGGACATCTTGGATGAGGCCAGGATAGAGATTGGAATCTAATCTAAAATAATCTCAAAAGGTGTTTTTTTATTTTCCAGCTTCAGTGCTTAGCCACAGGTCTGGCTATGACTCAGCGAGTCTCGCTAAGAAATCCAGTCTCCTCCACCTTGGAGAATCTTCACCTAGTGTTTATTCTGGCCCCGTTCTAGTTTGACTTTGGAACACCCGCTTTCTGGAAGAAATCTGTAGCTGGAGCTATTCTCACCTTCTCCAATTTGAAATCAAGGGGGAAAACTTGGATGATTTTATCTTCCTCAAGAATTTTCTCAGGCATATTGGGGTTGGCGTAGGTGATAGGAGAGGGAGCGTTGGCCACTAAATCATTTTTCAGTGATTCGGCATCATCGGTAATAAGAGCAATGTAGAGATTCTCAAAATTCAAGTATTTTTTGATGGCTCGGTTGACATCTTCATGTGTAATTTTGGGAAGCCTTCTCTGGACTTCAGCCAGGAAGTCTTTATAGCCGTAGTACTTGGAGTCCATCTTCCAGCCAAGTATTTCCGATAGAGACTGGTCGTAGAGTTTTGTATAGTTGAGGAGGTAGGTTCGAGCAATTTCAAATCTTTCCTTAGGGATTCCCTCCTCCACAAGTTTCTTGAGCTCCCTTATGGCTTGGCGAAGGACGAAATGGCGGTTTGAATTTGCCAGAGGTCGGATCCAGATTGAGAAGTACTGCTGCTGGCGGCAGTAATTTTGCGCAGGGAATTTTTTGCTTCCCTGGATGAAGTGATCAGCATAGGCATAATCTCCGTAGTTTTGTCCTCGTTCCTCCCTGATTTTTTGGAAAAGGAGGGAAAGATGCTGTCTGTGTTCTCCGAAGTGAGCG
>WVXO01000031.1:44393-56418 GCA_011773465.1 Candidatus Aminicenantota bacterium | reverse complement strand
CCCATAGAAATAGCAGTGGCCGGTGTCTTCTTTTCAGATATGAACATTTCAAGGCCAGAAGGCATCCGCTGCTCAGGTAAACTGAGTTGAGGCGTATGCCCCTCAGGGAGAGAGGAAAAATCCTGCATGACCTTTGCGGGAAAGTCAGAAGGATAGCCTCCGGCGAAACCTATTGTGATATTTCCCTGGACAAAATGCTCATTATAAAAAGCTTTGATGTCGTCTAATGTCAGAGTTTTGAGAGTTTCCACAGTTCCAGATTGGTGGTGACCGTAAGGATGGCCTTCGTACATCATCAAGTTTAAAATTTCTTTACCAAACTGTTCATCTCTGTTGCTGACCAGGGTTCTTTCCAGAAAATTCAGCTGGTTGGTTTTTATTCTTTTAAAATCTTCCTCGCGAAACCCGGGCTCAAGAAGCATGCCTTTGAAGATGGCATAGTATTTTTCCAGGTTATCCACATGAACAGTTCCGCTGAAAACAGACATCTCTTTATCCGCTCTGAACTCTACTGATGCAGCCATGGGGTAAAATTTCTTTTGTATCTCTTTAAAAGTAAGACTTTTACTTCCGCCATTAGCAAGGAGGCTTAAAGTGAGCTGGCAGAGTCCTTCTTTACCTTTGGGATCATTGGCAGAGCCAACATCGAGAAGGATTCTAAAGCTTAAAAGGGAATTCCCTTCCACGGGGATGAGTTCAGAATTAAGCTTATCAGGGCTTTTCATGGCACAAGAGACAATCGTCAAGGCCAAACCTAAAGCAAGAATCTCTAAAAAAGAATATTTTACATTTTTTCTCATTTTGCTTTCCCTCCTGTTAAAGTAGCAACAGTACTGTTTGTTTTTTTGAAGTATTTTTTGGTCATCTTCTGGATATCTTCAGGGGTTACTTTTTCATAAAGGCTAAAGAGTTTGTTGAGAGTGCCAGGGTCTGTGGCCAAATTGATGTAGAAAGCGAGAGCGCCAGCGATATGGTCAGTTGTATCCAAATCACTGGCAAAGGAATATTTCAGGTTGGACTTGACATCGGATAAGAGTTCTTCTGATACAGGCTCTTTCTTAAATTTTTCTAATTCTTTAAATATTTCATTCTCAACATAAGGAAGATCTTTTTCCTGCTTGAGGACGGCGTTAAAAGTCAGAAGATGCGGGTCACGCCGATCGGAGAAGCTGGCATAGAGCGAGAGGCATTTTTGCTCCTCGATGACCAATCTCTGATAAATAGAGGAAGAGCGAGAGAAGGCAATTTCAGCCAGAAGGTCAAGGGCAGCCTTGTCGATTTTTTCTTCTGAGTAAGCTGGCCCATGGAATCCTATGGAAAGTCGAGGGAGTGTTTTTGCAGGGAAATCATAATGGGCCCTTTTGGCTTTTCTCTGGGGAGGCTCTTCAGGAGTGACTAATTTATAGTTGGACTTTTCCCAGCCTCCGTAATGCTTCTTGACCAACTCCATCAAATGATTATGATCAAAATCTCCCACGACAAGAAGAATGGAGTTGTCTGGGGCATAAAAGCGTGTTCTGTAAAGCTTGCTGTACTCAAACTGATTGGGCATGTCCATGATATCCCGAAGGTAGCCGAGAGTGGTGTGTTTGTAAGAGTGTTTTTCAAAAGCAGTATCTCTTAGGAGCTCAAAGATTCGTCTTGACGGACTGGAAACACTCGCGTAGTACTCGCCCTCGATAACAGAAGCTTCTGTTTTAAGCATCTCTTCGTCATAGTAGAGATTGATGAACTTGTCCGCTTGCAATCTAACGACTTCTTCCAGATTTTCCCTTCCAGCAAAAACTACGTAATAGCATGTGTAATCATCGGTGGTGTAACCGTTTGTGCCAGCCCCTAACTGGATAATAAAGTTGGTGTAATCCTCGGCGGAGACATTTTTAGTGCCTTTAAACATCATGTGCTCGAAAAAGTGAGCAAATCCGGACTTTCCAGGTTCGATTTCATTGCGGGATCCGGAGCGGACGATGGTGTAATACGAGATAACTTCAGGCTTGTCGGGTTGAGGAATGGAAACGACTTTCAGTCCGTTTTCCAGCTCCTCTACTTTGTAATCGAAGGGAAAGATGTCGGAGCCCAGGAGCATGAGGGGAACAACAATGAGAACGATAAGGGAAAGAAATGCAGGCCTAAATTTTACCATTTTTTAACCTCCTGCTTAAATTTAGGATATTAAACTTTTATAAATAATATTATTGTGAAAAGAATATATACCAGAAATACTCAGGAAATGCCAGAAAGACCAGAAATATTATAAAAGACATGACAGAGTTTTGTATTTCCGAATGCAGGACTTGATCTATTTGTAGGGATTTGACTAATTTGTAGGGGCTTGATTTATCAAGCCCACCTTTTTTCTTTGAATAATTTTTTTTTGTATTATAAATAATGTGGGTTTGATGAATCAGACCCCTATAGAGAAAACAACAAGGTGTGGGTTTGATGAATCAAACTCCTACGAATTCATTTTATTTTTCAGCCAGCCGAGCTTGATGGGTGATTTTTGATCTCTGGATGTATAGGGTTTAATGTCCAAAATAGGAGTGCCTTCGATCATATCGATCCCCGAGACTTTAAGACGATTTCTATTTCGCTCGATCACATTAACCACTGTCATGCCGAGAGGATTTGGTCTCTTAGGGCTTCGGGTAGAAAAAACTCCCCTCAGTGTATCCCCGAGCAAGGGCTTCGTGTGGAGTCTATAGCCCTTAGATTTATGAAAGGCAAAAAGGACGATGAGATGCGAAAATCCTTCTACATCCTTTAATCCCTTCTCATATTCTTTAAATATTTCAAGCTCTCCTTGGACAGAGTCAAACCCTCGGGAATCAGCGTACTTTTTAGACTCAATATCCTCTTTTTTCTTGAAAGGAGAATGAATTATTCCGATAGGCTTAAGCTTGATTTCCATGGATGTCGACCTTTTCGAAGGATAGTTTTTTCCTCAAGAGTTCTAAATCTTCTTTGCTGCGAGATAGGTTGATAAGATGACTGGTGCAGTGGCAGTCTGAGGAGCCGAATTTTTTCTGAGGGAAAAAAGAATATATCTAATCATAAACGTAACTCAGCCACTTTTCGTATTCTTTAATATTTCCTCTTACAGCATCATTGAAGGCTTTGGCTAATTTTTTGGTTATGTCTCCTGCTTTTCCTGATCCTATCGTGTATTCTTTTTTGTCTTCCTGAGGATTCGAGCCGTCAGCCACAAGAATAATGGGGGCGATCTCAACGGCTGTTCCTGAGAAAAAGATCTCATCAGCCTGG
The DNA here is from genome assembly GCA_011773465.1 of Candidatus Aminicenantota bacterium. Lineage (GTDB taxonomy): Bacteria > Acidobacteriota > Aminicenantia > Aminicenantales > Aminicenantaceae > SOIV01. The sequence continues at coordinate 53,154 of WVXO01000031.1, read as the reverse complement.
AAGAAATCCTCCTTTGTTATAGGGCCGACATGGGTTTCAAGGCTGAGGTCTTTGGCCATCTCCAATACGCTTTCTCGAGTGATTCCCTCAAGGACAGATTCTGTCTTGTCGTTGGTTATAAGGACTCCTTCTTTTATTATGAAAATATTCTCTCCTGGACCTTCAGCTATGTTTCCTTCAAGGTTAAGAAAAACTGCTTCATCGTATCCCTGGGAGCGGGCTTCTATACCGCAAATAGCTGACTGGACATAAACGCCTCCCAGTTTAGCTGTCATTTTAAGCTGGGAGTGATGAACACGCTTCCAGGGAGTGATATAGACCCGAGCTCCTTTTTCGGTTTTTTCCCCTAGATAAGCGCCCCAATCCCAAACCCCGATTGTTAATTCCACAGGAGAAAATTTTGGCACAAGACCCAGGTTTCCAAAAGAATAAAACAGGAGGGGGCGAATATAAGCGGATTCGAGTTTGTTTTCCCTTATGACCAGTTTAATAGCCTCGGTGATTTCCTCCTTGCTGTATGGTACTTCCATATATAAAGTCGAAGCTGAATGGAAAAACCTGTCCACGTGCTCAGGAAGGCGAAAAACTGCAGGCCCTCTATTAGTGCTATAGGCGCGGATTCCTTCGAACACCGAGGTGCCATAATGGAGAGCATGGCTCATGACGTGAACGTTAGGATGATTCCATTCATAAAGTTTTCCCATGTACCAGAACTTTTTTGCCCGGGGAAAATGGGTATTATTAAACATTATTACTCCTTTAATTAGGCTTATATTATGAAAATAATTTGCTCTTGTTTCGCTAAATCTCAGGCATTAATTATTTTTTGCGGCTTTTAGTACAACAAATCCACCTTTTCCAAATCCCCTTTTTGGTTGCTCTATGTCTTTGATGTCTGGAGGAGGCTGGAAGAGAGTTTGAAAAGACTCTTCAAATTCCACATCGATGTTTTTAAAAATTTCAAGAATTTCTTCTGGAGTGAAAAAACTGAAACCAGCGTAAGATTCATTTTTAGCTGCTTTCTGTTCATAAAATTCTCCCCACAGACTATTCCTGTCAATTATGCCCAAGATTAATGCGCCGTCTTTCTTTAATGTCCTCACCGCCTCTTTCAAGAAACGAGGGGGATCATCAACAAGCTCTATTGTAAACACAATTAGGATAAAATTAAAAGACTCATTTTTAAATGGAAGATTTTCGCCAAAGCCCTGGATTACATTAACATTTCTTTGCTTAGCAAGTTTGAGCATATTGAACGAGGGATCCAATCCATACCGGACAGCTAAAGGAGAGGCGAACCTTCCTGTTCCCACTCCTATCTCTAAGCCCCAGCCAGAAGGCATCACTTTCTCCAGAGCTTTTATCTCAGTTTGGTATAGGGACTTATGAGTATCATACCACTCGTCGTATTGCCGCCAGTTTTTTTCGTAATTTGCTGCTTTTTCTCTGCTCATAGAAGTTATGCTTCGAGACGGAATTCCCAAGCACACCAGACATCAGGAGGGTGAGGATCAGGGGGACAGACCAAGCAGTTTGTTTTAATACGGGGATCTATTGTTTTAGCAAAGCCGCTGTATTCAACGATTCCCACAGATTTGCAGGGAAAATCAGGGAGCCCCTGCCTTTTTCTTGCCTCTTGAACCCGGCATCTGTTCATGCGGAAGACACAGTGGGTGTCGCTCATCTCTGTTATTTCCTGGACATTGATATGAGCATAAAGCCTGAATTTGAGAGCTTGAGCAAGGGCAGGGATTCCTCCTCCTGGTTCAATCCCGAGTCTATCCATAATTCTCTTAGCTTCGATGACAGTGAATTTTTTCCAGGCTTTCCTGTCAAGCTCCATCGCGGCCTCGATTCCAAATTTATCTTCAACTGCTCGAAACCATAGACCGTCGTGAGTAAGCCAGTTCTTGGAAGCATCTTCCAGCAGTCCGATGAGCTCTTCATTTGACAAACCGTTGACTTCCTTCATGCTGACCCCTCATTTTAATTGATATTTCATTTTGGCTCAAAATATTTTAAGCTTTTGTGGGTGACAGATTTAATTTTTCCCTCTGCAAGCAGAGAGTCCAGAGATCTTATGATTTCGTCTTTACCCTTTCCTAAAGAAGTGGAGATTTCTGCCAGAGTCACTGGCCTTCTTCGAATCATGGAAAGTATCGCCCCTTCAAGATTTTCTGTGGTTGATATTTGCGCTTCTCTATAGGAGCCGACGATGATTTCGCAGTTTTCACCCAAAATGCTTTTTATTTTTTCGAGATCCTTCAGGCTTAAAGGGCGGGCATTTTTTTCAGCAGGAGGACGGATAACCGTGTTGAGCTGAACTTTCTCAGGCTTTATCTTGGCGATGGCTTCTTTAAGCTTTCTGATGTGAGAAGGAGAGTCGTTCACACCTTTAACCAGCATGATCTCAAGCCAGATTGAACCCTTGAATTCCTTACTAAACTTCAGCAAGCCCTGCATGATCTCTTCTATTTTGAGGGATGGGTATGGCCTGTTTATTTTGACGAAAATCTCTTGGGTAGCTGCATCTAAAGAGGGGACAACTAAATCTGCATTCATCAAGGCATTTCTTACGCTCTTTCGAGAGAGAAGAGTGCTGTTGGTCAGGACAGCCACAGGAATAGACGTCGTCTTCTTGATTTCTCTGATGAGCTTCCCCAGGGCGCTGTTTAAAGTTGGCTCTCCTGAGCCTGAAAATGTTATGTAGTCAATCCTCTGCCCTGAGGAAACTTTCTTTTTGATTTGGGCGAGAATATCTGAAGATGAGAAATATTCTTTTCTATGGATAGTTTTTTTTGATGTGGGGCCGAGTTGACAGTAAATACAGTTAAGAGAGCATGTTTTAAGAGGAACGATATCAATTCCAAGAGAAAATCCCAGTCGTCTTGAAGGTACAGGCCCGTAGGTCTGCAGGGCAGAGTTTCTATTTTTTTTTGTACTCAAGGCTTCTGTGGTCAACCTCTGTCTTTGTATACATCTATGAATCTTCTGAGCGAGCGATTATAAGTCCTTTCCACATCATCAGGGAAAAAACAGGCAGGGAGTTCTTTCATGCTCCAGTGATACTGAATGCATTCGCAGCAGATTCCCTTGCGGCTGCACGGCTCATAAGAGCAGTTGCATTTTTCCATGTTTTTTTCACTATCGCATTCTCTCATTGAAGGCTCCTCAAGAATAATTTTTTTATAAATCCATGTTCTTTTATAATATTTTTTTCATAGAGTTCTTTTGCTGAAAGGCAAAAAAGAAAATTTTAGCGTTAAGTTATTCACTCGTAAGATATGGAAGACATGAGGCCTAAGACTCACTTCAGTGAAAAGCTATTATACCAAAAAGAAAATCGAATCAAAAACTTATGTGAAAAAATGGGGCCAGGTCCCATTTTCTGATGTCCACATGTTGGGAATGTCCTCTTTCTTCCAAAAATGGGGCCTGTCCCCGTTTTCCCTGACCGCTATATAATAGATATAGAGATGCTTCCTCGCGATGATCATGGATTGTCTTCTTCCCTGAGTTGATATATACTGCTAAAAATGAAAGAGAAAAATAAAAAAAGGAAGACAATGCCTCGAATGAGTGCCAAAGAAGCCAGGGCTGGTTTGAAGGAAAAGCTTCCGCCCCTCGAGACTTTTCCCAACCAGTTTCCTGATTATGAGATAAAAATAGAATTTCCTGAATTCACTTCAGTCTGTCCCAAAACGGGTCTCCCCGATTTCGGAACAATAGTCATTCGTTATGTGCCCAAGGAGCGCTGTGTGGAGCTTAAATCATTAAAAATGTACATGTTAGGCTACAGAAACCTGGGCATTTTTTACGAGAATGCAGTTAACCGCATCCTGGAGGATGTAGTTAAGGCCTGCAGGCCTGTGCGTGCTACTGTTTCAGGAGAGTTCAATCCAAGAGGAGGAATCAAGTCTGTAGTAGAGGCTCATTATCCCCGTTTGAAAAAAAGGTCAAAATAGGGAAAGGCCTTCACTCTCAATTATTTTTTTTCCTTTTCTCAATTAGATTTATCCACTATAATTCTCTGTTTAAATGGAAGAACACAAAGGATTCGGAGCAACAGACGTCTTTATGCTTTTGGCCGTACTGTGCTGGGCCGTAAATTTTTCTTTTATTAAAATAGCGCTTCGTGAATTCTCACCCCTAGGATTTAACGGAATTCGTTTATTCTTTGCATCGTTATTTTTAATTATTGTGCTTCTGGTAAGCAGAGAAGGTTTTTCTCTCGCTAAATCAGACATACTGAAGATATTTTCTCTTGGCATCATCGGGAACACTGCTTTCCAATTACTTTTTATCCATGGATTGAACTGGACAACCGCCTCAAAAACATCTGTTATCATGGCCATGACGCCTGTATTCGTGGCGTTATTGAGTACTCTATTAAAGCAAGAGAAAATACATTGGGCAGGATGGCTGGGAATTGTGATTTCCTTTATCGGTTTCTATTTCGTCATCACCAAGCAGGCGGGAACCCTTCATTTTTCATGGGAAGATCTGAGAGGAGATCTGATGATTTTATTGGGCAACCTTTTTTGGGCCATTTATACGGTTTTTTCCAAGCCGTTCCTGGAGAGAATCTCTCCCTTGAAATGGACATCCATAACTCTGGCCGTAGGCTCAGTGTTTTTTCTCCCTTTCGCAGCTTCAGATGTCGTGCGGATTCAATGGAGCGAGGTCTCTTTTCAAGCCTGGGCAGCCCTCATCTTCTCCGCTCTTTTCGCCATAGCTATCTGTTATGTTATCTGGTATGCCTCTGTAAAGAGGATTGGAAACAGCAAAACAGCAATCTACGGGTATCTTTCCCCTATTTTTACCATATTATTCGCTTATCTTCTTATATCTGAGAGGATCACCTTTTTGCAAATCGGGGGTGCCTTGATTATTTTTGGAGGCGTATATTTGACGCGCTCAGGGTATCGCTTTTTTGAGAGAAGAAAAGTCTAAGCCCTCTCCAATCAATTTTGTTCGATATCAATATTTTTAATCTCATTCAGAAGCAGTATTGATACCTTGCCTAAGCTATGTCCAGGCGAGGTAGAATGAGGATCGCGAGGAGCAAAGAAGATTCCGCCTTTGTCGTTGCGAGCCCTGAAAGGGCGAAGCAATCCTCCGTTGCGAGGGAAACGAAGCAATCTCATAGAAGAAAATGAGATTGCCGCGTCGCTTCGCTCCTCGCAATGACAATTCTTTTATGAGATTGCTGCGCTACGCTCGCAATGACATAGGATTAAACAACTTTGGGACAATGCCTATTATTTGATATAGCCCAGGGACTTTAGATCATCGAGTTTTTCTTTCAGCATGGTTTTTCTTTGTTGCTTGATATCAGGCAGGCTCATCCTGAATGCCAAAAGTTGTTTTTTTAAATTAGTGGCAATTTGAGGGTAATTATTTGTCAGGTTATGTTTTTCTGAAAAATCCTGATTGATATTATAAAGCTCAAATCCTTTTTCATATTCTGGATATCTATATTTAGTTAAGTCTCCAAGGGGATGAAAAGTCTCCTTATTTTTTTTGCCGGTATTTTCGATTAATTTCCAGCCGTCTTTTAAAATTGCCTTTTTTTCAGACCCGTATAAAATACCCTCGCATAATATCTTTTCGTTGATTTGCTTGTTTGCGAGTGCTGCTGCGGCTATGTCTTTTCCTCTCAGCTCAAAATCATTCTTGATTCCGGCCAAGCTCAGTACTGTGGGAAAAAAATCAAGCAGCTGGACATAAGATTTTATATGTCTTTTCGGGAGGTGTGGAGAATATCCAATGATTAAGGGGACATGAAGGAGTTCATTATAGACTGTATGTCCATGCGCAAAACCATCATGCTCCCAGAATTCCTCACCGTGGTCTGAAGTCAAAATGATGATTGTCTTATTTAATATTCCCAATTTTTTTAGATTATCAATTATCTCTTCGAAATTAGAATCAAAGTATTTTATAGCTGCATCATAAAGGTTAACGAGGCTTTGCTTATCGTGTTTGGATAATCCCATTTCACCGAGTAATCTGACATCCATCGTTTGAAACTCCCCAGGAGTGAATAGCGTATCATCCTTTAATCCAAATATCTGGCTAAACTCTTGCGGAGCATTATAAGGGACATGGGTATCCATGTAATGGAGATAAGCAAAGAAAGGCTTTTTCTTGTGTTTTTTGACCCAGGTATTAAAGCTTGAGGTGACGACTTCTCCTTTTTCCTGAACCATTTCATGGTAATACTGGAAACCTTGTTTGAAATTATGTTTCTCGGTGATCGAGGGATTCGTCTGGATGGCAAATGTAGCATAATTCCTGTTTCTGAATACTTCGGCCAAGGTTAGACACTCATCAGGCAAATTATCCATCCAGGAAAAAGCCTTATGCTCATAAGGGTAGATAGAAGTAAAAACAGACCCCATCGAAGGTTTTGTCCAGGGAGAATTGCTCATCGCTTTCTCAAACAAAAGAGCGTCAGCAGCAAATTTATCAATTTGGGGAGAAGTTGGCCGGCTGTAGCCATAACAGCCAAGGTGATCAGGTCTTAGGGCATCAGGCACAATCAGCATGACATTTGGGCCGGAAGGAGGATTAAATAATTTCTGGCCGAAATTTAAGATATTAATCAGGACGAAAAATGCGATAAAAACTCCCGCTGTTATTTTCATCTCGGCTGATATAAAGATTCTAAATATTTTGGACTTTAACAACTGAAAATCTATTTTTTCAAGCTGCAAAATAAGAAGAAAAAGGATAAAAACAATCAATGATTGTCCAAGAAAAGACTGGACACCTTGATTTGTATCCAGGATATATTTGAGAATCTGAATAAGCATATAGGCAAATAGAATGACAAAAGAGGATACCTTGAGCAGAGGAGTTAATTTCTTTTTTTTGATTAGCCTGACTTCAAAAAATGGAGAGAGCAATTTTCTCCAGAATAAAGAAATTGCCTTTATGGATAAGAATGAAAAGATTACTATTATAAGGCTATAAACTATGCCTCTGTTTATATTCTCAGTCAGTTCAAGCAAGATTAAACGATGCAAGTCGTAACGAAAGTATCTTTGAGAGAAGATAGTTTGAATTGCTCTAACCGCTCCGAAAATAAATCCAACGGAAATTCCAAAAATCAAAACTCTTATTAGGCTTTTTAATTTCATTGATTTAGAATCTCGAATAATATTCCATACCATGAGCCCAACGTTTATTTAAGAGTCCCGTTTGCTTTTTAACTAAAGAGAATTTTCTTTCGCGCAAAGAAATTCCACATAAAAACAACGAATGTCGAAAATATCTTAGATATCAAATAGTGAAAATGCATAGATTCTGTAAAAAACCAGATGATCACTTCGTTAAGGCCGAGCCCTACTAAGCCAATTATCGAAAATATTAAAAATTCGGCTCGCTTGTTGGCTAGAGTTCTTTTAGAAAAAACCCAATAAATACTAAGGGCATAATTGGTCAAAAGGCCCAAGATAAAAGCAATGGCAGCTGAAACTAAATAATGGATTTTGGCAACCTCTGTTAGAAAAAAGAGAGAGCCGAAATCAATGCAATAAGCAATTCCGCCGACGAAGACATACTTGAAAAGTTGAACAGAAGTTTTATCGCTTTTATTAAAAATAAAACTCTTTATGTGCCCATTAACTGAATTTACTATTGTCTTATTTTTAATGTTCATTTTTTTTGAATTTCTATCTTCCATATGTTTTCCAAATAGCATCCGCATTTAAAGTGCTTAGATTATTTATTGTTTTCAATGACTTCATGGTATTCATCATCCACATTTATGTCCCAAATTGAATGCTTTTCGCCTAAGATATTGCGGATTGCATATATTGCGCTCAGCATCGAGTGGTCTTGATTATTATATCTATGAAGACCGTTTCGTCCCATTGTTTGTAAATTTTCGATTGTTGAGAGGTAGCCTTGAATTATCTCAACTCTTTCTTTGTATCCTTCATCATAAATGGGATAGGTTTTAGGCGACCTTATGACAAGACCATCGATGATTTGGTCTATTGATGCAAATTTAAGCTTAGCAGTCTCATTTGTTCCCATTTCGATTAATTCTTTGTCATCTTTTTTCCATATATCATCTGTGTCGAAACAAAAGTATTCCAATCCAAGAGATGTCTTTTGGGAATCAGGAACCATCTCAGGGCTCCAGTTCTTGAAATTTTGAATACGACCCACCTTCACCTCTGGCGAATGGATGTATATCCAGTTATCAGGGAAGATGGAAGGCTTATCGATGACCAATCCCACAGTGAAAAAATCCCTGTATTTGAGTGCCCGAGCAGCTCTGAGAACATAATCCGGAGCAGCAGGCTTTATAGACAAAACTAACTGTCTTAAGGGGATTGTTGATAGGAAAAAATCTCCGCCTATTTCTCGGAGAGAGCCGTTGCTTTTTACGAGAACCGATATTATTTTATTGTCTTTTTTTTTGAATTGAGTAACTTGAGAGTTAAGTTCGACTTTCCCTCCTTTTTCTTCAACAATTTGTTTAGCCTTATTCCACATCTGTCCAGGACCTTTCCTTGGGTAGCGAAATTCATCGATAAGCGTGGTGACCCTGTTCTTTCCTAAGAATCCGATTGAGTTTAATACGGCTTTTCCCAGCGATAGACCCTTGATTCTCTGGGCCGCCCAATCTGCTTGAATCTCTTTGCAGGATATTCCCCACACCTTCTCGGTATAGGTTTTGAAGAATATGTTGAATAATTTTTTCCCAAATTTGTTTGAAACCCACTGCTCGAAATTGTTAACGTTC
>WVXO01000031.1:43753-44363 GCA_011773465.1 Candidatus Aminicenantota bacterium | reverse complement strand
GGTCTGACTAAAAAATCATCGCCTAAGATTTCATTCCAGATGATATTAACTTCGTCAAATTTTGTGAAAAAACGGTGGCCTCCTATGTCGAATAAATAATCTTTATAATTAACAGTCTTGGAGATCCCTCCAACCTCTTTGTCTTTTTCAAAAACAACGGGAATCAATCCTTTTCTGCAAGCTTCATAGGCTGCGGTTAGCCCTGCTGGTCCAGCTCCGGATATGATTACATTCATTTTTTGATTATTTTCCATTTTTGTTGATTAAAAACCCTTTTCTGGAAATATGTTGTAGAATTTTTGTTTAGTGAAATCTTTCATCCTCTCCGCGATTATTTTTGCCTCATATTTTTTTCCTGTTTTAAGATAACAAGCAAATAATTTGTTTAAAATTTGAAATCTTATTTCTGGCTGTTTTTCAACTTGCAGAGCAGCCTCAAAAAAGAGCGCAGCTTCCCTGTAATTTCTTTTGTTTTTATATTGGTTTCCTGCGTTAACGAGATAAGTTACATCTATATTAATGAAATTATTCTGTTTATAAATTTTTTCAATAAAATTTGCATAGTCAGTTGAATAGACTTTAAAAAATTCTTGAGGGTCATCTACTAGCT
>WVXO01000031.1:0-43744 GCA_011773465.1 Candidatus Aminicenantota bacterium | reverse complement strand
CCTTCTTTTTTTAAGGGGATAAGCATTCCTTTCTCTAGTGTTCCAAAATAAAGATGAAATTTTCGCTCAGGAAAACATTGAAATAAGTTTATGTTTTCTTTTCCTCTATCCCGGACGTAGATTATATTTCCTTTGAGCTCAGGGTCATTATAAATAAATCCGGATCCCCACCAGCCATCTGGAAAAAATTCAATTGGGTGATAAATGAATTTCATGATAACAAGGGCTTTCTCATGATGGAGCGATTTCAGTGTGTGATTTATGTTGGGAGTGACACAGGCAAATTTATTTGTAAATCCGTGATAATACCATTGGGTATCCTTGGGCCAGAGCCATCGAGGAAAGCGGATTAAAAAAGCATAAGCTGTAAATATGATCAAAATTACAGTCAATATTTTTTTAAGGTTAACAATATCAATTTTTTTATATCTTGAGCAGATAAGTCTTGGAATCTCAGTGGCTCCTCTTGCGCTAAGCAAAAAGAGTATCGGTATTACTTCAAAGCTCATTCTTGCGCCAATTAATATGTATGTTCCCCAAAAGACGAAGAGACCGGCCAAAAGAAAAAAGAAGCCTGAAGCCAAAATAAGGTCTTTCTTCCTGTACATGAAGTTTATTTTTGTGAAGAAAAATAAGGGAAATATAGCCAAAAAAGAAGATAAGGGCCAGCCGAACAAATATTTATTTATTGCTTTAATATAGTTAAATGTTTGTGTGAAACCTAAAAATACTGTATGTGGCGTATCAGTATATCCAGTTTTGCCAAAGCCTATTCCATGCTGCTTTCCATGGCAAACTTCATACCCAAAAGTAAAAAAATTATCATTTGTAATATCGTTGTAGATGAACAAAATAAATACTGAAATAGCCAGGATTAAGATTAATGCAATTGAATTTTTTAGAATTATTTTGAAATTCCTAAATAATTTTAATGCGTAAAATAGCGAAAACGGTACAGATATTAAAAGAGCTGTATAAGGCCGAATAAGAAAAGCCATTCCCAACCCCAAACCAGCTAGCAGGCCGTTGATAATAGATGGCTTTTTGAAAGAGCGAAATAGATAAAGCAGAAACAAAGATATAAAAAACATACAACTTGTATGAGACATCATTGTGGAAGACATTAACAGAAACCAGATGGAAATAGACCCAAAAATTGCAGCGAGAAGACCCACCTGGCTGTCATAAATTTCTTTGCCCAAGAAATAGAAAAGAATGATTGAAAATGCAGCCAAAAGGGGATTTATTAGCCATGGTGCTTGTATGAAAAGACCCAGCAATAACAAGAAAGGATATCCGGGAGTGTACTGACTGTACCATTTACCATTATTGATTATATGGGGGAAGTTAAAAGAATCCTTAGCGCAGGGAGATGGGGCATATAATTGGCCAGTTTTAAATATTTTTGCTTGAAACAAATAAGAGACCTCATCATTAATATGAGGGATATGTTCAAAGATAAAAAAGGAGGATAAATTAGTGAAGATAAAGACAAAAAGAGCGCAGGCTATTACTGGCCAGGGGATGTTAATTTTCTTTTGCATTGGAAATTTTTTTTAGCCTAATTTTGGATCTTTAGCGGCATCAGAATAAGCTCTAGGCTTTCTAATTTGGGGGGAAGGCCGAAGTATTGAGTGCTGTTGTTTCATATTATTGTTAGCCGTAAATGAGGTTAGCATTTTGGCAAAAGAATAGTGATTGGTCAATCGTCTCTTATGGTGAATCCAGAGATGATTTTTTTTAGCATTTTCTCATCTGAAAAGGTGAGACTAAGATTTTTATTAATCAATCTCGCTTACCCTATCTCAGACCGTAAATTTTATGGAGTTGAACAGAAAGGCTTATATTTCTTAGTCCAGCCTTTAAAGCTTGTCTTAAAAGTTTTATTCCCAAAGCCATGCTCCATTTCCTGTTGGATTGAGGCTGGAGCAGGATCGGAGTTTTCTCTGGAAACCGCATCCTCAGACGGCGAATCGATTCAAGATCCAGGTTTTTTGTTACGATTATCTTCACTTCTTTTGCCCTTTCCCTGTATTCAGGCCGGTAGTCGTAACTTTCCGGCTTAGGAGATATGGAGTACCAGTCAACAGGTAAAGTGCGGTAGAGAGTGGCATTGGTCTCCACCTGAATTTTTAATCCTTCCTTTTTCAGGGATTTGGTCAATCCGCCAATGTCATGCAAAAGCGGCTCTCCCCCCGTGAAGCAGATCCACCGGGCTGGGAAGCCCTTCCTTATTTTTCGCACTTCATCGAGAACCTGAGCCACGGAATACTGCTGACCTTCTTCCCAGGCATACTTGGTGTCGCAGAAGGAACATTTCAGGTTGCAGCCAGAAAGCCGAATGAAGATGGTGGCTTCTCCTTGTCTTAGACCTTCGCCTTGAATGGAGGGGAATATTTCAGTTATTTTCAGAATATGTTGCTGAGGCATCTTCAGATTCCCATACTGTCACTTTAGCAACCGGGAAGTGTCTTTTCAATTCCGAGAAAAAGTGACGGGCTAGGTTTTCTGCCGATGGATTAAAATCATAAACCTCATTGAGAAGAGTATGATCGGGCAGAATTTTAGATAACTTTTGCTTTATTTTGGTGAAATCTATGCCTATCCCTGTTTTATCAAGCTCCTTCACCTCGATTTCAACCTCTACATAAAAAGTATGACCATGAATTTTTTCGCACTTTCCCTTATACTCTTTCAAAAAATGTGCAGCCTGAAACCTGTCCTTTACTTTTAATATCCAGCTCATATTTTTCCTTCTTCCTCCAATCTAAGGATTAATGGGTCTTGAAGTCCAACTTCTTTCCAGGCTTTTTGTCGCAATAAACAGGAAGAACATTTCTGACAAGGAATCTCTTCTCCAGAATAACAGGATATAGCGAAAGAGTAATCAGCGCCCAAAGAAAGACCTTTCTTTATAATATCTGACTTTTTCATGTTTAGAAAAGGCGCAATGATTTGAATTTTTTTCGGGCTGAGCGATGCTTTTGTTCCCTGGTTTATAGCTTCTTGCATAGCTTGCACAAATTTGTTTCGAGTATCAGGATAGTTCGGGGAATCTATGACGTTAAAGCCGCAGACAATCTCGTTTATTCCATCCACTTCAGCCCGAGCTGCGGCCAAGGCTAAGAATATTCCGTTTCTGAACGGGACATATGTCGAAGACAGACCTTCCTTGATTTCTTCCATACGTTCATATTGGGGTAATGAAAGTTTTGTATCAGTGAGGGAAGAGCCTCCGATCTGCTGGAGGTCCACCCGAAGAATCTTCTGAGGGACATTAAGCTTTTGCGCCATCTTGCGAGCCATTTCTAGCTCGATCTTGTTACGCTGCCCGTAATCAAAGGTCAAAGCAAAGATTTTATCGTAGCAATCAAGAGCCCAATAGAGAGCGGTTGTTGAGTCTATACCGCCGGAAAAGAGAACGATGCTTTTTTTCATTGGCGAAGGTTCCATGCCTGATGATAAAAGATAAGCTCTTTTTTTTCAAGGAGAGGAAAAATGAGGCCATAAAAATGGGGCCATAGAAATGGGGCCTGGCCCCATTTTTAATGGCCNNTTTTCTAATCTAATCTTTTGTCCACAAGTTGAGAGTATCCTCTCTCTAAAAAAAATGGGGCCTGGCCCCATTTTTAAGGCTATTTCATCTATAGCCAAATTCTCTTACGTTATGTATGATTACTTCCTCATTAAGGAAAATGATATTTTTTCATGGAGCTGACTTGACATCCCTTAATGGCGATGCTATATGTTTCGAAGCTTTCAGCTTAGAAGCGTTAAAGAATGGTGAAGAAGCTCAGGATTCGAAGAGAGCTTTTTGACCATTAAGCAGATAAATATAGGCCATGAATAAAGAGGATAAATTATAGATGGAAGACAAAAGTAGGAAAGACAAAAATGCGGAGCTCCCAGAGAAAGCTTACGAACTTCTTTCCTGGGCTGGCAAAGGAACGGATGTTACAGTCAGAGATGATCAGTACGAATTTCCATGGCTTTTGGATTCTGTCAAGCTTTGCCGAAAAAAAGGAGCTCGCTTTCGCCTGATTGACTCAGGCAAGCTCGATCGCTTCCAGCTTGAGTGGCTTGGAGAAGCAGGAGCAGACCTTTACACCTCGGATGAAGCGCGGGCCGAAGCGTCTGAATTGGAGCGCGTGAATAGAGCCTGCCAGAAAGGAGGAGCTTTCGTTGCTTATTTTCATCACGGGAGTCTTGAGTCCGAAGAAGAGTCAAGTTCCATTTCTTTTTTTGACCTTAAGGATATGGGAAGAAGTGGAATATATTTTTATATGTCCAACAGGGAAATGAAAAGAGAAATTTCAAAGCTTAATGAATTGGCGCATGCTTGCCGAAAGGGGGGAAGCTGGCTTGTTTATTATCTTCATGGTTTATTGGAGAATTCTCTTGAAGATCTGGCAAGAAATGAGACCTGGATTCATATTTCCGATCAGATATTTCAAGAGCCTGAGGATCCGGCTCTTGTCTTGGATAAGTTAAAATCTGTTGTTTCTGCAGGAGCAAAACTAATTCTTCATGTGGAGAAAGGATTAGATCTCTCCCTGCTTCGCGATTTTATCAAAACTCAGGCTATTGTCCTTTTCGAGTCTTCTCTTTTTGACTACAGATCTCCTTTTAGAGCTTTGGAAAGGAAGATGAGGAAAAGAAAGCTTGATTTCCGTGCTTATTATCTTTATCCAACCTTTCTGCCCTGATATAGGGGCTTGATTCATCTGTAGGGGCTTGATTCGTCTGTAGGGGCTTGATTCATCAAGCCCACCTTAATAAAATGAAAAAATTTATTTGCATAAACAAAGATGCATGTTTGACAAATCAAACGCCTACAAAATATTTAAAACGGAGAAGCGAAAGCATATCCTCATCGTCTTTGCTCTTTAAAAAGGAAAAGGTATTGGATATAATAGTTTTCCGAATCTTCTGCCAGCGAAAGATTCTGGAGGGAAATACGGAGGAAAGACTCTGTTAAAGAAAATAAGTTATTGGGCACATAGAAAATAAAGGATCATAAAGATGGGCGAAAAAAAAAGTAAAAGCGATGTTCTCACCGCTGTAGAAAAGGTTAAAGATGCTGAGGAAAAAGCACGAAGGATCATTCAAGACGCTCGAGAAAAGAAAGCTGCAAGAGTCATCCAGGACGCTTATGATGAGGCAAGGAAAATCAAGGAGAAAAAATTAAACGGGGCCCGTAAAAAAGCTGAAGAGAGAATGAAGGCCATAATCCAGACTGCTTCGAACGAAGCGGAGAAAATAAGGAAAAAATCTGAGGAGGATGCGGCTCGTATGAATCAAAAAGCTGAAGCAGCCATGTCCAGAACAGTTGAAAAGATCGCAGAAAAAATTAAGAACTTTTTCGAGGGAGAAAAGCTTTAACTCATGGCCATAGCCGAAGTTCAAAAGGTCCAAATTCTTGCCCATGCTGGTGTGAAGATGGAAATTCTTTCCACTCTCCAAGAAGAAGGACTGATTCAACTTGAAAGAGCAAACTTCGAAGAATTAGACCTCGAATCTTCCTTCCAGGAAGTTTCTCACCTTGAGCACCGTCTTCATCGGCTATCCTCTGCTTTGGTCTATCTTTCCCGCTGGGAGGAAAAGGGATTTGTGAAAAAACTCTTTGCTCAAAAGCCACAAATCGACCGCCAGAAAAGAGAAGAAATTTTAGACTTTGATTATCTTCCTGTTTTGGACAAGATTGAAAAACTCGAAGCTGAAAAAGACGAGTTGCTTTCAGAGATTAGATTTTTAGAGAAAGAAGAAGAGTTTCTCAATCCGCTCGAAGGCTTGGAATTACCTCTGAGATCTTTGAAGCCGACTGATTCGACAGAAATCCTCCTGGGTTCCCTGCCCCTTTCTCAGGAGCAATCATTCAAGGAGTTGGCAGAGAAAGAAGCCATCTGGTTTGAAGTCATAAATCGCAGAAAAAGAATAATTTATCTTTTTCTTATTTATCCCAAGGGGGAAAGAGAGTATTTTGAACAAATCCTTAAAGATTTGAACTTTGTCCATCTTTATTTTACCGAGAACATGCTGAATAAGGCAGATGAGAATGACAAAGTGAAAAATGTCATGGAGAAAATCAAGGAAGAGATAAAGGAAAAAGAGGGAAAGCTTGCCAACCTGGAGAGAGAAGGCCAGAATCTCTTTATTCATCGTGAAAATCTCATGCTCCTTCATGATGTTCTTCTTAATGAGCGGGGAAAAATATTCTCCTCTCATCTTTTAGGCGAGACAGAACGTGTTTTTTACATGGAAGGGTGGATTCGGTCTTCGGATGCTGAGAAACTCAAATCAAAGCTTCAGCCTTACACCGATGCCATAGAGATTTATGCTCGGGCTCCTCTTCCTGAGGAAGAACCGCCAGTTATCCTGAAAAATCCAAAGCCGGGGAAGCCTTTTGAGCTATTGACTAAACTTTACGGTCTTCCCCAGCGCGGCTCGTTTGATCCTACTCTTCCCATGGCTCCATTTTTTTTCCTTTTCGTAGGCCTGTGTGTCAGTGAGGCGGGATATGGACTGCTCGCTGCGCTTCTAAGCTTGCTCTTAATCAAATTCGCAAAGCCAAAAGGGGGCCTGCTTCAATTCTTAAAGCTTTTTACACTCTTAGGAGTCTCAACCGCTATTCTTGGAGCTTTGATCGGCGGCTGGTTTGGTTTTCCTGTGAGCGAGTTGATGGTTTTGGACCCTCTCCAAGACCCGCTTTCGTTCTTGATTCTTGCTCTTGTCCTTGGCTTTGTTCAGGTCTGGTTTGGAACGCTCCTCAATATGATCAACGGAATAAAGAACAAACTCTACCTTGAATCCATTTTTGCCCAGGGAGGATGGTTGTTGCTCTTGCCAACCCTTGTCATTTATTTTCAGACCAAACAGTCCATCTGGGGAATTTTATCTCTCGTGGGGGCCAGCGGGATTGTTTTCTTTGGCTCTCCCAGTCGTAATCCGTTTGCCCGTTTTTTTGGCGGGCTGTACAGTCTCTACGGGATCTCGCGATATTTGGCGGATGTTCTTTCCTATTCACGTCTCCTGGCTTTGGGACTGGCAACATCTGTAATTGCCATGGTGGTGAATACTCTCTGCCAGACAGCCCTGGGCATCCCCTGGGTTGGCTGGTTGTTGGCTGCTCTGATATTTATCGGAGGTCATTTGTTTAATTTAGGTATCAGCTTTTTGGGTGGCTTTGTTCATTCCATGCGCCTTCAGTTTGTTGAATTCTTCAGCAAATTCTTCAAATCTGGGGGCAAGCCTTTTAGTCCTTTTGAACTTGAAAGCAAGTTTGTTGAATTTATCTGAATAAATTTGTTAAATGAGAATGTGAGGAGGTGGCAGAAATGGAGTTGGGATTCACATTAGCTGTCTTTGGAGGAGCTCTTGCCGTTGTCCTGGGTGGCATTGGTTCAGCTATTGGTGTTGGACTGGCAGGCCAAGCCTCAAGTGGAGTCATGAGTGAGGATCCAGAAAAATTTGGAAGCTATCTCTTGCTTGTGGCTCTTCCTGGCACTCAGGGCATTTATGGATTTTTAAGCGCCTTTTTGGTCATGTTAAGCCTGGGTCTTGTGGGAGGACCCTTGAAGTCTCCAACGATTTACCAGGGCTGGCAGATACTTATCGCCTGTCTGCCTGTTGCCCTTGCCGGGCTGGTTTCAGGGATCCATCAAGGAAAAGTCTGTGCTTCTGGTGTTTATATGGTAGCCAAGCAGCCCAAAGACCTGATGAAACCGGTGATCATGGCTGCATTGGTGGAGACATATGCAGTGCTGGGATTACTCATTACCATCCTTCTGCTCAACGGCATAAACCTTTAGAAGTTAAGAGAGAATCATGAGTTTAGAGAAAATCCTGGAAAGAATTATTAAGGATGCCCAGACTGAGGCAGATGAAATCGTCCTTGAGAGCAAGAAGAAGGCTGCGGAGATTAAAGAAAAAGCTCGAAAAGAAGCTTCTGATATAGCCGCAGCCCTGCTGAAAGAAGCGGAGAGGCAAGGTCACCTTGAAGCAAGCCGTATTGTCACTCAGGCTCGTCTTGAGAAGAAAATCAATACCCTCTCCCGCAAAAAAGAGCTCATTGAACAAGTTCTGGAGAAAGCTTTCCAGAAAGGGGCTAAGGGAAAAGAGGGCCCTAAAAGGAAAATCATCATGAAAGAGGGAGAAAGCGAAGAGCCCTATGATGAGGAAAAATTAAAGGAAGAACTTCGTTCCAAACTTGAAAGCGAAATATTAGAGGCCTTAAAAATATGAAGAAACCCTCCAGACTGAATTATGCCTATGCTGTGGGCCGAGTGCGCGCGCTTGAGAAAAGGTTAGTCGAGAAGGCCATCTTCAGCGAGGCTTCGGAGGAGAGTGATTTTTCTTCTGCTATGAAAGTCATATTCGACGTAGGAAGTTTTTCAGAAGAGATGGTTCAAATCAAGGATTCAGATGAGTTGGATGAATACCTAGAAAAGGAAGAAAGAAACCTTTATCGTTTACTGGAAGAAGTTCTCCTTGAAGGAGATATCCTCAAGATATTCCTTGAAGAAAACCATCCTAAGAATGCGATGTCGATTGCTGAGAGAGCGGGTTATTCCTTTATCAAAGACTATATCAGGCATAAAATTGATTTAGGCAACCTTAAGGTTTTTCTCCGTGTTAAATATTTGGGTCTTTCGCGAAAAAAGTTTGAAAGCTTGATCTTAAAAGGCGGTTTTTTGGATGAGAAGATTTTGCTCCAAAACTTTGATCTTTCTTTCGCCGAGATTGGAGAGAAACTTCAAGCCAGCCCTTATCAAGACCTTTGGAACAAAGCGAGCGAGGCGCTTGAATTAGGGGAGACATTTATTGTGCTGGAACGAGAGATCGAGGACTTTTTAATGAAATATTTGAAGAGAGCAAAATACATCGTGTTTGGACCTGAGCCAGTCTTCACCTACGGACTGGCAAAGCGAAGAGAATTGAATCTGGTGAGACTTATTGGCATCGGGAAAATCAACCAGATTCCTCATGAATTTTTAAGAGGAAGGATAAGTGAGACCTATGTTTGATAAAGTTGCAATTGTAGGAGACACCGATATTGTCTTTGCTCTAAGGGCACTGGGAGTAAAGGTTTTTTCACCCAAGAATTTAGAAGAGGCCAGTGAAGCTCTGGAAACTATTGAAAAGGAAAATTTTGCCCTATGCTTTTTACATGATAAATTTTTAGAACCTCTCAAAGACAAAAGAGAGGCTTTAAGAGACAAATTTTGCCCTGTAGTGGTTGGGTTTTCGGATTACAGGAAGGTCACAGATCACCTTGAGCGAATGATGCGAGATGTGGCCATCAAAGCCACCGGATCGGATGCCGTGGTTAAAAGAAAGGAAGAAGATGAAAGAAGGTAAAATTATTCGTGTCGCAGGCCCTCTGGTCGTCGCTTCAGGCTGCCTGGGGGCAAAAATGTACGACATGGTCAAGATTGGAGAGTTAGGACTTATAGGAGAAATTATCGAACTCAAAGAAGACTTGGCTTTTATCCAGGTCTACGAGGACACCACAGGCATCGGCCCAGAGGAACCAGTGTTCTTAACAGGGGAGCCCTTAAGTGTTGAATTGGGGCCGGGTTTGATAAGCTCCATTTATGATGGAATCCAGAGACCCTTGGATGTCATAAGGAGCAAAGAAGGAGACTTTATCACACGAGGTGTCGAATTGCCGCCCTTGGACCGGGATAAAAAATGGAAGTTCACTCCCTTGGTCACCAAAGGTCAGGAGGTCAAAGAGGGTGATTTCCTGGGCGAGGTGGAGGAAACTTCTCTTGTTAAACATAAAATCATGGTTCCTGCTGGCGCAGCCGGAAAAATCGTAGAGATCAAAAAAGGAAGTCTGTCTATAGAAGATGTGGTGGCACGGATACAGGCCAAAAAAGATGTGAAAGACGTAAAGATGTTTCAGACATGGTCAATCCGCAGAAACAGAAGCGTTCATGAACGTCTCATGCCCGATGAGCCTCTGACTACAGGGCAGAGAGTTCTTGATACTCTGTTTCCCTTAGCGAAGGGAGGAACAGGCTGCGTGCCCGGTCCATTCGGCAGCGGCAAGACCGTTGTCCAGCACCAGCTTGCCAAATGGTCTGATGCTCAGATCATTGTCTTCGTTGCCTGTGGGGAGAGGGGTAACGAAACAGCTGACCTTCTTCTCAGCTTCCCTGAATTGGAAGATCCCCATACGGGCCGGCCACTTTTAGAGCGCACAGTTATTATAGCCAATACCTCTAACATGCCTGTTGCTGCTCGAGAAGCATCTATCTATACCGGAATGAGCATCGCTGAATATTTCCGTGATATGGGTTATTCTGTGGCCGTCATGGCAGATTCTACAAGCAGGTGGGCGGAAGCTTTAAGGGAGATTTCAGGACGTATGGAGGAGATGCCAGGAGAAGAAGGTTATCCTGCCTATCTGGCAAGCCGCATCGCTGAATTCTATGAGCGGGCTGGAAAAGTTATCTGCTTGGGCTCGGATAGGAGGTCAGGGGCCCTGAGTGTTATGGGTGCCGTCTCTCCTCCAGGAGGAGATTTATCCGATCCAGTCGTACAAGCCACTCTCAAGGTGGTCAAAGTCTTCTGGGCGTTGGATGATAGGCTGGCAAACATGCGGCACTTTCCCGCCATTAACTGGCTTTTAAGCTATTCTCTGTACGTTGAAAACATAAAGGATTACCTGAATAGCAGCGTAGCCGAAGAATTTACGGTCCTCAGGCAGCAAGCCATGCAGCTTCTTGAGGAGGAGTCAGAGCTTCAAGAAATTGCCCGGCTTGTCGGTATAGAATCCCTTTCCACCAAGGAAAGGCTTATCCTTGAGTCTGCACGATCAATCCGAGAGGACTTTCTTCATCAGAATGCCTTTCATCCGCAGGATACTTACACATCCTTGAGGAAGCAGTATTTGATGCTTCGAACAATCCTCCATTTTCACAACTCGGGCCTTAAAGCTCTTGAGGAAGAGAAAAGCCTGGAAGAGATTTTAGCTCTTGGGGTCAGAGAGAAAATTTCAAAAATGAAATTCCTCCCTGAAGGAGAATCTGGCCTTCTGGAAGTTTATATCGAAGTCGACAACGCCTTTAGAGAGCTGTTACAGAAGAAAGGGATGAGTGAAGAAAATGTATAAAGAGTATCTGACTGTCTCCAACATTGTCGGACCTTTGGTTATCGTCGAGCGAATCAGGGACGTAAAATATGGCGAATTGGTAGAAATTGAAGCTCCAGGAGGTTTTTTACGCCGGGGCACAGTTCTTGATATCTCCACAGAAAAAGCAATCGTTCAGGTTTTTGAAGGGACCATAGGGCTTGATGTGGATAAATCCCGGGTGAGGTTTTTAGGACGTTCCCAGCAGCTGGGTGTTTCAGATGAGATTATCGGTCGAATTTTTGATGGTTCAGGAAGACCTAAAGACCACGGCCCTCAAATAATTGCCAAGAAAATGCTTGATATCACTGGAAACCCTATAAATCCTGATGCTCGGGACTACCCTTCTGAGTTCATCCAGACTGGAATATCTTCTATTGACGGGATGAATCCCCTGGTAAGGGGACAGAAACTTCCTTTGTTTTCAGGGAGCGGGCTGCCCCATGCCCGGATTGCTGCCCAGATTGCCAGACAGGCTTCTGTGTTAGGAAAAGCAGAGAAATTTGCCGTAGTTTTTGGCGCAATGGGCATAACCTTTGAAGAGGCAAACTTTTTCATAGAGGATTTCCGTAACACAGGAGCATTAGAGAGGGCGGTGCTTTTCCTCAACTTGGCGAACGAGCCCACCATCGAGCGCATCGCCACACCGCGTCTAGCCTTAACATGTGCAGAGTATCTGGCATTTGACCTTGATATGCATGTTCTGGTGATCTTAATGGATATGACCTTCTATGCTGAGGCGCTTCGAGAAATCGCTGCAGCTCGAAAAGAAGTTCCTGGCCGAAGGGGATATCCTGGTTACCTCTACACAGACCTGGCTACCATGTATGAGAGAGCAGGCAGAATTAAAAGCAAAAAGGGATCAATCACTCTCATCCCTATCCTCACTATGCCTGAGGACGACAAAACACATCCGATTGCTGATTTGACGGGCTACATCACGGAAGGCCAGATCATGCTCAGCCGGGAGATTCATCGGAAGGGAATCTATCCTCCCATAGATGTGCTTCCCAGCCTTTCCCGACTCAAGGATAAAGGAATTGGCGAAGGGAAAACACGAGAGGATCATGCCGACGTCCTCAACCAGCTTTTTGCCTGTTATGCTCGAGGAAAAGAAGCCAGAGAGCTCGCCCTAATCTTGGGAGAGGCAGCCCTCGGTGATTTGGATAAGCTGTATTTAGAGTTTGCTGACTATTATGAGGATGGATTCGTTAGGCAGGGTGAGTTCGAATCTCGTTCTATCAAAGACACACTGGACCTTGGCTGGAAACTTCTCCATAAAATCCCGAGGGCAGAACTCAAGAGAATTCGCCCCGAATATTTAGAGAAATATTACCCTGAAAAGAAATGAGACTTGCCGTTAATCCTAATAGGATGGAGTTTCTGAGGCTCCGCAGGCGTCTTGTTCTGGCTGAGAGGGGGCATAAACTTCTCAAGGACAAGCTCGAAGAGATAATGCGTCGTTTTCTGCGGCTTGTGAGAGAGCTTTATGATCTTCAAGAAATAGTGAGCTTGAAACTAAAAAAAGTCTTCCTTTCTTTTGCCCTTGCCCGTTCACGTAACTCTCACAAAGAACTGGAAAAGCTCATACCGCAAGGAAAATTGACCTTGGCAACAAAGAGAGAAAGAATTTTCAATCTTACTATCCCTCGATTTGAGATAGAAGAAAAAGAAGTCTCTGATTATGACCTTCTCAACACTGAAAGCGAGCTTGATATTGGAATAAAAAAGACTCAGGAGTTACTCAAGGATTTGATGGAGATGTCTCGGCTCTGGAAGGCAGTGGAGCTCTTGTCTCATGAGATTGAGGTCACACGCCGTCGGGTCAATGCTTTAGAGCATATTCTTATTCCCAGTATTAAAGAGACCATAGTTTATATTTCAAGCCGCTTGGAAGAGATGGAGCGCTCCTATCAGGTCCAGCTGATGAGAGTTAAAGAAATCCTCCGCCGCCATTAGATTTGATTCATGTAGGGGCTTGATTCATCAAACCCACCTTATTCATATATGGATTAATTCTTGGATGGATTTATTCTTCGCTTCTTTGCCTCTTCTATCGCAGCCTCCAGAGCTTTGGAATCTTCGACCTTTATATGAGGGATCACTCCGACATTTTCCCAATTTGTCTTGGTTATGGCATTTTCAGATCGCCTAAAAGGCACAGATATCCGGAAAAGCTTGTTAATGACCAGTTCTTTAGAGGGATGAGCCATTCCAAGAGTGGTCTCTCCCACAATGGTTGCTTTTTTGAAATGTTTTAATATGTAGGCAAATCCCTCGGCTGCTGAACCCGTACGATTGCTGGTTAAGATGTAAACTGGCAGGGCCGGGTCAAACCGCTTTCCCGGGATATCTTCAAGTGTTTTGCCGGTGCCAATTATTTGTCCGGTACGATCATAGGAATGCCCGGTGATCGTTTGTTCTTTGAAAAAATAGCTGATGATGAGTTGAGCCGTTCCCCACTCGCCGCCTATGTTATCACGAATATCAAAAATCAAGGCATCGCAATGAGCAACAAACGCAAGGGCGGAAGCGGCGATTTCAAGGGCTTCTTCGTCGTCATAGATCATGTCGAACTTGATGTATCCGACGTTGCCAGGCAGGATCTCAGTCTTTCGGAAGCCGTAGTTGTCTCGACGAAGGTCCTCCACGCTGCGGTTATATGCATAAATCGATTGGTCGTGCAAGGGATTAGTTGCTTCAATCCAAAGATGGCGATCCTTGCAGAGGGCGACCATGTCTTCTGTAAGCTTGTCAGCGAGCTTGCCTGTGCTTTTGTGCTCATCATAAAGACCAGCTGATAAATTCTGCATGAGCTTATCTGCCATTTTTTGGCCCATCTCGGGATAGAGATATTCCTCTCGTAAGCCTCTTGCAGCCTTCTCGACTGTGTCCTTTCGCATTGCGTCGTCAACGGGCTGGGCTCTGTTAGCAACGTAGTTGATGGTCTCTTGGATTTCTTTTGTTGCGTTTGATGAGGAAAAGTCTACTCCATCAATATTTATTGCGGAAACGGTCATAAATTCGATTTTATATGGTTTAGCATCTCTGAGCTGAAAGCGGAAAACTATGCCGTTATCAGTACCGGATGCGGTGCAGAGCAAAGAGATCTGCCGTTCGAGACTCAAACCCAGATAGGCTGGTGTGAGTGTTTGAAATATTTCACGAAGTTGATAGTATCTTTTGAGGCGACTCTCAATAGACCGTTCTTTGAGGTCAGAATCAGAATAATACTGCTTGAAGAAACTCTTCATCTTAGTGACATCGGCAGAATTGAATGATTCAACGTATGTAGAGGCGCATCGGCCAGCAGGTGTTTCCGGCATTTTAAGTTTAGTTGCGGGTGCTGCCTGAAAACTCTTGCTCTCTGAAAAGGCTTTCGGCACGCACAATGCAAGAATCAACAAGCCCATGATTCCAATCGTCTTATGTTTTCTCATCTTCTACTCCAATTCTTTTTTGATTTCTCCGTATTTGCATCAAGGGAGACGTTCCCCATGGGGAAATTCTTATTATTATTTTTTTTACTTATACAGCAAATACTTCTGGCGCTTCTCCCTGAAGCTCTTTTCCTCCTGCTCCACCTGAGAGATTAATTCTTCATAGCTTATTTTTCCCTCGATATAATCGCTTAAATGGTTGCTTCCGAAAATCTTGTTTAGATAGCCAGAAGGCGTAGTGAGTTTATGTTGCTGCTGATTTTTAAGAGCTTTTATTATTTCATACGAAAATCGAAGAGAGAAGAATTTTTCTTTCTGCAGGATTCGAACTCGTATTCCATGACATTCTTTATTTTTATACAGCGGATGAAGTGCTTTTCCGGGCAGAGAACGGGGCGTATAGTTTACAGCTTCAAGCTTAATGCCGAACTGTTCCCCTCCGTTTAATTTTTTTATCAGGAGGGAGGGATCAAGCCAGGGCGCTCCGAATTGAAGAAAAGGATGGGGCGTTCCCCTACCTTCATTAAGTTTCACAGTTCCAAGAACGCTCGATCCTGGATAAATGATGGCTGTCTCAGGCGTTGGCATATTGGGGGAAGGGGGAATCCAGGGAAGACCAGTGTCTTCCCAAAAGTAGCTTCTCTTCCAGTTTTTCATCCTGACCACATGGAGGTCAAACTCCTTCGGAACCCATCCTTCGCCCTTCATCATCATCGCCAGCTCACCTGGAGTTAAACCGTACCTTACAGGGATAGGCAATGCACCGATGAAAGATTCGTATTCTGGACGTAAAAGGGGTCCCTCGATGATATCTCCGCCTGCTGGGTTGGGTCTGTCCAGAACATAGACCGGGATTTGAGCTTCAGCAGCTGCTTCGAGGACATATTTCAGTGTAGTGATATAGGTGTAAAATCTGGTTCCCACGTCTTGGATATCATAAACAAAAGCATCAATTCCATAAGTTTGCTCTGGTGTCGGCCTTTTATTTTTTTCATAAAGGCTGTATATCATTATGTCTTTCAGCTGGCTGTCTTTTACTTCTTTCCCTGCTTCCACTTTTCCCGAAAACCCATGTTCTGGAGAAAAAATAGCTTGAATTTTTTGCCCTTTATCCAGAAGAGCCTGGAATAGAGGCCTTCCTGGAGGAAGGACAGAGGTGTGATTGATGACAAGTCCCAGGGATTTTCCTTGGAGTTCGGAAGAGAAATTTTTAACGAACATTTCATTCCCAAGTTCCACTTGTCTTTCGGGCGCAAGAGCGATTTTTGTCGGGAAAAACCAAAAAAGCAGGATTGTGCTGATGAAAAAAATTGAAAGAACTCCCCCCGTATTTCTTCTCCTTAGCGCTTCTTTATTTTTATTGAGATATAACATTTGAAAGATACTTGCTCAGTCCAGTTTCTTTTACGATGCTTAAGGTCTTACTTCGTATAAGGCTATTTTCTGATCGAAAGGACTCGAGGATCCGAATGATAGAAAAGGCGACCTCTGCGGTCTGCCCTGCTTCTTTCTTTTTATCTTTGAGATAGTTTATGGCGTCAAACAAAACAGCGTTTGCTTCGCCGTATGAAATTGGCCTTCGTATTCCATAGAGCTTTACCCAGGTGGGATGGCTCAGGACGTCGTTGACGTGGGATTGAACGAGGTATGTCGCCCGACCTATAAGCTTGAGATTACTCGGGCTAACATTGGTCATCGTGTTTCCGATGACCTTTCCCAGGCGCGCCATTACTCCCGTCGAATGGGCATTAAGCAGGATCTTGAGGGCAATCCGCTGATTGATGCCAAGTGGGTCGTTTTTTCTCTCTATATTGACAACGACAAGGGTGTTTTTTCCTTCAGCTCCGAAATCAGGTATTTTCCGGATGAGCTTTGATATTTTCTTCGAGGATTCGTCAGTTATAAGAATAACGGCCACACTCGCCCCCTTCTTGGAGAAGAGGTCTATGAATTTCCGGAAATCAGAATTTTCCTTTCCAAGCTCACCTTCTTCAGGGCTAATAAGCACTGCAACTCCCAGGTCTCCCTGCAATGGTTCTCGATTTTTCAGGTTGAAATCAGCGAAAGAAAAATCGTAGAGAAACTGCTGGTCGTTTCCTGCGTTTTTTAGGCTTTCCAGAGCAGCCTTTTGAAGGTATGGGTCATCTATTTCCTCTTCAAAAGGCTTTCTGTAGAATTCGGGCGATAGTCCTCTGAATGGCCTTCCGAGAAATGCTTGCCAGGCATCCTGGAGATTATCGGCAGGAGTCCAGACCTGAATCCAGCTTTTCCTTTTTTCTTCCTTGACTGTGTCCAAGGGAAAAAGGCGAAACGTCGGGCTTCTTTCAGTGCTGTCGATAAAGACTGTGATCAAGCCTTTTTGGGCAAAATAGGTAGAGAAACTCCCCATTTTATAAGTTTGAGCTTCAAGCTGTGTGAATTTGGCTATGTCCGAAAGGTTTTCTTTGACCTGGTCTAGAATATAAGAAAATTCTTTTAGTTTGTCTTCGAGATAAAGTTCACTTTTGAATCCAAGGGCTGTCATCTGTTTTTTCGATAGGAATTTTCTTAAGGAGCGATCAAGCGCTTGCTGCAGAATATTCCCGACGACAAAAGTTTCGATTGTAGTAGCCTGCATCCGGGTTGAGCCGGTTATCGACTGAGGCCCTGTTGTGAGATTTATTTTTGTGATTCCGGGTTCTTCAAGGACTTTTCGACTCCTATCGAAGGGACGAAGCTTTTCATCAGGATTGTTGTAAACAAAATAGAGCTTCTTTTTGGTCTGCTCTGGGTCATAAGACTCGGCTGTTTTCCACTGGTCTAAAGCGGCCAAAATCGTTCCGATAACAGAAGAGGTTTCACCTCCTTCTGTCACGCAGATGACCACATCTCCTTTCTCGACCTTTCTGTCCTCAAGCTGAAGACGTCCTATAAGCAGCAGGTCTTCAAATCCTTCAAGCGAGCTGATAAGGGCTCGGTCTCCACCGGTCATCTCGCCGACGAGCTGATTCTCGACGTAATCCCCCATATGGCGTTTGATCTTTGACCATATCCTTCTCTTTTTTCTGGCTTTTTGCCAGAAAGGACGCCAGAACGTGCTTTCCATCTGTTTGGCTAGACGACCTGTGGCGCCGCAGCCATAGATGTATATTTTTTGGTTGGAGAGGAGAGCTTGTTCTACCGCCTGAGCAGCTTGTTCCAGGATCTCTTTTTCCCTGGACAGAGCTTCAAGTTTTTCCACAATATCTTCATCTACAGAGAAAAGCATACGAAGGCCGCTCCTGCAATCCTTCTGGATTCTTTCGCTTAAATCCCAGGTTTTTGGATGACGCTGTTCTGTAAGAAGTGTGTGAAGCTGAAATTGAGTTTTATTCTTGACATAATCTATGGATTCAGAAGAAGGAATGATCCTCAGAAGATTAAGGATACTGACTTTGGTCTTCGAGACTTCTTGCGTTTCCTGTTGGCAGATGGAAAAAGCCTGAAATCCCAGCAGCAGAAAAACCAGTATGAGGAGTAAGAAAGAGAAAGTTAGGCGCGAGCTCATTTTAAGTCCTCCGTACTTATTCGAATATCATTCTGCAAAATAGCTGCAGAAGATATTTAAGTTATCTTAACCATATTGGTGGCTATCATCGAGAATATCGCCTTGCTGCCAGTCCTTAATCCACTCGCTCACACGGAAAATTTTCATTTTACCATCGGATGTAGAGGAGATTATACGGTTTAGGCCGGCATTGATAATCATTTTCTTGCAGATATAACAGGGGAAAGCGTCTATTGGTTTATCTTTTCCGAAAACACTGCCGTAGATGTAGATGTCGCCTCCCAGGAGGCTGACTCCAGCTCGGGCAGCGTTGATGATAGCGTTTTGCTCTGCATGGACGCTTCGGCACAGCTCGTAGCGCTGGCCGTGGGGTATTTTCAACCTGTCTCTGAGGCAGAAGCCGTGTTCGAAGCTGTCCTTGGTTTTTCTCGGTGCTCCCACGTATCCTGTGGAGATGATTTGGTCATCACGGATGATGATGGCCCCTATGGCTCGACGGAAGCAAGTGCTTCGCCGTCCAACTTCTTCTGCTATCCCCAAATAGTATTCGTCCTTGGAAATTCTTTTCTTTTTCATAACAATTCCTCCACTTTTTGGTGTAAATCCTTGAGGGAACCATCATTGATCACGAGGAAATCTGCCATTTTCATGCAGTTGTGAAGCTGTTGTCCTTTCTCACGGTCTGTCATCTCTTCTGCCTCTTTTTTGACAAACTCCTCAAGAGTTGAGGCTGACTCCGCTCTTCCTCTTAGCCTCGCTCTCTCGTATCTTAAATCCACAGGCGCATCAACGGCCACGAGGATAAAATCTCTCTGCTTTCTCAAATATTCAACCTCTCTGGGATTGCGAATGCTGTCTATTACAGATTTGTCTTTGATCTTTTTCATAACACGCCTAGCCAGGATATCATGGCCTCCTTTTTCTCTCAACTCGTTTCCCATTTTTATCAAGTTGTCCCTGGTCACCTCTTTTCCTATTTTTCGGAGCTCTTCACGAATCAGATCAGAAAGAGAGAAATAGGTATAGCCCTTTTTTTCAAGGTAAGCAGCGACCTCTCCTTTTCCAGCGCTATTTGTTCCTGTTAAGCCTATGATTCTCGCATCTTTTTTCATTTTTTTAAGAATCTGGGAATACCTTTTATAAAATTAAGAATCGGAGTTCCAGCTTTTATCAGAGACCAGTAAGATAAGAGGGAAAAGGTAGCCTTAATTTTTTTAAAAAGCCGGTCGTCGTAAAAAAGGACAAATGATTTATCCAAAACCTTTGGCCAGTCTGCGCTGTAGGGATACCACCAGATCTGGGTCTTTTTTTTAGCAAGATCGAGACTGATATATTTGATATTCACAAGTTTCTGAAGGCCGAACTGTCCATGGGTGTATCCTTTTCCAGTTTGCTTCACTCCTCCCCATATTGCCCCGGGTTCCATAAAGGAAAACATGTGATCGTTCACGGTCACGGTACCTGCTTCGATTCTCTCAGCCATCCAGGATGCCATTTTCTTGCTTCTTGTCCAGATAGAGGCAGTCAACCCGAACCGGGAATCGTTAGCCAGGGAAACAGCTTCTTCTGGTTCAGAAAAAGGTATGATAGGAAGGACCGGACCGAAGGTCTCCTCCTGCATGACTTTCATCGAGTGATTGACCTCGGAGAGAACGGTCGGTTGGAAAAAGTAACCGGGGAGGTTTTCTATCTTTTGTCCTCCCAATAGCACTTGCGCTCCTTTTCTTACTGCATCCTCTACCTGTTCCTCTACAACTTTTAGCTGGCTGAGATTGGCCATAGGACCCATATCAACTTCAGGTTCAAGAGGATTGCCCACCTTTAACTTTTTAGCGTGATTCAAAACTTTGCTTATAAATTCGTCTGCAATTTCTTGAGCAACATAGACTCTCTCGACAGAAGCGCAGCTTTGGCCCGCATTCATGAAAGCGCTCCAGACCGCTCCCCTGGATGCTCTCTCAAGGTCTGCATCCTTGAGAATAATCATGGGGTCTTTTCCTCCCAGCTCCAGTACAATATTATGTAAATTTTGGCTGGCGAGCTCCATAATTCTTTTTCCCGTGGGAACGCTCCCGGTAAACATGACTGTCTCAACATCCTTGCTCAATATTAAATCTTCTGCCTGGGCGACTTTGCAGTTGACGATATTCAAAACGCCGGGAGGCAGACCGGCCTCTAATAAAATGTCTCCTATCAGAAGTCCAACCAAAGGCGTTGATGTCGACGGTCTGAAGACCACTGTGTTCCCCGTAGCCAGGGCAGCAATGATATCGTAAAAAGGAATAATGAAAGGAAAATTCCAAGGGGAGATGACGAGTGTTACTCCTAATGGCTGAAAATGAAAGGAACTTTTTTTGTGGAAAAAAAGAACAATATTATGTTTCGCCTTCGTTGACTTTAATGATTTCCTCAAATTCTGGCTGTAATAGTCCAGGACTTCGAGACCTCCCATGACTTCTACTGATAAGGACTCCGGAAGGGGTGAGCCTTTCTCAAGGGTTAAGAGCTGGGCCACCTCGCTGCTTCTCCGGAGGAGGATCTTTTTTGCCCTTCGGAAAACATCTCTTTTTTTCTCCCAGGAAAGTTCTTTCCAGAGCGGATAAGCCCTTTTCGCTGCTTGAACCGCCTCCTGGCATTTTGCAGGAGAAGCGAGGCAGGCTTCACCCACAGATTCTAGAGTGGCAGGATTAAAGGATTTAATTTTCTCTTTGGTTTCAACCCGGTTGTTTTCGATTATGAGCCTTCCGTCCATAGACCTTACAACCTGCCTTTGATAAATCTTTTACACCAGGAGATAAAAAGGAAAAAATAAGCATCGATGATAATATCAAACCTGAAAAGGGGATTGAGAATTCCAGCTTTTAAGAAAAACAAGAGGACGAGGTCTTTGTGCCTTGGCGGGCAGCCTCTGATTTTTCTTTTCTTTCGAGCTCGAACCTTTCCCTGGATCTCAGAGCAGGTGCCTATAACCATCAATTTAGAAGCCGAGACATCGCCTGAATGCTTACCTATGACAACTGTCCATGCAGGAAGATTCTTCCAGAGTTCAGGCTTTCTGTCTTTAAACATATATAGCCAGTCCAAAAAAATACCATGACATCCGCCAGGGCAATAGGGTTCGCCAGCAATTGTTCTTATATTGCAGTTAACTTCATCCACTCTAACCACGCCGAGATCCAAATTTTTTGTTTTTTGCCTGATTTCTTCGAGAGGTATATCGCCTTTGATCTCGATATCATCAAGGCTGAGTGAGCCGTAGCCCCTTTCTTGGGCAAGACGGAGATACTGAATATGCTCAGGATCAAGGTGAAGGATATGAGAACAGACAACATCGTGGGCTACAGGATTTGTGGCCATCAGGATTATCCCTAAGCGCCTTCCGTGTTGAGTAAGCTGATTCCCTCCAAGGGAAATTTCAATAGCATCTGTGGCGATAAAATCCGGGAAGCCTACTTCCAGGAGATCGGCTATTTTCTTATCCAGGTTAAAATTGTGATTCCACAATCTTTTTCTGTCCAGGAGGAGTCCCATGTTGAGCTTTATGGCTGCTGTCAGGCCCTGACACAGCACATTGCTTTTAAGTTTTGGTGCATAGACGAGAAAATCATTGTCCACAATTTCTCGGGCCGTGGTCACTTCTTCGTGAACTTCTCCTTTTTGAAGGCGTATGGTCCTCTTTCTGGATTCTTCTATCGGAACGAGCTTAATTCTGTATTTTTTTTTAAGATTGTAGTAACCAGCTCTCCTGAACATCCTGGTGGTGGGAAGCCCTGCTCCGGTTTTTTCAGCCAGAACGATTTTCTGAGTATCTTTTTTCCCATCCGTCAAGGCACCGAGGAGACCGTTGAGAAATTCTGGGCGGGTAAATGCTGAGGGAGCGACCTTATGGTGAGCCATGACCACATTAGGCTTGATGGTGATTCTTCCCTTTACTTTCGAACTAAGACCAAACTCGCCCAGGCCTTCCCGGACAATTTTTTTGATATTTTCTGGATTGTAATCCAGAGCCCTGCGAACAATAACCTTCTCTTTTTTCCTCATTCTTTGGTCTGTAAGAAATCTAATTATCCGGCTAATTCTTCTTCAGCTTTTTTATTTTCTCTTTTTCTTCTTTTTTCTGAAAGGAAGGCAATCAGAATGCTCAAGCCGTAAAGAGCTAACATAGGAACAGCGATGATACTTTGGGTGACCATATCTGGAGTGGGAGTGATAATAGCAGCAATGATAAAAACAACCAAGACTGCGTACTTGAAATTTTTTATCATCCATCTGGAAGTAACAATCCCGATACGGGATAGGAAGAAAACGAGAGTGGGCAATTCAAAAACCAGAGCGATTCCTAAGAGTACCCGGAGAGCCAGGCTGAAATATTTATCAACCGTGATAACAGGCTCAAAATCAGCCCCCATACCAAGGAAAAAGCGGCAGGCCCAGGGGAAGACCACAAAGTAGCCGAAGAGAGCACCGAGGGAAAAAAAGATCGTTGTGAATAAAACAAACGGAATAACATATTTTTTTTCTTTCTTGTAGAGACCAGGAGCAACGAACATCCAGAATTGGAGAAAGATAAAAGGCGAAGTGATAAATATCGATGTTAAGAAAGAAACTTTGATGTAGAGCATAAAGGGAGCTGTTAGTGTTGTATAGGCCATTTTTGTGTCTTCAGGAAGAAATTGGGTGACCGGAAGGGCCAAGATTTTATAGATATCTTTACTGAAAAACCAGGCTGGGATGACAGCGACGATGATGGCGATGAAGGAGTAAAATATCCTTTTTCTGAGATCTTCGAGATGTTCGAGGAAGGTCATACGGTCAGGAGACTTTTTTCCCTTCCTCATTTTCTTCAATATCCTTTTTAATCTCTTCCTTTATGTCTCTAAACTCTTCAACTTGGATTTCTTCTTCTATCTTTTCTTTGATTTCATCGGATGTTTTTCTGAATTCTCGCAGCGCCCTACCTATAGACCTTCCCACTTCGGGAAGCTTTTTAGGCCCAAAGATGAGAAGGGCAATGGCGAGAATGATGAGTAATTCAGGAAATCCTATGTTTCCGAACATTTCTTTCTTTTCTTTTGAGTCCTGAATGCTTATGGAAATATAGCCGTTCAACCAGATTAAGTCAAGTAAGCATCGTTTTTTCATAAGTCAACAATAACTTTACAAGACCAGTAGGCTTTGGTAGTATTTGAGTGGACTGAGACAGAAATGAAAAGAAAGATAATTTTGCTGTTTGCTTTGATCTTTGTGCTCATCCTCGTTCCTGCTCGGATGGAGGACATCTGGAGTCCATATTTTGAGAAGGTATCCTCCATTGTTTCCCTCATAGAAAAAAACTACTATCGTAACATTGACCAAAAGCAGCTTGCCTATTCTTCTATAAAAGGGATGCTTCAGACTCTGGATCCTCATTCTTATTTTCTCGATCCACGTCATTTCTCTCGGTTGAGAGAAGAACACGTGGGGAAATATCACGGCCTGGGAATCATAATCCAGAAGCAGGAAGAACGTTTGGTAGTGATCTCTCCCATCGAAGGAGGGCCTGCCTACAGGTTGGGCATTCAGGCCGGAGATGTTATTTCTCATATTAACGGCGAGAGCACAAAGCCAATATCGAGTTACGAAGCAATGCTGAGGTTAAGGGGCCCTAAGGGAACCAAGGTCAGCATAACGGTTGTCCGTGAGGCAATGGAAAGGCCTTTTGATTTAACCATAAAGAGGGAGGAGATCCCTCTTTACAGTGTTCCCTATTCCTTTATGCTTCAAGACGGGATTGGATACATTTTCATCCGAAATTTTTCTGCAACCACGACCAAGGAATTTGAAGAAAAAATGAAGTCTTTAGTCAGCCAGGGAATGAAGGAGCTCATTCTTGATATGAGGACGAACGGTGGCGGCACTTTTATTCAATCAATAGAGATTTCGGATGAATTTCTGCCGAGAGGCACTCTTATTGTTTCCATGAAAGGGAAAAACAAGGAATACAATAAAGAATTCCGAGCCATATACAACAATCAATATGAAAAGATTCCCCTTGTCATCCTGATAAATAGAGGAAGTGCCAGCGCTCCCGAAATCGTAAGCGGAGCCATAAAGGATAATGATAGAGGTTTTATCGTGGGCGAAACCTCCTTTGGAAAAGGGCTGGTTCAGACAGTTCACCCTCTTTCTCTCAATGCTGCGGTTGCCCTGACGACTGCAAAATATTTTACGCCGAGCGGCAGGTCAATCCAGAGAGATTATACTCATCTTGAAGATTATAGGTTCACAAGAAGAATTCAAGGAGAAAGAGAAGTCAGGTTTACTTCAAGAGGTAGAGAGGTTCTGGGCCAGGGAGGAATATCCCCTGATTATGAGGTGAAATTCTCTTTCAAGACTATAACAGCAGAGCTGCTGATTAAGGGAGCCTTTTTCTCCTATGCTCAAAGGTTCACGAACAAAAATACTCCTCTGTCGAAAACAATCAGCTTTCCCCCAAAAAGCCAGAAACGGGAAAAAGATCCCGGCAGAAAAAAAGCTGTAGGAAGAGATTTTATTGTCGGCTCTCTGGTTATGGAAGATTTCAAGAACTATCTTAGAGAAAGTAAGATTGATTATGACTCAAATCAATTTGAAGAGGCGAAAGAAGAAATAAAGAGAGAACTGGAAAGAGAGATATTCTCTTCACTCTGGGGTATGGAGGAAGGGATAAAGGTTTACCGGAAAAGCGATCCTGTTGTTTTAAAAGCGATAGAAGTTTTACCCGAAGCTTCAGCCCTCATCGAAAAATAAAATGGGGCCATAAAATGGGGCCAGGCCCCATTTTTATCAATTCCATTATTGTAGGGGTTTGATTCATCAAACCCACCTTTTTTATATATCAATTGTTTGCAGGGATTTAATTTATATTGTAGGGGTTTGATTCATCAAACCCACCTTTTTTAGGTATATTTTTTTATTTAAAATAGGAAAGATAGGATAAAATGATTTAAATTTAAGTTGGAGAAGCAACCATGGCCATGATCTCTATCAACCGGGATTCTTGCATTCAGTGTGGAGCGTGTGCAGACATCTGCTATGCTCGAGATGTATTCGGGATGAAAGAGGATGGACCACATGTGATCCATCCTGAGAAATGCCGCTTGTGTGGTCACTGCCTCGCTGTATGCACAACTGACTCTATCAATCATGAAGAGATTCCTCTTCAGGAGTGTCCTCTGATCGATCCTAAGCAGCTTCCATCCCTGGAAATGCTGTTAACAGCATTTCGAGCTCGCCGTTCTTATCGTAGATATCAAGCGCGTCAGGTTCCCCGCAAGTTGATCCAGGATTTGATCTTTTGTTCAAGATATATTCCAACCGGCGAAAATCGCCAATTTCTAGATTGGATCGTTTTGGATAATGAACATAACATCATAAAATTACTCCAGCGTACTCTTGACGAAGTCAGGCTTAGCACCAAAGAGGGGCGGGACGCCTCTAAATTTCTGGGAGGACTTTCCATCGAAGAAATCGATCGATTCATCGAAGAAGGACTACAAAAGAAAAAACGATTCTTTTTCAATGCTCCTGTAATCCTGGCCGGATTCTGTGATAAA
This sequence comes from Candidatus Aminicenantota bacterium, assembly GCA_011773465.1. GTDB lineage: Bacteria > Acidobacteriota > Aminicenantia > Aminicenantales > Aminicenantaceae > SOIV01. Next base: position 18,067 of record WVXO01000031.1, on the reverse strand, counting down.
GGCTTTGTTTGCGCCCGTGAGGAAGCAACATATGCTGCCTACAACATCACTCTAGCAGCAGAGCGGATGGGGCTGGGGACTTGTCATATAGGAAGCATCCAGTTGCTTCTTGAAGAGTTCCCCCATCTGCAGCACGAAGTCCTCGGTATACCTGACGAAAAAGAGGTGCATGTTCTACTTACTCTTGGATATCCGGCCTGGAACTTCCGCCGAGTGGTGCCGCGTAGGAAGCCGAACATTGAGTGGAATCCATGTTAGTACTGAAGGAGAAGGAAGAGCAAATATTTCTGCCGATATCTCCTCAATAATCCTTTTATTATAGCTGGATAGACTATCTTCCTCCAAAGCAAAATCTACTTTTACTAATCCTCCTGAGAATCTCTCGCATGTTTTCCTCCTTTTAGCTTAACGAACTCTCTTTTTCTCACTAGCTCTTATAGCAGATTTTGTGGCTTATTTGTGATAGGGGATAGGTTTGGTCTTAATTTGTATAATCATGTATTTCCTGACCCGTTAATGAAATAACAAAAAAACAAATGGTGAAGCAAACGCTTAAAATATTTCGTTTATGATTTATACTGAGCTCCTGATATGCTTGATCAAATCAATCTTTTTCTTGATATTTCAGCTGTTTCAATTTTTCAAGATGAACATATCTCCTCTGTGTTCTGGGCAGAAGATCTTTATATGGTCTTTATATTTTTCGAGAGTGGCGGCCACTTCCAAAAGAACAAACTCTGTCGAATCGCCTCCTGAGGCAAGAAAGGCTTTAGGTTTGAGCGTTTTGACGGCATAGTCGACGCCCTCCAGGTTGATGGGAAAAATCCGGCCCAAAGCGAAATTGCCCGGAAGAATCAACAGGTCGATTTCTATGCCTCTTTCCTTCAGTGTGTCGATGGGCTTACGGAAGGCTTCTTTTTGGGATTCACTGCGTAGCAGGTGTTTGCCGCCGTAAAAGATCATCAGTCCATCCACCTCCACAAGGAATCCCGAACCCTTGTTACCATGAGCCGAAACCACCGGGATGGTTTCCACTTTCACGCCTTCAATGTTCTTTTTCTCTCGATCGGGCAGATAGATGTATTTGGGGCCTTCCACGTCCTTGAAGTATCTCGGATTCCTGCCGAGCTTGTCCTCGAAGCTGTAAACAAAAGTGATGTTTTTGTGGATTTTCTGCCATTTGTTGAATATTTCGGGATGGTGATGCGAGTGGTGTGGGCTTCCGGCAAAAACGATGGTGCGGCAGTCGGCAATTTCGTCGAGATGGATACGTCCGTTAGCCAGACGGGGTTCTTCTGGGAGACCGGCACCGGAGCCGTGGCTGTAGTTGAACAGGAGGAAGTGGTTTTTTATTTTGACGGCATATCCGGCATGGCCCATATACCAGGCATAAGCCTCGCCTTCTTTCAGGGCTTTTTTAAGGTAAGGAGAAAACCCGAAATGTTTTGGATCGATGTCCCCCTGGGCTCCCGAGGATTTCAACAGTTTTGCCACCTTTTCATGGCCATATTGGTTGGCGTAATCGAGGGCCGTTTTCCCGGCCGCATCCCTTTCATTGACATTGGCGCCTTTTTTCACGAGCGCATCGATAATATCAAGTTGACCGTACAGAGCGGCGAAATGCAGTGCTGTCCTTTTGTAGTTATTGTCCTTGAGGCTGATGTCCGCATCACTGTCGAGGAACAGCCTGGCCAGCTGGGGATTGCCTTCGATGGCGCTGATGATCAACGGGGTCCTTCCCAGTTCTGTAGTGGGATTGACATTCGCTCCCTTATCGATCAGGAATTTTGTTACCTCGATCCGGTCCCAACGGATGGAACTTAAAAGAGGGGTGTGGCCGAAAGACGTTATCGCTTCAATGTCCGCCCCATGCTCGAGCAGGAGTTCCACGGCCTCTAGGTTCCCTTTATAGGCTTGGCTGTGCAAGGGCGTCCACTGGCCATCGCTTCGGGCCTTGATGTCCGCCCCGTTTTGAATCAGGTATTCGACCAGTTCCCGGTTGTTGTAGGCCACGTGCAGCAGGGTCCAGCCACCGGTCTCTTTGGCATTTTTCATGTCGGGATATTTCTCCAACATGTATTTGACGGTTGTGAAGTCCCCCTTCCTAGCTGCCGCAAAGAGTTCATTTTTGGTTTTTTGCCTGTCCTGAACGCCCTCTTCTTGGGCTTTAATGCTTATTGCCGCCACCACCATCAAACAGACGATGAGAATTATTTTTTTCATTTTGATTCCTCCTTAACACTTGATTCATGTACATCGCTATTCCCTCGGTCGCAGCGCTTCAATGATTTTTGCATCCACCCAATAGATATCCCCCCACCTTTTTCATGTATTAAAATGGCTACAGGCCCCATTATTAATTTTTAATCATTAATAAAGTCATTAATCTGCATTAAACTATGCAGTCAAGTAACACACTAACGGGACTCGGTCTCATATATTTCATTCATACCTTAAGCTTTCCACTGGATTGGCTGTAGCGGCTTTGATTGATTTGTAGCTTACAGTCACTACAGCAATAGCCAATGCGATCAAGGCGGCCAAGGCAAAGCTCCAAACTTCTATCTTCGTTCGATAAGCGAAACCCTGCAGCCATTTAGACATCGCGTAATAAGCAACAGGCCAGGCGAAAATATTTGCGATCAGAACCCATTTGATAAATTCCTTGTTGAGCAGAATGACAACGCCTGAGACTGGGGCTCCCAGGACTTTTCTGATGCCGATTTCCTTTGTCCGTTTCTCAGCCATGAAGGATGCCAGTCCAAACAAGCCAAGGCAGGATATCAATATGGCCAGCCCTGTGAAGTAATTAAAAAGAGTGCCCATCTGTTGCTCAGTCCGGTAGAGCTTGCCATAAGCCTCGTCGAGGAAATGATATTCAAACGGTGTATCAGGGAAAAAAGTCTTCCATGTGCTTTCAATATTGGCCAAAGTGCTGGGGATATCTCCTGAATCAAGCTTAATAAGGATATATCGGTAGAGCGAAGGAGCATTGATCAATAGGAGGGGTTCTATTTCGCTGTGTAAGGATCTGAAATGATAATCTTTCACGATTCCGATTATCGGCAATTCTGAATCCGGTAGCATCAGTCGCTTCCCTACAGGATTTTCCATTCCTATCAACTTTTGTGCCGTCTCATTGATCACTACCGCATTTTCATCCGCGGGATATTCTTCGGAAAAACTCCTTCCTTGGATTATCTCCATATTTAACGTCTCTATAAAATCGTATCCTGTGGAAGTCGCATGAAAAACCTTGGTATCCTCTGGATCTTTCCCTTCCCAGGTGATGTAATCTAACGTCAATATCACTCCATATGTGGGGATGTTTGAGGATGCCGCCACATTTCTGATGCCTGCCCTTTTTAATAATTCTATTTTTAGCGAGTCATACTTCCCGACCTGTTCACTTCGTATCGGGAGATAAACCACTTGCTCTTTATCCAGTCCCAGCTTCCTGTTTCTCATGTAGTCAACCTGAATGGAGACAAGGATTGTACATATTATGAGAAGGATGGACAGAGAAAATTGAGAAACCACAAGTATCTTCCGGAATAAATAACCACGCCCTTCAGTTTTTAGTCTCCCTTTCAAGACCTTTACGGGTCGGAGGGAAGAAAGAAACAAGGCGGGATAGGTTCCGGAGAGAAATCCGGTAATCAGTGTCATGACGACAATGGCCAGCAGAACGTTTATATTACTGGAAAATCCCAGGTCGAGTGGTTTTCCGGAGAGGTCTCTGAATGCAGGGAGAAATAGTTCGACCAGGACGACAGCTAGGATGAGAGAAAGTAAAGCCATAAGGACGGATTCATAGAAGAATTGTCCCATAAGCTGTGGACGCCTGGCGCCAACTACCTTTCTTAAACCGACTTCCTTGGCTCGGTTGGATGATCGGGCAGTAGCCAGATTCATAAAGTTTATACACGCGATGATCAGGACAAAAAATGCGACGACAGAGAAGATATAGACATACTTGATATTCCCCTGGCCTTCGATACCGAATTGAATATGAGAAGAATATAGATGAATATCTTTCAAAGGCTGAAGATAAAGGAGGTCTTTTGATTGTGCGACGTGTTTTAGAATAAAGTCTTTGATTTTGTGATTGAGCTCCTGCAGTGATGTGTTCTTTTTGAGCAGGACATAGGTTGCAAAACCGCTGAGCGTCCAGTTATCCAGCACGGCCCACTCTTTTTCGAAATCTTCAATCCTGATAAAGGGGACCAAAAAATCAAATTTAAGGTGAGAGTTATGGGGTACATTCTTCATGATGCCTGTCACAGTGAAGTCATATTCATTATTGATGTTGAGAGTTTTTCCCAGCGGATTTTCTGAACCAAAATATTTTGTTGCCATTTCCTCTGAAATAACAAGTGAGTTCGGGTTGGATAGAACACTTGCGGGATCACCTTGCAATAGAGGGAAGGTAAACATCTCGAAAAAGTCAGGATCTGTTAGGCAAATCTGAGTCTCCAGGAGGCTTTTCTCCCCGTATTTGACCAGTTGGCCTCTTCTCAGATGGGTGAAGCGTGCGGCTTTGATTATTTCTGGATAGTTCTCTTTAAGGGCTGGAGCCAGAGGAGCAGACACAGGCCAGTAATGGGTGGCCGGCTCTGTTTTATGGTATTCTTTGACTGCTCTATAAAGGTCATCTGCTTTGGAATGGAACCTGTCATAGCTGAGTTCATCCTGGACCCAAAGAAGGATCAGAATGCAGCAGGCTAATCCCACGGCGAGTCCAATGATATTGATAAAGGAATACCCCTTATATCTTTTGATGTTTCGCCATGTGACTTTCAAATAATTCCAAAACATTTCTGCCTCTTGTTGGTGGAATAGACAATATAAAGATGAATAAGAATCATTATTGTTCGGGATTCGGGATAAGGTATCCAGTATCGAGCATCGTTGCCCTCCTATATCTCTTCTCCTTGTTTTTCATTCTGTTTCATTCATACCTCAAGCTATCCACCGGATTGGCTTGGGCGGCTTTGATGGACTGGAAACTGACTGTAAAAAGGGCAATGATGAGAGTCAATCCTCCAGAGATACAGTACACGAGCGGGCCGATGCTGACCTTGTAGGCAAAATCCCGCAGCCACTGACTCATCACGAGGTAGGCGACTGGCCAGGCAACTAGGTTGGCTGCGGCGACCCATTTCAGGAATTCTCTGGTCGTCAGGCTGACTATACCCAGAATAGAAGCCCCTAAAATCTTGCGGATACCGATTTCCTTAGTCCTCTGCTCTGCCGTGTATGCAGCCAGCCCGAACAGTCCTAAACAGGAGATTACTATAGAAAGCAGACTGAACACGTTGAAAAGCCGGCCAAGCTGATGTTCTGACATATACTGCCGATTATAAGCCTCATCGTAAAACATGAACCGATAGGGATACCCCGGTACAGAAGTTTTAAATGTGTTCTCGATTGTGCCAAGAGCTTCCTGGACCTGCGCTCTGTCGATCTTGATGAAGATATACTGATGCCAGGGCCTGTACATCCGGAATACAAAAGGCCTCACGGCAGTGCGAAGGGTGCGATCATGAAAATCCTTGACGACTCCTATGACACGAGCCTTTCGAAAAGATTCTTCCCATGCCGGGTGACCCATGTATATGCTCGTGCCGATTGGATTTTCCAGTCCCATGCGCTTCGCAGCCAATTCGTTGATGATACATGCCTCGTCTATATCCGTCGCGAACTCAGGCGAAAAGCTCCTCCCTTGCGTTATCTCCATACCAAAGGTTTTAAAAAAATCATAATCCACCACGGTGTAATCAACCGGAAGCCAGTCATCACTTGGATTTCCTTCCCAATCTATGGAAATGCTCTCGCCGACCCAGGTGGGTCCCTGAGCCGCTGAGGTGACACTCTTTATCCCGGGTTTTGTTTGAAGCCTGTCTTTGAAGAGTTCAAACCGCGGTCGCAACTCAGGATTGTTTAAGAGGATAACCACATTTTCCCTGTTCAGACCGATGTCAAGCCTTTGAATGTAATTCAGTTGTCTGGAAACGATCAATGTGCAGGTGATGAGACCCACAGAGATGGCAAACTGAAAAACGATGAGTATTTTTCTGACAGCCGACCCTCGATTCTCGAATTTTAATTGACCTTTCAGAGTGTGCACTGGTTGGAATGACGAGAGGAAGAGTGCAGGATAGCTTCCCGCCAGCAAGCCGACCGCAAAAGTCGTAAGGATAAGAGTCAGGATTATAGATAAGCTGGCCAGCGACAGGAACGCTAAAGACTTGCCTGTAAAGAGGTTAAACTGAGGCAGGAAAACCTCTACCAATAGCACTGCCAGGATCAGGGAAAAAAAGGCGACCACTAAGGCTTCCCCCAGAAACTGTCTCATGATCTGCGACCGTAAAGCTCCTATGACCTTGCGCATGCCCACTTCTTTAGCCCGCTGGGCCGACCGGGCTGTAGTCAGGTTAATGAAATTGATACAGGCCATGATGAGAATGAAAATCGCGATGACAGAAAAGACGTATACCTTTTTTATGCTTCCCGGAACACCGAATTCATAGAGATGAACCTTGGTCAGGGATTGAAGCACCGGAGAAAAGGTGACTTCCGGATCAACATTCTCTTTATAAATGTCCGCAATCTTTGTGGTGAATGCCGAGGCAGAAGCGTCCTTTCTTAAGAGAATGTAACAGGGCCCGGTCCATTCCTCCCAGCGGGCCAGGCGGTCCTCTCCCAGAAATTCAACCCTGATCATAAAATCAAACTGCATGTGGGAATTCGGAGGAATGTTCTCGATTACGCCAGTGACTGTGAAATCAGCCCTATCTTCGGCTAAATAGAGCACCTTGCCGATTGGGTCCTCTGTGTCGAAATACCTGAGGGCCGCGTCTTCTGTGAGAACAATGGCTTTCCTATCCGCAAGAGCGGTCTCGGGTTCGCCCTTTACGAACGGAAAGGAAAACATCCGGAAGAAACCAGGGTCGGCCATATAAATCCTGTCTTCCTCAAAGCTTTTATCTCTATATTTAACGAGCGAGCTGTGCCAGAACCAGACGCGGGAGAACTCCTCGACTTCCGGATACAGGGATTTCAGAGCCGGAGCCAGCGCATATGTGGGCGAAGGGATGAAATCACCCTCATCTGTCTTGTTCAGGATCCTGAAAATCCGTTCCTTTTTTTGGTGGAATTGGTCGAAACTCAGCTCATCCCGCACCCAAAGTCCTATCAGGATGAAGCAGGCCATCCCGATGGTCAGGCCCATGATTTTGATGAACGAGTATCCTTTTTGGCGTGCGAGATGGCGGAGAGCTATTTTTATATGGCTTATGATCACAGTCAACCTCCATGTCGTTGTTTCGAGAATGAATGAAAACAAACAGCGATAAATTAAATCTGCAAGAAATATGCCAATACTGCCTTAGGGGTTTTCCAATGGCTATCAAACAATGTATGTTCATTTTTGAACAATCTCTATCCGCATGCGAACACCAAAATTGGGGACAGTCCCCATTATAAATCAAAAAGTCAGCCCATCTTAATGGAGACAATCCCTCATTCCTAATCAACAGGGTTATATAAACGTCAGGTAATTTCATTATTGTACGGGCTTGATTGTAGGGCTTTTATTTATATTGTAGGGGCTTGATTTATCAAGCCCACATGTTTATTTTTATAATATATAATAGAGGTGGATTTGATAAATCAAACCCCTCCAGAATATAAATCAAACTTCTTCATGTAAATCATGATTCTCCAGAAGACGTGTAGGAAGTAAGCCAGGGCCATATTCCCTTTCTTCGAGACAATCTTGTGTTTAACACTATTTAAAATATTGTTATAATGACACATCAATAATTACAGGATAAAAAAATAAGGCGTTTAAAAAGAAAACAGGGAATAGGCCCCTAAAAAAGAATTTTCATAATAGCCGATTAATAATTTCTTAAAAAGGGGACTGTTCCCATTACTTATGGTTAAAATGGGGCCTGGCCCCATTATTATTGTAGGGGCTTGATTCATCAAGCCCACCGATTTATTTACAGAATCAAAAAAGGTGTGTTTGATAAATCAAACACCTACAGGAGATAAATCAAAATACAAAAATATATAGATTCAAAAAGGAGAGGAGGAAGAGGTGAAAATAGCCACAGCTTCAGATCATGCAGGGTATGAGCTTAAGAAGGAAATCATAGCCTATCTTTCAGAGAAGGGAATACAGTACGAGGATTTTGGCTGCGGTCCAGGAGAAAAGGTTGATTATGTTGATTATGGGGAGAAAGCCGCAGCGAAGGTCTCTTCAGGTGAGTACGACCGGGCAATCCTGGTTTGCGGTTCAGGGCTTGGAATGGCCATCGTTGCCAACAAATACAAACGGATAAGAGCAACTCCCTGCACGGATGATTATTCGGCTGAGATGAGCCGCAAGCACAACGATTCAAACTGCCTTACCTTAGCAGCGAGGATCGTTCCCGTGGATGAGGCCCTCAACATTGTCCGTATATGGCTTGAAACAGGGTTTGAGGGTGGACGGCATCAAAGAAGAATCGATAAGATTCTTGATATAGAAGAGAGAAATTTTAAATAAATTAGAGAGGAGGAAGGGTAATGTCTTCATTTTATGAAAAAATCCATAATTTGTCTCAAAAGATAATAGAGAATAATAATTGGAGGCAGAGGGAATCTTTTAACCTCATTCCCTCTGAGACGACTCCTTCGCCTCTGGTGAAGATGTGTGAGATATCTGATCCCTCTGGCCGCTATGCGGAACACAGGACCATGAAGGGAGAAGAGATCTATTTTTACCAAGGAACAGATTTCATTAGGGATGTTGAAGAGGAAGCTCGACGCGAATTCCAGCGCTTCTTTGATTGTACAGAAGTAGAATTGAGAACAATAAGCGGACAGATGGCCAACGAAGTTGTCTTCAAAGGATTGGTTCGCTTTCTCAATCGCGACCGCCCTCAAGGACAGCCGATGCGGAAGATGAAGCTGGTCATGAATAATGCGCTGACAAAAGGTGGACATCTCAGCTCTCAGCCCATGGGAGCTCTTTTCAATTTCGTAGAGGAGGATCCAGAGACAGGAAAGGAAAATGTCATCAATTTTCCTGTTTTAGAAGAAAATCCGTACAAGACGGATGTCGATAAACTCGGAGAAATTTTAAACCAGCACAAGCCTGAGCTTGTGGTGTTTGGCAAAAGCATGTTTCTCTATCAAGAGCCTGTCAAATTTGTTCATGATGTTGTTAAAGACTGGGATGTGCCGCCCGTCATCATGTTTGATATGGCACATGTTTTGGGGATATATGGTGCTTTTCAGGCACCCTTAAGCGAAGGGGCTAATGTTGTAACCGGAAGCACTCATAAAACCTTTTTTGGCCCTCAAAGGGGCATAGTCGCGGGCAACTTTCCCAAAGGGAGTCCGCTTCGAAAGTTATGGCTGGATATCAAAGGCCGTGCTTTTCCCGGTTCTACCAGCAACCATCATTTGGGAACCCTCCTTGCTCTATTGATGGCTGTTTACGAAATGAATGAGTTTAAAGAAGAATACCAGAAACAGGTTAGAGCCAATGCCAAAGCTTTTGCCCGGGCTTTGAAAGATACGGGAATTCAGGTAGAGGGAGATGAGAAGGATGGGTTTACAGAGACTCATCAAGTTGTTATCCGCGTCAAAGCCTACGGCGACGGCCAGGAGATTGCTCGGCGCCTCGAAGAAAACAATATTGTCACCAATTATCAGGCGTTGCCGGATGATGAGACCTTTCTCAAATCGAGCGGAATCCGGACGGGCGTCCAGGAAATGACCCGCTTCGGGATGAAAGAGAAAGATTTTGAAAAACTTTCAGGCTTTATAGCAGACGTTATAATCAGGAACAAAAAGGTTAAGGAAGAGGTGAAAAAATTTCGCGCCGACTTCCTCCATATGAAGTACTGCCTCTCTCCCCAGGAAGCCCTCCCTATCGCAGCGAAAATAATTAAAAGCATCTTTCCCTACCCTGATTTTGCTGATTTATTCATTGAGAACTTAGAGAAAAACATCTGAAAGGTGACCGCCCCAGACTCTTATTGACGAGCAGGTCCTTTTTTGTAAGAATGATTCAAAAAATAACGATGGAGTTAGGATGAAGATTTTAGTCGTCGGTTCAGGCGGAAGAGAACATGCCCTCGCCTGGAAAATATCTCAGAGCCCCCAACTTAAGAAACTCTTCTGCGCTCCCGGAAATCCAGGCACGATGAGTATTGCTGAAAATGTTGTCATCGATTCTTCTGATATCAAGGGGCTGGCTGATTTTGCCGCAAAGGAGAAGATTGGTCTGACAGTGGTAGGACCTGAGCTTCCCTTGACACTGGGCATAGTTGATGAGTTTGAGGAGAGAGGTTTAAAGATATTCGGCCCAGATAAAAGTTCAGCCCAATTAGAAGGAAGCAAGGTATTTGCCAAGCAATTCATGGAACGCCACAAGATACCAACCGGCAGAGCCAGGATTGCAGGGTCTCCAGAGGAGGCAGAAGAGATCTTGAATTCAAGGGAATTTTCTTTTCCCCTGGTTGTAAAAGCAGACGGGTTGGCTGCAGGAAAAGGAGTCATAATCTGTGGAGACCTGAAAGAAGCAGAGCAAGCTGTTCACTTAATAATGGTAGACCGGAAATTCGGTGAATCAGGAAAAAGAGTTCTTGTAGAAGAACATCTGAGAGGAAAAGAGGCTTCCTTTATAGTCCTATCAGATGGAAAAGAGATTGTGCCGCTGGTCACGACCATGGACCATAAGCCTGTCTATGACGGCGATAAGGGCCCGAATACAGGAGGAATGGCGGCAATTTCCCCCTCTCCTTTTATTGACAGAGAGCTGTTTTCGGGAATCATGAGGTCCATTGTCTATCCGACAGTGAACCACATGCGTGAAGAGGGAAGAAAATACAAGGGCGTTCTTTATGTAGGATTGATGCTGACAGAGGAGGGGCCTAAGGTGCTCGAGTACAATTGCCGTTTTGGAGACCCGGAGACTCAACCCCAGGTATTGAAGATGGAGAGCGACCTTGTGGATATTCTCCTGGCCATAATAGAAGAAGATGCACAAGGAAAAGGAATACAATGGAGCCCTAGAGCATCCGGCTGCGTGGTTCTGGCTTCAGGCGGTTATCCGCTTGCCTACGAGAAAGGAAAGAGGATAGAAGGCCTGGTACAGGCCTCTGAGACACCGGGCATCGTTATCTTCCATGCAGGCACGAAGTTCGAAGAAGGAGAATATTATACAAGCGGTGGTAGAGTGCTGGGTGTTTGTGCTTCAGAGGAAAATTTAGGTGAAACCATGGCCAAGATATACAAAGCCATCTCCGGGATATCCTTTGAAGGCATGCATTTCAGGAGAGATATCGGTGCTCGAAGGGAGGAACAAGGATGAAAATTGCGATATTCATCGGAAGCGATTCGGATCACGGGGTCGTTAAGGATGCTTTAGCCATACTCAAAGAGTTTAAAGTCTCTTTCGGCCTGGAGGTCACCTCTGCCCACCGTTCTCCTGCCAGGACCTTCAAACTCATAAAAGATTATGAAGAGAAAGGAGTCGAAGTTTTCATCGCTGTCGCAGGTAAAGCTGCTCATTTAGCGGGCATTGTGGCTGCGCACACTGTCAAGCCTGTGATCGGAGTTCCGGTAGAAAGTTCTTCTCTGGATGGTCTCGATGCTCTTCTCTCCACAGTTCAGATGCCAAAAGGAGTGCCAGTGGCAACTATGGCCTTGGGCAAAACCGGCGCGGCAAACGCTGCTCTCCTGGCCATCCAGATCTTGAGCCTTAAGGATTCTTCCCTGGTCACAAAATTGAAGGAATACCGGGAGAAAATGGCCGCCCAGATTGAAGCTAAGTCAAAAAAAATTCAGCAAAAATCATGACATCTTTTTCGATTCAAACCTTTGGCTGCCGTTCGAATCAAGCTGAGGCTTTTTTATGGGCTGACGTTTTTCAAAAGCACGGGCTGAAGTATGAAAAGGATTTTTCCCGAAGCGACTTAGTCGTAGTTAATTCCTGTACTCTTACCAGCCGGGCGGACAGCGATACAAGAAGCTTTATCAGAAGAGTTTCGCGCGTAAATCCCAAAGCAAGATTGATCGTTACCGGATGCTATGCCGAGCGTGCCCCTGAAGAATTGAGAAATATGCCTCAGGTCTCATGCCTTTTGTCCAATAAGGAAAAGAAAAATTTAGATGCAAAAGTCCTCTCTTTTGCTGATCCCGGAAAAGAAAAGCAAATTTCACCTTTCCGTTCCCGCGCCTCTGTTAAAATTCAGGATGGGTGCAATTTCCGCTGCACTTTTTGTATTATTCCCAGTGTTAGGGGGAGAAGTGTAAGCTCTGAGAGGAGAGAAATCCTCGACCGAATTAAAGAATTCATAAGCCAGGGTTTCAACGAGATAGTTCTGACAGGAATTCACCTCTGTTCTTATGGTCTTGATCTTAAGCCTAAAAGCTCTATACTCGAGCTGCTCCAGGCGATAGAAAGCTTAAAAGGGCTCCGGAAATTGCGGTTGAGTTCTCTTGACCCTCGATTTTTAAGTCCCTCCTTGATTGAGCACATCACGACAAGCGAGAAAGTATGCCCTCATTTTCATCTTTCTTTACAGAGCGGATCTGAGGATATACTGCATCGTATGGGGCGAAAGGTAAGAATCGAGGATTACAAAAAAATTCTTGTTTGCTTGCGCGAGAAGTCTCCCCGGGCATCTTTAGGAGCAGACATTATTGTGGGATTCCCCGGAGAAACTGAGGAAGATTTCAGCCAGACTTACCGCTTCCTGGAACAATCACCTTTGACCTATTTCCATGTGTTCTCTTACTCTCCTCGCCCCAGGACTGCTGCCGCCCCCTGGCCCCAGGTAAACGGCAACGTAAAAAAGAGGAGAGCGAGACTTTTGAGAGACTTATCCAGGAGGAAGAATACGAACTTTCGCCGGCTTTTTGCAGGGAAGGAATGCGAGGCCATTGTCATAAAAAATAGAAAAGCTGGCGCTGAAGTTTTAACATCCAATTATTTTAAAGTTTTCGTTCCTTCCTGTCCTCATGATGAGGGAAAAGAAGTAAGAGTGAAAATCACAAAGGTCGATACAGGAAAGACAACAGGGCAAATAGTCAATTTGCCGAGCTCATAAAAAATTATGTAGCCATCTCCAAAAAATATTTCTGGATTTCATTTAAATCCATATTCCCCTATTAACTGTTAAAAAATTATACATATTGTTTGAAGTGCGCTTGAATATCCCCTTGGATAATTTTGGGATGTTTAATGCTATTAATATCCATAGCGGATATTAATTGGAGAAAATCATGCCGAAATTCATGACCCGTAATGAAGATTGGTACATTATTTGCATCACTAAACGGGGAATACGCGGTAATTGAACTATTTTCCTTCTGTTACGTATATTTGTTACGTAAGCGTTTACTTAATTATGTGCGATCAAAGAACAAAATAAGGAATGAAGATGGTTATCTCAAAGAAAAAAATTATTATTGGATCAATTGTAATCCTGGTAATCGGGGTAATGATTATTTTAATTTCGACGAGAAATAAAGGTAATCAAGGAATTGCGGTGGAAACTGCAAAAGTTGAACGACACAAAATCGTGGAAACGGTTACTGCGACAGGAAGAATTCAGCCTAAAACAAAGGTCAAGATAAGCGCTGATGTTGCCGCGAAAATTACCGACTTGAATGTAAAAGAAGGTGAATGGGTTGAGAAGGGCAAACTTCTTGTACAATTGGATCGGGAGCGTTTTTTAGCTGCAATGGAAAGCGCAGAAGCAAATTTGAAGGCAAGCGAGTCTAATGCTACGTTGGCAAAAGAAAATATGCTCAAAGCTGAAAAGGATTATGTTCGAATCAAAGAATTATTCGAACAAAATCTGGAAACCCAGGCAAATTTAGACCAAGCTTATGCGGCTGACAAGGCAGAAAAAGCACGTTACAATTCTGCGTTACAGCAGGTAGAGCAGGCAAAGGCTGCACTTAAACAAGCAAAAGATGATCTGTCCAAGACCACTATCTATGCGCCAATATCCGGAACTATTAGTGAACTCAACAAAGAAGTAGGTGAAATTGCTCTTGGTTCTCAATTTCAAGAAGATGTGATCATGACTGTTTCCAAGCTTTCCGGAATGGAAACATTGGTGAATGTTGATGAGAACGATATTGTTTCTGTGGCTGTGGGAGACAGTGCAACAATAGAAGTGGATGCATTGCCAGATCAAGTTTTCCATGGTGTAGTAAGCGAAATTGCCAGCAGTGCAACAATCACTGGATCAGGTACACTGGACCAAAAAACCGAATTTGAGGTTAAAATTTCTATCACCGATCCTGGCAGAGAGTTAAGACCTGGCATGACTGCAAGTAGTGATATTATTACAGAAATCAGGGAAGACGCGCTTGGTATCCCCATTCAATGTGTCACTGTTAGAACTCCGGAGCAGCTAAAAAAGAAAGAACCAGAAGCTGGTGGTGTTGCTGTTGCTGACAATTCATCCGAAGAAAATTACGTTCCAGATAAAGATGGCTTTGTAGAAGTGGTTTTTATCGTGGAAGATGGCATTGCGAAGGCAAGACAGGTGAAAACCGGCATCCAGAGTGAAACTCACATTGAAATTATCGAAGGATTATCTGAAGGCGAAGAAATTGTTACTGGAAGTTATCGTGCGATAAGCCAAACATTGCAAAATCAATCCCGGGTAGAAGTAAAAAAAGTGGATCAGCAAAAATAATATAGGTTTCTTTTATGCGATCAATTTATGAAAAAGTTGAATCTTTTAAAATAGCTCTTTCAGCTATAAAGGAAAATAGAACCAGGGGCATCCTCACAGCGCTTGGAATCATTATCGGAATTTTAGCAGTTATCACAACAATGACAGTGGCAAACGGGTTGGGGAATAATTTTAAAGAAAGCATATCTGCTCTTGGCTCTGATGTACTCTATGTGTCAAGAATGCCCTGGATCATCACCGGCAACTTTTTCGAGTATAGGAACCGACCGAATTTAACATTCAAGCAGAGTGAAAAATTAGAGCGTCGTTTAAAAAGCGCCCGAGCGGTAAATCCATCAACAAGCACAATAAATAATGTTAAATACCGCTCCAATGTGCTGGAAGGAATTCCTGTCATCGGAACGACTGAGAATCAGATTGTCGTTTCAACCTCACTGCCGGATTTTGGCAGGTTTTTGACTTCATTCGATGTGCAGAATAAAAAATTTGTTTGCGTTATTGGCACTGAAATAAAAGATCATCTTTTTAAAGATATTGATCCGATAAACAAAAAGATGAAGATCGGTCGCTATAATTTCCGTGTAGTTGGGATTATGGAAAAACAGGGGAGCTCCGGTTTTTTTGGCGGACCTAATTTTGACAGGCAGATTTTTGTTCCAATCAGTACTTTTATAAAAGCGTTTGGCAGCAGAAACCGTCAATTTAATATCGCTGTGAAAGCTCCGAGTCAGGAATCCATGCAAGATTTCAGGTATGAAATTATTGGTGAAATGCGAAAAATAAGAAAATTGAAGCCAACTGAAAAAGATAATTTCTCCATAAATTCCATGGATACATTGATGAATGCTTATAATAATGTCATGGGTGTGGTGATTCTGATCGGTCTGGTGGTTACGAGTATATCCCTGTTTGTCGGCGGAATCGGGGTGATGAATATCATGTTCATTTCTGTGACGGAAAGAACCAGGGAGATCGGTATCCGAAAAGCGCTTGGTGCAAGACGAAGAGTAATTCTTTCACAATTTCTATATGAAGCTTCTGCGATTTGTTTAACCGGGGGATTATTGGGATTAATAGTTTCTTTTGGTGTGACCTCTCTTATTAACAAGTTTGTGCTGCCGGCTGCTGTCTCAATGCCGATTGCAATTATAGCCTTACTGATTTCTATTCTTGTTGGTGTTTTGTCCGGGATCATCCCGGCGTTTAGAGCTTCCCGATTAAACCCAATTGAAGCGTTGAGGTATGAGTAAAAAAATGTTTAAATTGAACGAAAATTTCTGCAAATAAGGCGAAAAAAGAGGATTAAAATGTATATCCTTGAAGCATTTAAAATGGCAATTACAGCCATCATGTCTCATAAATTAAGATCTTTTCTTACTTTAATAGGAATTATCGCTGGCATTGCTTCAATTATTGCCGTTATGACGGGCATTTCTGTAATTCAGACAACTATTGAGAAAGAAATAAGTGTCTTAGGTACCCAGACGTTTCAGGTGCAAAAATGGGCTGCAGCCGGTCCAATCAGTCAAGAAGAAATGCGAAAAATTATGAAAAGAAGACCGACTACGGTTGAACATGCCAACGCGATCAGGGATAAAGTTAAAACAGTTGACCTTGTTGGAGCAGAATTGTGGAGTTTCGGACACGTCGCTAAATACAGGGATATAAGCACTAATCAAAATTTGACCATTTGCGGCGGTACGCCGGAATATCCGGAGAACAATACACATTACATTGAAATTGGATTAAATCTCACCAACGAAGATGTAAAGATAGGTAGAAGTGTGGTGGTGCTTGGTCATGCTGTTGCCGAAAAACTATTTCCGTGGACTGATCCTCTGCAAAAAATAATAAAAATTGATGGCAGGAAATACCGGGTCATTGGCGTAATGGAAGAAAAGAAATCAGCATTGGGTGGTAATTTCGATAATTACCTGCTGATACCGATTACTAAATTTAAACGAATATATGGAATGCGAGATAATCGGGGAAGAGATCGTTCTGTTAATATAACTGTTCGAGCAAGATCACCTGGCTTGCTTCAGGAAGCCATAGCGGAGACACGGGCAGTAATGAGAATGGAAAGAGGTCTCAAACCACACGAGGAAGACGACTTTACCATTTTTACAAATGACAGTAACATTAAAACATTCAATGAGACCACGGCGGGAATAAAAGTCGGCGCTTTTGTCATTGGAATTGTTGCACTAATTGTTGCTGGAATCGGAATTATGAACATTATGTTCGTATCGGTTACGGAACGAACCAGGGAAATAGGAATCAGGAAGGCGTTAGGAGCGAAAAGAAAGAATATTCTGATGCAATTTCTGTTGGAAGCACTGATCCTGAGTAATATTGGAGGTGTTTTTGGTGTTGCAGTGGGATTTGGACTGGGAAATATTGTAAGTATGCTTACTGACTTTGCGGCTAATGTGCCGCTTCAGTGGGCAATTGTGGGAGTTATATTTTGTACCAGCGTGGGACTCACTTTTGGCTTCTGGCCTGCATTTAGGGCATCAAGACTGGATCCGATTGTCGCTTTGCGGTACGAATAATTTTAAATTCGAATTACAGATTGTAAATATTGGATAAAACAATCTTTTTAGTTTTCTTCCTTATATAGAAATTAAAAAAGAATTCTCTTTAAAATGATACTCCCGGTTTCATTTTATTCCCGCCCAACACTTAAAGTTTTGGAGGATCTGATCGGAAAGGTCTTGGTCATGAAGTCCGAAGAAGGTTTAACTTCTGGAGTTATCGTCGAAGCTGAGGCCTATTCCGGGGAAGATGATCCGGCTTCTTATGCCTTCGTAGGAAAAACAAAAAGAAGTGAAATAATGTACGGGCCTCCGGGCAGGGCCTTTGTCCACTTTACCTACGGAATGCATCATATGCTCAACCTGGTCACAGAAAAAGAAGAATTTCCAGCCGCAATTCTAGTCCGGGCTCTTGAACCACGTGAGGGGATTTCGTTGATGAAGAAAAGGCGAAAGACCGAGGAGCTTTATAACTTATGCTCAGGACCAGCCAAGATATGTCAGGCCTTTGGTATAGATCGCTCTCTCCACGGTGTCCGGCTTTTTTCTTTAAGGTCTCCGCTTTTTATTAAAGAGGGAGAGAGGAGAGAGAAACGAGAGAGAGGACAGAAAGAAGAGAGAAGAAAGAAAGGAAGAGAAGAGTTAATCTGGACGTCAAGGATAGGAATTGGGGAAGGAAAGCAGCGGCTGTGGCGAGCCTATCTTAAAGGGAGCCCTTTCATATCAGCTGAATAGGCCCATATTCCAGATATTAAGATCAAAAAGCACATAACAAAATCATCCTAAGTTGTTATTATATAACAAGATAGA
>WVXO01000064.1:148087-148438 GCA_011773465.1 Candidatus Aminicenantota bacterium | reverse complement strand
CAAGAGATATAAAAAAACTTGCCGCTGAAATTCAAGATTTCAACCATGCTCTTTTGGATAGTAAATTAAATAAACATAATTAAAAATACAGTTTTTAAAAATCTCATAGATTATTAAATTCCTAAACGCCACAAAGGTTCTTGAAATCTTGCCCTCATTAATCTAAAATATCCTGCATAGGAGGGTAACGATGGCAAAAGAAATTTCAAAAGTAACTATTCAATTTATCAACCTAGAGGATGCTGATGATATAGTGGAATTTGAGTCGGTTGAGAAATTCGCCACAGAAGAGGAAATAGCAGAGTTTATAAAGAAGGCGATGGGAATTCTGGCACCGGTTGAACAGAAGAC
>WVXO01000064.1:125631-148007 GCA_011773465.1 Candidatus Aminicenantota bacterium | reverse complement strand
TATTCCAGGATACGAACAACCCGACCCAATAGGACAAAGAAACTTCATTCCTGATATAGCGGCAACAAAAAGAGGCACAACAAAATTAATAGAGATAGCGGATGAACAAGATGAGAAAAGGGATAAAGACCAGCATTCAGCTTTTAGAAGGAGTGCTGCTCATAGAAATAGAACAACATTTGAAATAAAGAAACCATAATTTAAAGGAAAGAACTCCCACTCATTGTAATCCCAATCCCTTCTTGTTAAAATCAAGAAGATTGGGATGCCAAAACCAAAATACCGCTTTATTCCTAAAGATGCTGACAACTGGAAAAGAGTTATGGATATCACCAAAGGAAAAGGAATCGCACCACAAAAAAAATTTTATGCATCAGAGAGTAGGCTTACTGAGTATGAAGAATATAAAGAGAACATTCCAAAACCATTAAGAAGACTCAACAGTCCTTATAAGCCGGACGTAGTAGCAGCTATGTTAGAATTAGAGGATGAAGAAGCTTTATATGAGTGGTTAAAATATAAAAAACCTTCCACAACTGAAGCTGAACATAATCAAATAGAGGGCGAGGAATTTTTAGAAAGAGATGAAGAACTAAGAAGAGAGATAATTAAAATTAAGAGAGACGCGAAAGATGAGAAATATAACCGCTTACCATCCACCATTGATAATAAAATTAGAAAGGTAAAACAGTATCTTGAAGAAAATCCGGCCGAAGCAAGAAAAACCTTATCATCGGGAACTTGTGAGGTTAAAAGAGTTAGAATAGGCGCTCCAATGATAAAAAAATTCTTAGGTTGGAATCTTACAAAAGTCCAAGAATCTCTGGAAAGAATAAATTTGATTGATAAAGGAATCGTTGACCAAAATGCTGTTTATTTATTTCCTACACAAGCCTCTGCAATTAATTTCGCAAAGGCGGTAAAGAAGTATAAACTTAAAAGAAAGCATCAGAAACAAGCAGCAAAAAAATTAGTGAACTCAGAAACTTACGGAAAGAAAGACATAGAGGATACCATAGAAGAGATTTCTTTTTTCTCAAAATACAAACCTAAAAAATTAAGAATAAAACCTCGCGGAAAGAAGGAAAAGAAAAAACGATTATTTAAAAATGGTTCATAGCAATAATGAGTACCCAGCAAGATAAGAATTATATGTTTTCAGGCGGAAGAGGTTTTGAGCCTTTATCTTCAGTTCGGTTCTCGCTTGAGCACAAATTATATACCTTGAAGTTTCGGACAGTAACCTCGGCTGACTATTTAATGATATACAACTCCCCCCAGTTCACCATTTCTATTGTTGCCCAGGGCCACATCACATAATCGTTCCCTTCAATCATAAGGGTTCCGCTTATTTGAGCCGGCCGCTCGGAACCATTCCAGCATTTCTTGTAAAAACGCGAATGCTGAAAATTATTTCCTTTATATATAAATCTCGTCTTCTCCTATCCATTCGAGATTGATAACGACATCCTTCATCGTATCTGATACCCAATCGTACATAGAAACCACTTTGTTTAAATATGCATATTTTCGCGTCCATATAAATTCTCCCTCATCAATGGGAAACACTCCCGACATATCCATTACATCGTTACCTGTACTCCAATCATGAAGCCAGACACTAACATAGCAGGTTTGAGATTCGGTGGGACGTCCTGGGCCAACCTTTTCCATATAATCTGCTGCACTTATGTAAATATAGCCATAAACAGTGCCACTTTCATACCAAAAATCTACCCATACGGATCGGCCCTTGTAGCGATAGTGTTCATTTCCAAAGCTCTGATTCGGGGCAATAAGAAAAAAAGTTACTACTAGGACAACAGAAATTCCTGCGAAATTGATTTTTCTCATTTTTTTTTCGCTCCCTTTAAGTATTAACTAGAAAAACCAATATAATATAATTGCCGTATCAACAGTTGTCAAGTAGATGTATAGGAACCCCGAAGAGTCCCAAGTTGTCCCCATAGTGATTCCTTATGAAGCAAGTAGCAACGCATCATAAGGAATCCCTTACCCACTTTCCTGGGGATATCATAAAAACAATCCCTTATCTAAATTGCCCTGCATTTATTGGCTGGGAGTTATTACTCGTATCTCTTTAGTTTCTTCGGCGAGGTGATAAAAATATACCGTTTTTCCTCGTTCCAAGGCCTCTATAGGGCATATTTACGCTCATACTATTCCAGGGGTCCTATACCTATCCTTTCGCAAATGAGGTTAAAAGACGTAGGGATAAGTAGGGATTAATCCGTTCAGCTATCTTTTCCAATCTGGGGAAGCCAGGGCTTTAGGGGAGTTGGCTTCCTCTCGCCTCACTTTCTTATTTAGAATTTCTTTTTAGTCCACTTAATTTTATCAGAGAGATACTTCCAAGCCTTATCCCAATCTTTGAAATTTAACATAAATTTTTCACATACTGGCAGGCTTACTCTGGCAATCTCTCCTTGGTCTTCAAATACAAATCGTACATGACCTCCACAGTTTACCCAATGTGGATTCTCTATAAGTTCATAGGCAACTAAATACACACAGCTAGATATTTGTCGAAGCAGTTCCTCTTTTTTCATTGTTCCACTTGCCATGAGAGAAGTGAAGATAAAGTTGATTTTACTTCCTGCATCCATTAATTCTATATCAAGGCGCATAGGACTATTATAACTGTCTAACGCATTATTTTTTTCAAACTCCAATCTCGATTCAGTCTCCTTAGTGATTGGAGGAACTATAGGTTCAATTGGTCTTGATTGCACCTCAGGAAGATTTTCACCCTGCTGGCAGCTAAAAGTAAAACAGAGAAGAATGGCCAAAGGAAGAGTCATGAGTGATTTTTTCACTTACTCCCTCCTTGCTGGATTCATATT
This sequence comes from Candidatus Aminicenantota bacterium, assembly GCA_011773465.1. Taxonomy (GTDB): domain Bacteria; phylum Acidobacteriota; class Aminicenantia; order Aminicenantales; family Aminicenantaceae; genus SOIV01. Next base: position 145,143 of record WVXO01000064.1, on the reverse strand, counting down.
GTTCCCCAGCTGTGACTCTTTGACATATATCACAAAGGATAATTTGATTCAAATGGGGAGAGAATAAACTTCTCCCCGTGTGTCAATGGTGTGCCAGATTGTGCGTAAACTAGCCTAACTATGGATAAGGCTGACTACAATGAATTTTCAGCTTCTACCCCATAAAAAGCTGGCTCCTCGGGTAGGACTCGAACCTACAACCTAGTGGTTAACAGCCACCCGCTCTGCCGATTGAGCTACCGAGGAGCAAGTCGTCATTAATTTAGCAGAATTCATGGAGAATATCAACGCATTATGGGTTCAAGTCTTGCTTTTTGCCCATCTCAAGAATCTCATGCATTGCCATTAAAATTTCTTGGAAATGATGAAAACGACACAGATATCTCCATTCGTCAGGACTAGGTTTAATCACGCTCCCTTGCCTATTCATAAAAAGAGCGAGGTTGCTCGCAATCTAATGTACTAGAATATATTTCTTTCGTATGAGTAAAGGCAAAAAGCAAGACCTGACTCCGGTGAATTAAAAGCGGTAGCCGGCTTGTTTGATTTTTCTGCGATAATCATCCCCCGCTATCTCCACAATTTTGCACATCTCATAGATCCTTGACCTTAAACGAACTCCGATTCTGTCCACCAAAGAATCATCTGTTCTTTTGAAGCGCTGGTCTCTCATGTCTTCTTCTGCTTCTCCACTATCTATGTAATTTGAAGTGAATACAGTAACTTTTTTATTGTTATATCGATGATTAATAATGTAGAAAACCGTCTCCTCTACCCATGCGGTAGTCCTTTTCGCTCCTAGTTCGTCAAGGATAAGAACTTCTTTTTGAAAAACGGGTTCTAATACTTCTGACTCAGTTAAAGGAGAGTCAGGCGTGTAGGTGCTCTGGATATTTCTTATCAAGTTCCTGAAATCACAGAAATAGCAAGGAATGTTCTTCTTCTTGATCAATTCATGAATGATAGCAACGGCAAGATGCGTCTTCCCTACTCCACAAGGGCCTTGAAAAAGAAGTCCAATATCCTGCACAGGATAATTTTTGACGAATTTTTTGGCTATCTTTAATGCATCACTGTGTGAATCGTTGTGTTCTTCAAAGTTTTTGAAGGTACAGTGTTTGTATCTTTTCGGGATCTGAGCTTGGTCGAAAAGGATCTCGTTCTCCCGCTCATGGAAGCATTTGCACCGTTTTGCCACGGCCCCAGAATCGGTTTCCTCCAGAACCCATTCAGTTCCTTGGCAAAGAGAGCAAGTAGTTTCTGCCATCAGTTTAAATATCCCCTGAGTTGTTGAAGCCTTCGAGAGCGGGCCAGCTTTCTCATGGCCTTTTGCTCAATTTGTCTTATTCTTTCTCTTGATAAATTCAGCATATCCCCTATTTCCTGAAGAGTTCTATTCTTATCATCATCCAATCCGAATCTTAATCTTATCACATTTGCCTCTTTATCATCCAATTCGCCTAACATTTCCCTGATTTGCTGCTGGATAGAGTTTTTAATGATCTGGTATTCAACAGACGGAGTCAGGTCGTCTTTTATCCTATCTTCCATTTCCACACCTTCCTCGAAGTATTTATCGCTAAGGGAAACATTCTTTCCGTCTAATATCTCCAAATCCTCAACCTCGTCTTTAGGAATCCCCATTCTTTTTGCTATTTCTTCTCTTGTCGGCTCTCTCCCCAGCTCTGTTTTGAGCTCGGCAACCTTTCTTTTCATATCTGATATCTTATCAGAAAGCTTTTGAGGAAGATGATAAGCTCGGGAATAGCGGGTTAAAGCATGGATAATTGCCTGTCTGATCCACCACACTGCATAGGATATGAATTTAACATTTCGGCTTGGATCAAACCTCTTTGCTGCTTCTATAAGACCTAGGTTTCCTTCGTTGATAAGGTCGAACATGCCTATTCCCATTCCTTTGTACTTTTTCACGTAGGAAACGACAAATCTTAGGTTGGCCTCAATCAATTCCTTAAGTGCTTTTTTATCGCCTTTCTGGATACGGTTCCCTAATCTTTTTTCATCTTCTTGAGAAAGAGTAGGAAATTTGGATATTTGATTCAGATAAAGCCTTAAATTTTTAAAATCGATGAAGCCCTTGTACTTGTCTCTCATTCCTTCTCTTTCTCTATTTTTATGATTTTAGCCTGGCTAATGTGCACAAGACTTTTTTTTCTGAGCTCAAATTCGTCTTCTTTTCCTTCAAAAAATTCTTTTCTTAGGTACTCCAGAAACATGTTCACCTCTTGTTCAATCTGTTCTATCTTTTTTCTCATATTCAAGATAACTTCCACTCCGGCAAGATTGATTCCCAAATCCCGAGTCAGATTCAGAATCACTTCCAGCTGCTTCAAGTCATCGTCTGTATAACATCGCGTGTTTCCCTCGCTTCGAGAAGGTCTTAAGAATCCTTCTCTCTCATACAGTCTAAGAGTTTGGGGGTGAATATTGAACATTTTTGAAACACTGCTTATATGATAATAATTTTTTGGTTCTTTTTTCTCTTTCATTCTAATGAATCCCCATTTTTTCCCTTGGATTCTGAGGAGAGATTTTCTCAAGTTCTCTCATCAATTCTCTCGTTCTCTCATCATTAAAAGGTGGAGGAACAATAGATACTTCTACAAATTGATCGCCTCTCGCTTTTTTCCCGGGCAAAGGGGCGCCTTTAGCCCTTATCCTGAATTTTTGACCGGATTTCGTGCCAGGAGGAACTTTGATGGTTGTATTGCCAGAAAGAGTAGGAACTTCAATCTTTGCGCCCAGAGTAGCTTCGGGTACTGTTATGGGTATTTTAACATAGATATTCGATCCCTCTCGATTGAAGATAGGATGGGTGGCGGCTTCAATGGTGATAAATAGATCGCCTGAGGGTCCTCCTCTTCTTCCTGCGTTCCCTTTCCCAGGGATGCGAACTTTTGAACCAGTGTTGACTCCACCAGGTATCCTGACACTTATAAGCTCGGTCTTTTGAATAAGGCCCTGTCCGTAGCACATGTAACATTCCTGCCCTGGGGTTCTGCCTGCTCCTCCGCAGGAAGGACAAGTCCCTGAAAATCTCATAGAGCCTCTCTGGACGGTCGAACGGCCGCTCCCTCCGCACACAGGACACGCTTGTTGTCCGCCTTTCTGTGTGTAGCCAGTTCCGCTGCATGCAGAACAGGTTACCATCCGAGTCAGTTTTATTCTCGTCCTCAAGCCATTGATAGCGTCCATAAAACCAACTTTCATCGTATAATGAAGATCCTCGCCTCTTTCTGCCCTTTGATAAGTCCTCTGCGCGGTTGTGCCAAAGATATTTTCAAAGAAGTCTCGGAATGAGGACGTGCCAAAATCAGAGAAATCGAAACCTTCGAATCCAGATGTGTATGTCTGGTATTGTGGTCCTCCTCTAAATGCATCTCCGACGAATCCGAACTGGTCGTACTGAGCTTTTTTCTTAGAATCGCTTAAGACCGAATAAGCCTCCTGGATTTCTTTAAACTTTGCTTCAGCTGTTTTATCTCCCGGGTTGAGATCTGGATGGTATTTTCGGGCAAGCTTCCGGTATGCTTTTTTTATGTCAGATAGAGTCGCCTTGCGATCAACACCAAGTGTCTTATAGTAGTCCTTATCCATCCCTGACCTTATTGTTAACAAAGGAGCTAAGATATCTTAGCTTTAGATCAGAATTTAATAAGCTTACTTCTTATTCTTATCCTCGTCAACAACTTCTGCATCGATAACTTCCTCTTCGGATGGACCTCCGGATGATGCCTGCTCTGCTGTTTGGCCGCCGGCTTCTTCCTGTTGGGCGGGGCCTTGTTGAGCTTGTTGCTGCTGAGTGGCTTGCTGATACATCATCTCTGTCAATTTATGCGAGGCCTGGGAAAGTGCTTCAACAGCCTGTTTTATTTGCTCCAGGTTATCGCTCTCAATAGCTTTCTTGGTGTTTTCAATCTCAGTCTGAACCCGAGTTGCCTCATCTTCAGGGATTTTATCCTTGTTTTCCCTCAATAATTTTTCTAAGCTGTAAACCAGCTGGTCAGCTTGATTCTTGGCATCTATAACTTCTCTTTTTTTCTTGTCTTCTTCAGCATGTGCTTCTGCATCCTTAACCATATTTTCTATTTCATTCTCCTCGAGTCCGCTGTGGCCGGTGATGGTGATAGCTTGCTGTTTTCCAGTACCCATGTCCTTAGCATTGACATGAAGGATTCCGTTGGCATCGATATCAAAAGTCACTTCAATCTTCGGGATGCCTCGTGGAGCAGGAGGAATACCATCCAGATGAAATCTACCTAACGTCCTGTTAGCGGCTGCCATCTCTCTTTCTCCCTGGAGGACATGAATTTCTACGCTTGGCTGATTATCCGCGGCTGTAGAGAATATTTCTGCTTTTTTGGTAGGAATTGTTGTGTTGCGAGGAATCATCTTGGTAAAGACACCTCCAAGAGTTTCTATGCCGAGGGTCAATGGAGTTACATCCAGAAGGAGCACATCTTTTACATCTCCAGTTAAAACTGCTCCCTGGATAGCAGCACCAGCTGCCACCACTTCATCAGGATTAACACCTTTATGGGGCTCTTTTCCGAAAAGCTCTGTAACTAATTTCTGAACTTTTGGAATTCGAGTAGATCCTCCGACCAAAATAACCTCATTTATATCACCTGCCTTCAAGTTTGCATCTGCAAGAGCTTGTTTGCAAGGCTCTACAGTTCTTTGGATTATGTCATCCATGAGCTGCTCTAATTTGGATCTGGTGAGCTTCATCAGGAGGTGTTTTGGACCTGAGGAATCAGCGGTTACAAAAGGAAGATTTATCTCGGTCTCCATTGTAGTCGAAAGTTCCATTTTTGCTTTTTCAGCAGCTTCTTTTAGCCTCTGAAGAGCCATTTTGTCTTTTGAAAGGTTTATTCCTGACTCTTTTTTGAATTCTGCTACTAGCCAATCCTGTACTCTCTGATCAATGTCGTCACCACCCAAATGAGTATCTCCGTTTGTTGATTTAACTTCGACAACACCTTCTCCAACTTCCAGAATAGAAATATCAAAAGTTCCACCTCCAAAATCATAAACGGCGATAGTCTGATCTTTCTTTTTCTCCATTCCGTAGGCTAAGGCTGCTGCTGTGGGTTCGTTGATGATGCGCTCAACTTTCAGTCCAGCGATCACTCCTGCATCTTTAGTTGCCTTTCGCTGACTATCGTTAAAGTATGCCGGGACAGTTATGACTGCCTTTTCTACTTTTTCTCCTAAATGATCTTCAGCAGCTTTTTTTAGTTTTTGCAGAATTATAGCTGAAAGCTCGGGGGGGGCATATTTTTTACCAAGTGCCTCTATTCTCACATCGCCATTCGATGCTTGAGTGACTTTAAAGGGTACCTGCTTTATTTCTTCAGGAACTTCTTTATAGCGCCGTCCCATAAATCTTTTTATGGAGTAGATAGTGTTTTCAGGGTTAGTGATTCGCTGCCTTTTGGCAACTTGTCCTACCAACCTTTCGCCTTTTTCGTTAAAAGCAACAACAGAAGGAGTTGTACGTCCTCCTTCTTCGTTTTCGATAATAATGGGTTTATCGCCCTCTGTTACAGCGACTACAGAATTTGTTGTTCCTAAGTCAATACCGATTGTCTTTGCCATTTTTTTGCCTCCTATTTTAGTCTCTATATAATATAAAACTTGAGCATAATTTTGTCAAGTATTTTTTATTTGCCTTTATTAAGGGGAAAAAGCAGAAAAGCCAGAAGCAAACAGGATAATATCTACCCTAATTTAGCATCCCTTTTTTACTCAGGTAGGGTTATTTTTAAATAAATTCTTTTTTTTAAAGGTGGGCTTGATAAATCAAGCCCCTACGATATAGCTACAACAATATGGATACCATGGATTTGATAAATCAAGCCCCTACAAATTAATATTATTTTTCGTCAGGGTCGATGATGAAGCTTTGTTTCATCATATATTGAACTTCTTCTCGAGCTTTCTTAATGATTTCTTCTGCACGCTTGAATCTTTCTTCTACAGAACCTTTTACACGGGCAACTCCCTGCTCTATTCCTTTTGAGCCAACTGCAACAGCTTCTCTCGGGAAAACTTCCCATTGATCCATGTTGGGGATTATGTAATCTTCGTTAATTCCCTTATCTTCAGCAACTTTTGCTAGTTCTTTAGCAGCCTCAATACACATCTCATCCGTGATTTTTGTAGCTCTTATGTCCAGTGCTCCTCTAAAAATCCCTGGGAATCCGAGGGAATTGTTAACCTGGTTGGGGAAATCAGAGCGTCCGGTGGCCACTATTCTTGCTCCGCCTTCCTTAGCCTCCCAGGGCCATATTTCAGGGATTGGATTGGCTTCTGAAAACACAATAGCATCTTCAGCCATTCCTTCTACCCATTCTTTCTTGATAACTCCAGGGCCTGGCTTGGAAGCAGAAATAACAACATCAGCCCCTTCCATAGCTTCCTTTATATCTCCTTTTATCCGTTTGGGATTTGTAGTCTCGCAGAGATGCCATTTTTCCTTATATTTTGTCTTTAGGAGGTCTTTATCTTCTCTATCTCTGTGCAGAATTCCCTTTGAGTCAACAGCTATTATATTTTCGGGCATAACACCGGCAGTTACGATAAGCCTTGAAATTGCGATATTGGCAGCTCCTGCTCCGATTAAAGCAACTTTTATATCCTCCATCTTCTTTCCGACTATCTTGACCGCATTCAGAAGCCCCGCAACTGTAACACAGGCTGTACCCTGCTGGTCGTCGTGCCAGACCGGAATTTCCATCTCCTCTCTTAAAGTATCTAAAATATGAAAGCATTTTGGATGAGATATGTCTTCGAGATTAATTCCGCCAAAAGTGGGCTGGATCCATTTAACTGCTTGAATAATTTCTTCAGGATCATTGGTATTAAGACACATAGGAAACGCATCCACACCACCTAAATACTTATAAAGCAAAGCTTTGCCTTCCATAACTGGCAAGCCAGCTTCAGGGCCGATATCTCCTAATCCTAAAACTCTTGACCCATCACTGACCACAGCCACAAAATTCCATTTGTTGGTCATCTCATATGCTTTTTCAATATCTGCCTGGATTTCTCTACAGGGAGCTGCGACTCCGGGCGTATACCAGATAGCAAAATCATTAAAATCCCTTATCCGGCACTTGGGAATGACCTCTATTTTGCCCCTATAGAAAGGATGAAGCCGCATTGCATCTTTGGAGGGTTGTTCCGCTTTGGCTAACAACTCTTCCACTGTAACTTTTTTCATATGATGCCTCCTATAATTAATATGAATGATTAAGAATATTATTAGTAAAAAATTACTTGCTCTTATAATTTAATATCTTTTTTATCCGTTTGAAAAGCCTTTTATTATATTCTTTCCTTTGTTAAAGTCAAGTTCAGCTGAAAAAATATAAAAGCATTGGCAAAAAGAAGAGAAAATTCTTACCTTTGGATATTTTAAATCAAAAAGCCAGTAATTTGATGTTTTGTATTCCTTATCTGGTATTATGGATAATTGTTGAAACTCAAGACCCGGTGTTTTTTCTTTTTATCTATGGAGAAAGCTGCGCTCGCTATCCTTTTCCCCAGGCTTTCTGGTTATGAGCATAGCCATGTCGTGCTCATTTGCCTTGTCGATAACATCCTGGTCTCTTATTGAACCCAGAGGGTAAATAATAGCTTTTATGCCGTTACGGGCTGCAACCTCGACGACATCTGTAAAAGGAATAAAGGCATCAGAAGCCATAACGCATCCTTCAGGTCCGTAGCCTCGTCTTGAGTATCTGATAGCTGCCTCTGCAGCATCAATTCTACTTCTCTGTCCTGAGCCAATTCCATGAACTTTATCTTTCTTGCCGATAACAATAGCATTTGAACGGGTGAAACAAGCTACATTCCAGTTAAAAATAGCTGCTTCAATTTCTTCTGGAGTGGCTTTTCTTTCTGATACAATGTCAATGGATTCTAAAGATGTGATTTTTGAATCAAACCTCTTTTGAATCAGGAGACCTCCGGCCACTCTTTTAAATTCCAACCCATTGTCAGAAGCTTTTTTCTCAAGAGTGGCTCCCATTTTTACCGCACGCAAGGGCTTTCTTAAAGCCAAGACTTCAAGAGCCTCGGAATTGAAATCAGGAGCATAGACAACTTCGATATTCCTTCTTTTTTCAACTAAAAGATCTGCCAGTTGTTTGGTAATCTTGTAATTGAAAACATCGACGCTTCCGAAGTTAGAGAGGGAGTCGCAATTCCATGCTTTTTCAAAGGTCTCTTCTGGAGACTTTCCCCTAGCAACTCCGCTGGGCATCTCATGCTTGACCAGAGCACAGATCAGCTCGTTTTTATAAATATCTGTTAATTTCTTAACCAGCCTCTGGCCTAGATCCATATCCCCGATATTTATATAGCTCAGCCCCTTTGTTCCTTCCTGCAGGATTTCCATTGTTGCCATATTTGGACCTGAGGCCTCTTCTTCTGAATAGAAGGCCGCAGGGTAGCCAGGATTTTCTCCGTACCTCATGGGCAGTTTTTTCTTGAACGCCTGGCTTCCAAATACAAGGCTATCAGGGAACTCTTCTTTGACTCGAGTCCTGTATTGTTTTCGGTCTTCTTTGCTCGTTTTATCCATCTTATCTCCTCATCCTTTCATGCTTGTTTATGATGTATATTTCATATTCATTCGACTTCAAATTACTCGAAAAGACACAGACCACAGACACCCTATAGTCTTTTTTGCCCGGTGCAGGCTCCAGGGCATCATAAACGGCCGCGGCCATATCATCGGCCTTCTTTTCTTTTATCTCGACGTCAATCGGCTCTCCTGCAAAAGCAGGCACAGGATCCTTATCCTCTCCCTCATAGGTTGAGATCATTTTTCCCTTTCCAGCTTTCAACGGAATCTCAAAGATATTTCTAATCGAGGACCCATTCGGAGATCTTTTTATTATACTGAGAGCAGCCTTTTTATGAGGGAGAACACAGCCGCTTATTCTTGGAGTAAAGATGGGAGCATCAGGTTCATAATCCCATTTATGGAGGGCCAACTCTAATACCACTTCTGCGTTCTGGCTTTGACCAAGGCAGTTTTTTATGTCCGTAGTCTGCTTACCGTTGCTCACAGCAATTCCATTGGATAGTAAGATAGCGGGATAGACAAGCAAGTCTATGTTTCCTTTGTTCAGCGTTTTTTCGTCTGTGGGTTTTGCCCAAATGGCACCATCCTTCAATTCCATTTTTCTCGCCTGGCTGGAAAGGGATCTTCCTGTTATAGCATAAATTACTACCTCATTTTTACCCCTAATATCTCTTCCTATGATTATGATCCGCCCAGGATATTCTTTATCCGATAAACTTTTAAGGCCTTGCGCCATTTCGTTTCCTGTGAACTCCTGTATAGATAGCACAGGATATATATGAAGTCAAAATATTGGGATCAGACCTTTAAAACTTTTATAATTTGAATTATTTTTATGGATATAATATATGGTTAAACTTCTGAACAGATAAGAGAGGAGAGTGGCACAAAAGTAACCAGTAAAAAAAGATGGCCTGCCCCCTTTTTTCTATGCTTTTCTATTTGTTCTTCTTTTCTGACCATGCAGGGGCGAGCCAATCAATAATCTCGCCCTTTGTTTCTTCTTCCATATCTTTTATCTTTAATCCTATTTCCAATTTCTCACCTGAAAATTTTCTCCAGACTATTTCTGACTTTAAAGAGGTTCTTAACTCTTTCTCAGGGACATAGACTCTTAAATTCATGTCAGAACCTGGATCAAGCGTAATAAAATTAATAATTAACTTTGATCCTCCGCAGGAAAAATCATGAATTGAAGCTCTCTCGACAAATTTATCTTTACCTTCTGCTTTTAGCACTTCTGCGGGAAGCAAACATTTATACCTTCGATATTTTCTTCTGTCCTCAGGTTTTTTATCTTTTTTGTAAAACATAATTAAAATATCTATTATATATTTTTTTTAATATTTTATAGTTATGTTACAAAACAGCCATTACATTTAAAATGATAGGTAATTATCTCTTTAGGGCAGGATGAAATTGCAATGGGCGCCAGCCAACGAAAAATATATGAAGCTGGGGATATTTCAAAGTTGTTAAGAAACTGGCGCCCACTATTTCAGAATAATTTTTAGCATAAAATGAATAATAACTCCTTGAGCAAGCAATCAATTTCGTATCTGCCACTTTTATTATAGATAACTTCTAAAGTAGAAAATAGCAACGGGAATTAAGAAGGTATCTAATGAGCAGGTAAAATACCAATTAAATGAGCGGGAGAATTGTGGCCTAGAATTCACGCAGAAAGGAAGTTAAGTTAATACGTTTATTAGATATTTCCAATTTTTGCCTGATATTTTTGCGGTGCTTCTCTACCGTCCTGTAAGAAATGTTTAAAAGATTAGAAATATCTTTGCTTTTAAGACCACCTTTTACCATATTACAAACTTCAATTTCTCTAGGAGTTAGCTTTAAGCTTTTTTTTGTTATTTTACTGCTAAATGAAGAAGTTAATTCGTTTAAGTGATGTTGGATTAAATTAACATATTTAGGGGCAGGTTTCTCTATCTTAAGCTTTTCTAAGATTGGAGATACCGCTATATTGATATTATTCTCAATATCCTCTTTTATCCTCCTTTTCTCTACCTCAATCTGTGCTATAACTTCCCTAAGAGCTACATTTTTTTGTTCTAAAGCTGATTTTTGTTTTTGCAGCTTTGCTTCAGACCCTAACAGGGCCCTTTCCACGTTCTTGCGTTCAGCGATCTCCTGTTTAAGTCGTTCATTGGCCGCTTTTATTTCGGTGGTACGCTCTTCGACCATCTCTTCAAGGTGCTCACGATATTTTATCAATTCTTCCTCCGCCCGCCTGCGTTGAAGAGCTACCGACGCCTGGCCTACGAATGTTTCTATAAGATCTTTTTTTTCGAGCCCTGCTCTACTTCTTGTTATGATTACAGCATTACCAAATAGCTTACCCTTCCTTGTGAACCCCATAACATAGATATCTCTCAAATTGAGAATTTTCTCCAAGATAGTGCAGATGTTCTTTGGAATTTTTTCAAAACTCAGGACATACAATCCTCCGGGAACTTTTACCAGCTTTCCAGAAGAAAGTCCCGCCCGTGCCTCCTCACTTATCGGAAAGGATATCTCTATAAGATCCTTCTTTAAAATCTTTAGAACGCTTTCAATCTCCTTCCTCGCTCCTAAAAAAGCCTGTACCTGAATACATTGAGTGGTCTCATCGAATGAATTAACAAGAACGAAAGAGTTGCCCACGAGCTCTCTAAGGCGTTTGCCTATGAACTTGTAGATATCCGATCCAAACGGAAGCTCCACGAATTCCATAGCGGTCCTTGATAAAAAAGCAAGGCTGGAAGCAAATTGCTTTCTTGCCTCGTCTGCCTTCTTTCGCTCAGTGATGTCTCGGGCAATGGCCGTCGCTAAAGTTCGACCTCTGATCTTTACAGGATATGTGCTTATGTGTGCATTGGCGTGACTGCCATCTTTTCTCCTAAGAGAATATTCCACTGGCGGCCTGATTTTTCCCTTAGTAACTTTGGCCAAGCCATTGACTGCTTTTGGGATTTGGTCTGGAGGGAGTAATTTCAATTTTAAAAAACTATTTCCTAATAATTCTTTCTTTTTATAACCCGTTAATTTCTCTGCAGCTTTGTTGCAGTCAACAAATTTACCATCCATGTCGATCACAACATAAGCATCCGGTGCAAATTCAAATAATATCTTTAATACCTCCTCTGAACTTTTCAATTCCTCTTCTGCCTGCTTACGCTTAGTTATGTCTCTCCCAATCGATTGAATCGCATAGGGCTTTCCATCTCTGTAAATTACGGAGGCTTCTGTTTCCACCCAGGCATAGTTTCCATCTTTTTTTCTCAATTGGTATTCGCTATGTTTTTTCTGGGAACCGGTCCTTTTGATCTCTTCGAAAGTTCTGGTGGCATCAGGCAACTGGTCTTTTTCAATTAATGAGAACAAACTAAGGGACGCTAAGTCCTTTTTTGTATATTTAAGCAAGTTCGAAGCGGCCTTGTTCACATCCAGGAACCTACCTTCAAGATCATGCACGTATACGCAGCAAAGAGAGCGGTCGAAAAATGCCTTATATCTTTCTTGGTTTTCCTGCAACAACTCCTCCACCTGTCTGTGCTTGATTTCCGACTTTTCCAATTCAGCATTTTGTAGGCGTAATTTTTCTAATTCATTCATGAGTTGCCTTGTTGATTTGCCTTGGTCTTTCATATTGCCCTCCTGAAATGGGAAACAGTTTCACTTAATTAGACGCATTTGCCCAAAGGTACTAAAAGTAGTTAAGTAAAAGGCAGTTGCTCTTTTAGTAATTAGCATTTTCCCCGCATCAAACCTTTTTGTTAAGTTCCCTATGAACTATAAAAAAATTATTACATAGAAAAAATTCGAGGTCAATGATGAAAAGGCAAATAGAAGTTTTTTTTCGCTATTTCAAATATAAAACCGAAATTTCGGTTTTAAAGAGAGAAAAAATTTAATACTTAAGTTTTCGAAGCCTGTTCCGGACTTGTTTTAATCTGGCAATTCAGATAGAATCCTTTTCCGATTTTAAAAAGAGGTCAATATGGAAAAAAATGAATTCACAAAAAAAGCTTATAAAAATTCGCAATTTTTAGAATCTCATGAAGCCCGCAGTTTGAGGATTTTAAGTGAGTACTTAGAACCTCTGAAAAGGTTGAATGAATGGAAAGTCAACAATACCATTCTTTTTCTTGGTTCTTCAAGAGCTGAGCCTGAAGAGAAAGATTCTCCTTTAACAAAGTATTATTGGGAAGCCGAAGAACTCTCTTACTACCTAGTCCAATGGGCTATAAAATTAAAACAAAAGGGTAAGAATTTTGTTATCTGCACAGGAGGAGGGCCCGGCATAATGGAAGCTGCAAACAGGGGGGCATGCAGAGCAGAAGGAAAATCCATCGGCATGAATATCTCTCTTCCTGAAGAACAGTATCTTAATCGCTACATATCTCCTGAGCTTTCTTTTATATTTCATTATTTTTTCATGAGAAAATTTTGGCTGGCGTACAAAGCAAAGGCTGTGATTGCTTTCCCCGGGGGTTATGGCACTCTGGATGAGGTTTTTGAAACACTTACCCTGGTTCAGACAAACAAGATTTCTCGAGATCATCTAATCATACTCCTATATGGGGAAGAGTACTGGCGAAAGGTCATAAACTTTGATGAACTTTTAAAATACAAGACAATTTCTCCCGAGGATCTTAAGCTTTTCTTTTACTCCTCTGATCCAAAAGAGGCCTTTTCAATTTTAAAAGAAAAATTGATAAAGTTTCTCTAAAATGGATGTGGTTTTAATATCAACTACCATCACTATTTCATCTGAAAAAAGAATTTTAAAGAACTTCATTCCTACTCTTGGTCCTTGATAGGGCTTTAAAGAATAAATCTTACAGAAATATCTTTAAAGAGACTGTCGGTATTAAACTAAAACATAAATTTCTGGGGTGATTTTTGCTTGACACAGATGTTTTCTTAGATTATAATAATTTCATAATAGGAATCATTACAAATATGAAAACATTAAAAAATATGCTTAAAGAAAAAGGCATCAAGCCTACGTACCAGCGTTTAAAGATTCTTGAATACCTGGGTAATAATTTGAATAATCATCCTACCGTCGAAATGGTCTACGAAGAAATCCTCAAAGATATTCCTACTCTATCCTTAACCACTGTTTACAACACTTTAAATTACTTTCTTGAAAAAGGATTGGTATTTGGAGTCACTATTACAGGAACCGAAGTTAGGTATGACTTTGATACGAAATATCATCACCATTTCCTCTGTAAAATATGTGGCCAAATTTTCGACATTGATATTAAATGCGCTTATGCGGAAGGCGAGAAAAGGATGGTATCCGGACACAGAATTGATGAAGTACATGGGTACTTCAAGGGCATATGTAAAGATTGCTCAAAAAATGTGGGAAAAAAGCCCAAAGACCATAGTTCTTATTGATGTTTGAATAAGAATAGATAAAAATATAATTTTAAAATGGGGATTTGGAAGCAAGGAATAAGAATGAAGTAAATAAAATAATAAAGATGGAGAAATAAATGAATAGTTTAAAAGGAACAAAGACAGAAAAGAATGTTTTAGCGGCATTTGCGGGAGAATCTCAGGCAAGAAACCGCTACACTTATTTTGCTTCACAGGCTAAGAAAGAAGGCTTTGAACAGATTTATGGAATATTCTTAGAGACTGCGGACAACGAAAAGGAACATGCAAAAAGACTCTTCAAATTCTTGCAGGGAGGTGAGGCGGAAATTCAAGCAGCCTTCCCAGCAGGTGTAATTGGAGATACGAAGGAAAATCTTAAAGAGGCTGCATCAGGAGAGAATCACGAGTATACGACCATGTATCCAGAATTTGCTAAGATAGCTGATGAAGAAGGGTTCGCAGAGATAGCTGAGGCAATGAAGTCTATCGCAGTTGCAGAGAAGCAGCATGAGAAAAGATACTTAGAACTTCTTGACAGCATTAATAATAACAGAGTGTTCAAGCGAGATGAGGTTGTAAAGTGGAAATGCAGGAATTGTGGTTATGTTTCTGAAGGCAATGAGCCTCCTGATGAATGTCCTGCCTGTGCCCATCCCAAAGCATACTTTGAACTGTTGGCTGAGAATTGGTGAACCTAATTAACGTTGTTTCCTTAATCAATGAAGATGTGATTTTAAATGCAGAGGATTGAATATTATAAGAAAGATTACTAATAATCGATCTTGGCTTCTCGAATAGAGCTTTAATAAAGGTATAAAGACGACACTTAGAGCAAAACCTAAACATAAGCTTAAATGTAAGCATAACCTTAAACATATCTTTTTTTTAAGAAGGAGGAGCTATGACTGAAACATCTAATAAACAGAAAAAGAAAGAGATAATGAAAGATATTATCCGTAAACTTCACCAAGGTCTAACAATTGAAGAGGCAAAAGAGAGGTTTGAAAGGGAAATAGGTACCGCGAGCCCGCTAGAAATTGCTGAGATAGAGCAATCTCTTATAAACGAAGGATTTTCTCCTGAAGAGATAAAAAAGTTTTGTAATGTCCATGCTTTGCTTTTCCAATCAGCTCTGGAAAAGTCCATTATTAAAGAAACATCTCCATCTCATCCTGTTTATCTTTTTAAGCTAGAAAATCGAGAGATCGAAAAAATCGCCGACTCGCTTAAAAAATTGAAAGAGAAAAGAGAAGAAGAACTCCCCCGAGTAAAACAGAAATTAAATGATTTGCTGAACAAATTAAAAGGTATCGAGATACACTATGCAAGAAAAGAGCTGGTTCTTTTTCCTTTTTTAGAGAAACAGGGGTTCACTGGTCCTTCAAAGGTTATGTGGGGAAAGGATAATGAGATTAGAGACTTATTAAAAAAGGCAATCTCATCGGTTGAAGAAATAAAAGACATCAAAGATTTGGAACCATACTCAAAAAACTCCCTGGATCCATTGATAGAAGAGGTAACCGGGATGATTTTTAAAGAAGAGAACATTCTTTTTCCTACAAGCCTAGAAAAATTAAGTGCAAACGACTGGATTGAAGTCCTGAAGGAGAGCGATAAGGTAGGTTATGTCTTTGTGGAGAAACCTAAAGAAACCGAGGCTCTTATTAAGGATTTGAAAAGCGCTCTGCTCGAAGAACCAGTTTTTGAAGACAATAAAATTTGCCTTCCCACAGGGAAACTTCGGTTAAAAGAGTTAATGGCCATCTTAAATACGCTGCCAGTGGACATTACGTTTGTGGATAATGAGGATAACGTCAGATATTTTTCCGATAGCAAAGAAAGAATTTTCTTACGAACAAAATCCGTTATAGGAATTAAGGTACAAAATTGCCACCCTCCTCAAAGCTTGGAAGCAGTGGAGAACATACTAAAATCATTTAAGGAGGGAAAGAGAGATACAGTTGATTTCTGGATTAATGTCGAAGGAAAATTTGTGTATATCAGATATTTTGCCGTGAGGGATGAGGAAGGATCTTATCTCGGAACTCTTGAAGTTAGCCAGGACTTAACAGAAATAAAAAAGCTCGAAGGAGAAAAGAGACTGGATGCTGAAACATATTGATCTAAAGAAAAATGTTTATGAACTAACAGAAACTTATCCTGAGCTTATAGAAGTATTAAAGGAGATGGGATTCTTAGGTGTGGCGAATCCAATAGTGAGGAAAACCCTTGGTAAAATAACAACAATACCTCAGGGCTGTAAGAAACAAGGAAAAGATTTGAATGAAGTCATAAAAGAGTTGAAAGAATTGGGATTTGAGGTAAAATCATAGAAAGAGGAGTTGATAAATGATCAAAGTAAAAATTCAAGATGCTTTAAACAAACAGTTAAATGCAGAACTTTATTCTTCATATCTTTATCTTTCGATGGCTGCTTATTTTGAATCAGTGAGCCTCAAGGGATTTGCCAACTGGATGCAAGTACAAGCTCGCGAGGAATTAGTCCATGCTATGAAGTTTTATGGTTATATCCATGAAAGTGGCGGAAGAGTAACTCTGACCTCTATCAGTGCACCCTTAACACAATGGGATTCGGCATTGGAAGTTTTCAAGCAGGTTTATCAGCATGAACAAAAGGTAACAGGTCTGATAAACAACCTGGTTACTCTCGCAGTATCTGAAGCTGACCATGCTACTAATAATTTTTTGCAGTGGTTTATAGCTGAGCAGGTTGAGGAAGAGTCTTCCGCTGATGAGATAGTTCAAAAACTTAGATTGTTAGGTGAGGATCGAAGCGGCTTATTTATGCTTGACCAGGAGCTGGGACAGAGAGTATTTACTGCCCCTGTAGCAGTCGAGGGAGAATAAAAGACCTTTTTTACCACTCCCCTTTTTGATTCCGTTTGGTCATGATCTAACTTATGGTCATAACTTCGCTAATTTTTCAGCGAAAATCTTTCCTTTCATAGTCCGGGAAAAATAATAATATAACAAGAGGCCGATGAGTATCCCGATTGCATTTGCTGTTACGTCGAAGAGTTCAATGGAACGGCGAGGAATAAAATACTGATGGAACTCATCCAAGCCTCCGAGAAGAATTCCGCTGCAAATAGTTAACACAGCCTTTACCTTAAGGGAAGATTTCAAACTCATGAAGTAGCCAAAGGACAGGAAAAGGCCCAGAAGGGCAAACTCAACAAGATGAATCACTTTATCGAAGAAGAGAATATCAATTTTAATATCATAGCTCCTTGAAGATAAATAGAATATAAAGGCGTAATATAAGGCAGCGGGAGTAAAAAAGAGAATTTTTTTCATCTATTCCCAGAAAGCATGACACAGCAACGGAATTATCCTTATGAGGTGGATTATATTCTTCACGAGAATTTATTCTATTAGAAAAGAAAAGATATATCCAGAAGTATGCAAGTTGATTTGACATAATATACCGGAATGTGATTAATTTTAAGGCGAGAGGATTGAATAAGCATAAAACTTTAAATCATTTTCATGGAAGATTGAAAGAATTTTGATATTTCGCCTTTGTTTGGAGAATTGAAAAACAGGGGCTGTGGGCGTTAAGGACGAATTCATCATGTCCAATATCCTATTTAAAAGGCTGAGGTTGTTGTCTATTCTTTGTTCAATCATCCTTTTAACCTCCTGCGCAGGGCAGAGTTATTTCCGTTCTGGGAATGTCCAAAAAGGCCTTGCATCCTGGTATGGACCTGATTTTCAAGGGAAGCTCACTTCAAATAAAGAGATCTACAATATGCATGCTTTGACCGCGGCGCACAAAACACTTCCCTTCGGAACTTATGTCAGGGTTACAAACCTAAATAACGGAAAGTCAACCGTCGTGCGTATAAACGATCGGGGTCCTTTTGTAAAGGGGCGAATCATCGACCTTTCCTATGCCGCAGCAAAGAAGTTGAGTATGGATATTGCAGGAGTTGCACCTGTTAAGATTGAGGTTCTGAAAAAATACTCTCCTAAAAAATCTTCACAGAAATTTTCTGTTCAGGTTGGATCATTTAGTTCCAAAAAAAACGCCAAAATATTCAAAAAGAAGCTCCAGAAGAACCACAGGAATGTCTACATTTCGAAGCTAAAAACTCCTTCTGGTATTTATTACAGAGTGAGAATCAAGGCGCGTAGCGTGAAATCAGCAGAAAAAATTGCCAAAAAACTCATGAAACAGGGTTTCAGAGCTAACGTCTTGGAAGAACATTGATGAAGTCAATAATTTTCCTAATGAGATTGTCTAATATGCGGGGCAAAAGAGGAAATAATATCTTTTAATTAATATTTACCTCTCTCTTTTATATAGATAGGCAATAGGTCTTAATTTATTTTCTTTCCCGTCATGGACAGCAAAATTCCGGCCACTCCACATGGAAGCTCCTCCATATTCACCCTTTTTGTTAACGGCATAAAAGTTGAGGCCAAATCGAGGAAGTCCTTTTTCGTTTAAAAGGTGAGGAAGAAGTTTTGATTTCTCAGCGATTCTTTCTAAAGCTTTGAGACATGCTTCTTCTGGAGAAAAGCCTCTGCTCATGAAATTAACCACCTGAAAGCTTCCGCAGTTAAGGATATTGGCTTCTCCTCTTCCCGTTGATCCTGCAGCACCCACATCATTATCAACGTAAAGACCTGCTCCGATAATCGGCGAATCCCCTACCCTTCCTGGTATTTTAAAGAAGAATCCGCTGGTGGTCGTCACACCTCCAAGATTGCCTGAAGAATCTATGGCACAACAGTTGATTGTTCCATAGGAGCTGAGATAGGATTCCAATTCTTTTCCAGCTTCTCAGGCTTGGGAGCAAACCAGAAATCCCTATCCGAGAGCATCTCCTTGCGTCTAAGCCATATTTCTCTTGTTCTGTCTGTGAGGAGGTTTTCTTCCTTGAAACCGTGAGCTTTAGCAAATCTCAGAGCACCTTTTCCTACAAGGAGAGCATGGTCAGTTCTTTCCATGACTAGTTTGGCCACTTTAGAGGGATTTTTTATGTTTCTCAGGCTTGCTACTGCACCGCCGATATGGGTGGGGCCATGCATGACTGAAGAATCAAGCTCGACAACGCTTTCCTCATTAGGAAGCCCTCCGTAGCCTACTGACCTATCATTGGGATCACTTTCAACAATGTTGACTCCGGCTATGACAGCATCCAATGGATCTTTTCCTTGCTTTAGAAATTCCATGGCTTTCTCTGTGGCTCTTAAACCATTGCTGCTGGATACTACACACAACTTTCCTTCTTTTTTTTATACCGCGGCCAAATTTTTTCTCGTCGTGAGCATCAAGGCTGCTCCTATACCAATTCCCGTTTTGAGAAAATCCCTTCTCGAAAACTTATCTCTCATCATGCCTCCTTATGATTTATCTATCGTTCTCACCAAGACTCAATTTATAAAAGGGAATCAATACAAATTTTATAAGCTCATTTTTTTATTCAAGAATTGAGCGAAAAAAAGAAGGCAAGCTAGTTTTTTGATAA
>WVXO01000064.1:52825-125519 GCA_011773465.1 Candidatus Aminicenantota bacterium | reverse complement strand
GAACCATGCCCGCTCAGCCTTTCTCACGGTTTTTTCACCATACAGCCTTCGCCAAGCATGGAATCCGGGCTATTTCTCCAAACCTTCTCTAATAAAGGAAATGGAGATGCTTACTTATCAAAGACACCAAAATTGACAAACCTAGGGATGTTTAGTATAAATCCCTTTCTTTTATGAGGAATGAAAAATAACGTTCTCTTCTCTGCTTCTCTGTTCCACGCTCTCAATGATGCTGCGACTGTCACTGTCCCGATGATTTTTCCTCTTCTCTACACCCAACAATTTATCATCAAAAAATATTTTCATATCGGCATTTTATCAAACCTGGGGCTTCTTGCTACTTTCCTTTTCCAAATTATTATTGCTAATATCTCTGGCAGGGTTGAACACAAGCTAATGCTTTTCGCTAGCTATATAGGAATTTGCCTTACGCTTTCCCTAATAACATTATCTTCTACGTTTACTACTCTTCTTTTCATCTATCTAATAATGAGAGCTTTCACTAGCTTTTACCACTCAGTAGGGGTAGCTTGGGTTTCAAAAACTCATCCAAGCCAGGGGATTGATTTTGCCATGGGAATCCAAAGTGGGTCAGGGAATCTTGGGGTCTTTCTTGCCTTTGTATCTTCTGGCTATCTTGCTCAGAGCTTTAACTGGAAAGCACCGCTCTTCGTCTGGGCAGGCATGGCCTTCTTTCTCGGCTCAATAAGCTTCTTGGCTGTAAGAAAGACTTCCACAAGGAGTGAAGAAGCGTCTAAGCCTGACTTTTCATCATGGATGGAGACACTGAAGAATATCAAGATCTATGTCCCTGGATTTGTTTTCGGAGGAGCATGCTGGGGAACAACTGTTTTTTATGCTCCTTCCCTGCTCAACCATAGATTCCAGATTCCTTTGGGACAAACCGGTCTTTATCTTGCCCTGTGGATCGGAGTCGGAACAGTCATGACCTATCTCTTCGGGTTATTAAGCCGGTATTTGGGCCGGTTGAAGATCTCTGTTTATGCATTTATCGGTGCTACAGTCTTTCTTCTTATACTGGGGGCAGCTCCTGTGAAAGAGTTGGCTCTGGTGAGCTTATTCTTTTTTGGGGCCTTCCTTTTTCTTGTCTATCCGAGTTTTCAATCCTTTGTTGGAGATGAAGTTCCTCCAAAAAATCAAGCTCAGGCTTTTAGCCTTGTTGCCAATGTTCAGATGGTCACCGGTGCAATCGTCGTCCTTGTAGCCGGATTTCTCTCGGACAGGTTTGGGATTAATTCGCCTTTTATTCTTATTGGAGTGATTGGGGCCGTTATTTCTGTTTTTTACCTGCTCAAAAGATCTGTGTTGGCAAAAAAGGTTATCTGTAATTAGATAGCTCGTCTTACTTATTACTTTTTCAGCTTTATAACCTTGCCGGGAAGCTTTCCTGTCCATTTTCCTCCGTCCAGAACAAGCTCACCGTTGATCAGCAGGTATTTAACTCCTTCGCTGTAGGCATGAGGATTAGAAACTGAAGTTCTAATTCTTATGTTGTTCAGGTTAAGGACAACTATGTCAGCTTTGTATCCATTTTTTATCCAACCCCTGTCATCCCAGTTCATGATTTCAGCTGGAAGCGAGGTTTGCGATCGAATAACATGGGAAACAGAAACGCTTTTTCGCTTAAGGGCATATTTTTTAATTTTATGGAGAAATGTAGAATAAGAACGGATATGCGAGAGTCCTATGCCATAAGGAGGAGCAGTTCCATCGCTTCCTGTGCCCACATAGTCTTTTTTCATGATATACTCGATATCCTCTTCGCCCATCCTAAGGGGGATGCACCTGGCTCCCATAAGTTCCAGCTCTATGGCTGCATCCTCTACGGATTTTCTTTTCATAGCCGCAACTTGCTTTAAGGATTTTCCCTCAAGGTTTTTCTCAACACAGATGCCAACAATGAAGCTTTCCGGGCCCGTAACCTTATCAATGTATTCTCTGATCTGCTCCCTGATCTTCTGGGCCTTTTCTGGATCAGCCATCCTTTCCAAAAACATTTTTCTCTCTCTTGTATTACCTGGACCCCTGAAATTTCCGGTCCTGACTAAACTCCTGGAGACAAGCCTTACGAGCCTATCTCTGGGAATTTCGTTGAGAAACTGCAGATGGCGTTCGGAGAGAGGATAGTATGGGGTAACTTTTTTATAGAGTTCAATCAACTGGGAATCCCTGAGATGGTCAAAAATCGCTTCAATATCCTCTGATGTCAACCTTTCGCTCTCTACTCTTTCTGTGCCTTCTGTTTCTTCAATTCCCAGCCAGGCTGATCTCGGAATCGGGCTCATGTATGGATAGCCGCTTGAAAATTGATAAGGATACTGGTCAGCGGTGACTTTAATCCCCTTTGCTCGGGCTTCTTCAATGATGGCGCAGGCGTCTTTAACAAGACCCCAATTTTTCTTTTCCATAACCTTAAAATGCGATATATGGACTGGAGCACCTGATTTTTCTGAAATCTCTATAGCCTCTCTTATTGCTTCAAGGAGCTTGTCCCTCTCATCCCGGACATGGGTGTGGTATATTCCGCCGTAGGGAGTGATGACCTTTACCAGTTCTATGACTTCATCTGTTTTTCCGAAAGAGCTTGGTTCATAAATCAGCCCAGTAGAAAAGCCATAAGCTCCCTGTTCCATAGCTTCCTTTACGAGAGCCTTCATCTTTTCCAGTTCCTCTGCCGTTGGCTCTCGTTCTTCCATACCCATCACAATTTGCCGTACTGTTCCATGCCCGGCAAGCAGAGCTGCGTTGGGACCGATTCCTTCTTCTGACCAGAGTTTTATAAGGTCCTCGGCTTTCTCGAAAATTGGCCAGGCGCTTGAACCGCACTGGCCGACTATGACGGTTGTCACGCCTTGTTTTAAGTAGTTGAGACAGGCCCTGTTTTCCGTAAAGTACATTCCTCTATCGACATGAGTATGGAGATCGATAAAGCCAGGAGTCAAATAAAGCCCTTTGGCGTTTATCACTTTAGCTGCTGATCCTTTGATCGATTTTTCTACCTTAACGATCATGCCGTCTTTAACAGCCACATCCGCCCTAAACGCAGGTTTCAAAGATCCGTCAAACACACTTGCGTTCTTTATGACTACGTCATAGTTGAAGAGTTTTTCTTTTTGAGCCGAAAAATTTAATCCGGTTAAAAAGAACAAGCCCAATAATAAGAGAATACTGAGACGAAAAATTTTATTTTTCATCATATCTCCTCCTCCTCTTAATGATATCTAATAATAAAGAAAAAACACGCTGTCAAGAAAAATATAGTATAGAGAAAACCAAGCTTTTTAGAAGGAGCGCGGCCTTTCTCTTTTTTCCTATCTTTTCTTGAATTTTTCGAGGAGTTCGGTGTATATGCTGGATATATCGACTTCTTTTCCATCAATAAAAACATGCTTGATGTTGGTTCTTAATTCCAGCATGTCTCCATCTGCAAGGACAATGTTAGCTACTTTTCCCTTCTCCAGGCTCCCCATCATTTTATCTACGCCGAATATCTGGGCCGGGTAAATCGTTACTCCTTTGAGTGCTTCTTTTTTATCCAGACCAAAGGCAGCGGCTTTTGCAGCATGATAGGGCAAATCCTTGGCTAGGCTTGCGCTTCCTGAGGAAAAAGCAAATTTGACGCCAGCTTTTGCCAGGACACCAGGATTCCTGTAGAATGCATCATAGCCGTCTTCCCATTTGGGAGGCACTGAATTAAGAGAGCTGAAAACAACCGGAATTCCTGATTTTTTTATATCCTCAGCGACCTTCCATCCTTCAGTGACGCCATAGAATATTGCCTTAAGCTTTTCTTCCTTGACGAATTTGATAGCTGCTTTAATATCTTTCTCAGCGTGAACAGAAATCATGACAGGAAGTTCGCCGTTAACCACAGGAAGAAGAAATTCTAATTTTTCATCAAACTCAGGCAAACGCAGTCCCAAGTTTTTCTTGGCTACGTCTTTTCTTTTCTGATAATAGCGAGCCTGTTTCAGGATTTCCTTCAATTCTTGAATCTGTTTAGAAGCCTCTTCCCGAGGTTGCGTTTCTCTTCTCCTCCTTAACCGAGGTAAGGAAGGAAATTGGATATGCATGGCGACTGAACTTTTAATTATCATCTCTTCAGGAGTCCAGCCGACCAGCCTGATCAAACCACTCTGACCTGAAATTAGCCCGCCTGAAGGAGCTGCAAGTGCCGTTGTTATCCCGTTTGACCTTGCGATAGGAATATGCATGGAGTCAGGTCGCAGAGCTTCCACTGTCTTAGCCTGGGGGTTAAATCTGCCTGTTTCTCTGTAATCGACAGTTGCCCTTATAGAACCTATCTCTTGTAGGCCCAGATAACATGAGCTGTCGATCATGCCTGGATAGGCAAAAAGGCCTTCTGCTTTTATGATTTTTGCACCCTCAGGGATATCAATGTTCTTTCCGACAGCTTCGATTAATCCAGCCTTTATAAGAATCGTCCCTTCAGTTATATCCTCACCCACAACAGGGATGATATTCGCCCCTCTTATAGCAATAACGCTCGGGCTTTTTTCTTGAGATAAGCAGAAAGAAGCACAGATAATGAGAATTACAGCAAAGACGAAGGTTCTCTTGGTCATTTTTTCCCTCCCTTTTTCTCTTTCTTTTTCTCTTCTTCTTTCTTTCTTTTCTCCATCTCTTCTCTCTCTTTGAGATACTGAGTTCGATCAAAATAGACTTCTCCCTCGATTATTGTCTTTTCACAGTGGGTATAGGCGATCAAAGGATGTTCATTAAAGATGGCGATATCTCCATGCTTGCCGACTTCCAGGCTTCCTGCAATCTTTTCCACACCAAGCTGGATGGCTGGGTTGATGGTGACGAGCTTCAGGGCTTCCTCCTCAGAGAGCCGTCCGTATTTCATGGCTTTAGCTGCATCATTGAATAACCGCCGGATTCTCTCCCCGCTGTCAGAATTTAGGGAAACAAGGACTCCTTTTTTTGTGCAGTAGGAAGCACTGTAGGCAATCCCTTCAGAAGCTTCGACCTTATAGGCCCAGTTATCAAGAAAGACGGAGATGCCGATTTTTTCCTCAGCGAGTTCCTTGGCTATTTTGAAAGCTTCAGATACATGCTCAAAACAGGCTATCTTAAATCCAAATTCTTTAGAAAGTTTAATGAATTCCAGGGTTTCATCAGCTCTATAACTGTGGCAACGGGCTATCATTTTTCCACGAAGCATATCTGCCAACTGCTCCATCCTTAGGTCTTTGCGAGGTGCGATCAAATTCTTTGCAGACTTTTTGGATTTTTTCGCTTTTAAGTAACGGTCCCACTGTTCCATATAGTTCTTTGCCTTAAGAAACTCACGGCGTATAATGGCATTCACTCCCATGCGGGATTGTGGATAGCGAGGCGTTCCTATGGTACGAGAATTAGATCTCTTGGGATTTTCACCCAAGGCAAATTTTAAGGTTCTGTATGCATCGTGAACGATCATCTCTTCTGAGGTCTTTCCCCATTTCGTCTTGATGACGATGTTCTCGCCTCCTATCGGGTTGCCGCTACCATGCATGGTATGGACCATGGTCACTCCACCTGATATCGCAGTATAGATGGAACGGTCTTCAGCATTGAGAACATCCCGCATTTTGACTTCAGCGGTTATTGCTTCAGCGCTTTCATTTGTTCCTGTGAGGGCTATATGCGTGTGTGAATCTATTATACCCGGGATAACATATTTCCCTGACGCATCTATGATTTTTACTCCTCTAGGTGCTTTGATGTTCTCTCCGATCTGCTTTATTATGCCTTTGATTATGAGAATGTCTCCTTTGGGTACTGTCCCTTTGGTAACCGTGAGTATGGTACCGTTCTTTATCAGGAGATCCTGTCCGAAGGAAAAGCTTGAAAAAATCACAAGACTCACAACTAAGATAAAACCGATGGTATTTCTCTTCATGGCTCTCTCCTTTAATATTCCCTGTCAGGGATTCTTGTTGCTTTCAGCTCTGCACTCCATTCCATGATAGTAATTGTTCCTTCTATAGAGTCTCTTTCTGCTGTCCCGCTGAAAGACATATCCATCGTTTCTCCCATTATTGTAGCTGTTATGCTTAAGGCGAGTTCATTTCCGCTTAAAATTCCGTCTCTTATTTCCCATTTACCCATGCTCGATGAGATGCTTCCGCTGATTTCGTTTCCTTCTTGTTCGAGTTCCATAGTCGATTCCATCTCCCCCATAGGACTGGAGACTGTGACGCTCCATTTTCCAGCGATATTCACCTTTGCAGGCTGCTCTCCCTTAGGGGGCTCTTTAATTTCAAAAGATATACCGTCGACAAACACTCTTTTCACCTTCGTCTTCTCATCGAAGATTTCACCGGAAGTAAGAATAATATTTGCGATTTTTCCCGGTTCAAGGCTCCCCAGAAAGCTGCTCACTCCCAAGAATTTGGCGGGGATAATGGTCATGGCCTTGAGAGCTTCTTCCTTAGGTAAGCCGGCCTTAATAGCTTTTTGGACGTTTTTTGGAATGTCTGATGATTTTTTTAATCCCTGGGAGGTAAACGCAAACGTTAATCTCTTTTTATAGAGGTTCGCAGCATTAGCAGGATAAATTTCTTCTTCTGCTTTTTTCTTTAGTTCTTCACCTTGATTGACATAAATGCTTGTCATTGGAGGCTTGAAATTGAGAGATACAAGAAGTGGAACTTTAGCATGCTTGGTGAGTAGGTCGGCCACTCTCCAGGCTTCATTTGCTCCGGTGAGAAAGCCGTTGAGCTTGAATTCCTTGATAAGTCCGAGGGCACGCTTGATGTCTTCCAAGTTTGCACAATTAAAAAAGATAGGACTTTTTTTAACTGCATAGGGTGAAAGAGCTTCTAAAAAAGGATTATGTTCAGGTCGTTTAAGGCCTCGAGGTGATTTTGTAAATAGAGACTTATGAGAGGAGTAATGTCCAGTATCCAGAAAAGACTGTCTGAGAAAAGCCATTGTTCCCATCAAACTGGAAGGGTAGGTTCCGCGTGCGGTCGTAAAATTCACATGAAGAGCAACAGGGCTTTTAATAACCATCGGTTCTGCATTTTCTCCATTAACATTCAAAAGAACGCTTTGGCCGGCATAGATTCCTCTTTCAGGTGCAACCAGGACAGTTGTGATTCCGATTTTATGAAGGTCTGCTACAGCTGTTTTTTTGGGTTTTAAAAGCTTAAGAGCCATTAAATCAGGATGCTGGGCTTTCTCCTTTTGCTGAGGGTCAACCGCCGCTGTACTCGCAGCTCCTGGTCTTCTTGGCTCTTCTTTAGGAAGCTCGAGAAAGGAATTTGTATGGGCATCAATCAAGCCTGGATAAGCGAACTGGCCTTCAGCTTTGATTATCTCAGCATCTTCTGGAATTGAAATTTTTCCTTGGGGTCCCAAGGATTCGATAAGTCCATCCCTGATGATGATGGTTCCTTTCTCGATGGGTGAACCAGTAACAGAAATAATCTTGCAATTAACAATAGCATAGGTAGGAGTAACTCTGGCTGAGGAGGTGGCTGCGAGAAGCAGAGTGACGGTAAACAAACAAATTAGTAAACGATTTTTTTTGATTTTCATGTTCCTCCTTTCAATAAAAAAATATTAATAATAATCTTCCCCGTCTCAGCAAGCAAAGTATTCTAACAAAAAATAACATGCCGGTCTACAAATATTGCAGGGATCAAATTTTTCTTACATAGCGGTCTGATTTGTTTTATGCAGGAGCTTGATATATCAGATCCACGTAATTATATTGGATGGATTGAATTTTCTTATGTAGGGGCTTGATTTATCAAACCCACGTTATTAATATTTATGGCTTTTAGTTTATAAAACAGGGAAAAAAGAAAGAGACAGGAAATATTCTTTGCAACGGCTTGATTTGTCTTATTTAGGGGCTTGATTTATCAAGCCCAACTTAATTATATTTTCTGTGGATATATTCTAGGCCGAATTCTTAAAGTAAGTTTAGAGAGTAATGAATGAGAAAAGGCATTCAAAAAATATTTTCTGAAGCTGCAAAAACTTATGAGCTTGTCAATCATATCCTGACATTTGGGCTTGATATTCTTTGGCGGAGAAAAGCAGCTAGGGAAGCGGTCAAAGCAAGAGGCTTTCTATGGCTGGATGTGTGCAGCGGTACTGGAGAAATGGCTCTTAACCTTTCACGTCTGGCAGGTGAAAAAGTTAAGATTGTTTCTGTCGATTTCTGTCATCCGATGATAAATAGAGCCCTAGAGAAAAGAGAAATTCCAAACTTCTCTTTTGTTCTTGCTGAGTCAGGGCGTTTGCCTTTTGTTGACATGACATTCAACCTGGTGACCATCTCTTTTGCCACCCGAAACATATATCCTAACAAACGAGAGCTGGTTGCCCATCTAAAGGAGTTTCATCGTGTTCTCAAGCCTGAAGGACATTTTGTGAATCTTGAAACTAGTCAGCCTTCTATGAGAATTATCCAGAGGCTTTTTCATCTTTATATAAGACTGACTGTAAAACAACTAGGGTCTCTTCTCTCAGGCTCTAAAGCCGCTTACAGATATCTTGCTTACACGATCCCGCGCTTTTTTCCTCCTGAGGAATTTTCCTCGATACTACGTGAGGCGGGATTCGCTCGGGTTACTTATCGGTCACTTTTCCTGGGTGTTTCTGCCATTCACACCGCTATCAAATAAGAATTGTTTTTTCCATTTTTTCTCTATTTTCTCGACTAAACTTAATGACCCTGCTAGGCTGGCTGGGCAGGATCTAATCCTCCTTTTCCCCTTTTGCTTATTTTCTCCCCAACAGCCAGCACTCTATTTTCATTCCTGTCGCATCAAATTATTGTAGAGTTAAATTTTATTTTGTATCATGTAGTTATCTAAGATAAACAAGGAAAAAGTTGTGTACAAGGCAGGGATAAAGATACTAGAGGCAAAAATCGGGATCGAATCTAATAGAGAAGAGCTCCTTTTTCACTTTCCACTCCAGACGGAAGTCATGTCGCTTCTTACAGATTTTAAAGATGTTGAGAGCATACCATATTCAGCAGACCTTGATGGATATATCTCGGTTGAAGAATCTATGGAGGAGCCTTCTTTCGAATTTTCAAGAGGAAAAGCCAGATTCAAGGGGCCTTTTCTTAAGCTCACTCGAGAAGCTTCGGACTTACGGTTTAGTTTGTGGGGAAACCAGGGATTCCTTTATAGATATGCTCTTTATTTACTGGAGAGAAAGCACGGGATTTATAATTTTCACGCCTGCGCGCTCTACCAAGAAAAGAAAGATCAAATGTTTGTTGTTATAGGAGGAGCTGGAAGCGGAAAAACCGTCTATCTCCTTAGTGGCCTGGCCAAAGGGCTCAAACTCTTTTCAACAGAAACCCTCCACTTCCGAATTGAAAATGATCTCGTATCATGGTTTATGGGTTCGCTCGTTGATAACGTGCGATTAGGTACCTTGATGCATGATTTTCCTCAGTTCTTACCAAAAATTGAAACTCAAGAAGCTGGTGAAGAATGGCAGAAAAAGATCGCCCTTGATCTCTCCCCCTACAAAACTGACCTTGAAGAACTCAAAACTCCCAAGTCTGTCGTAATATTGTTTCCTCGGATTGAAGAAGGGCGAAAAGGTTTTCTTCTGAATCTCATAGACGATACGAGAAAAGCCGCAAAAGCCTTGTTTGACAATATTTCCCAGAAAATAGCCGAGAACGTGATTCTCTACGATAAAATACCAGTTTTGGGATTCGACAAGAAAGAAATGGCTCTGGCAAGGTTAAAATATGTAAGCCAGCTTATCCATCACAAGACAATCACTAAAATTGCTTCTGTTCTCTCAAATCCAAATGATTGCTGGGGAGATCTTTTGAAATAGGGTCAGACTTTATCATGAGGTGATGTTCACTAATAAAATACAGACCAATTCTCAATATGATGACAAAGTCTGACCCTGAAAAAACCAAAAAGGAGATAAAGATGAGCAAAGCTTGGGGAGATATTATCAAGATGCCCGTTGAAGGGAGAACATCCAAACCCAGAGAGACGGGCGTAACCATGGTTATTGATAAAGGAATGGGCCTTCATCGCCTCGAAGATTTGATTCAGGTTGAGGGCGACTACATCGATATCATCAAACTGACCTTTGGGACTTCGGCCTTCTATGATAAGGACCTTTTGAACAAAAAGAATGAGATGATCACTTCTTCCGATATAGAAGTCATGCCCGGAGGCACCTTTCTGGAGATAGCTATCTGGCAAGATGTCTTTGACGAATATTTAGAATTAGCCAAGACGCTTGGATTTTCTGCGATTGAAGTCTCTGATGGAACGATCGAGATAGATAAAGAAACCAGACAGGATGCCATTAAAAAATCTTTGGATAAGGGCTTCAAAGTCATTACTGAAGTAGGAAAAAAAGATCCAAAAGAAGTTCTTCCTATTTCTCTTGTTCACCAGTTGATAGGAGAAGATATGGAAAATGGAGCTTTTAAGGTTATTATCGAAGCCAGAGAGGCCGGGAAGTCCGTAGGAATATTTGACAAAGAAGGAGAGATCAAGCACGAAGAAGTCGATCACATCATTGCTGGAGTCAAAGACACGAACTGTTTAATGTGGGAGGCTCCCTTGAAAAATCAGCAGCAAGCTTTAATCCTTCGCCTGGGGATTAACGTAAACCTTGGCAATATCCCTCCAGAAGAGGTTTTAGCTCTGGAGGCTCTAAGACAGGGAGTCAGAGGTGACACGCTGAAAAGGGCCTATTTAGAATGGAAAAAATAGAAGGGATAAGAGACTATCTAAATTATCCCTGTTTTTCTAAAAGAAGAATCAAAACAGAATGTTCGCCTTCAGGAACTCTAAACTTCACTCCTTTTCCTTTAAACACCTTTTTTGTCTCGTCATCCACCAAAAGTTCATATTTTCCTTTGGTTAGAAATTGAATCCTTATCTCTCTTCTCTCTAACGTTATCACTTCAAATGAGATTTCATTTTCAGAATAAAGAAACTGGCGAAAAACGGCGCTTCCCTTCGCCCTAAAAATCTCTTTACCTTCTTCTTTAAGCCTAATCCCAGAGGGTGAAACCTCTACATCATAGTGACGATCCTGGATGGAAATTCTGGAAAGCTTGCCTCTTCCATCAGGATCAATCATTCCAAACCTGAATCCCTCCCAGGGAGTAAAATCTAAGTACTCTTCCAGAGCAATTAAAGCAAAAAGAGAACCCCAACTCTGGAATCTTTGCCCTCCTGCTTCTCCTGTCCTTGAATCAAAATTTTCTGGACAAAGCTGGAAATTTTCCCATGTCCGGAGGAACAAGTCAGAGCTTTTTTTGGCTAGCTCAGAAGCTATAGCATCAAAATGATAAGCCTTTAAACCTTGATAAATTAAATAATTGGTAGGAGGCCAGATTGCCCCTCTCCAGCGCTGCTGATCTTTATAAGAGGGATCATCCCGGGAGATCGTAGGTATTACGAATTCACCCCAGAACTCTTCAGGATCAAGGAGATGTCTGAGCATTCGTAAGGCCCTCGTTTTATCTGGAATACCGGCAAGCAGAGGATAAAAATTCGAGGCTGCTTTTCTTGTTGAGAATCTGCTATCCCAGTAGCGATCAAAATAAAATCCTTCTCTCTCATCCCAAAGATGCTCGTTTATAAGCTCCTTCATAGCCTCATATTCGGAGAAGAAGTTGTTATAATCGTCTCTTTTATCAAGGATATTTGCAATTTCAGCCAGGCACCAAGCGTCGAGAGTATAGAGGCTGTTTAAATCGATGCAGTTCATAATTAACGTTCCCGTTTCCTGACTGAAGGGAGCATCGTCCCAATTAGGCAGATCATCCTGTCCTGACTCTCGCATAGCTCGTTTTTTTCCTTCTATATTTTCTTTCCAGGGGGGAACACTCTGAGGCAAAAATTCTGTATCTGTTCCCCATTCAAGAAGACCATCTCTATTTCCATCCCGGCGAAGTTGTCCGTTATCTTTCTCCTGCTTCCAGAAATAATGCCACCTTATAAGATAAGGATAAGCATATCTCAGAAAGTCC
Source organism: Candidatus Aminicenantota bacterium (assembly GCA_011773465.1). Lineage (GTDB taxonomy): Bacteria > Acidobacteriota > Aminicenantia > Aminicenantales > Aminicenantaceae > SOIV01. Next base: position 113,497 of record WVXO01000064.1, on the reverse strand, counting down.
AAATCTCCCAGCCTCTGGAATAATTTCAAGACAATATAAGAACCTATTGGAGGATGAGACCTGTCTGGTGTCCCTCCAAACCGGCTTCTCCAGTTAGGGATATTGCCATTAGCGTACTGAGTTTCCAGGACAGCCTTTAAAATGTCTTTCGCATGCTTAGAACTTTCCACAGATGCCCCTAAGGCGTTGAAGAATGAATCCCATTCGAATATCGTCCAATGACCAGGATTTCCTTCGGGAGTGGAAAAGATCAATCCGCGCCCTCCTGGCGTGTAAAGTCTATGGCTGCCAGGTTGATAAAGCACCATCCAGAATAGGTTATTTGTGATTGCCCGTGCCGTGCCTTCGTGGAGTCCCTCTATTCTTACTCTTTTGCCTCTATATCTGTTTCTTTCCTCCTCTAGCATAGAATCGATTGCTCCTTTGTTTTTATAGCGATACGTGCGGGCGCTCAAAATCTTTTCTTCCTTCCCTACTCCTGCCACAAAATAAATAGCTCTATTATCTTCCATAAAGAAAGAAACAGCCAACTCATCACCAAGAGAATCTGTGATTAGATCTCCTTTTGTATCTGTCCAGAGCAAATAATGATATTTAATTACACCCGAACTCTCTCCTTTTATCTGGCCATCAGGAAGAATGAGATATGTTCCTTCAAAATTCCAGGGGAAATAATGAATAAGATTAATCTTTACATTCGGTGGAGAAGTTATCCTTCCTATGACTGTTCGCTCATCCTGACGTGACCACTCCAAAACTAATGTATCTGATCTTGAGGGAGGCTTTATAAGAACCGGAGTTTCATTCCCTCTTTTAAAAGGAAGGCTCAAATCCAGTTTTATCCTTGCATACGAACAGTCGGGAGAGTGGGGGCCAACTTCAGATATGAGATATAAAATGTCATTTCCGTCAGCAACTTCATTTTCTTTTTCAATTTGGATTCGAAAAGCAAATACACTATCTTGACTTGGAGCAAGGACAAGGCCGCCCCAGGCCTTGGCCTCCAAAGCGCCTATGTAGACATCCTTCCATCGATAGTCAATTTCAGCATGAATTCCTTGAAGCAGTAGGCAAAATGAAATGAGAGTAAGGAGAAAAATTCTAAGGATTTTCATTAAAATAATCCTCTAAGCACAAATGTCTTCCAATAATTAATTTAAGGCAAATCTAAAACTAAATCAACAAGTTTGTCGGTCCTTTACTGAATGCTGAAATGATCTCTCAGAACTTATATTTTAGACACCCCCCACCCGTAAATCTCTGGCTAAATTTCAGGTTTTTTCTATTATTTCTTAACCTATCTTGCCAGGTGAGTAAGGCCATATTTCTTGGCCCATTTTAGAGCTTCATTATACTCGCTTCTCTTAATGCTCCGGGCTATTTCAGGATATTCGGAGGCTTTGTATCGAGGTTGATACTGATTCATAATATTAATGTAGGTAGTCTTGGAAAGGTTTTCGGCAATGAATATTAAAAATTTCTCTGTTCCAGCTATCCTGTTGGGGAGGATCAGATGCCTCACAATCAATCCTCGTACAGCAATTCCTCTTGAATCTAATTTTAGATCCCCGACCTGCCGGTACATCTCTTTAATGGCAAGCTTAGCATGGTGAGGATAATTGTAAGCCTCAGCCGAGTACTTACCTGCCTGCTCAGAATCCATGTATTTGCACTCAGTAAGGTAGATATCGATTATGCCGTCCAGAAGCTGTAAAGTTTCCTGTTTCTCATACCCGCGTGTATTATAGACCACAGGAATTCGGAAACCCAGGGGGATAGCCTTCTGGATGGCGCTGACGATGTTGGGTGCGTAGTGAGTGGGAGTAACAAGATTGATATTGTGACATCCTTTTTTTTGGAGTTTGACCATCTCTTCTGCCAATTTCTGGTCTGATATTTCTATCCCCTCCCCTTCGATACTAATCTTATAATCATGGCTGTAAACACTCCTTAACCCGCAGTTGGAAAAGAATATGGCGCCAGACCCGCTTTTCCCTACCAAAAGGGGTTCTTCATCAAAACTGGGAGCAGCACTTGAAATTTTTACCCTGGAAGTAGCCTGACATCTTCCAACTTGGCCTTCCTTCCTGTTGACGCGACAATCTCGGGGACAAAGATGGCAGTTCTCATATATTGAATACAATTTCTCTTCGCGCTCGGAAAGCGTCCCTTTCTTATCAAGTGCGAGGTAAGAAGGGTATTCTTTCGAATTTTCCCTGTTATCCAAGAAAGCCTTCCCTTTCAAGCGGAGTGAACTAAAGGGGAGAAAAAGAGCAGAACCCATTAAAAACAATGAATCATCCAAAAAATTCCGCCTTGATATTTTTTCCATCTTAATTTTGCATCAGGTCACATGCTTTATTCCCGTTGGAAATTTCTTAAATTCTCCTGAAGCATAAATAGCATCGATTTCTTTGAATAAGATATCGATTTCTTCATCGTTATTGTAAAAATGAGGGCCCACTCTTATAACATCTGGTTCTTTATCATCCCCTTTCCTGAAATCAACCTTAACTCTACGCTTATCTAGAGCCTGCTTAAGGGGAAAAGCATGGGGCAAGCTGATTGAGACTGATCCTCCCCTGAGGTTATTCTCTTCAGGTGTGAAAATACGATATCCTCTTTCTTTGGCTTTTTTTATGATCAACTCAGTAAGGGAGAGCGACTTATCCCGTACTTCAGGGATTCCAATTTTTTTCAGGATCTCCAGGCCAGCCCTTGCTGTGTAAAGGCAAGGTACCGGCGGAGTACCTGACATGAACTTTTGTCCTCCCCTGGCATACTCCATATCTTGAGCAAAAAGGAAAGGTTCTCGGTGAGCAAACCAGCCAGTTAACTGAGGATCGAGATTCTCTGAAAGCTCTGGTCTAACATAAAGGAAAGCGTTTCCCGGCCCTCCGCACAGCCACTTCAGACAGCCTCCTATATAAAAGTCTGCATCAAGTTGTTTGACATCCACGGGAATGATACCCGGTGCATGATAGCCGTCGATAAGAGTCAGAGCGCCTACTTCTCGTGCCCTGGAAGAAATCTGTTTTATGTTCTGGATATAAGCTGATTTATAATAAACATGGGAGGTGGCAACAAAAAGGGTTTCTTCATCTATTCGTTTTAAAATATCTTCGACGTCAATTCCTGGATTGCCGTTACTTCTCACTATCTCAACCTTCCATCCCCTGAAGTCTGAGATTCTTGAGACCGCGTATATCATGGAAGGAAAGTCATGGTCTGTCATGACAATCTTTTTTCTTCTCTCGTCTTGGGCAAGAAATTTAGTCGAAAGAGCGACCCAATGACAGTGAGTTGCATTAGGTATCATTGTCACTTCATCTTCGCCTGCTCCCAGAAAATAAGCCACCTGATTTCCTACTTTTCGCGAAAGGCCCCACCATTCCTTCTCCCAAGCGCTCACACCTTCCTCTGCCCAAATCTGATAAAATTTCTGTAGATTCTCCAGCGCTCTCCCGGGAACAGCTCCCAATGAATTGCTGATGAGATAAACACAGCGTTCTAAAATCGGGAATTCCTTCCTTATCAAATCAAGATCATGTTCCAAATTCCATCTCATCTTGTGCTATACTCCTCAAATATCTTTATCTCAGGTGATTATCTTTATCCTTGCTAAATATCCGTGTCTTGGGTAATTGTTTTTACCTCTGCTAAGTATCTCTATTCGAGATATCTTCGAGAGAAGAGATTTCATTTCTTCATTGCGGAAGCCCGTGTTTTACATAATAGGAAACTGCTTCGATAAAGGTATCCAATTCGCGAAGGGTTGTGTAGATGCTTGGCGTTACGCGTATCCCAGTAATCTGTTCACCATCCAGTTCAAAAGATGGCACTCCGACTGTGATGATGTAGATTTTATGTTTCTCGAACAGAATCTGTACCAACTTAGACAGATCCATGTTTTCTACTGTGAAAGTTCCTATACCACAAGACTGTTCTGGGTCATAAGAAGTTAGAATTTTTACGCCGGGAAGCTTTTCAAGAGCTCTTGCCCAGTAATTCCTCAGATAGCGCATTCTCTCTTCTTTTCTCTTACCACCGATCCCATGATGGAAGGCCAAGGCCTCACCTACGGCAAGCTCCAGGTAATCAGGATGAGTTCCGATGTGTTCAAATTTTCTGATGTCATCACCTTGAGGATCAAGAGCAGGAAAAAGGGGCCATATCTTCTTGATTTTTTCTTTTTTTACATAGAGAAAACCTGTGCCTATAGGAGCCATCATCCATTTGTGGAGATTAGCACCGTAGATATCGCAGTCGAGGTCCTTCTGCTTGAACTCGAAGTGTCCAAAAGCATGAGCTCCGTCTACCACCACTTCTATTCCTCGCTCTTTTGCCATCTGGCAGATTTCTCTAATCGGAAAGATCTGACCCGTCAAATTGGTGATGTGACAGACTTCAATGAGCTTGGTCCTGGGAGTGATATTTTTCTTAAAGGCATCAGCCAGTTCATTTATGTTTTTGGGCGGATAGCAAAAAGGAAACATCTTGACTTTGACTCCTTCCCTTTTTTCTCTCTGCAAAAGGGCATATTTCATGGAAGGATAGTCATGGGTTGTGGTCAAGAGTTCATCACCCTGCTTAAGATCTATCCCAAGGAGACCTATCTGCATGGCTTCAGTTACATTCCTGGTGATGGCAATCTCCTCAGGCGAGCACCCGAAAGTATCAGCCAGTTTTTTTCTTATGAGTTCTTTTCTGGGCCGGAGGACTTGCCATGAGTTATAAACAGGAGCGCCGTTAGCGAAATCAAGATATCTGTGAACAGCATCCATGACAATTTTTGGGGCTGGATGAACACCTCCGTTGTTAAGATTTATGATACTTCGGTCACAATCAAATGCCTGCTGGACATAGAACCAGAAATCTTCATCTTGCGCGATATCGGTTGGAGATGAATCTTTTATCTTGGCCAATTTTTTCTTGAGTTCAGCTTGGGCGCTTTTTGCGGATAAACCAAAAACACTTAAACTCCCGATGCCCAAACCAATGCTTTTAAGAAAATTCCTACGAGTGGTATCCATTCCCTTCTCCTTTCAAATTGGGTTGATTTTTTTAACCATATATTATTTAAAGCTCGACTGTCAAACCAAAGAGCCTTCCTAAAATAATAAATCAAAAATCTTTGCTAAAGACTTATCTTTTTTTTATAATTGGAGAAAGCTAGAAGCGTTTAAAGGAGGTTTTCATGAAAAGGATAAGCATAGGCATTTGTATTTTGATTCTTCTTTCATCTTTATCCTGGGCAAAAGTTGGAGACATCCAAAAAGTAATAAAAACGCCCGGGCCGTGCCCGACAGGTCTAACCTATGATGGGAAAAATCTTTGGCTTGCGGATAATTTTACAGATAAAATCTACAAGGTAAATCCAGAGAGTGGAAAAATTATTAAAAGTTTTGACTCTCCTGGCCACCATCCTGAAGGGCTGGCTTGGGACGGAAAACATCTCTGGCATATAGATTCTGGGGAGAAATACATGTACCTCTTAGACCCTGAAACAGGAAGAGCTCTATCGATCCTGGAATCAAACAGCTCCAATCCTCGTGATCTTGCCTGGGACGGAAAATATGTCTGGATCGTTGACTACAGGAGAGATATCCTGATCAAAGTTTCCCCCGAGGACGGGATGATGGTCCAAAACTTTCCCTCTCCGGCCCAAGAACCAGCAGGTATCGCATATGACGGTAAATATTTATGGGTAACAGATAGGAGTGAAGACCGGATTTATCTAGTCAATCCTTCTGATGGACTGTGCCTTTCTTCTCTGCGTGCCTATGGTCCGTTCGCCTATGGCCTAGCCTGGGGAGATAATTCACTTTGGAATGTCGATTATGAAAATGATGAGATATACAAGATAGATGTCTTCAGTAAAGATATTTTCTCCAAGTGGGATGAGCGTCAGATGTCCCTTCATTTTATAAAAGAATTTCGAAACTACGGTCCAGGGACAGTAAAGACTTTAGACATCTATCTTCCTATTCCCCAAATCCGTGACAATCAATCGCTCCTGGAACCTGTCGGGTTTGACCTTGAACCGAGTGAAATTATCGAAGATAGCTGGGGACAGAAAATTGCTCATTTTAATTTCAAAGATTTAAAAGGCAATTCAGTCGTCAAGCCAGGCTGGAAAGTGAAAGCAAACATATATGCTGCGGAGTACTTTATTTATCCGGATAAAATAGGCGGCCTGGAAGACATCCCTAAAGAAATAAGAAAAAAATATACCCAGGATGGGGATAAATATTGTATCAATGATCCTTATATCAAGAATCTTGCTCAAAAAATCGCTGGAAAGGAAAAGAATCCTTACTGGATTGCCCGCCGCATCTATGATTTTCTAGGAAATCACCTGACTTATAACCTCAAGCCTTTGGGAGGCTGGAATCCTGCTCCTACAGTTCTTAAACGAGGCACGGCTTCCTGCTCAGAATATTCATATTCTATGATTGCCCTCTGCCGAACTCTGGGAGTTCCCATTCGCTATGTGGGCGCAGTCAGCCGCCGTGGAGATGACGCCAGCTATGATGATGTCTATCACCGCTGGACTGAAGTTTATCTCCCACCTTATGGCTGGATTCCTTTTGATGCTAATAAAGGAGATACAAATTTGCCAGGGAGAAAGGTGCTTGGAATCGGGAATGTAGCTGCTCGCTATATCATCACCACCGAGAATGGAGGCGGAGATAAATACCTGTGGTTCGGCTATAACTACGGATTCAGTTGGACATCTGAAGGCAAATGCCGGATCCATGAAGAAAGCTATGGAATGTGGTCTCCCCTGGGAGAAAAAAAATACAATAAGCCCATTAAGTAGGGGCTTGATTCATCTGTAGGGGCTTGATTCATCGAGCCCACCTTTATTTATTGTAGGGGCTTGATTCATCGAGCTCATTTTTTCTTAGAATCTGTAAGAGTTTGATTTATCAAACCCGCACTTTTTTCATATTTGAATGGGTCTGATTCATCACATCTTAACCTAAAGGTGATTTTCTGCGAAGGGGAACGCGACCGTAGAAAAAGTCATCAGCCCAGACTGAAAAGGACTGGGCAACAGCAGAATTTTCCATAACTTTCCTGATAAAGCCGTGGAAGGCATTGTCCGATTTGCTGTAAGGGCAGACATAAATACAAACAGCACAGTCAGTACCTGCTCTTCTCCAGAATTTATAGCATTCCTCTCGATTAAGCGCCCATTTCAACACTCCGTTTACCTCTACCTTCTTTTCGTAAGGAATAGCCTGGGCCGGACAATTTCTAGCGCATTTATAGCATTTCTGGCAGAAATTCTGGATACCCAATTTTTTCGGTTTATCCTCAATCAGAGGAATATCGGTTGTAATAAGCCCTAATCTCGCTCTGGGCCCGTATTTGGAGGTGATAAGAATCCCCAGCCTTCCTAATTCTCCTAATCCAGCCAGCCAGGCGAGTGGAGGTAGCATAGCCTGATAATTGCTTCCCGCGATATGGGCTCTGGCTGGATATCCAAGGCGGCGGATGAAATCAGCAACGATGATAGATATTCTTGCCGCTTCGATATATTTCTTCCCAGTCTCGACAATAACAGGTTCTTTAGGCGCAGTTGCAACCATCCCTAAATCCATCTCTAAAGCAAAAGTAATGGCGTAAGTGTGCTCAAGCTTTATTTCCTCACCATAATGTTCTGGCCCTCTCCCCACATGGGAGTAAACATAAGCTTGATCTAAAGAAGAGATGCCGCACAGATCAGAACCCAAATATTTTATAATTTCCTTTATTATTCGAGTGCTTTCAGAAGGTGATAATTGAGACTTTTCTCTACTTTCTCTTCCACTTACCTGAGTTAATTGATGTTCAAGAAAGCCAAACTCTGCAGAAGCCAGAGAGAAAAGATGTGGATGTTTTTTCAGATGAGGAGGAGAGAGGATGTCAGGAATTCTTCTTATTTCATCATCTATCTTCTTGCATTCAGGTTTTCTCGTATAATACTCCTTATAAGTCGCAGTGCCTTCCTTATATTCAAAACGAGCAAAGATAACATCTCTTTCATCAATTTTTTTCTGTTTCCCTACAATTTCTGTTGATTTTCTTTTTAAAGGAGAAAAGAGCAGGATTACAAGATCCAGTAAGAGTACAATAAGGGCGATGGCAAACAGCCAATTTTTTAACGGGGGTTCAACTAGGAAAAAAATAAGGCTTATTATAATTAAAAGAAGAACGACAACGCTGCTGCGCCAGAAAGCTCTTTTTTCTTTCTCCAGAAGACTGTAAAGGGCAAACAGAAAGAAAAAACAGATCAAGATGATTAATGAAATTCCGCCAGCGATGATTAAGATATTCATAGCCAAGAAAGTAATAAACTCATCCTTCCTTGTCAATCCTCTTTGTCTTGCCTTAAGCACATCGTTCTCCATGATGAGTAAGTAATTTGTCATAACGCAGGAGTATTTGAGGGATGGATGAAGCGACCTTAAAAGATTTAGCCTTTAAATTCTGTTCTTCGAAGGGAGTCCACGTAGTGGACCAGCGAGTATGTTTGAGTAGCGCGGGTTACGCAGCCGCCGAGAAGTGCGGAATTTGAATGGTGTAAAAAATCTTTTGGGAGCGATGCCATCCCCCAAATATCATCATATGAAGACTCCATTTATAGTCTCGCCTTTCTATCTTTTCTTGCATATAATAAAAAAATGAAAAAGGCAAAAGTCTCGATAGTAAAAGTTGCTGACTATAATAGTGAAGAGATCCATACTGCTTTGAAGAGGAACCTGTCTCTTCTGGGCGACTTAGAGAAAATCATTAAGCCTCGAAGCAAAGTCTTTGTCAAAATAAATCATCTCTCCCCTCCTTCATCTCCAGATGATGCTATCGTAACTCATCCTTCCTTTACAAGAGAAGTCCTGCTCCTTTTGTTAGAATTAAATATTGATATAACAGTTGGAGATGACATCCAATCAAAGGAGAAAGATGGCTTCCTTCTCTCCGGTTACCGTCGGATCTGCAATGATCTGGGTGTCCCCCTTGTCAACTTGAAGGAAAGAGGATTTAGAGAAATCAACTGCAAGGGGCAAATTTTAAAAAAGGTCCTTATTTCTCCTTTTATTCATGAAGCAGAATATATCCTGAATCTTCCCAAATTGAAGACCCATTCTCTTACTGCATTAACAGGGGCCGTGAAAAACATGTTCGGCATAATCCCGTACGGACTTCGCCTCGATTATCATCGCCTGTATAAAGGGAACGATGTTTTTAGCCAGATGCTCGTGGATATCTTCTCTTGTGCTCCGCCGCATCTGACCATCATGGACGCGATAGTAGGTATGCAGGGTGAAGGACCATCCGGAGGAAATCCTAAAAGAGTTGGGCTCATCATTGCCTCTCAAGATAGCGTAGCAGTGGATGCTGTTGCATCAAGAATTGTGGGTTTTAATCCTATGAACATCTTCACGACTCAGAACGCTCACGAAAGGGGCTTAGGAATAGGCAAAATCGAGAAGATAGAGATTGCAGGAGAAGATATAAGTGGTGTTGAAGTAAGGAATTTTAAACATTCAGCTGTTGCTGCGGGTTTTATCAAGAGAAAGATCCCCTCATTCCTTCACGGTTTCGTCCAAAGCCAGCTGACACTCGCTCCAAGGATTGTCATGAATAAATGCACTTTATGTGTGGAGTGTGTAAACATATGCCCTAAAGGAGCAGCAAGATTTGACGGGGATTCAGTTTGGATAGATAGAGGCCGCTGTATCCACTGTATGTGCTGCCATGAGGTTTGCCGCTTCCAGGCCATTAAGCTCGGGCAGCGCCCTTTGGGAAGAATTTTTAGAGGAGTTAGCGAGTCTTTTAGAAAGGCCAAATCTTTGTTTATTTGAGAAAAGGCGCTATTTATTTTTCAGGCCTGGAAATGAGGTTTAAAAAGGCCACAAAGAGAGCAGCACTGAGGATAAAAAAGTAGCCTGTCTCCTTTTTATATGATACATTTATAATCGCAGAGAGGAGGAGAATTCATGGATTTCTTTCATTACTTTAGATCTCGCCAGGGAGAGATGATACGCCTTCTGAAAGAAATAGTGGGCCGCGAATCTCCCTCTGGAGAAAAAAAGGCTGTAGATACGTGCTCTTCTTATGTCATAGATGAGTTAAAAAAAACTGGCGCCAAAATAACTCGATTTCCCCAAAAAGAGCTAGGCACATTTTACCTTGCTGAGTATCCTTCTTCTGGCCTTAAAGATAAAAAGGAGCAGATTCTAATCCTTACTCATATCGATACGGTTTGGCCTGTGGGGAAGATTCGCAAAATGCCCTTTTATGTATCTGAAAATAAGGTGTTCGGCCCCGGAGCCTTGGATATGAAGGCTGGTCTCGTTATGGCCATATATTCTCTCAGGGCACTAAAAGAGCTAGATATCCAGCCCAAAAAGAAAATTGCCGTTTTCATAAATTCAGCCGAAGAGATAGGCAGTGATATATCTTATGATGCCATTAGAACCTTATCAAGAAAATCAGACTATGTGCTTTGCCTTGAGCCTTCCCTTCCAGGAGGGGCATTAAAGATGCAAAGAAAAGGTCGTATTGTTATCCGCTTGGAAGCCAAAGGTAAAGCAGCTCATGCGGGAACTCCCGAGAAAGGAATCAACGCTATTGATGAACTAATGCTGCAGCTTGGCCGAGTCCAAAAGCTAAAAACAAAAAACATAACGATCAACACCGGCTTGATAGGAGGAGGAGAAAAGCCAAACATAGTGGCTGAGAAAGCTTGGGCCATTCTGGATATAAGGTTCTGGCAAAAAATCCAGAAGGAAAAACTCGTCACGTCTCTGAAGCATCTGAAACCAATCCTCAAAGGCGCTAAAATCAAATTTTCTATAGAAAGCTTTGCTCCTCCTATGGAAAAAACAGAAGCTTCGACGGATCTCCTCTCTGAAGTCAGAAAAATTGCTTCGTCTTTGGATATGAAACTGGATGCGGGCAAGACTGGAGGTGGCTCTGATGCTTCGATAGCTTCCAGCCTTGGAATCCCTACTCTGGATGGCCTGGGTCCTGACGGAGAAGGAATTCATGCGGAAAACGAGCACCTCATTCTATCCTCTCTCATAGAGAGAACAGCTCTCCTGACAGAAATACTAATCAGACTTTGATTGACTGACACCCCAAATTTTGTTAGTTTAAATTGTCGGATCTATCCCGATTTATATGATTTAAATTATCGTTATTCATCCCGTTAGATTTGTATTATTTTATAAGAATCGCTCCTTGAGAGATATATAAATCTCATAGGGGAAGACTCGATAATTTATGTATCAAAAGGAGGACTCATATGATAAAAAAATATTACCTTCTTTCTCCCGGTCCTACGCCTGTTCCTGAAAATGTACTATCTGCAGCCGCAAATCCAATTATCCATCACCGAACTCCTGAATTTTCAGATATTTTTATGGAAGTGACAGAGGGGCTGAAGTACGTATTTGAGACAGAGCAAGATGTATTTGTTTTAACTTCATCTGGAACAGGAGCCATGGAAGCTGCTGTTTGCAGTACTCTCAACCCGGGGGAAAAAGTAATCACTCTCAGCGGAGGAAAATTCGGCGAGAGATGGGGTCAAATTTGCCGGAGTTATGGAGCAGAAGTTAGAGAAGTCATTCTGGAATGGGGTGAGCCGTTTTCTAAAGACCAGCTTGCAGAAGAACTAAAAGCCAACCCTGAAACAAAGGCGGTTTTTGCTACCCTTTCTGAAACTTCTTCGGGGACAGTTTATGACATTCAGGGATTCGGAGAGGTTTTAGCTAAGTCAGATGCAATCCTAGTCGTTGACGGAATTTCTGGACTAGGGGCTACTCCCTGTCCCGTAGACGGGTGGAAGGTGGATGTTATGGTTGCAGGTTCCCAAAAGTCATTCATGATCCCGCCCGGCCTCGCCTACCTTTCTTTTAGTCCCAAAGCCTGGGATTTAGTGGAAAAATCAACTCTGCCAAAATTTTATTTTGATGCCAAAAAATATAAGAAAAACTTGGAAAAAAGAACAACACCCTATACTCCTGCAGTTTCGCTCATAATCCAGCAGAAAAAAGCTCTGGATATTATTAAATCAGTAGGCTTGGAGAAGCTTTTTGAACATCACCGCATCCTGGGCGATGCTACAAGGGCAGGAGTAAAAGCTATCGGTCTGGAGCTTCTCTCTAAAAGTCCTGGAAACATCCTGACAGCTGTTAAGGTTCCTGCCGGAATTGATGGTTTGAAACTTGTTAAGACCATGCAGGGAAAGTACATGGCCTACATTGCAGGCGGCCAAGATCCCTACAAAGGAAAGATATTCCGGATAGCCCACCTTGGATACATGGGAGGCTTCGATATAATAACTGCTCTCACAGCGCTTGAGATGACACTCTCTGAACTGGGATTTGATTTTGAGAGAGGAAGTGCTGTAGGGGCAGCTGAAGCTATTTTAAAGGAGAATTGGGAATGAAAAAAATACTCGTAGCCGATCCTTTAAGCCCGGAAGCTTTTGAAGAACTCAAATCCATTCCGGGTTTTGAAGTCACTTTAAAAACAGGAATGGATGAAGAGGAATTGATCAAAACAATCCCCGATTTTCATGCGGCTGTCGTTAGAGGAGCGACAAAAGTTACTAAAAATGCTATCGAGGCTGCCTCAAACATGGAGCTCATCGTTAGAGCCGGAATAGGTCTTGATAACATCGATGTCGCTGCAGCTCAGGAAAAAGGAATTCAGGTAGCAAATACACCTGCCGCAACATCTATTTCCGTTGCAGAACATACTTTTGGATTGATGCTAGCTGCTGTTAGAAACCACGGAAGAGCAAATCTTTCCATGAAAGAGCACAAGTGGGAGAAAAAAATTCTCTCAGGAACAGAGCTATACGGAAAAACTCTGGGGATCATCGGCATAGGAAGAATTGGCCAAGAGGTTGCCCGGCGCGCCCTCGCCTTTGGCATGAAAGTCATCGCCTATGATGTTATTGATGTAAAAACAGATCTTGACCTAAAACAGGTTAGTCTTGAAGAACTTATTGCACAGGCAGACATCATCACTCTTCATGTGCCCTTAACAGAAGATACGAAACATATAATAAGCGAGCCTGAGTTCGAAAAAATGAAGGAGGGAGTTATCATCATCAACGCCTCACGGGGAGGGACTGTGGACGAGGGCGCACTTCTCCGGGCTCTCGAATCTGGAAAAGTCAGAGCCACAGGGATGGACGTATATGAGAAAGAACCGCCGGATGATTTCTCTCTTATCGATAATCCAAATGTGATTGCAACCCCTCATATCGGGGCTGCTGCCAAGGAAGGCCAAAAAAGAGCAGGTATGGAGGTTGTCAAGATTCTAAAAGAGAGATTAGCTTAGAAATTATTTAAAATAGCATTTTCCTTATCAGTGGATGGTGCAGCCATCATAAGCAATTAGCTCAATAAGATTGGGATTAGAACGGAGGTAAAATGGCAGAAATAAGACCTTTCAAAGGTTTGCGATATAATATTCAGAAAATAAAATTGGAGGAGGTCATCACCGAGCCCTATGACCGGATTACTCCAGCAATGCAGGAAGATTATTATAGAAGGAATCCTTATAATGTGGTGAGAATTATCCTGGGAAAAGATGATGACCCCGACCATGTTGAAAAGGATAGATATAAAAGAGCCAAGATCTACTTGGATGAATGGGAGAAGGAAGGCCTTCTTATCAGAGAAAATCAAGACGCTCTCTATCTTTATGAACAGGAATTCCAGATTAGAGGCGAAAATAAAAAAAGAACAGGGCTTATCACAAGGGTAAAACTTGAAGAATTCTCTTCAAAAAAAGTTCTCCCTCACGAGAAAACCTTTCCCAAACATAAAATAGATAGGTTGAACCTCTTACGGGCTACAAACACAAACACGGGTCAGATCTTCCTCCTTTACAGCGATGACAAAAACAATGTCTCTCAGGCAATCGAAAGAGCCAGGCAAAATGCGGAGCCTGGAGCAGAAACGAGAGATGACGCTAATTTTCTCCATCGATTATGGATCATTAAAGAAAAAGAGTTGATCCAGAGGATTCAGGAAGCTATGGCAGATAAAGTGCTGATCATTGCCGATGGACATCACCGTTATGAAACTTCCCTCAACTATCAAAAAGAAGTCCTCAAAAAAATGAAAGAAGCTAAGGGCGATGAACCTTTCAACTACATCATGATGACTCTTTTTAAGCTTGAGGATCCAGGGCTGGTGATTCTGCCCACGTACAGGCTGGTTAAGGGTCTGGATAAACTTTCAGAAGAGGAACTCAAGAATCTCCTCCTCCCCTATTTTGAAATATCTGAGATAGACTGGCCCGACACTTCAGATAAATCCAAGCTTGAAGAAGCTCAAAATAAAGTCCTCAACGAGAGTCATACTTTTGCTGCTTATATTTCTCAATTTGAAAAGTTTTTCATCTTTAATCTCAAGTCTGAAGATCTTTTAGATAAGGAAATAATCGAAGAGAGATCCAGAGAGTGGAAACGTTTGGATGTGGCTATTCTCCATTCTCTCATCATCGATAAGCTCGAAGCCTTATCTTCTGAACCTTTCTCCCTGGAGAACAACGTGAACTACATAAGGAATCTTGACCAGGGGATTGATGAGGTTAAGCAGGGAGAATTTCAAATGATTTTTCTTCTGAAGCCTGTTTCTCTTCATCAAATCAGAGACGTCGTCGAGAACGGGGAACTCATGCCTCATAAGTCCACTGACTTTTTTCCCAAGCTCAAGTCTGGCCTGGTTATGAATCCTTTGGACGAATAAGAAAAGGAGGAACCTGATTAGATTGTAGGGGCTTGATAAATTGCTAGGATTTGATTGATTTGTAGGGGTTTGATTTATCAAACCCACCTTGTTTATTTTGAAGAAACGTGATTAATTTGTAGGGGCTTGATTCATAAAGCCCACATTATAAACGTATTATACGAAAAAAGAGGTTTTTAAATGATATACCTAGATAATAATGCGACAACTCCTCTAGACCCAGCTGTCGCGGAAAAAATGTCTCAATTTAGCAAAGAACACTTCGGAAACCCGTCTTCTCTTTACCCTATCGGAAGAAAAGTCAAAGATATCATCACTGAAGCCCGAGAAGTCATTGCCAAGGCTTTAGGAGCTGTGAGGACTGAAATTATCTTTACTGCTTCAGGAACAGAGTCAGATAATTTTGCTATTCGAGGTATTCTCGATGCTTTGCCTGAAAAAAACGAAATTATCACCTCTGCTATTGAACACCCAGCTGTTATGAATACAGCTGGCTATCTGGAGGAGAAGGGTATGAAAGTCACTTATGTGCCAGTGGATCAATATGGGACCGTGGATGTCGATTTTCTCAAGAAGGCGATTACCTCTCAGACAGCTCTTATCTCAATCATGCTTGCTAATAATGAGTTGGGAACAATCCAGCCCATCGAGAAAATAAGCAAAATTGCAAAAGAAAGAGGGGTCCTGGTTCATACCGATGCTGTTCAGGCTTTCGGCAAGATAGATGTCAATGTTAATAAGTTGGGTGTGGACCTGCTTTCGGTTTCCGCTCATAAGATCTATGGACCTAAAGGAGTTGGTGCTCTCTATATTAGGAAAGGGACAGATATCCTGCCGCTTATTTATGGTGGACATCAAGAGCGAGAAATGAGAGCTGGTACCGAGAATACAATAGGCATCGTTGGCTTTGGAGAAGCCGTAAGGATCATTACAGAAAAAAAAGATAAGGATAAAAAAAGGATAGCAAAGCTGGCCGAACAGCTGAAACAGGGAATTAAGGAAAAAATACCAAAAGTGAAATTCAACGGCCATGAGATAAAGAGGATTAAAGGGACTTTGAATTTTTCCTTCTATGGTTTAGAAGCAGAAGCCATTCTTTTAGCACTGGCCACGAAGGAAATCTATGTCTCGACTGGTTCTGCGTGCAGCGAAGGAGCCGAGGAAGTCTCACATGTTCTCGAAGCTATAGGACTTAGGCCTGAAGTTGCCCGCTCCTCCATCCGAATGTCTTTAGGCCGCTTTAATACTGAAGAAGATGTTAAAACTGTCCTGGAAGAGCTTCCAGAAATTGTGAGAAAGCTGAGAGAAATTTCTGCGCTCGATATTGAAGAAGATTAAAATGTGCCGGTTTAATTCACCAAACCTTAATTGAATTAGATTGTAAGGGCCTGATTTATTTGTAGGGGTTTGATTTATCAAGCCTTGTTTATTTGAATAATCATAGATGTGTGTTTGATAAATCAAACACCTACATAATATAAAATGTGGGGATTTGATTCATTTGTAGGGGCTTGATTTATCAAGCCCACCTTTAAGACCATAATAGATTAACTAAAACCGATGATTATTGTTGGGGAAAGACTTAATTCCAGCAGGCGTCCTGTCTTGGAAGCCTTAAACCGTAAGGATAAAAAATACCTTGTTAATCAAGCTAAAAAACAAGAGAAAGCCGGGGCCAGTTATATAGATCTTAATACTGCTGCCCTTATGGATAAAGAAGTGCAAACACTCAAATGGACTATCCCTCTCCTTCAAAAAGAGCTGAGCATTCCTCTCTCCATTGATACTCCCAATCCTGAAGCCATGGAAGCAGGATTAAGAATTCATAACGGACGGGCCCTGGTGAATTCTCTTAGTGGTGAGACAAATAGAATAAAGACTTTTCTTCCCCTTATCAAGGAGTGGAGGCCTCGCGTAATCGTCCTCTGCCTTGATGATGAGGGTCTGCCAAAAACCTCTGATAAAGAGCTTTCGATAGCTCGCAAAATGGTTAATCTACTGGACAAAGAGGGAGTGAATCATAAAGACATATTCATAGATCCTCTGGTCCGTCCCATCGGCGTCGACCAGAAAGCTGGAGAGCTTTTTCTTGAAACTCTCGAGAAAATAAAGGAGAATTTGCCATCAGTGAATACGATTGCTGGAGTGAGCAATGTGTCTTTTGGCCTTCCAAGACGGAAATCGTTGAACAGGGCTTTTCTTGTGCTTGCTCTCCAGAAGGGCTTAGATGCTGCCATCCTTGACCCCCTGGATAAAGAAATTTTGGCGGCCGTACACTCTTCTGAAGCGCTCCTTGGAAAAGATCCATCCTTAAAAGATTATTTGATCTTCATAAGAAGTAGTAGATTGTAATAAGCAGGGCCCAACCGGATTACAAATTCGCCAGCTGAGAGAGATAAGTCCGCCTGACTTCCATAAAAAATTTATGATATTCTTCGGTTCTATAATCAGGATACGTCCAGTCCAGAGTTTTGATGCTTTTTTTGCTGAATAACAATTCTAGATGGGCATAAATTCCGTGCTGAAGAGGAATCCGATGAGCAAAATCTTTGGCAGTTGCCATGATTAAAGCAGACTGAGTCAAATAGCCTGGATCAAGGTTGACAACTCTTCGGCTTTCCTTTAATTCTTCTCTTATTTCTTCTTCAAGTTCGTTTGTCTGAAGCTTTATCTCACCTAACTTTTCAGGAATAATAAGCTCAGCAAAGCTTAAAAATTTTCTTTTTAGATTTTTGCCCATCTGTTTTTCATAATAATCAGTAAAGTTGAATTTGAATAGAGGACTTGTTATGTCTACAGAACCATAAAGCTGAACAAGGCGTTCTTCTGCTTTTTTAAAAGGAAGCTCTTTGGAGGAAATAATCCCGCAGATAAGCTTCGCTGGCGAGAAAGGCTTTGGCTGAGCCATAATTTTATTTTTGCAGGGATTTGACTTATCAAATCCACCTTTTTATGATATTAAAATGTGTATTTGATAAATCAGAAACATACAAATTCTTTTTATATTCAACAGGTGGGCTTGATGAATCAAGCCCCTACATAATATTAACCCATATATAGTATTAATCATACCTTACTCAAGGCAAACAAAGAACCTTCAGATTTTAAGAAACAAAGCTCTTGATTTTATTGATATTTTCGTTTGCGGTATTCTCTCCTGCTTCAACTATACCTAAAGGATCAGAGTAATCGAGTGCATCCATTTCTAAATCAACTCTAATTACAAAATCCGCTGTCTTTATCTTCTCTTCTGTTTTATAGTCCACCATGGTTTCCACCATCCTATAAAGAAGCTGGAATGTATTCTTTATTTCTTCTGTAGGAACTTCTTTTAGGTCTTTATGCACATCCACAAGAATTACCTTATGGGCATCGAGATTTCTTGCTATTCCCACAGGTGCATTGTTGAGAACTCCTCCATCCAGGAGCAGCATATCATCAATACTTGTTGGTTCAAATAAGATTGGCAGAGACATTGTAGCCCGAAGAGCTTTATAGAGTTTTCCTTTTTTGAAAATAATCTCCTTTCCAGATATTAAATCAACTGCATTACATGCAAATTTCATAGGTAGCTCTTCTATGCAAATTTCTCCTATTAAGCTTCTTAAATAGGCTTCTATTTTATCTTCCCTATTAAGCCCCAATTTCTTCAGAAGCTTGCTCTTATAACTTTCGAGCATAAGGAAATCTAAAATATTGATTTGTGATTTTTTTGATAAAATAGGCAGGTTAGGCCTTTCGATAAAATTATTTATGTTAAAATCATTCGCTATCTCTTTCAATTTTGTCGGAGAAATTCCAGATGCAAAGAGCCCTCCGATTACAGCTCCCATGGAAGTTCCTACGATAATATCTGGAATTAATCCATTCTTTTGGAGGACATCGAGTATCCCTATGTGTGCTAGTCCTCTAGAACCGCCTCCCATAAGCACTAAGGCCCACTTTGGCTTCTTTTTCTTAAAAATTCTGAGTATTCCCTTCATAGTCATAATCCTCTGTGACAAATAAGAGGGCCGGCATCTTTACCTCTTCCGCCTTTTCGCTCCCCACGATAATCAGTGACGCAAACAATATCTTTGAAAAACTTTTCTTCTTCGAGTGTTTCCACACCGGTCCCTAGGATGAAATTATCTTTTCCTAGCAATTTGATCTCTTCCAGTGATGGCTGAAAAAGTGAGAAGAATCCCCGCAAATACCGCTTATAGAAAAGAAGGCCATTGATCCCCATTTTTTTAGTATCCAGGATGTACCGTCGAAGGGATATAAACATCTGGAAGATTGTTTTATGGTTGTAGTATCGGATTAATGAATCCGTTCTTGTAAAAATGTAAGGGACTATCCTGCAGGTGAGGAAACCCTTTATGTGTTTTAAGATTTCTGAACTGAAAGAAATTATTCGGATATTTTCTGATTTCAAATAAGAATCATTTAACAGGTCTGTAATACTCCTGGCCAATTCTTGGCAGTAGACAAGGTCTCTTTTTATTCCCAAAGTGGTATCCTCTTTTGTTTCTATCCAGAGTGTTTTACCGTTATTATTGATTGATTCTATTACTTGAGGGTGACCGACCAGTTCCTGGAGAGTATGCACTCCATTAAGGTCTTTGAAATTTGTTTCAAGAAGTCTACGGCCATTGTACTTAGCATCGTGGTAAAGGACCAAAGCTCTGTCTTTTGTTAACCTTACATCAAACTCGCATCCATCATATGACTTCAGAGCTGCCAATATTGAGGGAACAGAATTTTTTTCTGAATTATCACTATTTTTCATTATTAACATTATTCATATGAAACGGGCAGTTTGCAAGAAGAATGAAAAAATTATCTCGGAAAGCAGTCAAGGCTATCGCGAGGATGGTAAAATTTGAAACAATTTTTTTCCAATAAATTTATCATTCATAAAAATGACTACAGTCCATTGCCCTTCAGCGATATTCTCAGGATTAAGTTTGTACATGTCATAAGCAGTGGCGGCCGCAAGATATCTGTCGCCCTTACTTACGATTATATTTCCGGTATCCCTTACCAACTTCTTATCAGGAGAATACCATTTCCATTTTAAGTCAATCTTTGTGGAGATATCTTTTAATTTTATAAAACAGATAACACGATCATCCTTAAGAGTGAATTCGGACTGAATATCTAAAGGCTTTAGTAAGTCACTGCTGTCATCTATTTTTTTACATAAATGAATAGATTCAACCTGGTTCTCAGATGGTAAAAGGTTACCAGCCTTGAACGAGATACAATTCCAGAAAAATACTAATGATATAACAAGAACAAAAACAACTAAATATTTTTTCATCTTGGGACCAATTCGATCAGAAACTGTTTGGAAAGACTCCGCCAGATAAACCTTAGCTGAAATCTTCCGGCATCACGGATCAAATATAAATCGACGTTGTTTATCTTTTCTAAAAGAAAGTCATAATGAATTAAAGTATGAAGTTTCCAGTACCTAATAATTCCTACCGAAATATCAGCAAATGACTGCCGCCACTGACTATTTTTAGGGTCGTAAGAAAAAGAGATCCATCCATTTAATCTTTCTGAAGGATTAACTTTTAAGACAGCACTCAAGTCTTGACTTGTCGTCCCCTCAATGAGCCAATCCTCTGTTTTCCTTCTCGATTGAAGGCTGTAGAGGCCTTCTAAAGAAATACCCTTTACAATACTTTTGTTTAGATTAAAGATAAATCCGCCAGAGGTGAAATTCCTTCCTTCTTTTTCGACAAATTGTTCGAGAGAAAAACTATAATTTAGACTCATGCTTTTATGGAGAAAAACAGGTTGGGTTGAAAGAGTGAGAACTGTATTATTACTATAGCTGTCTTCCTCGGTTCCGCCTCTTTTCAAATTATTATAGATAAATATATTGTAAATGTTGGCAGATATTAGCCCCCCATAAAATTGAAATGGATTAAGCCCCAATCTGAGTTGCGGCTGTGAAAGGAGTTGATCCCCAAAAAGGTCATAATTCAAGAAATAATCCGTGGAAACATTAAATATTCGAGAACTATAAGAGAGGTTAACTGCGCCCGAGAATATTTTAGAATAATCAGAGCTCTCAGTAATCTTAATCTGGGAATAAGTGGAGGATAAAAGGAAATTGATATTTTTCAAAAAAGTATTTCCGTATGAAAAATTGGCCAACATCTGATTTTGAATCTCGTATTTACCTGAAAATGAAATATTTCCAAATTTTCCTGTATCAATGTTTGATTGAAGACCAAACCAGGCTTCTCCTTTAAGGTTTATAGGCTTGTTGTATGAAAAATTTACTTGCGTACTAATTTTTTTACTCCAGTTTTTATTCAACCAAAAGAGTGTATTCCAGAGATTACTCGAATTATAGTTTCCTGCTAGACCAAGATTTAAATCATCTTTTAGATTTATGGTTGTTGAGCTAATAATGTCTACCTGTCGCTTAAGCCCAGAATAATTTTTTAAGAACGAATGTTCTTCATAGTTGAGCTGGGTTAAACTATTTAC
This sequence comes from Candidatus Aminicenantota bacterium, assembly GCA_011773465.1. Taxonomy (GTDB): domain Bacteria; phylum Acidobacteriota; class Aminicenantia; order Aminicenantales; family Aminicenantaceae; genus SOIV01. The sequence goes on along the minus strand of WVXO01000064.1, from coordinate 92,243 downwards.
TTTTTTCTCTTTTTCATAGGAATAACTCACCCTCCCTATCAAGCCCTGGGACTTTGTATACCATACTCTGTTTAAAGAAATTCCGTTTCTTCTTTGGCCAATGCCGCCAGATAATCTAAATTTCTTAAACTTAACGGATTCTAAGCCTTCTACAAATAGAGTCACATTGTATCCGTAGACTTCAAAATCGGTTGTTATATGGATCGTCTGACCAGCGAAATAAATCAATGATTTTTGAATTTTTGCAAGAGTTAACTCGGTCAAAACATCATTTTTTTTTAAAGAAATTTCCTTTCCCTCATTATCAATTTCTTTAACTTCAATCTTTTCTCCGTAGCTAATAAGTGTTCCTCTTTTTGCCTGAGAGTCAAATAAGAATTCATCTCCATTTAGTTTCTCATCCTCCTTTTTTAAAATGACTTCTCCAAAGGCATAAAATATTCTGGGAGTAATATCTATCTTTATTTGACGGCAGGAAACACTATACGAAGAGAATTCGAATTCAACATTTTCTCCGTATAATTGATTAAAGTCATAACTGTAGGCCAGGTATTCGCCTTTTAAACTAATCAATGTATCTTCTTTTGTAGGGATTTGATTCGTCAAGCCCATATTTGAAGCATTAGTTTCTCTAGAAATGAGGAAAAGAAGCAAAAAAACTAGGGTAAAATTTTTAAGAGAATTCAATTTTGAAATCTCAACTGATATATTTTTCGATCCCCATCCACATTCCATAGATAATGCCCATCAAAAGCTAATCCTCGAGGAGATTGGCCAGGGGAAAGGAAAGTCCTCAAGACTCTCCCCTCAGTGGTTACTTGATAGATAGTAAGGGTTGAAGAGTCAGAAATCCAAAAATCATTCCCGTCAAAGGCTAAGCCATCTACGCTAACGCCCGGATTGGAAAATGAAGAGATTATCTCAGCGGTTTCTGGGTCCACCCTGATTATCATGTTTGATTGAATATCAGCTAGCCATAAAGAATCCAAGCCATACTCGATAGCTGTAAAAGAGCCTCTTTGCAAATTGAGCCTTTTTTGGATCACACCGTTTAACAGATTTATTTTATAAACATCAACAGACAATTCACTGCATACCCAGAGGTCTTGGCCGTCGTAGGCTATTCCTGTTGTTCCCGGAAGAGGAGATGTTAAAGCTCTAACTTGAGCTCCACTAAGCTTGTCGAGGCTGTAGAGCGTCTCATTGTAGCCATCGACATTCCATATGGTGCTGCCGTCCCAGGTAAGGCAGAGCGGGACGTAGGAAGGAGTTAAAATAGTGCTAACTACCTCAAAGACGATTTCCCCTGCCTCGGGATCAAAGGGATTGTCGAATAGGCGGTCCTTGCAGGACGGGTGAAGAAGAATACTAAAAGCTATAAGAAATGGTAAATGCCAGATCTTTATTTTCATTGAACTTAAACTTTAATCTTAGATTTCTCTCTTTTTCATCCTTTTTTTTTACAATAATATATATGTCAATAAGATTAATGATCCAGACACTCGCCGCCGCCAGAATAAACCTGTTCCTCTTGGTGTCAAACTTCTCTGTCAGGTCTCTGTATTTGGTGGCATCACTGACATTATCCGCTCTTTTGTATAGATTATAATAATCATTCCCCTTGTGATTATATGAAAATATCTTATAAAAACAAAAGATTTCTGCTGATAAGAATAAAATTCCTTCCAGATATCTCTTTTCTGCTATCTGACCCCAACCCGGGATTAATAATGATTTTTGGAGAGAGCTTATTTTTTTGGGATTTAAGGTTCCTTTTTTCTCCTTTTCATCCTGACTGAAACAAGTAAGCGATGCAGATAATGAGATATTAAGCAAAATTAAAAAAGTAATGATTGGCTTATAAATTTTTTTCATGCTTTCTTATCTTTCTTATTTGTTCTCTTCTGTGTTTGGTGTTTCTTATCTGGCAAATTTTTTGAAGATTGATCGCTAAACAATTTAATATATATTTGGATGCCTCGCCGATATCAGATGAATTAACTTTATTTCAAACAGTTTTGATTATTTATTCAATTGCAGTTATAGACTTTTAGTCAGTGATTGTGAAATTATCACTTTCATCGTAAATTTCAGGAACACTGATACAGATGATCTTTACCTTGTAATTCGGCGCAGCTGGAAGAGCTGGATTCACCTGTGTCCATGTATAGACGCCATTATCTGTTGTGCTGGATACGATTGTTTGTACGAAGCTGCCTCCTCTATGGAGCTCAATCTTCACATCGTTTATTGTTCCTGCAGATGTCCAATTGATAGTAGCTGAATTACCTTTTATCCAGGTAGTGCTACTTGCAGGCTCAATGACGTTGATAGATTTTACTTCAATCGTGAAATTATCACTTTCATCATAGATTCCAGGTTCACTGACAGAAGAGATCCTCACCCTATAGTCTGAGCCGTCTGCAAGAGATGTATTCACTGTCCATGTATACGTGCCATCATTCTCTGTTTCGGATTCAATTGTTTCCTGGAAGATACCTCCTTTGTAGAGGTCAATCTTCACATTTGTTAAAGACAACGCACTTGCCTTGTTTGATGATTTAAATATTTGAGGAGAAATTGCTTTAGAAATAGGCGAATTAACCTTTGTGTAGCTTTTATTCTTTTTTATGACACCTAAGTTTTTTGCTCTCTGATGAGAGATATTGACTTCTTTATGACCGGCGGAAAGCTTTCTTAAGGCATCTGGAGAGTTGGATGATCTATTTAAATTTATTTCTGTAGTTTTGGACGAACTTATTTCCATAATGCTCGACAGGTCCATATTACTTTTGTTATTTAACTCTCTTCTTGTCCTTATTAAGCTCCGAAAATAATGTCTGGATCTAAGAGCTCTTCTGCGAAAGGATGGCAATGGATTTCTCCCTGATTTTGATAAAAGATTTAATCTGGCGCTTTTTTTAACATTTGCTTGAAAACTAGGTGAACCGCTGCTTCCCCATGTTATCTCCACTTCAACTCCCTTCGTCCAGATAGTGCTGCTTGTAGGATTTGTTACTGTTATGATGACTGCCGCTAGATTTGCGTTTACAGTTGTTGTTTGCCCTGCTGTTACAGAAATATTCTCTTCATAATCTTCATATCCTTCTTTAACCAGTGTTACAGTATGACTTCCAGGGGATACATCAATTAGGGTGGAGTTTGTCGTTTGCCTTGTATCTTTCCCGTTAAGGTATATGCTTGCTCCTTGTGGAGTGGAATTAACCTGAATACTACCGGTTGTTGCTCCAGCTCCGCCTTTTAATAATAAGACAGCTCCTGTACCTGCTGCTAACGCTATACCTCCTAAGACATATAATAAAGTTGATCCACCCTTTAAGACATAGACTGATGATGTTGTTTCTTTCCCGGCAACCACCTTGAGGATATCGCTTTTCGTCTTATTTCCCTTTTTTATTTTTATTGTCAGCGGCCCTGCCTTGGCACCAATTATTAAAGGCGTCTTTCCTGCAGGAATTTCACTGTCTCTTAAATAGACATCTGCTCCCGCTGGCTTTGATTGTACTTTCAAAGCTCCATATTCTTTTTTTATCTCTTCGAATAATTCTACATACTTCAGTGGGGATAAAATCTCGTCCAGTTCTCGATAATAATCCACTTCTATAAGCTTTCCTATTATCTCGTAAAGCTCTTTGGTTCCCTTCCTGCCTAGATCCCCATAATGAGCAAGAGACATATGATAAAAAACGTCTGCTTTTTGTGCTTTTGTTACAGCAAGGTCTAATGCTTCATTAAATTTTTCTATTGCACCTTCATAATCCATCTCTTCTTGGCAAAGCTTCTTCCCTTCCTCAAATAATTTGTCAAAGCGATCTTTTTGGGTATCTGGGATTTTTTCTTTTTCCTCTTGTACTCTCACCACAGGCTTAAATTCTTCATCAGAATCAGAATTTACTGTGTTTGGCAAGGCTTCTGTGGTTATCAAAAAGAGAAAGGAGAAAATTAGCAAATAAGCTAAAAATTTTGACTTATATATTTTATTGACTGCCATAATTGTTTTTTTTGGTTATAGTTATTAAGGCGCGATTTTAAAATATATAAGTAATTTTATTGTTCTGAATTCAATTTCAATATTTCTTTTTTTCCTGACTTCATATTCATTCGGATTTCTTTGGTTTCTTCGCCATTAATTTCCAGCTCAACTGTAATCTTTTTACTTAGTTTTTGCGAAACAAATTCAATCGTATGTTTTCCTTCCTTAACTTCTTGAATTATTGTGGGCGGAACTTCTCCGATTAATTTTCCATCTAAAAAAACATTAGCATAAGGGTGAACTTTTAATATGATTTTACCTACTTTATTCTCAAGTTTTATTAAGTCGTATGTCTTTTCAGTGTCAGCCTCTACATTAATCGGCTCTTCGATTGTTTCATAGCCTTTCTTCTCTATTTTTATGTAGTAGTTGCCGAATAAATCCATTTTTTTCACAGGAGTTATTCCTATTGGCTCACCCCCGATTGAAACACCTGCCCCGGGTGGGTCTGTTTTTATGGATAGGCTGTGCGTTATTCTTCTTAGAGAGCGTTCGAAGGAGTTTATGCCAGGATTTAAAGTTAGCGACTCATCAATATTCGACCATTCCCCTCCTTTTTCTATCTTCAATCGGCATGTTCTCTTGGGTAGTTCTACTTTTATAGGTGTCTTGCCTTTATAATTACCGTCAATTCTTACATCGGCCCCTTCTGGAACTGTCTTTACCTCAAGGAAGTATGCTGCACTTAACACATAGTTTTTTGAAGACGTCTCCCTAGTTTTTACTTCGATTTCATCTGATATCTCTTCATACTCAGGATCTTTTTTTATTCTTATTCTGTAAGTTCCGGGAAGAATCCCATGTTTGATCGGCGTTATTCCTTCGTATTTATTATCAATATAAACACCTGCGCCTTCGGGGATAGAATTAATTTCCATAAATCCAGACTGAGAAGCCGACACAGAATTTTCCTCAGCAATGGGTTCAGCAATCATAGCCGAGTTCTCCTGCTCCTTCTGTCCTCCGCGCAGAACTTTATCATAGAATAAATATCCGGTGATTGTAATCACAGCGATGAAAAGAAGAGCCCAGGGTACAAGATGCTTTCTTGTAGTTGCCTTCTTAAATTCTATCTCAGGGAGAAACTTATCTGTAGTTGGTAGGCCTTTATCTATATTTTCCAAGTCAGTAAGGAGATGCTCTGCTTTTTGATATCTTCTATTTTTTTCCTTAGTCATACATCTAAGTATCACTTGGCTTAATTCTTCAGATATCTTAGGATTGAGGTCTCTGGGATTCGGAGGTTTCTCTGTTTTTTGCTTCACGGCAATGCTTAAAGGAGTATTCCCTTCAAAAGGAAGTGTCCCTGTAAGCATTTCATAAAGGATCACGCCTAGAGCATAGATATCAGAACGCTGGTCTATCTCTTCTGCTTCAACCTGTTCAGGTGACATGTAGTCCGGCGTTCCAATCATCGTCCCCGTCACCGTTATCCCTTTTGCCTTAAGAGACCGAGCTATGCCAAAATCCAGAATGTGTGCATTCCCTTTTTTATCGATCATGATGTTTTGCGGCTTTAGATCCCGATGCACAACTCCCAAGCGGTGAGCTTCGGCCAAGCCTTCACATACCTGCTTAGCAATGAAGATAGCTTTCCCTACACTTATTCGCCCTGCTCTTCTAAGCGAACTTTTTAAATCCTCACCGGGCATATACTCCATAGTAATATAGTAGTTTTCTTTTTCCTTGTTGAGGTCATACATCCGACAGACATTCTTGTGAGTGATCTTGCGGGCAAATTTCAGTTCGTTTCGGAAGCGATCAAGTGTGCTCTTGTCTACAGCAATCTCAGGATTTAAGAGTTTTAAGGCCATGCTTTCCTTGATTTCACTATCGACTACCTTGTAGACTTTGCCCATTCCCCCTCTGCCCAGCTCTTCTATTATGCGGTACCTTCCGGCAAACGTTGTCCCCACGCTTAATTCTGGCTTGGGTGCTAGAATAGTTTCTGTCTTAGAACGAGGAACCTTATTCGACAGAAAAAGATGTTCCCCACACTTGCCGCAAGAGCTAGTGTCAGCGGGATTATCAAAGTGACATTTAGGACATATCATGTACCACTGCTTCCTGCCTTTACTATGGCAAATATTATCAATTACTTAGAAAATAGTCAATTCTGATAGAGCTTGATTCACGTTGTGTACGTGTTTGACATATCAAACACATATGCCTATTTTTGATCGATGGGAACTGGATAGAAGGTTTTTTTACTACTTTTTTCATAAGCTGATTAGTTGAATAAGTGTTATGTTTTATTTTGGCTGCTAGCAGCACAGCAAGATATGCGCGCTTATCTAGACTATTTTCTATAAGTAAATATAGCGCAGCAGGCAATGCACGGTATATCCATCTGATGGGCTTAAGGTGGACAAAACTAACCATGATTTTGTTGCTAATAGTTTTGTTTCTTAAAAATTGATCCTTTTTTCTCCTGAAAACGGAGATAGCTGCAATGAAAAGATGCAATACAGCTCTTTTTAAATTAGTTTTTGGATATTTTATTACCCGCGCTCCCTGCACAAATTCTTCATGATTATATCAATTGCTTAGATGATAGTCAAATGAAATATAAAATGAGCTTTCTATTTATTATCAAATTAGTATTTAACATCTGTCAGTTTTTTTGCAGCATAATTTGGATTTCAAAGCCAAGAAACTGAGATTTATTTGACACGAAGCTCTTCTTGATTTATAAAGTCGAGGAATTAAATAAAGTCAAGGAAGAGGCTAATTAAAGGACTTTGTGAATGAGCCTGGGTGTTTTAGCTCTAGTTGCTCTTTTGCCTATAATCTCAGTATTCGGGCTTATAGTCCTTTTTAGATGGCCGGCAACAAGAGCCATGCCCATTGCTTATCTCATTACTTGCTTCTTAGCTTTTATAGTCTGGAAAGTTCCTTTTTCTCAGTTAGCTGCTGCTTCTATCGATGGCCTGATAACAGCAGCCTCAATTCTTTATATTATCCTGGGTGCCATTCTTCTCTTGAATCTCCAGCAGGAGAGCGGCGCAATCTTCTCTATCAGGAAGAGCATGTTCCTCATCTCCCCCGATCGCCGAGCTCAAGCGATAATTATTGCTTTTCTATTCGGCTCTTTCATCGAAGGATCTGCTGGCTTTGGGACGCCTGCTGCGGTGGCGGCCCCTTTGCTGGTAGCCATAGGTTTTCCAGCTATGGCGGCTGTAATGGTATCCTTGATTATTCAGAGTACTTGCGTTTCTTTCGGAGCGGTTGGCACTCCAATCCTGATCGGCGTTAGCGCAGGATTAAACGGGCAAATTGAAGTCGTAAACTATTTGAACACACACAATTTAGATTTCGCTCTCTATTTGAATTCGATCGGGGGAAAAGTGGCTATTATTCATGGAATCACCGGAACTCTTATTCCCATAATCCTTGTAGTTATGATGACCCGTTTTTTCGGCCAAAAGAGAAGTTGGAAGGAAGGTCTTTCCATTTTTCCCTTCGCCCTCTTTGCTGGTCTCTGCTTTACAGTTCCTTATACTCTGACTGGAGTATTCCTAGGACCAGAGTTCCCTTCTCTGGTGGGATCCCTTTTAGGGCTCTTAATCGTTGTTCCCCTGGCAAAGGCAGGTTTTCTTATGCCCAGGAAGGTCTGGGACTTTCCGACAAAAGAAACGTGGCCTCAAGACTGGATAGCTCAAAAAATAGAAGAAGGAAATGATTTAAAATCGGAAATAAGCATTTTTAGAGCTTGGCTTCCTTATATTCTTGTTGCACTGTTTCTCCTCTTCAGCCGCCTCTGGCCTTTTCTAAAAAATGCTCTGGCTTCTGTTTCTATAAAGTGGACCAATATTTTTCAGACTTCTATCAGTACTAGCTTTCAACCTTTCTATTTGCCTGGTTTCTTGTTTTTGGTTGTGGCTGGTATGGCAATCTTCATTCAGAAAATGTCGAGAAACCAGGTCAGGAAGGCTGCAGATCGTTCTTTTAGAATGCTTCTCGGTCCTGCAATCGCTCTCGGGTTTGCAGTTCCTATGGTCAAAGTTTTTATTAACAGCGGAGTCTCAGGAGGATTGGACAAGATGCCTGTTGTGTTGGCCAGCGCTACAGCGGCCCTTATAGGAAAAGGCTGGACCGCCTTTGCCGCTGTAATAGGAGCAATGGGAGCTTTCATTGCCGGAAGCAATACTTTCAGCAACATGATGTTTTCCCTTTTTCAGTTTGCCACTGCCCTGAAGATAGGCGCTGTTCCTGTTGTAATTGTTGCCCTTCAAGCAGTGGGAGGGGCTGCAGGGAATATGATCTGTGTTCATAATGTCGTCGCCGCGTCGGCAGTTGTCGGCCTTCTGGGAAGAGAGGGCTTACTCATCCGCAAAACACTAATCCCGATGATATATTATCTTATTATGGCGGGGATCATAGGAATTTTCATGCTGCAGATATTTAAAATATGAAGTGCGAGATTAGATAAGCTTAATTATACGTCCCCATTCCCTACTTCACCCGCTTAATTTCTAACGGTCTTGCTACTGTAATGCCAGTATGTGTTTCGACAGATTGCACATATTCATAGAGTTCTGCATCCAGGACCACTTTTTTTTCTTTGAGCGAAGCATGTAGAAATCTTATTTTCCCTCTCTCATCTTGATAACCCAGACCTGTATGTCCATAATCCAGGCCCTCTTTATCTGTTACCAGGGCAATAATATCTCCTGTTTGAATATGTTTTTGCGCTCCTTTAATCTTAATTTTGGGAATATACCAGTGCTGGCGCTTGTTTATTTCTTTTTCAAGATTAGCTATTGTCACTATAAATTCTGGAAATTCCTTCAGGGCCTGATAATAATGCGGATTTTTTGATATGAATGAGATCTTTAAGAGAAATTCTTCACCACCGATTTCCTTAGTGATATTCCTTACTACCTTTTTCTTTTCGTTGTCATAAATCCAGTCAGAAGTGTAGTGCAAGCGTGAGGTGTAGTCAGTCAGTATCCCCTCTCTATATCGGGTAAAAGTAAGTTCACCCTTAAGATCGTCAAATGATGTTTTATCTTTTTTTAAGATTCTTGAAATACACAACACGTTTTCAAAAAAGGTTACGCAGTCCAATCCTGTGAGGTCAACTCTGCAGATTTCCGGGCCTTCTCCTTCAAGCGTTCCTGCGACATACTCTGTATTTAGAAAAAGCAGGGCGACTTTCCCCATACATGCTCCGATAGAAAGAGATGACCAGCCCTCTTTCCTGGCCTGCCTAATAATTTTATAGAAAATTTGTTGAGTCTTTGACAGCTTGACCTGAGCAGTTCCCACCAGTTTTTCCCGGGAACTATAAAAATTTCCATTTCTATGTAAGAGACTTATTATCTCCGGATGCGAAAGGAACATTGATGTGCTCATCCCAGCAGCTAATGTGAAAAATTCGCGCCGATTCATAGAACTGAGTTCAAGGTTTGTTGCTTTCATCATAGCCTCCACATTAAATTATTAATATCATAGTCTATCCAAATTTCCAAAATTGCTAAAATGGGGCCACTAAAATGGGGCCAGGCCCCATTTCCCGAAAGAAAGCGGACGGTTTCTACTCTGGGACAGAACATAAGATAAAGGGATTGTTTTCTTTTTTCACTCTTTCCACATCATAAAATTCCAGGAGCATTAAAATCCCGATCGGTGTTATAATAATATGTCGTTGTTGTTGTTAAAGGGTTATTGGGGGGATTTTATAGAGATGCATAAAAAATTAAGAGAGAGTTTGTTATGAAGAAGGCAAAAGTTCTTTTTATTTGTACCGGAAATTCCGCGCGCAGTCAGATGGCAGAGGCATTTCTCAGGAAATATGCTGGCGATGAATTCGAAGCCTACAGCGCTGGAATAAGACCATTAGGGATTGCTCCCTACACGATAAGAGTTATGGAAGAGGTTGGGATTAGCTTAGAAGGACATGGTTCCAAACATGTGGATGAATACATGGGAAAAATAGATTTTGATTACTTGATCACTGTTTGCGCCAATGCCGAGAAGCAGTGCCCGGTATTTCTAGGTGCGGGCGAAAGGATTCATTGGGATATAGAAGATCCTGCTATGCAGATGGGATCTGAAGAGGAGAAACTGCAAAAATTTCGAGAGGTTCGCGATAAGATTGATAAGCTTATAAAGGAATGGATATCAAACCAGGATTAGGTTCTAATCAAAAGATTCTGAAACTAACTGCCCTTCAGGAATAAAACGCTAAATATATTTTAAGAAATTATCTCCCCCTCCGAGCCGATTACTGTCTTTTTTATGTTTATTTTATTTCCCTTACAAAGATACTGCTTAAATAAGCTGTAGGTGTTTAGTAGAGTATAGTCAGCTCGATCTCTCTGCTTGAAACAACCTTTTCCCCAGTTCCAGCCATTTCAATCCTGAAAATATTTTCTCCGAGGGTTGCTTGGTTAAAATCTAAAGAAAATATCGCACTCCAGATTTTTGATTTTTTATCCCAAGACTCAGCAACAAGCTCTCCTGGAACATAACGAATGGATTTGTCTTCACTCCTGATTATGAATTCAGGCTGAATATCTTCTTTTCCCTGAGGAAGATAGATCTGCGCAAAAACAGAGGCTTTTTCCTGCTTGAAGAACTGGTTGGTCACTTTTGGATAAAACTTTATTGGACCATACTCGAGGCCTCCATCTTGTTTAGAGAGCGCAAAAGATTTTCTTGCCGGTTTGGGATTTTGAGTCAAATCGCCCAAGACACAATTTACTACCGCTGCCTCTTTGCTCTTCCTAAAATCAGGAATAGCAAGCGATGATTCCCAGGCGCCGATTTCATTGGTTTGAGGGTCAACAAGAGCTAAAACTGCTTTATACTCATTATGCTTGAAAGGAAGCTCTGGACCTTTGAAGTGAAAGGTTAGATAGTCAACTTTTTTTACAAAATCCATGAAAGAAGGATTTATGTTAAATGGAAGTTTTATATCTCCACTGAAGCTCTTCTCTCCGCTTCTTTTATCGCTTATCCAGATATGAAGGTCAAATATTTTTGGTGCATGCTCGATGAATCTCTCTATGAAAATATCCCTCGCCGGCAGGGCAATATTCATCCAGGGCTCATATTTTCCAGCTTTGGTAATGAAGGGGACATACTCTCCTTTGAAAGGCAATTGTTCAAACACAGAAGGATTATAATAAGCAGTGATAAGAAGCATTTTATTGAATTCTTCCAGGGAGTAGTCTGTGTATCCTTTTCTAAAACGCGCGTCAACACCTTTGCGCTTTACTTTGACCTTTAATTTGTGGTACTTGTCATCCGCCTCTGGCCTCTGCGGGTAAAAACTCAATTGGTAATAGTAGGTTAAATCTGTACTCATGACCTGGAGGAATTGATCGAATTTCTTGGCCCCCCTCAATGACTCTGCCCCTGTATCTTCAGACAACCAAGCTAAGTTTTGGACCTTCCTAATCTTATCTTGCTCTCTGGTCTTGAGATGTTCTGCTTGGTATTGTTGGTAATATTCTGCAGTGGTGCCAGAATAGATATTTTTTACATATATATCAGAGTCTAAAGAATAGAGTGAGACATTTTGAGCATTAGCATAGCGGATTACCTCTTTTATGACTTCTTCTCCATCTCTGAAGGTCTTTCCCTTCAAGATGTTAAAGGGATCAAATACTCGCATATTTTGAATCGATGCATATAATTTATCATCGCGAACCCTTTCTATTTCTTCGCCTGCGATGCCGGATCGAATTTTGGGGAGCATATCCCCTGGAGAAAGGTCTGGAATGCCGGCACTTATAAGGAGTATGGATTTCCTGCCTGGCAGATTCCTTAACATATTACACGAGGCCAAGATTCCTCCGATTGTTTTCTCAAATTTCTGTTGTTCTAAATACAAGTACTCCAGTCTTGTCATGTTCTTATAATACTCAGCGTCAGAGACGAGCCTGTCATCCTCTCGCCCTCCAGTGCCTCTGGAAGGTGTGAAATCCCGTGTTGTCTCATCAATGGGCTCGGCTATATCATAGCCTAGCTTCCATATGGTGCCTGAGGCCTTCTCAACAGCTTTTCTTATGAAAGCCTCGCTGGTTGTGAAAGGTTGGAGGATTTCAAGCCCCCTTCTCCTGTCAAGTTGAAGTATCATCACCTCATGGCCAAGTTTGATTAATGAAAAAAGTTGATCAACGATTTTTTCGCTTTCTATCTTGACTTCTCTCTTCCAGGAATTGATGGCGTCAAATATGACAGCAAGTTTTTTCTTAGGAAGAACAGATCTTTTTTCCTCCGGCTCTTCTAAAATCTTCAGCTCTCTTTCCTCAAAGCTCACGAGTTCAAACGAGTTTATGGGGACTTTTTTCCCGTCTTCGTAGAGTTCAAAGTCCTCTTGGGTTAGGTCTTTTACAAATTCCCCATCCTTTGTCACGATGACATCAACTAAAATCAGCCTGACTTCAACCTCGTATTTTTCAGGCGGAAATTGCTCTTGTTGTTCTTGAAATCCATAAAGAGAGAAGAAAAAAATAAATGCTGCGATAAAGATTGATGCGATCCCTTTCTTCATTTTTCCCTCCATTTTGAGACTTTATTATAATATAAGTTTCTTCTTATTTGCCATATTTATTATATTCTGAGTTCTTTTCTAATTTATTTTAATTCTTTTACAAAGATATTCCTGAAATAAACCGGTGATTGGCTGTCATGGTTCTGTAAACCAATGTAACCCTCCTCTGCAAAATCTCTGACTTTTCCTCTCGGCTCAGCATCCCAGTCAATCACCTGAGTACCGTTTAATTCTACCTGGATATTTTTATCTTTAAATGTGATCTTGAAGTGGTTCCATTCACCTGGCTCTTTGAAGGCATCAGAACTGGGTGCTTCTGCATCATAGACAGCAGCTGTCTTATGAATTCCCTTGCCGACGTCGTTGATCTGAATCTCGAAGGAATGATAAATATAATCATCGTTTTTCGGCATATCAGGAACTCTAATAAAAATTCCTGAATTTGTAGCTTTATCCGCACACTTATAGTCAAGTTCCATGACAAAATTTTGATACTTCTTCACGCTGTACCAGAAAAGACCCATTCCGCCCTGCCCTTTCAGTATTCCAGTTTTCTCATCAAGTTCAAAGTAGCCGGGTCCATAATGGTTCCAGCCATGCTTGGAGTATCTACCATGAGTTCTTTTTAATATCTCTTCGTACCCCTCATAGTAGGTTATACTTTTTATGTATTCGATGCTTTTTTTGACTAAAGGCGAGGGATTGTCGACTTCATCCGGGTTTTCATACTCTACGGCAAGGTAGCCGTAAAAATTCTGCAGGGTAAGTTCAGCAAGTATGTCCTTGATATTTGCCATTCCCTTTCCAAAAGGAACATCGTAGGCTCCTTCAGTGCCGAATTTATTCCGGTCCTTTAGATGAACATCCAGGATGCGTCCCTTGAGCAACCTGAGTGCCTCCACAGGTTTAAGGCCGGCGCGCATCCAGTGTCCGGTATCTGCGCATGAGCCAATTCGCGTGTCGAGCCCCTTAACATGGTCAAGAACTGTTTCGGGGCGGGCATATTTTGAAGGCTCGGGATGATTATGAATGGCAATATTTATGTTGTATTCCTTGACCATTTGTTCAATGAGAGAGTAGTCATCAAATTCCGGTTCAGTGACGATAGTTCTAATTTCCATTTTTCTTGCAAAATCAAAAACCTTCCGCATGCTTTCTTCATTGTTTTCAAAACCCACAACTCCGTAACTGACAAGGGAAATTCCATGATCCTTTAATGTACTTTTCACTCTGTTTATGAGAACATCGCTGAGGTTGTGGTCAAATTTAACATCAGGCATATCGTGGCTGAGCGGCTGACCTGGATAGGGCTGCAAATGATTTAGACCGAGTTCTTTTACCTTTTTCAGTGTTTCAAAAAATGTAAACTTCCTGAATGTCCAGCACTGCACTGAAATCGGGAATTTTTTTATCCGAACAGCCTCCCAATTTGTCTTCGCCACCTCTTCTTTAATTTCTGATATATCAGACTGCCTGATTTTCTTTTCAGCTTTTTTTATCTGATCCTCGCCCTGGAAAGGAATTGAGATAATAAACACAAAGGCAATGAATAGGTAAAATTTCTTTTTCATGAGTAAATACCTCCATTTGCGTGATAACCGGTTGCTATGTTCAGGACAAAGGTTTTGGGAAATAGCTGCAGCGACCATTGAAGATTTAGCCTTCGGAATTCGCTCTTCGAGGGGCAAAAAATGGGGACAGGCCCCATTTTCTGATGTTCTGTCCACAAGTCGAGGGTATCCTCTCTCCTACAAAAATGGGGCCTGTCCCCATTTTTTGGCGCCCATTTTTTGGCGAGTATGTCTGAGCGGAGCGAGTTACGCAGACGCCGAGAAGAGCGAATGGAGAATGGCGTTAAAAATCTGAAGGGAGCTAGGCTATTTCCCAAAACCTTCTCCAATCACTGATTTGGCGATGCTTCTTTTTCATGATGTCTCCTGTCTAAATAGCATGGCTTTGATTCTTATCAGGATTTCTTTGGGTTCCATTCTCCTTTGGCAACAGCCGGTACAAATGAATCAAGATCAGGAGGTGGAAAGGCGATTGTCTTCTCTTGCTCGGCGCTCATGTAGGCTGTCATCAGGAGCTCTGTTACATTAACGCCATCAGCGAAGTTTTCTTCTGGACGTTTACCCCGCAGGAAAGACAGAATCATGTGGCGGTTTTCCGCTATGTATCCGTATTCACTCTCTTCATCACTCACTACGGGCATGAGTCCCATTTCAGCGTTTTGTTTTTCTACAAGGTCCTCTCCCGCGCTCCCCTTTACATTCCGGCTAAAAAACACCTTTAAGCCTGAATCCAGGGTGTTGATCAAAAGAGAATATTCCGGCCCCAGCAATTCCATGCTCAAACGAAGGCCAGCCCCCACAAAGCTCCATGATGTTGTGGTCTCGACTATCAGTTTCTCACCATTTTCATCTTTGTATTCTAACAGAGAGCGGGCGAAATCTTCAGCAGGCCTTCTGATGTAGTCTGTTTTGCCGCCGCTGTTTTCATAGAGAATTCTTGCATAATCGGGAATCTGCCATTTCAAACATGAAGTATGAGCATTTATTTTTACAGGTGTGAGAGCGTTTCTATCAGCACCCGGAGGAGTCAGCATGAAACGGGCCTCTTCAACAGAATGGCACATCATATCATTGAGTACTCCGCCGCCCTGAAGCTCGCCTTCCCAGAACCAGGGCATATGAGGGCCACTGTGTTCTTCTGCTGCCCGGGCAAGATAGGGGCGCCCTGATATGGCAGCCCCGCGCGTCCAGATAATCTCTTTTCCTCTGACAACAGAAGGTGCAAAAACCTGGTTTTCAAGATATCCATCCAGAAGCCCTGCCTTTTGAACAAGCTCGAGCATGGCTCGTGCTTCTTTCACGTTTCTTCCAAGGGGTTTTTCGCACGTAACTCCGATTAGTTCTCCTTTCCCTCTTTCTAGTGCGTCAACAATCTCCTCCATATTCTCAAGGCGAGCAAAGTTCGGCGCACATATCCAGATGGCATCTATTGCGGGATCAGCCACCATGTCGGTTATCGATTTATAGGCTTTCGCCTCGCCAACATTGAGTTTTTTGGCAAGGGCGGCGGCTTCTTTGGCTCTCTCCTCTGTTCTGGAGACTATTCCCAGAATATCTGCATCGCGGATACTAAGCCAGGAGCGGATGTGAAATCTTGTAATAAAACCTGCTCCTATAAATCCAACGCCCAATTTTCTTTTTGCCATTTTCTCCTTCTCCTTTAATAGAAATAGTAAGAGTTAAGTTTTGTTAGTTCGGGGTTCAGGCCAATAATCATGAGTCGTGAGTGATGAATTGCCAGGAAGAAATAAATTTAAAATTTTCTAAAACTCCGAACTTATAACCCAAGTTTTATAACTAGCTACTCATAACTGACTTTCCTTAATTAACTTTCCATGGCATGATATCTATAATTTGCTGTACATACCCCACCACTCATAACTCAGCGCTTTTCCTGATGAACTGCTGTTTGTTTCGGTTTAAAGAAAAGCAGAAAGGCAACAGCACAGAGCACAGTCAACACGCAGGGGACAAGAAAAACAGCTGTCCAATTTGTTATTTCTGCTATCGTGAAATAATCATGAATCCAGCCGGCAAAAAGGCTTCCTAAATAATTTCCGATTCCATAGGTAACAAGGATGATGAAGCTTTGCGCGGAATGCCGGATATCTCTTGGTGCCACCATATCAGCGTAAATAAATGCTGCGGCAAAAAAGAAAACAAAGCAGAAACCATGAAGGGATAATGAGGCGATGACCAGCCATGAAGGTTTACCTATGGCGAAAATGATATACCGGGCAGGCCAGGCTAAGACACCGATGACCAGGATGTTTCGGATGCCAATTCTCTTAATAAGATAAGGCAGGAGAATCGCCAGGACGAAGATCTCGGCCACCTGGGCAATAACCATCACGCCCGGGATTGCAGCGTTCGAAAGGCCTATTTTTTCCGATGTCAGAAAGGGTGCTGTCAGGATGTAGTAGAACATAAGCTCTGTAGCCACAACAAAAGCAATAATGATGAAGACAGCGAAGTTTTTTTCCTTCATCATCTTGAGCGCTTCAAGGAAAGCCCAGGGCTTTGCCGCCTCTTTCTTGGGCGGTGTATGAGGCAAGGCGAAAGACTGGATACCCATAATAAGGGAAAAAATGCCAGCCAGAAGCAAAGTGTCTCCTGCAAACACTACGGATTCAAAGGATTTGGCTGTGTATCTCCATCCCATTAGAACAAGACCCGCTACGATCCATCCTATCGTTCCCCATACTCTTATTATCCCGAAGTCCCTTTCAGGGTCCTTGAGATTTATGAAAGCGATGGAATTGGTCAAAGCAAGTGTTGGAGCATAAAGGAGACAGTAAAACAACATCAGCCACATCATGGTTCTGTAATCTGTAACATTTGAGATAATAACAAGCAGAGCGCCGCCTGTAAGCTGCAAGAAACCCACGACTTTCTGGGAGGCGAAATAACGGTCAGCAATTTGTCCGCCTATAAATGGTGCAATTATCGTAGCCAGAGGTAGCAGGCTGTAAATGATCCCAATGTGTAGTCCGCTGAATCCAAGGGTTTCTTTTAAATAGGCTGAAAGCACGGGAGCCCATGCGCCCCAGATTGCATACTGTAAAAACATCATCACGCCAAGGCGTAGTTTTACGTTCATGCTGACCTCACTTTCATTTATGAGTCGATAGCTTTTTTCTATTTAGTAGAATTGTTACTATCGGGGTGCCTTTCAAATTCATATTTAAAAAGCTGAAATCGGTTTAGACAATTTTCTTGTTCACTGAGTCCCATTCTACCTTGCGCCCCTCCAGATAAGAAATAGTTGCCATGTGACAGGTTATCGCTTCTTCGAAGCCGCGGTCTATATTGCAACTCGGTTGTCCGCCGTTCCTGATACAGTCAAGCCATTCTTTGATATGGAGATGAGTTGTATTAACCGGCCTTCCTCCTCTCATGGTATACATTAGCCCCCTAGTGGCGAAATATCTTTCTGTTGCTGAGGTGACTGTGTCAATTCCTTTTAAGCCGGGCTGGTAGGTGAATAACGGTAATGATGTGTTTATGATCTTGTTCATAATTTTTTCTTTATACCGCGTTGATTCCCAGTCAGCTGTGACTGTCAGGCTGGAGCCGACCTCCATTGAAGCGTCATGGCCCATAAATATTTTCCCACGGTGTCTGCCATTGGCGAGAGTTGCGCTGTAGACAAGCGTCAAATCCCTGTCACGGTATTCATACACGGCTTGGAAAACATCAGGGACATCTCGTCCGTCTTTGAAAAAAAAGATGCCGCCAGAAGCCACTACTGATTTAGGAATGCCAAGCTCCAAGATCTGATTAGCAGCATCATATTCATGCGATAATAGATCACCGGAGAGACCCGTTCCATAATCAAACCAGCAGCGCCAGCGGAAAAACCGTTCGAGACTGAAGGGCACTTTGTGGGGAGCTGGTCCTTGAAACTGCTCCCAGTCTATCGTTTCAGGGCTTCCTTCTTCGTGAATATCGTAAACCCAGGCTCCTTGGGGAGAGTTGCGGTTTGTTGTTGTCTCAACGAGGGTAATTTTTCCAAGAATATTCTTTTCCGCTATTTGTTTGGCTTTGATATAGCTTTCCTGTTGTCGGCCTTGATGACCTAATTGGAAAACCTTTCCGCTGTTCTTAACAGCTTCGCTGATCTTAAATGTTTCATCAACGGTCCTGGTCATACACTTCTCGCAGTAAACATGTTTTCCTGCGTTGACAGCATCGATAGTCATTTGAGCATGCCAGTGATCAGGGGTTGCAATGATAACAGCGTCAACATCATTGCTCTGGATAAGATCCTGGTAGTGAATATAACGTTTTGCTCCTTTTAATAACCCAGAGCCTCCGCCGGGCCTGACATCATTCAGAGACGCAGCGATGCCTCTCTCTGCTCGGACATCAAACACATCGCAGACTCCGGACAGAACCACATTCAAGTCCTCCTGATTTAAGAATGTTTCTAAGCCTTTATCCAATTTGTTTTCTTTGGCTTGTTTCTTTTTTTTCTCTATCCAGTCAGGATGAGCATAGCCAGCGCCACGCACGAGGTCTTCGCCCCTGACTCCGAAACCGATAATTCCCAACCTTACGAGTTCCTTGGACTTTTTTAAGATGGTTTTAGGAAGAACGGCTGGTGCTTTCCTGCTTATGCCCAGTTCCGCGAGAATCTCCTTTTTCTTAAAATCGTCTGATATTTTCTTTTTTAAAAAGGCATATAAAAACGGGCCAAATACAGGAATTGTCGCCAGTGCTTTGAGAATATCCCTTCGCCCGAGACTTACCTTATCTTCTTTTTCAGGCTCTCTGCTTATTTGATCCATCACTTTTCCTTTCTTGTCTGGCTTTTTGCTCATCTTGCCAGATACCTTTTCTTTTATAGTAGATTTTTTGCGCTGCTTATCAGAGGATTTTTTCTTTTTTTTCTGGTTCATTCGAATTCCTCCAAAAAAATATTTTCAGAATTTTTTATTCAGGTTTCTTTTTCACGAAAATCAACCTGTCTAATCCGATGATTGTTCCCGTAGGAAATATTGTCAGAACAAACAAGGCACACATTTCTATTAAGTTCTTGTTAACGATTATATAGCTTCCTTCGACAGGGGTTGAGTATGTATACCCGATAAACGGCGGATTAAAAACGTAATAGAAAAATAAAAGTGCAATTCCAGAAACACTTGCAATACGAGTCAGACATCCTGCTATCAATCCCAACCCGATCGCAATCAATCCCCACATATTTAAAAAGTCAACTATTCTTAAAGCTTCGGGGCTGGCCACTATAGAAGTTGCCAGTCCTGAAAATATTCCTTTTGCCTCTATAAGAAATCCAGCTGAAGACCAATATGGATTAAGCACTTTTACGATACCCTCATACAGAAAATGCCAGCCAATAAGAACCCTCAGAACGATCAGAGCAGTTAATTGAGTCGTAGTATAATTTGGCAGCCGAGTTGGATATAATGCTAGATAAAATAATGTTTTTTTCAACATCTCTCCCCTACCTTATGTTTTGGATAGAAAATCATAAATATTGCAATAAGTCATTCGCAGACGTAAGATTTTACTCTTCGATAGCTCAGAGTTTGTTTTAAACTACGTGAGTTCATGATTAAGAAAAGATACCCAATAAATCAGCACTAAAATATACAGATTTAGAAGGCGTGTCAATACTTCGTGGTCAGACCTTTCAAATTTTCATGATTTTTTCATTTGAAGCTTGTTTAATGGCCCAGTTCTTTATAAGATTATACCAAAATATACAACTTATAAAAGTTTGAAAGGTCTGACCCCGTTGACTTTCTATGAGAATTCAATAAAAATTTTGAGCAATAGCTTTATTAAGATAATAAAGAAAGAGACGGCAATGGAGAGGCGTGATTTTTTTAAAAAAGTTATCTTAACTCCTGTTCTCACTCCTCTTTTCCTGGCAGCAAAAAAAGGGAAAGGCGGCTGCGAGCTTTATCTTATTGCAGACAATCCTGAAGAGATCTTCTCCTTAATCCTTGAAGAATTGCATAATTATGTCGCAAACTACGGAAACAGCTTTTCTTTTCTCAATTCTCATCCCCGTGAGAATGGTCTAAGGCGTATTCTCTCTCAGAGGGGCTTGACCTATGTCCATAAACCCACCCAAGCTGGTTTGACCTTTTCATTCAGGCCTCTTCACAGAAAAAATCTGCCTTCCTTCACTCTAATAAAAGAAGGGAGAATCTGGGATATAAGATCTCGCAAATTCTACTCTCTCTGGAGAGAAATGAATAAAAATCACATGCTCTCCTCCTGTTTGACAATTGTTTCATTTAAAAGCAGGCAATCTCGCCTCTTCTCTGGAAAATATGTTTCTGTATACAAGGATGGTCGCAAGACAGAGATGATTTCCTTGGAGGAAAATGTCACAAGATCATACATAGCCAGAGGAGGAAAAATAACTCTCAGAGTCAACGATAGAAAATCTTGGGTCTCAGAATCTTCCTGCCGCCATAAAATCTGCCTCTCTTCTCCACCCGTTTCTTTTGCTGGAGAAAGGATTATCTGTGTTCCAAACCATTTTTTCCTGGAAATACAAGGACCCAGTCATATTGATACTTCCATTGGCTAGAAAACTCTGTATCCTTCTGCTTGGTTCTATTTTTCTTCTCCCTGGTTGTGGTACAAAAGAGAAGTGGCAGACATCAACAATCCTTGCTTTTGATACTATTTGTGAGATAAATATCTTCAGTTCAGCATCTATGTCTAAATCAGCTCAGGAAGAGGTGCAACGAGTATTTTCTGAAATAGAGTCTCTCTTCTCACCCGGAGCTGATGATTACTCATCTCCGCTCGTTTTAGAACTTTTCGAGAGAAGCTTAAAAGTTTATCATGACTCCGATGGATGTTTTGATGTCACAGTAGCCCCGCTATCCCGAGTTTGGGGATTCTTTGACAAATCCTATGTTGTGCCAGCCCCGGAAAAAATAAAATCTGTTTTAAAAGTCATCGGAATGGAAAAGATAGAACAGAGAAATGAGGCTCTTATCCTTCTGCCTGGCATGGAACTTGATTGGGGAGCAATTGCCAAGGGTTTCGGGATAGACCTTGCGTCGAAATCTTTACTCCAGATGGGAATATCAAGGGGATTTATAAACGCTGGAGGCGATCTTTACTGCTGGGGGAAAAATCCTAGTGATCAATCCTGGAATATCGGTATAAAGCATCCTCGGGAAAGCGGCTTTCTTGGTGTCTTATCAATCTCAAACCTTGGAGCAGCAACAACAGGTGATTATCAAAGATATTTTTTAAAGGACGGAGTTCGCTACCATCACGTTTTTGACCCACGCACAGGATACCCTGCTCAAGGCAAACAGAGCGTAACAGTCTGTGGGCCCGAAACTCTTATTTGTGATGCTCTCTCAACGGCCCTGTTTGTAAGCCAGGAGCCGACAAAAATATTAGAGAGATACCTCGATTACGGCGCCATCATTGTTGATTCTGACGGCAACCTTTCATTCCTGGGAAAGTCATATCCCTTTAATCCTAGGGAATGATCTCCAATAGCTTGCTGGCATTTCCGCCGTATACAGCTTCTTTTTCTTTTGAAGAAATATTCAACTTCTCGATGCTATCAACCATTTTTCCCAGGCTTCCAATCTGATGAGGATAATCGCTTCCAGCGACTAAATGCTCTGCACCGGCAAAGTCAACCGCAAGCTTCAGTGCATTTAGATCAAAGTTTACCGTATCATAGTAAAAGTTCTTAAGGTATTCGCTCGGCGGTTTATTGATATTCTCCCGGCATTCCTTGAAGGCAAAATATCCTCTATCAAGCCTCTCTGCAAGATAAGGAATTGCACCGCCCAGATGGGCCAGAACCCATCTTATTCTTGGAAATTTTTCGGCTACTCCGCTAAAAACCAGTTTTGCCGCCGCCAACGTAGTATCAAAGGTGAATCCAACCAGGGGCATAAGCCAGTAATCAGTCATTGCCTCCACCCCCACAGGAAAACTGGGGTGAATATAAAACACAGCATTTAAATCATTGGCTTTTTCGTATAACGGCCAAAAGCATTTATCACTCAGTGCTGTTCCGTTGATATTGCTGTAAACCATCACTCCTCTAAATCCCAGATCATTAAGGGCGCGTTCTAGCTCAACAACCGAGGCCTGGGGGTCGTTGAGCGGAAGTGTGGCTAATGCTGTGAAATAGTCTTGGGGCTCATCCATTATTTTGGCGAAACTGTTATTGACCATGCGGGCTAACTCAACGGAACGTTCAGGAGACTCGATATGGGTTCCAGGAGTAGTAAAAGTGAGAATCTGTTTATCAATTCCAGCCTCTTTCAGAATCCCTGCCCGAAAGTCAATATCCGTGTGTTCCCGAACAACTATATTATAATCTCCCGGATAATGTAGAAGCGGATTGTTTTCAGAATCAAATGACACTTTGATATTGCTTGGTCCGCTTTGTAAAGCTTCAATGTATTGGGGAGGATAAAAATGGTTGTGAAAATCGATAATGGTCATATTTAAAACTCCTTAAAATTTTTTTCAAAAATTATTTTTTTATCCATAATAAATAGACTGGTAATCCAACTAAAACTAAGGCTAGTCCAAACAAACTTTCTAAGGGGTCAGATATAATTTGATTGGTTACTATGGCAACTGACGAGAGGATAAAAATGGCTGGAATTACAGGATAGCCCCAGATACTGAAACCTCGGGCAATGCCAGGCCTGCGTCGAAGCAAGAATAAACCGATGGTCATTAAACAGAAGAAAATCCATTCGGTATAGATTACTCTAGTGAAGAGCCTTTTATATGTGCCGGTTACTACCAGAATCGATGACCAGACTGTTTGTATGACAATAGCTCTGTGAGGGGTTCGGTACCGTTCATGTATTGCGCCAATCCAACGGAACAGCAGGCCATCTCTTGCCATGGAATAATAGACACGAGGCCCACAAAGGATAATACCAGTTAAAGCACCAAAGGTTGAAAATATAACTAAGGCGGACATGAGCGAACCGCCTCCGTAACCTAGCAGTGTGTTTGCCGCATCCGCGGCAATTCGCTTGGATGAGGCTACTACATTTAACGGTAAAATGTACATGTACACCGCATTCATAGCGATATAGCACAGAGTGACTATCACTGTTCCTAACATCAAGGCGCGCGGAATAGTTTTGCGGGGATTAATGGTTTCCTCAGAGTTGTAGGTAACCATATGCCAGCCGCCAAAAGCGAATAGACCGGCAACCAAAGCGAGGAAGAAATGACTGATGGAAATTTCATTAGTAGCGATACCTCTCGTTACAAAATGCCCAGGAACTTTTGAGCCGAACACAAAACCAAAGATAACAATAAAAACTATGGCCACCACTTTTCCCAACGTAAATAGTGTTTGTACTGTGCTGCCCTGTTTTACACCTACGTAATTGATAGCAGAAATTACGATGATAACGCCAATGGCAACGACTTTAATTGTGGCATCGCTCATGGCAACAAAAAAACCGATGTAGCGAGCAAATATAACTGCAATCGCGGCGATAATTCCTGAATGTATACTCCAAAACATGCTCCATCCCCACAAAAAGCCAATGGAAGGAGAAAATGCCTCTTTCAGATAAATATACACTCCCCCAGATTGAGCAAAAATTGAAGACAACTCAGCACAAACCAAGGCTCCGAAAAATGTCAATATGCCTGCAATCAACCAAACAAGGAAAATCCCGCCTACTGAGGGAACCTGTCCGGTTATTTCTGAAGGCTGGACAAAAATCGCTGCGCCGATTATGGTGCCAGCAACCATTGCAGTCGCGTGTGGCAGGCCCATTACGCTTCTTAACTTAGGAGTTTCTTTATTTTTCATTTGCTGGAAAATATCCAATGCCCTGAATATTTAAAATGTCCTGAGTAGAGTGTGATTTTTATCATCTGGGCTCTTCTACGGTTTATATAACAAGAAAAAACTTAGTTCAACTTCGAATGAAGAAAGGAGAGGAACGTTATGAACAGAAAAAAGACCGATGCTTATGCCTTTTGATTTTAAGATGATTTATTAGATCAATCGGCAAAAAAAATGCGATCTTAACAATCGTTAATTATTGAGTTGCTCATTTGATCAGTTTAATTTCAATTTTCATATTTTGTGCCAGGGGAATAGACATTTCCTGTGGTCCGCGGACGCTAACAGTCCCTTTTGTAAACACATCAGCAATCTGTTTGACAAAAAGACCTTCTTTATAAGCAAAATGCCATGTTTCAGTGCCTTCTATGTCTCCCTTAAAGGCCAGGTCCGCGCCTCCTTGATTCCCTCCACCTTCAAGGGTTCCTGTTATTTTTGCAGTTATTTTGGCGCATTCCAGTCCATCTACAGTCTCGAATCCTTCCAGGGTATTAAGACTTTCCAGACTTATCTTGATTTCACCGCTGCCAATTTTTTCATTAATACCATCTTTACTTGCCCAGGTATCTCCGACCTTTACAGGCTTATTAGCCAAGTCTGGGAATACGGCCTGGAAATTTGTGGCAACATCACGCTTGCCCGCCTGGCCTAAATCATACTGGATAGATTCTGCGCCCGATAAATCCAATTCTTTTCCTAACGCAGACATAGTCATGTCAAAACTTTTTCCCTCTACACTACTCATGTCCGGAGAAATTTCACCTTGAGGACTGTTGATATTGATATTCATAGAATCAATAGTGATACCAAGTTGATGATTATTTTCCTTCAGGCCTTTTGATTTTGCCGTGAAGGCAATTTCACCTTTTGTCTCGGTTTTCATTTGCTGACCCATGACCTCTACGTCCTGAGTTTGTTTAATCGTTAACTGATATTTCAGCACCTGGTCTTCTGCCATTCGGTATCGAAGGATCAGGCCTGTTTGAGGATCTCCCCAGATAGGAAGTTTAGCAGCACATCCGACTAGAATAGAGAAGGCCAGAATGATGGATAAAGATACCAGCTGGGTTTTAAAGGCTTTCTTGTGAAACATTTATTGCCTCCCTAGGTTTTTTGTTTTTTCTTCTTTTATTTTTGTCAATTCAATATTAGTTTCATATTAATTTGTATAATTATAGGAATGATCGGTTATTTTTACAATGTAAAATTTGAATCCATGAAGTTACTGATTTTAAGAGGTTCCGGTTAGTGAAGTGTCCTTTCTTTGTTCAGTCAGGCGAAGCGATATAAGTTCTTTCGGATAGGCCAATTCTGGACTTTATCTTCTCCAAAATGGTTTTGGAATTTTTCCTTCAATTTTTTTTATTGCTTTGTCAACTTCATACTGGTCGAAATTCTCATTGCCTATTAAAGAATAGAGAAATTCCTTCGCTTCCTGGGCATGCAATTCCCCCAAGGCCCAAACAGCAATATTTCTTACTCTTTTTGTGCCTATGCCTGATTTCAAATAGCTCAATAATGCCTGAGCGTTATCCGGGGAATATCTTCTCTGGGCTATGGCAGCTATAGCCTCAAATTGCTCCACCTCATCACTGCTATTTAAATACTTGATAAGTTCCTCATTACTTCTTTCGTCTTTAATAAGCCCGATATATTCAAGTAATACTATTCCGCGCGTTTTTTTAACAGGTCCCACCTGATAGGAAGTAAAAAGAAAAGCTATGATCAAGATAACACATAATGCAAAAAGCCATCCCAGAGCCTTTGTTATGCTGATATTAGTAGTTTTTTGATTGTTATTAATCTTTCTCATAACAGCAATAATTGTAAAAATTTACCATTTTTCATGAGATTTTTCTACCTGATTGCTTTAAGGTTCACACAAAAAAATTAAAGATAGCTAAACTCTCAAGCTTGTTTAAGAAAGTCAGGGGAATGTGATTACTATTTCAGAGCTCTGACTTCTGAGAAACTGAGAAAAAATCTTGACAGGAATTCTCGGCCGTGATAAAAGTCTACTCAAAAGCAAATATGCAGAAAGGAAATTAAAATGAAGAAAGTGATGTGTCTAACTGCTTTATTTATTTTAATCCTGGTTTTTACTCCGGGATGTGAGGGGCCAGCGGGATCAGCAGGACCTCAAGGACCCCAGGGGGACCCAGGAGATCCGGGCGATCCTGCAAATCCAAGTGCAGTATATCTGTCAACACCACGATTTAACAGCGCCACAGCATCAGCCGTTATTTCATGGACAATCAATGTGGATGGTAACTTCCAAGAATACAGGTTATATCGCTCAGACTCTCCAGGTGTAACAGACAGTTCCACTTTAGTTACAACCATTACCAACAGGTATTCTGCTTTTTACGAGGATGAGTTTGGCACAAAGCCAACGAATTATTATTACTATAAAGTTTATTCCTACAATCTTTCAGGAGCATCCACTCCGAGCAACGAGGTTATACTCACAGGGCTGTATCTTCTCAAATTTTCATTCGGAAGTTTCGGGACTGGAGATGGAGAGTTTAAGTTCCCCGGAGATGTTGCTGTAGATGAAGACGGAAATATCTTTGTCGCTGATTCGGATAATTTTCGAATCCAAAAATTTGATTCTGACGGAAACTACCTTGCTCAATGGGGTTCCCAGGGGACTGGAAATGGTCAGTTTGGTACTCCCACCTATATTGAATATGCACCTGATGGAAATCTGTATGTCGGGGATTGGGGTAATAACAGAGTCCAGATATTTGATACGAGTGGAACTTATATTGGCCAATTTGCTACTGTAGGAGGACCAGGGGACAGCTTCATCGCGGAGAACGGCGATATCTATGTGCCCGATAATACAAACAATTTGGTAAGATGGTTTGATCCCACATTTGTCCTCAGGCTCACATGGGGCGGCGTGGGCACTGGACCAGGCCAGTTCACCAACCTATGGATCATAAAAGCAAGCCCCGACGGCGGAAGATTGTATATTATGGATCAAGCAAACGACCGTGTTCAGGTATTCACGAATAACGGTGTATATCTAAGCCAGTTTGTTGGTGCTGGAACAGCCCCGGGCCAGTGTGTTAATTGTTTGGGACTTGGTGTAGACAACTTTGGGCTTGTGTATGTAGCAGACAGACATGATGGGATGATTCAGATATATGATGAATATGGAGGATTCATTGAGGAGTTTGTTGTTGCCCCTGGAATCTGGGGAGTTTGTTTTGATATAGACAACAATCTATATGTTGTGGATTCTTGGAATAATATGGTCCATGTTTTTGGGCCATAGGATTAATATAAGGAGTATATCAAGAGGCAAAGGCAGTTCCTTTTGCTTTGATTTATTTTCTATCAGGCTTTTATTTCGGATAACATTCGTCTTCTCGGGGCGGCTCTCCAGAGGTGGTGAAATATGCATCCATCATTTTGCTCTGTTGAATCTGCCTTAGGATACCAACCGATATAGACAGGATTCTCATTCCGTAATAGGTCTATAATCTGGTGGTATTGGGAGTTATGTGCGCGGAAATATATCACATCTTGGTAAACATGCAAGTCTCCAGTCTTATTTCCTTCCTTAGCAAAAGAGGCATGTCCTACAAGCTTTCCCTCTGAATAAAGAAGAATTTCTTTGTCATCAATTCGGGTCAAACGACCTTTGGTATCATTTCCGTATAAACATACCAGATATTTATCGATTTTATGGTGCAGTTCTGTAATTGAAAACCTCCTTTTTAGGCAATTGGATCTATGTTTTTCAATATTATATTATGATATTATGCTATTCTTTTTTTCCGGGACTTTTGCAATGACCAGAAAGGGCGTGTCTGTTTCAGGCCTAACATCAAGGAATTGGAACTTAGACACAGAATTTACTTGTTTTCACCGTCACAATAACATATATAAAAATAACTGCTATTCAATGTCAAGAATGAGGTATTTTAAACCATAAAAAATACAGATCCTAAGGAGGAACTATGGATTTTATAAAATTAAAAGAAAGACTAACTAACTTGGATACGGCTTGTATTTATGATGTAAATGAAAAGTTGAGGGTAATGGATCCTGAAATGCGTCCTGTTAACCATGGCACAAAAATGATAGGCATCGCCCGAACCGTTCATTGTAAACGTGATTTTCTTTCAGTCCTGAAGGCTCTCCACGATGCAAGCGAAGATGAGGTTTTGGTAATTGATGGAGAAGGAGATAAGATAGCTTTTGTAGGTGAATTATTTGCACTCGAGGCTCAAAGGAAAAAGCTGGCAGGGATTGTCGTAGATGGTGCTTGCCGTGACATAAAAGGAATACGCAATATTAATTTTCCTGTTTACGCCAGGTATATTACTCCTATGGCAGGAACAGCCTCTAAGATTTTTCCCACACAAGAGAGCGTAAATTGCGGCGGAGTATCTGTTTCACCAGGGGATATCATTATTGGCGACGATGACGGAATAATTGTCATGAGTGAAAAGGAAGCTGCTGAAGTTTTAGATACAGCTCAAAACATTCAAATAATAGAAAAGAAAGTAATAGAGAAGATAGAGGCCGGAAAAAGTCTCACTGAAATGCTTAATTTTTTTGATCACTATGCAAAAATAGATAAAAAGCAAGATAGCCAGCTAATCTTTACAATCTAAGTTGATTAAGTAAACATCATAAATATTTTGTATTCTTTTTGATTCCAGGATTTTTTTATCTGAGCTTTATTTATATTAGGGCTTAATTCATGTAGAGGCTTGATTCATGTAGGGGCTTGATTCATGTAGGGGCTTGATTCATGTAGGGGCTTGATTCACGCAGGGGCTTGATTCATGCAGAGGCTTAATTCATGCAGAGGCTTAATTCATGTAGGGGCTTGATTTATCAAGCCCGTACTTGTTGATTATTGGGATAAGTGTTTGATCGATCATGCTCACTGCGAACATGTCCTTAGTCAAGAATGCTTGTAAACTAGCATGCTAATTTATATAGACCATAGCGCGAAGTCAATACTTTTTCATAAGGGGAAGCACCTTTTTCTTTGAGGCCAATTCCTGGGTAAAGATAGCTTTCTTCCTTTCCAAAAAGTAGCCTGTCCCTTTTTTTACTTTTTTTTACATTACCAGTTGTCGAGAAAAAAGGTAGTTTCTCTTTAAAATTCCAGGTCAAATAAATTAGACGTATTTACTGACTTCTTCAATAAGAAGGTTTAGGAGGTTGGGTGGCGATTTGGTTGCCCCCCATATTTTGAGCATTTAAAAGCGCTTGATCCGCGGCCTTGATTACATACTTTGGCTTTACACTGGTGTCTTCCCTTTCTACCGCGCCGATGGCAATAGTAAGGGGAACTCTCTTTTGAGGTCCTCTATACTTTTCTGGATTCGCGGGTTTCTTGCGTGGACGCTTTGCACCGCGGAGAATGAAGCCATATATCTCGACGCCCTTCCTCAGGCTTTCCAGATGGGGAATTGTTTCGTCCACAAACTTGGCAGGAAAAACTACTCCGAACCTTTGTCCGCTATAACGATAGGATAGACCGCCTCCAGTTACTTTTTCAAGCTTTGTGGCAACCATACGCAGAACTTGATCCCCAACAAGAAGGCCATAACGGTCGTTTATTTTCTTAAAAGAGTCTACTTCAATCATCGCGACTGTAAAGTGGCGTCCAATCTTAGAGAGAGTTTCGTTAAAGGCTCGACGGGCCGGCAAACCGGTCAAATCGTCGTAGAAGGCGAAGTTAAAAGATGTCTCAAGCACCGAGATGACAAGGACAAGGCCTGCTGTGGCGAAAAAGATTGTGGACATGGGACCTATATCGCCCAATGCCAGAGCAAAAAATGATGAGACTAATGTCCAGAAAAAAGCGCACTCGATCGAACCCCGGTGCTGAACATAGCGAAATATAAGAATAAAAAAGGCTGCTCCAAATGCTATCAAGCCTGGCTGGGCCATGGGTATAAGGCTGAATAAACGCATTTTTATAAATGAGTATTCCAGATAAGGGCTCAAGCCTAACTGCTTCCAAGCGCCAATCAGTATAACGGCAATTATCTGGAAAAGAATCATGCCCAGGGGCCACTTACCATGCCAGGTTAAAAACCCCCGCTCCTTAATAAAGGAAAACACAACTAGATTCGCCGGTAACAGGATGCAGATAGCATTATACACAATACGCCCCGCACCTACTGAAGCCCCACTACCTTCTGCAAAGATCAGCAATGATCTGTCAGCTAACGCTAGAACAATAATGACAAAAATCAACCTGCTTCGGTTAAAACGCCATCCGAACCATATCCCAGCAGCCAAAACAGCATACGGACACATGCGGATCAGCAGAGGTAAAGTAAGGGTTGGCAATCCTCGAAGCAGAAGAAATGATACTGCCAGGACGAGAACTCCTCCTGGTACGAAAAATGAGAGAAGCGTCTGTAGAAATGAGATTCCCACCTGAAGGGAGATGAATTTTTTTTCTCTGTTATTCTGTAAATTATCGAGATTTCTTGACATAGTTTTCTTTTTTGCTAAAAGTGACGGTAGGCGTTGGCAAAGTATTATAACATTTTATTCTTATATTTCCATGATTTATTTTTGTGTGATCTTTATCAAACAGGTTTTCTTTGTTAACTGGCTAAAAAAAATAGTTACTCGCGCTTTCTATCCCTTGGATCAGGCCTTATTATGAAGTGGCACACCGATAATCACAAAAATGCTTGAATTCTCGCAGTAAAGAAAATAATATGTTTTCATCAAACGAACAATGGCTGGAAAAAGAAAGACAATTTATTCATTTAATTCATAAAGTTAAGAAAAAGGAGGTATACTACCATGTTTTATCGACTATATTCCAAGTTATTCTTTATCATTTTAAGTCTTTTGATTATCGGTTCGTGTATAAGCGAGCTACAGAAGCCAGAGAAAGCTGATCTGGTTTTGATGAACGGAAAGATAGTTACGGTTGATGATGCGAAACCAGAGGTACAAGCATTGGCGGTAAGTGGAGATAGAATCATAGCTGTAGGAAGTAATGATGAAATAAGGTCCTACATAGCCGAAAAAACTGAAGTGATCGACATGGAAGGGAACTTGGCCATTCCTGGCTTCATTGATGGCCATGGCCATTTTACAAGTCTGGGGCGATCCAAGATGGTTCTCAATTTTATGGAAGTAAAGGACTGGGATGAAGTTGTGGCGATGACGAAGGAAGCAGTAAAGAAAGCAAAACCTGGGGAATGGATTTTTGGCAGAGGCTGGCATCAGGAAAAATGGGATAAGACACCCGAGCCAAACGTAGACGGGCTACCGTTTCATCATACTTTGAGCAAAGTTTCTCCTGATAATCCAGCTTTATTCTCCCATGCCAGCGGTCATGCTTCCTTTGCTAACGCCAAGGCAATGGAGCTGGCAGGAATTTCAAAGGATACACAAGATCCGCCAGGAGGAGAAATTGTAAAGGATTCTGAAGGAAATCCTATCGGGGCATTCAGAGAGACAGCACAGCGGCTGCTGCGCAGAGCATCGAGCCGTTATCTAGAGAATCGTACCCCTGAAGAAGTTAGAGCTGAACAACTGCGGGGGATTGAGCTTGCTGTGGAGGAATGTCTATCCAATGGAGTTACCAGTTTTCATGATGCAGGTTCCTCATTCGAAACAATCGATCTCTTCAGGAAACTAGCAGAGGAAGGCAAGCTTGGAATGCGGCTTTGGGTCATGATTAGGGACAGCAACGAACGTCTGAAGGAACGTCTTTCTGAATATAAAATCATCGGGAACGGGAAAAATCATTTAACTGTAAGGGCCATTAAGCGTTCGCTTGACGGTGCATTGGGCCCTCACGGAGCCTGGTTGCTTAAACCGTATGAAGATCTTCCATCCAGCACTGGTTTGAATACTTCTACCGTTGATTCTGTCAAAGAAACGGCGCAGATAGCGATTGAGGATGATTTCCAGCTTTGTGTACATGCTATTGGAGATAGAGCTAACCAGGAAACTCTGAACATTTTTGAGGGAGCATTCAAAGCTCATCCAGATAAAAAAAACCTGCGCTGGCGCATTGAACACTCGCAGCATCTTCACCCAGACGATATCCCCAGATTCGGCCAACTGGGAGTCGTTGCCTCAATGCAAGGAATTCACTGTACTTCTGATGCCCCGTACGTGATCAAGCGATTAGGGCAAAAACGAGCTGAAGAAGGTGCTTATGTATGGCAAAAGCTGATGAAATCAGGAGCCATTATCTGCAACGGAACAGATGTCCCGGTTGAGTATATAGATCCCATAGCCTGTTTTCATGCTACGGTTACGCGAAAATTAAAGGATGGAACAATATTTTATCCTGATCAGCGGATGAGCAGAGAAGAAGCCTTGCGTTCATACACTCTAAATTGCGCCTATGCTGCTTTCCAAGAGGATATTCTGGGATCATTAACGCCGGGAAAGCTGGCTGATATTACAGTTCTCTCCAAAGATATCATGTCTGTTCCCGATGATGAAATCTTAGACACTGAGATTGTCTTTACCATTGTGGGTGGTAAAGTACGATATAAAAAATAGGTATTTTTCTAAAATCGTGTGTTTCTATGTCATTGTGAGCGACTGAACGGAGCGCGGCAATCTCTCTAAAAGAATTGTTATTGCGAGGAGTGCAGCGACGTGGCAAGCTCATACACTAATGCGGGCTTGATAAATCAAGCCCCTACAATAAGGCGGATTTGATGAATCAATCCCCTAGAGATCTATGTTTAGAAAGAGCTTCTTTGTAAGCCTTTCTTTCAAAGATGGAATAGAGAGAAGGCACAACAACCAGAGTCAGCATCGTCGCGAATAATAATCCGAATATGATTGATGTGCCTAGCGGCGCCCAGAACGATCCCCCTCCTCCAAGGTTGAGTGTGATAGGCAAGAGTCCTCCGATTGTTGTAGCAGTGGTTAGCATAACTGGCCTCAATCTTCTTGGTCCGGCATCGAAGATGGCCGTTATGAGATCAACTCCATGACGACGTCTTTGATTTATGAAGTCAATAAGTACTATACCGTCGTTTACCACAATGCCAACAAGGGCAACGACACCAACAAAAGCCATAAAACTGAATGTCAGCTTCGTTATCAGCAGACCTGTTACTACACCAATTATGGAAAGCGGAACCGTGAAAAGAATAACTAAAGGTTGCTTGAAGGAGTCGAACTGAGCCGTTAGAACAAAGAAAATAAGAATCAGTCCGAGGAACATCACACGTGTCATTGATTGGAAAGATCTCTGCCGCTCCTCCTCTTCTCCACCGTATTCTAGTTTGTATCCCTGTGGTGGCGGGGTGAATTCCATAAGCTTCTGGACTGAAGCAAAGATTTCCTGCGGCGTATAACCTTTATCGACGTCGCAACCAACTGTCACCGAACGTCTTAAGTTGCGACGATCGATTCTATATATACCTTTTGTAATTTCCACCTGAGCAAACTGGCTTAATGGCATCTTAATACCTGCAGTGCTGAATATAGGCGTATCAAGCACATCCTCAAAATTTTGCCTGTGAGCTTCTTTATTAATGACCCGAACATCAACGAGTTCATCGCCAAGCATGATTTCGGTAGCTTCATAGCCAAGAAATGCTGCCATTACTTGAATTGTTATTTCTTGGGCAGTGATTCCGTACTTTGCTGCGTTTGTTCTGTCAACTTTGATAGATATCTGAGGTTTATTTTCTTGAAAACTGTTTTGAACGTTTCTCGTGCCAGGAATACTTTTTAAATGTTTTTCAACTGTTTGGCTTATATTTTTAAGCTCCTCAAAATCTTCCCCGTATACTTGTATTGCTACAGGTCTTCCTACGGGCGGTCCCATTTCCACTTCGAAGAAGCTGTATTCAATCCCTGGGATCTCGGCCAACTTTGAATCCAACTCTTCGATAACTTCAGACTGGCTTCGTTTTCTCTCGTTATCATAGCCTATATTAACGAGTATCTTTCCAAACTCAGGCCCAGAACTACCTCCTGCAGTCTCGGTAAGGTCGGACATTACCATCCCTGTATCGCCAATAGTAGAAACATACTCCTTTACCTCAGGAATCTGGGCGATAAGCCTTTCAATATGCTGGGTTATACGGTTAGTCTTTTCTACAGTCGATCCCATTGGGAGCTCAAGATTTATATTAAAGCGTCCCATGTCTTCCTTGGGGAAAAAATCTACTTTTATTACACCGGCTCCAATGATAAACAAAGCGATAAAAAAGGCTAGGAGAGCAGCAGATATAACAGTTTTTCTGTGGAATAGGGACCAGCGCAGCAGTGGTTTATAATACCTAATCAGGAAACGAAAGAGCCTGTTTCCGATGAAAAATATCCGGGCAAACCTTTTCATCTCTGTTTCTTTCTTGCTGGGGCGCATATATTTAGAGGCGATCATGGGAAGCGTAAAATGATCGATAAATATGGAGCCTATGAGGGCGAATATAACCACATACGGCATGAAGGATATGATCTGTCCCATAATCCCGGCAATGAATATCATCGGGAAAAACGCGGAAATAGTTGTGAGGTCTGCAGAAATAACAGCGGTTCCAATCTCCGTGATTCCTTTTTTTGAGGCGTCAATCGGATTCAGCCCCTTCTCAAAATGGTGATAAATGTTTTCACCGACAATCATGGCTCCATCCACGACCAAGCCGATAATGAGTATAGTAGCAAAGATTGTAATCATGTTCAGGGTGAACCCAAAGATCCACATGAACAAAAAGCCCACGAAAAGGGAAAATGGTATAGCGATAGCAATAAGAATTGAATTGCGTAGCCCCATAAATATCATCAGAGTGAAAAGGACGAAAAGCAAGCCATAAAGGGCATTGGAGCTAAGCTGCCTTACCATCAGCGAGATATCATCACCCTTGTCCATGGCGGTTGTGATTTGCACTATCTCAGGCATACGAGCATTATATTCTGATGCTATTTGTTTAATAGCTCCTGTAGTCTTCATCGTGTTGATTTCAGTTTGTTTGTAAACTACAAGTGAAACGGTGGGTATACCATTGTACCTTGAATAAGTATTTATTTTTTTGTGCGTATCTTTTATTTCCGCAACTTCACTTAAGAAAATCGGATGGCCGGCTTTTACTGCAACGACTGTTGAGCCGACATCCTGCACGTCATTAAACTTTCCATCTGTCCGCACGAGATACTCGTAACTGTTCAACCTGAGGTGTCCTCCAGGCAGGGTAGCGTTCTGCTGCTGGACGGCAGCAATTAGAGCAGAGTATGAAAGGTGATACTGTTCCATTTTCCTGGGATCAATCTGAACCTGGACCTCCCTCTCTAGCCCGCCATAAAAGACCACTTCTCTCACCCCAGGCACAGCCTCTATCTCGATTTTTATATCCTTCGCGATCTCTTTGAGAGTCCGTGGATCCACTTCTCCAGTAACATTAACCAATATTATCGGAACATTATCAAAAGCAATATCCTCGATCATAGGCTCTTCCACATCTTGCGGGAGTTCCCTTTTGACCTGGTCGATTTTATCTTTTACTTCCGTAAGCGCATCCTGTTTGTCTGCTCTATCGTAAAGCTCCATCACGTGCACTGATGCTCCCTCTCTTGCGTAGGAATAGAGTTGTTTTAAGTGCCTAATACCGTTTAACTTCTCGTCCACTTTAACTGTGACCTTCTGCTCTATATCTTCAGCCGCGGCTCCTGGATAAGGTACGACCACAACTATCCAGGGAACATCGATTTGAGGGTACTCCTCGAGAGGCAGGGTCCGAACACCGATGATGCCGAGTAATACAAGAATGATCGTGATCAGCGTCACCAAGACGGGCCTGTCGACAGCTTTACGGGATATTTTCATTTACTTCATCCTTAATTGATTACGGAAATCTGCATGCCGTCAAATAGAACATCTTGTCCGGCGGTGATTATTTGCCCTCTTTCAGGAAGGGGATCACGGACGATTATCTTATCACTTGAAATAACGTAATCTTCTAAAATCACCATCTTTGCTTTGCCGTTTGAGGCAAGAAATATGGCTCTTCTTCCGTTCCTCAACACGGCTGCATCCAGAGAGAAAATGTATACGTCATCTAAGTTATCTATAACTATGGTTGAGGTGGCAGTCATACCCGGTTTTATAATAAACTTCGGATTTTCAACTGTTATTTCTACTTTGAAGAGGCGGATGTCGGGAAGGGAGGATACAGCAACCTGGGTAACCTTACCTTCAAAAGCTTTTTGAGGTATCGCCTCAAAATCTATACTTGCCTCCTGTCCTTTTTTTATCCGGTCTATATTTTTTTCTGGTACTCCAACTTCAACAAGAACACGAGACAGATCCATTAAAGTGAAAATAGTCTGCCCCCCTGCTACCATCTCCTTTTCCTCTCCATAGCGGTAGGCTACATGACCACTGAACGGAGCATACAAAAGACAATGTTTTAGATTCAGCTCTGCAGCTTCGAGCGCTGCTGCTGCAGCCTTGAGTGCTGTTTGTGCATCCTGAACGAGCTGTTCTGGTATGGAACCTTCTTGCCCTAAGCGACGGCTTCTTTCGTAATCACGCTTGGCTTTTTCCCATTGAGCATAGCTTTGGTCTCTCAAAGCCTGATAATCATCCTTCTCGAGCCTCGCCATTAGATCTCCTTTATTAACTTTGTGTCCCTCATCAAAGTAAAAACGATCAATTTTACCCCTGACGTTAAAGCTTAAGTTAACCCTTTTCCAGGCTTTGACCTCTCCTGAAAAATCGAGCGTGAATTCGTAACTGGCTTTTTTGTAGCTTTCAACACGTACCCTGACCTTTTCGACCTTTTCCACCTCTTGATTTTCAACACCACCGCAGGCAATTAGAAAAGCCAATAAAGGAATTATTAAAAGAATAAATATCAAAGATACTGAACGCCGTATCATATGCAATCCTCCGCAGATCTTATATATGTTGCATTTGTATAATTAATAATCAGTTAGATGCATTTCTCCTCAAGCTCTAGTATAAGCTTTTTGGTTTTAAATGGATAGGAAAGGATAGGGACTTATTTTTTTCCTTGCTTGTGGCTTTCCCCCTCATTCTGCTCATTCTTTTCTAATATGCGAACTTTAATCCTAAATTTTTATAGCTTTCCCCACTCCCATCTGAACAAAATTCTCTTTATATGCTTTTTTGAATAACTCAATTGCATTATCCCCGGTGCAGTGAGTGGCACCGACTTTCATTACTCCTAAATTTTTGAACTGGCTTATAATCTGGCTAACTTCTTCTTCTGATTTATTGAGCAAGTGAAATCCTCCGCACACAAGGTAAATTTGTTTATCGATCACTTCTTTTGCTCTCTTGACGATACCGACAATTCCAGGATGAGCACATCCGGTGATAACAACCAATCCTTTACTCGTGTCAATAATTAAAGATTGTTCTTTAATTAGGCCTCCCATTTCTCCAGTCAGGAAGACACCTTTACATATCTCAACTGGTTTATCTACAGAAACGACTTTTGCTCCCGCCTTTTCAACTCCGCTGACAAACTCTTCAGGAAACGAGACCGGAAGATACACTGTGACTTTATTATTCTCATCTAAAAACGCCGAAAGTCCGCCTGTATGGTCTCCATGAATATGAGAAATAGCAATAAGCTCAACATCCTTCGGATTCACATTTAGCTTATTGATATTGTGGAATAATATATCGCTCTTGGTGCCGGTATCGAACAAAACGGTCTTTTCTGTGCCTTCAATAATACACGAATATCCCCAATCCGTTTTAAGCCCTTCGCTGAAAACATAATTGTCATAAAGAACAGTAACTGTAATTGCAGTGTCTTCAAGGGCGGATACCTTGCATACTACAGTAAAAGTTAAGAGCAAACTGAATGCTAGAATTAAGATATTTTTCATGATTTCCTCCAATTCATAAATAACATTTATCTACCAAGTCACTTCAGTCTAAAGAAATTTGATTCAAGAAAACTTATAGCACGGGAAAAATTTGAGGTCAAACGAGAAAAGGGTCAGATTGATAAACTATAGAATGTCAATATTGCTTGAAATTAGAATAAAGCTGGATTTATATCAGAGATAAGGAGTGAACAGATTGGCTGTCTTTATTTTTGATTCTTATCTTTTAGTTGAACCAATAAATCCTTAATGTCTATAGCCTCGGTTTGATGGGCTTTATCCTGGTCTATGGCCAATAGCTTAAGCAGTATCTCGCCTACTTGGATTTCATCTCCGGATTTAATGAACATCTTTCCTTTTTTTAGAATAGTCGAGGGCTTGATAATGACTCCGTTGGCACTTCCAAAATCAATAACGGAAAATTTCTTCTTATCGTAACTCACTTTTAGGTTGGCATGCCTTCTGGAAACAGTCCCTGAGTTGAGGACGACTTCACAAAAGGAATCCCTGCCTATTAAATTATTTCCAGGGTGAAGATTAAAAACTTTTCCTGGATTATCATCTGTATCATTGTTTCCTTGAACTATTGTCAATTGAACAATCCTTTTTGACTCATCTGTCTCTTTCTTCTTTCGGAAAATAACCATGATTTATGCCATTCTTTTTTATTCTTTATTATATATTATTTATATTTCTTTTTTCTCTGAATATCAATATAGACAGAAATAAGCATAGTGATAAGAAGAAGAGCAAACCCGACTCCAAAAAGTATCTCTGAAATAACAAATATCTTGGAAATCCAAAGGACAGGTTGTATATCGCCATAACCCACAGTAGTGATGGTAACCAGACTAAAATAAAGAAGGTCAAAATAAGGAATGGAAGAAGGATGGGAAATAATAAAAGCTTTTCCCTGAAAAATTTGTTGCAGTCCGTTATAAATAGTGGCAAAACTTATGATTCCGCCTAAATATTTAACCAAAGCAATGATTATCTCTTCTCTCATCTCATGGACACTAGTGATATCAATCATGCCTCTTTTCTTTTCCAATTTTTCATGGCCAAAAACTGAGAAAAACACGTCTCCTGCCAAAACAAAAACATAGAACATGGCTATGACTATCCCGAGTGCAGTGAAAATCCTTGAAGGGAGATAAAGGAGGATTACGGGAGTCATCCAGAAGAGGAAAAAATGGAAGACTACAGCTGTTGCTTCTCCCAGCTTATCAGCAATGCGAAACTCCAGAGCAGAGAGGAAATTAAGAATAGCTACTAACGCTCTAGGCAAAATCTTTCCTTGCTTCTATTTTTCCAGAATAGTACCAAATTAAGGCTGAAATTTCTACTTACTTTATTATATTTATAGGGATGTCATATTAAATATTTCCCTTCAATTATTATTTGTTAAAAAGAAGTGGGCTTGATAAATCAAGCCCCTACGATATGGAGGGTATAATGAATCGCCCTTACAAGAAACGCAGGTTACCTCAGAATTAAATCGATGCTGCCGATGCCGGCATCTACATCAACATTAATTGTAACATCGGTTTTTCCATAAGCATCGTTGATGTATGCATCTCTCTTTTTGATCATAT
>WVXO01000064.1:18935-52808 GCA_011773465.1 Candidatus Aminicenantota bacterium | reverse complement strand
AGTGGCGCTCCCCACTCCACCGTCAACGGATACATCCAGACTATGTTTTTGCTCTCCTGATATATCAACTTTTAACTCACCAACGCCCATATCAATATCAAGGGAATTCAATATCAATCCCCGCAGGTCAAGATTTCCTGCACCTGCTCCAAAGTCTACTTTGATATCAAGTGGAACATCATTACTTAAGCTTATATCCCATTTGTTACGCTTTTTTCCGACGGTCATGGCAGAACATTCACCCTGCTTAACCTTGAGTATTCCTCGAGTCCCGACAACAGAGTACCTAATTTCAGGTTTCCAGTTTTCAATATTATAGACAAAGTAGCCTTCCATGAGTTCTCTGGCTCCTCCCTGAACTTTCAATGTCCCTGCTCCTATATCTAAAGCTAATTCCACAGATTCTGCTTCACCCAATTTGACTGTCTGAGTCTCTTCTACTAACTCACCGACTGCTACGCATGCTCCTATTCCTCCTGCAAGGAAAATTAAGAGCAGTATTTTTGGAATTTGGCTAAATCTCATCGCTGCTTACCTCCTCAATAATTATTACGGAAAAAACCTTGCTCAAGTTCAATCGTTTTTGGCTTTTTTTGATATTTCTGGATCAAAAAAGGTTTTTATTTGGTTGAATAAAGCTAAAAGTGAAAGCCAAGCAAGTTCCAGTAGGCTAAAAAGCAGAGAAAAACCAGAGACGCCAGCACAACGAGCGTGTAATGCAGCCGCCCGCACACAGTCCAGTATTTATTCTTCCAGCCAATATAGGCAAAGAAAAGGGCACCGATTGTAAGCAAAGCAGATAATATCGGCAGTATTAATAAAATCTTTAAAAGAGGAGGAACACCAAATATGAGTTCCATATAATCACTGACTACCGAAAACATGCCAATCAAAAAAATTATATACAGCGCACTCATTCCTCCGGCTATAAATCTAACCAGCCAGGGAGCACCTGGAATTTCTTTCTTGTGTCTACAAAACAACTTGGATAACGCACTGGCTGGCCAGCCCAAAGTTGACAAGAATAAAATCATACAAATTGCCAGCAGAGTATAATGAAATCCTGGCGTTTCATACCAGGCTAATTTAACGGCAGCAAGTATCGGAATCTGGCCAAAGAAAGCGTAGGTGATACGGCGCTTGCTATTCTCGCGGAAGACAACTGTATCCTGCCCTCCTACTTCACGGAATACAAGCGGTTCTATTTCTACCCACTGTTTAGATCCTAATCCCATGGGCATGGTAATCAACAAAGTACTATCT
Source organism: Candidatus Aminicenantota bacterium (assembly GCA_011773465.1). GTDB lineage: Bacteria > Acidobacteriota > Aminicenantia > Aminicenantales > Aminicenantaceae > SOIV01. The sequence continues at coordinate 51,545 of WVXO01000064.1, read as the reverse complement.
TCATTTGCTTCCACTTTAACCGCCATCATCAAAGCCATCAGTTTTTCATAGGTAGTGGATACTACTCGAGTAACTCCATAGCTCCCGCTAAGGCGGTTAGCGCGCAGCTTGAAACCTGGAGGTGGCTTGATATCAACTGGTTCGGGTGCAGGATAATAATGGTTGAGAAATGCTTTCATGAGATTATCGTATACCGGCCACGAGCCGCCTTCGCTGTTAAAGGATACAAAAAGCCCTAATTTTTTTTCAGGGATGATTACCAGTAAAGAATGGAACCAGATAGTATCACCTCCATGGACGAGCGCACGCAGATTGTTATAAGTCATCTCCCAAAAGCCATGCGCGTTACCGTCCACGAGGGGATCATGGCTGAAAAGCTGGGTATGCATAAGCTTTGCCGTCTCCTCTTCCAATATTCTATTCTCTCCATATTTTCCGTGTTGAAGATGGGCAATCATAAATTTAGCAATATCTGCGGCGGTTGTGCTCATCGAACCTGCTGGAGCAAGGCCGTTGATATATTCAAAGCCTTCTGCTCTAAATAATCCATTTTTATACGTATAGCCCCCAGACATATAGTCCTCTAAATGAGAAGGCAAAGGCTGGCGGAAAGTACTATGCTGCATGTCCAGCATTTTAAAGATATTCTCCTCAACGTAATCCTCAAAAGGTACTCCTGCGACTTTTTCCAAGATGTAGCCGGCAAGTGCCGTCCCATAGTTAGAATAAGATGTTAATTTGCCAGGCGAACGTACTCTGGCAGGCATTTTCCTGGCTAGAAACTCAGCTAAGGGCACAAGGTCTTCTGGGCTTCGAGCTCCCATTTCATTTATAACATCTTCAAATCCTGCGGTATGGGTCATCAGGTGGGTCATTGTCACAGGTTCAGGATAGGTGTCCGGAATTTTGAAGTCTCTAAGATAAATATTGATGTCAGCATCAAGATCAATCTTTCCCTGCTCGACAAGCTGCATCACGGCAGTCCAGGTAAAAAGTTTTGATACAGAACCAGGACGAAACAAGGTTTTTTCAGGATCAACTGGCGTTCTTTCCTCTACATCAGCATACCCATATCCTTTGGTGAAGAAAATTTCACCATCCTTAACTACTGCTAAGGTTGCTCCAGCAATATGACGGGACTCCATATAAGCAATCATGATGCCTTCAAGGAATGCTTCCAGTTCAGCCCGGTCAGTTGGGGCTTGTATGCTAGGAGCTGTTTGTTCGACTTGTTCTGGTTGAGGGGGGCTTTCCTGTGCTTGAAGAGCGCCTTGCAACAGCCAGGGGATAACAATCAAAACCAGGAAAAGATGAGCGATCTTTTTCATTTTTAACTCCTTTTTTATACAATAAAACCGGCGGGCTTGATAAATCAAGCCCCTACATAAAAAATAATTACAATCTCCTCGGTAGGAAATTTATAAATCAAGCTCCTACATAAGAAAGAATGATCTCTTCTGTAGGAGCTTTATAAATCAAGCCCATAAATAGGAGGCATCAATTTTTCTGTAGGAGTCTGATTCATCAAATCCATCTTACACAATAAAGATCAAGCCTCTGGCTACCAAGCAATTCCGTAGTCTTCACCATAGTTGCTGGCGCCTCCCCAGAGGGTACCGTGTTTCCAGTCATAATAGACAGCATTGATAGGACCTGATGTGTATTTTCTGTAGTCTAGCTTATAGCCCATGTCCTCCAGATTATCCCTAACTTTCTGAGGGATATTTTCATTTAAGCGGAGCCTGCCAGGGCTTGCAGCATGTTCACCAAAGGAGCTCTGCATCTGGTAGCTCACGATGTTAGCTGCTTCACAAGCTTCCTGGACGTTCATGCCAAACTCAACAACATTCAGGAAGAATTGGAGCATATTCTGATCTTGCGTATCTCCACCCTGCACAGCAAAGGAGAGGAAAGGCTTTCCATCCTTTATGGCCAGGCTGGGAGTTAAAGTCGCCCGCGGCCTTTTACCCGGGGCGACAACATTAAAGGGATTCTTGGCCTCATCAAGAACAAAACTTTGCATGCGCTGGCTCATTCCAATACCAGTTTCACCAGCAATACAAGCTGGAATCCAGCCACCGCTGGGCGTCGCGGAAACAATCCATCCTTCCTTATCAGCCGCTTGAATTGATGTTGTTCCGGCTGTGAAGGCTTCTTCGAAGGCACTCACATCTGCTTCAGCCCTCATATCCTTTTCTTTTGGACCAACATTCGACCACTTTTCCAAAAGATGAAGGTATGGATTTTCCTTATCCTCGAAGGGATAGGGATCGCCTGGTTTAACATCAGGGTTATTTACATTCCAATTAATCTTCTTGAATCTTTCCTTGGCGTATTCCTTGGATAGCAATCCCTTAATCGGCTCTTGCGGAGGGAAATAGGGATCTCCATAATAAAAATCCCTGTCAGCATAGGCCAGGTTCATCACTTGATAAAGGGCATGGATATAATTCACGCTGTTGTAGCCCATTGATTTAAGGTCAATATTTTCCAGCATGTTAAGCATCTGCAACAGTACTGGTCCCTGGACCCAGCAGGTAAGTTTATAAACTTCGATTCCTTTATATTTTGTCATCACCGGCTCTTCGATGTGGAGCTTCCAGTTGGCAAGATCCTCCATGGTTATAAGTCCGCCCTGTTCCTGGCATCCGCGGACAAATTCTTTGGCAATATCGCCTTTATAGAACCGGTCATAGGCAGCATAGATGGCTTCTTTGCGGCTCTTTCCCTCATCAAGGGCTTTCTTTTCTGCTTCGACCAATTTCATAAGAGTGTCTAATAAATCGGGCTGGCGGAAGATTTCTCCTGGATGAGGCGCTTCGCGCTCTTCTCCCAGATGAGGCAGCAGGACTTTCTTGGAGTAAGGCCACTCTTTGATCCTCTCTTTTCCTCTTTCTATACTGTCTGCCAGTTGCTTCTCTATCGGGTACCCTTCGGCCATTTTAATGGATGGCTCCAGTACTTCCTTAAGGCTTAAGGTGCCAAATTCAGCCAGCATGACTATCAAACCTCCAGGAGTTCCAGGGGTAACGGCTGCCAGCGGTCCGTAAGCAGGAGGATATTCCATCCCCTTCTCTTTGAAGAATTCAGGGATTGCCCCTGTAGGGGCAACCCCCAGGGCGTTTATGCCATAGACTTTTTCATCATGGGGATTATAAATCAGAGCCTGGGTTTCCCCGCCCCAGCTTAAAACGTCATACATGGTGCAGGTTGCACCAAGCATGGCACAGGCAGCATCCACAGCATTTCCACCCCGCTGAAATATCATGGCTCCAGCAGTGGCGGCCAGGGGTTTTCCGGTGATGGCGACCCAGTGTCTTCCGTGAAGGACTGGCTTTTCAGTCCGGCCAGGGCTTATACTGCTCGACGCAAAAATAAAGACAAACAGCAATAGAAGCGCCTTCCGCTGTTTAAAGGCTGAATTCTTACATGAAAACATCTCTCAGCCCCCCTTCTTCTTTCCCAGACTAAAGGCCCAGGGCTTCTTTATTCCCAGAAACATTAAAGCTGATCCCATGAGAGCCATGTTTTTTGAAAAATTGACAATCTCAGCCATATGCTGTTCCTGAGGAACGGCCCAGAAATTGTGCATCATGAATGTCACGGGCAGAAAGAACAGAACCAGAGCGGCTACACCTATCTCAGGAAAAATTCCTAAAATTATCGTAAAAGCAGCAACAATAAGAAACAGACCCGATATTGCAACTCCAACTTCTGCAAGCGGAACTCCTTTGAATTTTGCATACTCCGTCATAGCTCCGAACTTAATGAAGTGGTTAATCCCGTTGTAAAGGTAAAAAATTCCCAAAATTATTCTTCCCACAAGAATTGCGAGATTCATATTTTTTACCTCCTTCTATTTAAATCAGATATCTTAAATTCATAAGTTTCTTAATCTTAAGGAAAATATTATTACTTTTCTAGCCTTCCTGCAGTCAAAGCCTTCATGAAAATGTAGACAGGCAATTTTTTCTTAGACCTGTCTCCTTATTTCAGAAAACACAATCTTCCTTTTTATCTTAGCTCCTTGAAAGTTTTGATTATCTAGCTAGCTCAAGTTTATTTTATTTCGAGGTGGAATTTCTCCATCAGAGGGCGCCACTTTTCCATCAATTCCTTATTCAGATCGAGCGGTGGCTTCGCATCTTCGGGTAAAAATGGTTTGTATGGATGTTCTTTCGCGTACGCCTCAAACTCGTCCCTCAGCTTTTTGAGCTCTTTGGGCTTGGTGAGAAGGTCAATCGTAGACGCTGCCATTGCTTTGGCTCCAGCGTTAAGTCCTTTCCAGGTTGCGGAGCCGTAATTACTGGCAACCGAGGACCAATGATGACCGATAGAGCCTGGTACTTGACCGGGAAACCTGATGGTTGCAGTTGGCGCTATCAGGCAGACGTCCCCCACATCAGAGGACCCGCCTCCTACAAACGTCCGGGCTCGGTCTCTAAGCTTATCCATCTCTGTTGGCATACCTTTTTCTTCCTTGCCAAGCTCTTTCTGAAGAGCTCTAGCAAAAGCATGTTCTTCCTCAGTCCACTCTGGCATCCCCACAAGCTCGATGTTCTTCTGGAAAAGCTCTGCAGCGGCCTTATTGGCATTGCGTTGGTGTACTGCAGCGATACACCGGACGCTCAATTCTGTCCCTGTAGCCAGAGCTCCCGCCTTGGCACAGTTAATGACTTTATCATACATCTCCTCCACTCTTTCATCACTGTTTCTGACATAGTACCAAACGCTGGCCTTGTCCGGCACTACATTGGGAGCTTCCCCTCCTTTCTGAATAACGTAATGCAGGCGATAAGTATAAAGAAGATGCTCGCGGAGGAAGTTCGTGGCCACGTTCATAATTTCAACTGCATCGAGGGCACTTCGGCCACCCCAGGGTGATGCTCCATGAGCGGTTCTTCCTTTGAATGTAAAAATTGTCGAGAACATAGCATTCCCGCCTCGACCATAGCTTGTTCCGAAACCGCTACTGCTGTGATTGTCTATCACCGCATCCACATCATCAAACAGGCCTGCCCTTATCATGTAAGGCCGGCTTATGAGCGTTTCCTCAGCAGGCGAGCCAAAAAATTTTATGGTTCCCTGGAATCCGTACTTATCCAGGGATTGCTTCACGGCAATGGCTGCGGCCGCGCCTGCTGTACCCATAGCGTTGTGGCCACAACCATGTCCAGGTGCACCTTCCAGCAAAGGATCTTGTTTAGCAACCCTTCCTTTCTGCGAAATCATAGGAAGAGCATCATACTCTCCAAGAATTGCAATTACAGGCCTGCCAGAACCATAAGAAGCAACAAAACAGGTAGGCATACCGGCCAATCCGCGTTCGACTTTGAATCCGGCTTGTTCTAAAGTACTAGCTAGAAGCTCCGACGATTTATATTCTTGAAGCCCTAGCTCAGCGTATGACCAGATGGCATCCGAAATCTTCCCGAACTTTTCGACTATCTGAGGCTGACTCAGCCACTCAAGGACAAGCTTTTTTTCCTTTGATATTTTTTTGGCAGAAAGGGATTGCCCGCCCAGACCAAGAATCAGGATGGTTACAACGATGATGAACGTGATACTTTTTTTATATTTGTTTACTCTCATTTTTCCTCCTTGAAATTATACAGAAAAGTCATTCGTAAGATTCCAATTCCGTTTCTAAGCTAAAAGAGAGCTTTTATGAAATAAAAAGTCATTATGCCCGTTGCAGTTAATTTTAAAATGACTGCTAGCATTACGCCCATAAACACGCCCCAGCCAGCCTTTAAAGCCTCATGGCTTTGCTTGCCTTTCAGCAATTCCCCAGCAATGGCTCCTATGAAGGCTCCGATTATCATTCCCAGGGGAGGAAAAAAAAGAATTCCGAGGATCATTCCCATAATCGCACCCCAAAAGCCAAACTTCGAAGCTCCGTATTTTTTGGCACCAGCAGCTGGGAGTAAATAGTCAAGAGCGGTGACAACGACTGTTATAACTGCCATTATGATTAAAAACTTTGCGCTGAAAGGCTCCCAGCGCTTGGCAAAGGATAAAAGAATTAAGGAAACATAGCTAAACGGAGGCCCTGCAATTCCAGGTACAATACAGCCAACAATCCCTATGATTACACAAATAACGGCAAGAATAATCAAGATAATCATATCAATATCTTTGTTTTATACAGCAGGTGACAGGCCTTTATCAATCTTTTTTGTATACGGGGTATATATCCTTGGGAATGTTCTTGTATGGGAGTGCTGTGAGGTCAGCAGGACCCCAGCCCGGCGCATCAACCTCAAATATAGCACCTGCCAAACCGGTCTCATAAAAGCCTCTCCTGAAATGGACGCGGGACTTGAGGACAATGATATCAAGATCATCGAGTTTGATGCCGAGAGGAGAAAATATTCGAGGAGTCGTAACCTGCATGAGTTGTGGAGTAAGGATAACACGGTTGTTCTCTCCGAAGAGAAGCACGGCCACTGCTCCCCTGCTATAGTCGCCCATAAACTCTACCTTCCCCTCAACCCGGACAGGGTTTCCCGCATGCTTGTCCGAATAGCCTCCTAAATCTATGCTGACTCTATCTTCGACTTTATGGTTTGTTCGTATCTTTTCAATTGCCTTCTCGTCTCGAAGAGTAGCTATACAGAAATTCTTTGCACCTTGCTTTATTAGCTCCTCGAGGATGTGCGTGGAGCCGCCTGTCCTGTCGCTGTGGTCAGCGATGACTACTGGGATTTTTCCTTTTTTTGCAGCAGCGATGGCTAAGGAAACGCCTTCTTTAGTCTTGGGGAGCTTCTTTCCAGCAAAGGTTTTTCTCATCCTCCAGATATAATCGGACATATCGTCTGCAATCCTGTCTGCCAGCCTCTGGTCATTATTGGTGACGACCATGATCGTTGCCCCAACATCAGGGACATCCGCGTAGGCAAATCCAAAGGCAACAGAGACGTAAGTGCCTGGATTCCGGCATTCCCACCTGCGCGCACGCTCCATTATTTCCATGGCCGGGGATACACCTGTTCCTTGATAAACACTTGGTGTTATCACCCCGGGCTTTCTGGTGGCCATGACAGGCTTATAGTCGCCGCGGATAGTCTTGATCATAACGCGCGCAGCTCGCTCACCCTGGAGTGTTGTATCATAATGAGGATATCTCTTAATGATAAAAACGGCGTCAGCTGCATCTGATAGCTCATGATCCTCGTTAGCATGGAGGTCGAGCGTAACCATGATCGGGATCTCACCTACCACTTTCCGTACCCTTCGCACAATCTCAGCCTCAGGCTTGAGAATGCCGGATACAGCCATGGCGCCATGAAGAGATAGAAAAACGCCATCGAGATGACCGGCTTCCATAAGATCAGCTGCAATCAGACCGGTGTACTTGTCAAAAGCCTCTTGAGTAATCCAACTTCCTGAAGAACCGCCCTTTGCGCCACGCGGAGAAGTTATGCCGACAAGCTCTATGCCGCCGTACTCCTCACACACGGTTTTAAAACCGCCGATGTATCCACTATCTGTGTTGATGATATCACGGGTGGGCGGCCCATAGAATTCCCAATCCTCGGTAGTTGTGGGCTTTGGACAGAAAGTGCAGGTCTCATGCGAGAACCTGGCTACTGCTATTCTTATGGTTTTCCCTTCCTCAACTGTCGCAGCCCTTGTTCCCATGATGAAAAACAAGAGGAAAAAAGGAAGCATCCATAAAAATATTTTCCTAAACTTATTTCCTATCCGAAAAACTGGATTGTTCCCCGAATAAAATTTTGTGTAATTGCTCATTCGAAATCCCTCCTTTCTATTTAGTTTGCTTTCTCTGTTTCGCAGAAATTTTATATCACTCAAATGACAGCAGGTCAATACAAACAGCCAATATTGGATAAATAAGTGGAAATGGGGCCTGGCCCCATTTTTCAAAAACTCCGTTCAGAGGAACTTCCCCACATCAAAAAAGCACTTCACAATGATTTATAATACGTTTAAAATATTGATAATGAACGACCTCAAGGAATTCGTCTAAGGAAAGCATCATGGCTCGCTATAAATTAGGAGAGTACGATATTATCAAGGAACTCGGCAGAGGACGAATAGGAGTCGTCTATCTCGCAGAACATCAGAGGCTCAAGAAAAAGTATGCAGTCAAGATTCTTCCTAAAAAATTCGCTCAAGAAAGCGAGTTAGTCCAGCGGTTCCATACAGAAGCTCAAGTGACGGCAGAGCTTAATCATCCCAATATTGTCAAAGTTGTGAATATGAGCTGCGAGGGAACGACTTATTATCTTGTGATGGATTATGTTGAATCAGAAACAGGATCTCCAAAAATACGTTGCCAAGACCAAAGCCGAAGCGGAACAGCTGAATGCCTCAAGTCTAGCCAGAGTGCAATATACTCAAGCTAATAGACTGGAGCACCGGGCGAATTCAGCTTTCGAGAAAAAATCATTCAAAAATGCAGCGACACTTTATGTAGAATTAGCCTTTTTATATGAAAGAGCAAAAGAGACGATTTTGAGACAAAAAGTCTTGAAAGAAAAAAGAAGATAGGAATTTTTATCATAATTATGCGGGGGACAGTTAAAAGGAGTCCGAACAGAGTCTAGTATTTCACAAAAAAATAACTATCTGGCGTCAAGAATATTTTTTCTATTCTTTTAACTTTTTTATTATTAATCTTTGTCTCATAAAGAAAAGCCTGAATTTCTTTATCTTCAATAAACTTTAAATACTTGCTATCTGCTAAGGCCTCCATCATTTTCTCTAGTGCTTCCTTACTGGGGATTTCTTTCACGTATATGTCGACATTGCTATAAGCTTTTTTCAATTCATTTTTATATTCTGTGGGCAATCTCTCAGCCGGTTCAATATGAGCAGCAAATCTTACTCTTATTACTATATCCGCCCCGATAAATTTATTCATCGAATCATAGAACTCTGTTTCTTCAAACTCCCCTATTTCTATAACTTCCCCATAGGGAATTTGCTCTACAAGCGTTACGGGCCTCAATCTGATTATATCAAATTTATCAAGATAGAATACAAGCAGGAAAAGAACTATAACCAGAATTATTACAAATATTGTTGTCATCAATTTTTTTCCAAATGATTTCATCTCTATCCTCCAGTTAAAAAAAGAATTTCTTTAAACACGGATTTTTTTACTCTAACAAAAAAATAAGTCTTTTTCAATTATATACAGGGCTCTCTGTCAAGGTAAAGTCAGAACTTCCGTTTCTTAGAAACGGGTGTTGGCACATTCCGTTATGAAAACGATTTTCAACCTGTTCTTAAATATAATGATTTGTTTTAATCGGCTAAATCAAGGGGGTTAAGAAAGATTTGCTAACTCCTCTATTGGGGTGAGAAAAGCTCCCTTTATAAGGTTAGTCAAACAGTAGCAAAATCACCCTGGGATTCATCCTAAAAGGGCATTGAAAAGGCTGAGGTTAAGATATATCAATAAGACATTATGTTATTAACAATCAGTCTTCTTGAATCAATGACACTCGTAGGACAAGCTACGAGCATATCCTCCAATCAGTTTCAGGAAATCCTAAGGATTCTCCTGATACCTATTGCATGGATATTCCCTATGCAAAGGGCGATTCTCGATTTCTTTTTGCATTCTTCCTCCCCTTGGGTAGCTGTTGGAAAATACGTGTTTCTCCTCTTTCCTCTTCTGCTATGGCTCGGAGTTATCTGGTGCACACAACTTTCCCTGTATACACTGCCCTTTCGTTCAAGACGAATTAGCTTCGTCACCACTCTGCTTCTTTCTTGGTGGGATGCGGCACGAGCGGTATGGCTCTTCTGGGTCGGCCTGTTTCGGCTCATAGTTGTCTTAATCGGGTGGCTGTTCTCTATCGCACGGCTTATTATAAAGTTCATAGTGGAAGTCATTAAGCAGGTTGTGACCGCTCCCTTTGCGATGACCGGTCGGATGACAAAAAGTTTCTTCCGGCCCGGCGTTCCCTGGGTAGCCTTTTTGATCCTTGTGTTCTGGTGCATGCTTGAAGCTGCGATCTTTGCCTATGTCCTTTTCCCGACTATCTCAGAAGTGCTCATGGACATAGTCGGAACAGATAAGACATCTCCATTGGTGATGCCCATGTTGTATATATTCTTGCTCCTTATCATTATGGGAAGCTTTGCTGCACTTCAGGCATTAACAGACGCCATTCGGACAAAAAAGGTTAAACTCATCATCCAGATGACCATCATCGAATTGATCGTTATGGGCTTTGAGGTGATGTTCCTTTATCGTGAGCTTGTTGATGCCGTCACACCCTGGATAGTACAGCAGACGGGTGTCCGAATGGGGATCGCCTTCACAATGGGGATTGCCAGCATGGGATGGATTGCCATTCGAGGCATGACCTGGTTCTTATTCGGACAGTTCGGTATACCGCCGCTTTTAGCTGTTATCGCTCGGCGACCAGTAGGCCAGGCTGGAGAGGAACAGAGACGATTCGCATCCGACATCACAGAGACTCCGCAATGGTGGAGAAAACCGATTCAAGAGTTTAAAAATGAGATCGAATGGCTGCATAATAAGTTTAATGAACTTCTGGAATTCCTAACTCTACCCATCCTTCAGGTTCTGGCGGTTATCTTGAACTTCTTCATGATCTTATTGACCGCGCGGCCGATCTTCAACCTTCCATTTAAAGAGTTAAAGGATGTGATGGACACTCGGGAAATCCTCATATCAAGAAGTGTAGCGCCAAATAAAGGAGTTCAACCTTGAATCTCAAATATAAAAACCTCTTCATATGGCTGATCGGCGTCGCACTCTTCTTAATAATCGCCACGGCGTGCACTCCGCCAACCAGCCAAAGGATATCTCGATTGGTCATGTTCGTCGGTGTGGATGTGAGCGGATCCTTCCAGAAATCAGGTTATTACAATGATGCTCTGACCTTTCTCTCTCACTATCTTTACGGTCACCTCAACAGACTGGGTGAGCTGGCTGGCTTGCGGGCACTATTCGTGGGCTCCATCGGAGGCCATGGCACGGACGAGCCGAAGGCTTTCCATCCTATCCATGATCTCGAGGGTAAAGATGTGAGACAGATTGAGGCGGCTCTACGAGAGTGGTTCCCACCAAGAGACATAATAACAGACTTTAACGCCTTTTTCACTGAGGTCGCTGCCCAGACCAAGGATAGGAACCTTACCCTCGCGCCGATTTGTATCATGATTATTACAGACGGTGTTCCGGCCACAGGAATCCGTGAGGATAAAACCACTTATGAACAGATTGATCTGGATCCCCTGGAATATCTTTCTAGACGGGTCACCGTCCGACTCACCTACCTGGACCCAATAGTCGCCAAGCGCTGGCGAGATAATGTTCCTGCGCGGCGGGTAAGAGTATGGACAGTTCCCGCAGAAGTCATGGAGGGTTGGAAAGAACAGATGGAGCCTGGAGTTGAACTGGCTAAACAGGACAAGTTTTGGAAGTGGGTTAAGGACAACGTCGATTTCCGAGTGCGTGCCAGAAGATTCTGAAAAAGCCTACAGCTTATTAACAAAACTTAACACATCAAAACAGCCTATTTTTTATCTTCATCAAAATCCAATGTTCAGCTATTTCTTTTTTATTCCTGGCACATTTTTAATAATTTTTTCTAAGTTATCTATATATTCCACAAAAGCATTGTGGCCCTTTCCAGTCAATTGACAGAGGGTCTTGGGCTTTTTCTTGACGAATTTTTTCTTGATTTTGATGTATTTTTCCTGTTCTAAGATGCTTAAATGAGTGCTGAGGTTCCCATCAGAAAGTTTTAAGCGCTCTTTTAAATAATTAAACTCTACATCCTCCATAACCATCAAGATAGACATTATTCCTAACCGCGCTTTCTGGTGAAAAACTCTATTGAGTTTGATTGAGATATGTTCTTCCGCCATTTATTTTTTATCCCTTTTTAGAAGAGCTTGATTCCTGTTGTGAGCAAAGAGGAGCGATCTCAACCATTTTTTCGTCTTTTTTTTTATATCTGTTCTTTCCATTTGAGATTAGAAATCAGTCCTGTAACAATTAATCCGACTCCGAAAAGCAGACCTAAGGCTAAATCTGCATACTCTAAGAAAAAGATCGCTGTGAGTACTGTCCCAACAAATCCTATAGTCCCCATAATGAGAATTTCTTTGGTAAACAGAAAGCCAATAATGAGAAAACCAGTAGAGATAACAAGCATTATGAAAATTGGAATATACTTGCTATGTAGATCGGGAAGATAAATACAAAGAGCTGTGATGGTATACGCCAGAACTATTAATGGTATCCAGAAGAGAAAAAATCCTCGTATAAAATATCCTCTTATTTTTTGTGATTGTGTTTTTAACCTACTTTTTACAACTAAAAACGTTGCTAAAGAGCCTATTATGGCTAGAATTGTCCAGTATAAGACTCTTGAAAGACCAAAAATGCTTAATAATTTTTGGCCTGCAAATCCTACAAGGCAAAATATGCCCCAGATAATAGAGATCCAGCCTCCCCGAGATAAGCTCATTTCCTTGTTTGTCTGAGTTACGATATCCTTAATTAATCCGATATTCTCCAGAGCCTGGCGTTTTTCATCTTCTATCATTTTTACCTCCTTATGCGGTACTTATTAATCATTTTATTTCAAAGTACTTTATTTTTCAAAGTTAAAATAATAAAAACTCCGTTGCTTGTCAAGCTTTTTTTATATTTTTTTAAGGATATAGGAATCGTGCTATTGACTTAGAAGAAACACTCGTCTTCGCATTAAAAGTCAGCAATATATCCTGGACGAAAGAACATAGCGGTTTTTTTTGTGCTTTTCTGCTCTGCTTTAAAAACCATCAGAATAGCCAAGACGCAAGACTTAGCTTTTTATTGAAAAATTAGTGATCCGTTTTCCTTAGAGGTTTGGTGGCTCAAATCCCTGCTATAAAATTATTCAAAATTTTGTATTTCAGTGCCGTTTATCATCAATTGTTGTCTGTTATTCCGCTTTTTTTATTTTCATTCGGAAGATATTCGCCTTTCTTTTATAAAACCCAACAAAAAAGATTGGAATTGCGAAAATAAAGAACAGCATAAATGAGGTGATTATCGGACTAAAGTGAAGCATAGAATAGCTAATAGCCACAAGAGGTATAAGGTTTAGCCGAGAAGCGGCCCTTAATAATCTATGTTCTTTGATTAAATCTGCCGCAAAAGGTGAATTCTTGTAATAGAAGTCAACAAGTGCCCGGCCGAGCTTACTGGGCATAAGGTATATGTCCCTGAAATCTCGAATAATCTTCACATATGGATGCGAGGGGGAACAATAGACCGCTGTTGCCATGAAGCATAAGGGATTCTTTCCTATGGTGCCATCATCAGAAGTTCCAGTATGAAAATTAGCTACTATATTTTTATCCGAATCTATAGTGATGCTAAGCGGATTGTCATTTTCATGGTCCTGGGGAACATCTCCTGACTATTGTTCAAAAATGTATCCTTTATTGGCTGTGGCTGTAAGCGACACTTTATCGCCACTATCGTATGAAGTCTTATCAGGATCCTTGCGAACAGTTCCTCCGCCTGAAGGACTTATTGATACTAATAAAGTGAAAGTCTGTTGATTGTTATATAATTCTTTGACCTCTTGAACACTTAGTGGTTTGTTATATACTCTTATATCGTCTATGGTGCCATCAAAAAATACAGTATTTCCTTGCCAGTATCCTCTGCCTATCCACAAAGTTTCGTGTTTAATGACATCAGCAAAGAATTGAGAATACGAAGAATTTCCAAAATTATAATTCCTGTTTATTAATTCCTGTCCATCGAGATATCCGGTGTTATAGTTTTCGCCGACTACTGCCACAAAATGGTGCCACTCACGTTCAGTTATATCTTCCGATGAATCAAAACAACAAGATGGAAATGTGCACCCCTCTGCAAATATGGTGAAATAAATCCTTTTTGACTCTGGATGAATAGGACTATGGCCGACTTCGATGATGAGCCCTTGATTTGCTGCATCAGGTATGTTTAGACATGGATCATATGCTCCATAATAAAATATGGGCATAATTCCATAATCAGTAGGTATGCTATCGCATTTGAACCAGATTGATATTGATCCTTCACCAAGAGATGTGAGATGTGAAGGTGGAAGAGAAAAATAATCGGGTATTTGCACATAATCATCTTCACCATCAAAATCAAGAGCGCCATTAACTGCTCCTTTTGTCCATGAAGCACCATAAACAGTTCCACTTTTATCATAACTCGAAAAATCGCCGATAATATTTCCATTCCCTTCATCAAACGTCCAATTAGCCAATAAACCATCTGACACGCCTCTTGACTGAGTACTTTCAGGGGACAATTGCTTGGACTTTGCATTAAAGCCAAAAATACTGTCTCCGCTTATTAATGAAAACGCCAGGATTGCTGACAACGCCAGGATTCTAGCTGCGAGCATTAAATTTTCTCTCTGTTTTTTCAATATCTCCATAGGATAATTCTCCTGATATTTTGATATTGTTAATTAGTCAATACACTGCCGTGATTGATTCTAATTGTTATCTTCTTATTTAATTACAGGTTGGCTTTATAAATCAAATGTCTTCATTAAGGACAAGTGCGGGCTTGATAAATCAAGCCCCTACAATATAGATATGGATTTGATGAATCAAGTCCTTACAATATAGAGATATATTTAATAAATCAAGTCCAGGCAGTTTGGACGCTGGTCCGATAAATCAAGCCCCTTCAATTTGGTTACCTACCGGACAAATCCTTTTGTACAAGCACCAGACACAGAGCCTGGAAGCATTCGCCGGAAATTTTTTAGCTGCATCAATGGCCTTGATGTTTGCTAAGACGTCTTGTCTTAGATGCTCAAGCTGCTCCTCTGTTCTGTAAGAATCCATCTCCTTGTCAAATGCTAAAAAATGCCAGACCAAACGGACATCCCTGCAGTCTTCAAACTCCTGTCTAACCCATATAGAGTACATAGCAAGTTGACGGTCTTCATCCAGAGATTTTTGTGCCGGCAACTCTGTATTGGTCTTGTAATCATGGATTTCATACAGACCATCGCCCGCATCCATCAACCTGTCAATTCTGATAAAATAACTATATTGACCTACTTTATCCAAGGTTAAATAGTCCGTTATTTCTAGGTCAACAACCTTCCCTTCTCTGAACGGCTTATATCTTTTATAATAATCTTTAAGATACTGTTCCCCCATCTTGCGATAATCTTCCTGAGAAAATTCCTCTCCTACGATTACGATTGCGTCCGTCAAATTCCTTTCCCATTCTCTGTTAAAAAAGGATAACAATTCTTTCTTCGACATCGGCTTTCCATACTCTAGATCTCTGTACAGCTTCTCCAGTGCTTCGTGCACCCTTGTTCCCAGATAGGTTTCTGCTGTTTCTTCCTCAGGAATTATCTCATCAACATAGGCGTATTTATACCTCAAAGGACACGTTTCGTAGGAGAGTATTCTCGAATGGCTAAAAACAGGCATTTAAATTAGGATAATCTTTTTGCTCGAGGAAAATTCTTGTTTTCTCTTCGATAGGATTTTTTTCTGTATAAGTGAGGATTTGGCGAATTAAATCCCGGCAAAAAAGCTTAATTAAACAGCGAAAAATTTATCTCTTTATTCCTTCATCTTAAAAAAAGAATCTTCCATACCTGTATTGAATTTCACATCCGTAATAGTGACTTTCATAAATTCCTCGCCCTCAATAAAGGAAACCATAGAGTGAGCGATTATCATCCCATCAACTTTCTTGTAGTCAGAAGTGAACTGTTCAGCTTCGACCTCATATCCCATTGAACCCATTGTTTTGACTTTTGCTTTATAAGTGAGATAAGTTTCAGCATCAACATAAAGAGTCGCTTTAAATCCATCAGGGTAGGTTTCTTCTATGACAAAATAGTCTTTGTCTTCAATTTTTTCCTTCCCTTTGTAACTAAAAGAAAAGCCATATTTCTCTGGATAGAGCCAAGAAACGATAGGGAAAGACTCTCTCTTCATTTCTGCTGCTTGCTGTTCTTCCATTTCCTCAACGCTCCCAGTTTGAGGATTGACCCCCCACGCTGTCTCTCCATCGTAAGCTTGGATAATAATCATACCCATTATTTCAATATCTCTGCGGGTTTTGTCTGGTTCTTTCTTGTACACAGTAAGTAAACCACTTAAACCTTGTTGAACCATCTCCAGGGTACCAGATAGGGTCATGTCTTTAATGCTCTCAAATACTTTTTTTCCGCCCTGAGCTTCGATCATCTTTTTTATAATTTCTTCAGCGGTCTGACCAGACCCAGGAGAAATCACCAGAGCTACGAGAAAAAAGCTCAGAAGAAAAATTGAATAAACTTTTTTCATTAAAATATCCTCCTATTTGTCAAGATGTTATAATTCAATATACCATTTTATACTATTTTTTACGATGTAGTTATAAAAAAGTTTTTAAGTTTTATAATTCGAATTTAGTTTTCTTCTTCTTAAAAAGGGCTAGATTTTTTAACTGATGCGGAGATATCCAAATAATTGAGATCATAAGAATTTACTTTCTCCTTATTTTTCCCTGTTCAATAGGAATAAGATAGGTTAAGTGAAGCGAAGACTTGCTCTCTTGTTTCGGTTTTGAACCTTTTTGTCCAGAAAACATAGGCATAGCTGAAATTGAAGCGACCGGCTCTTATGCCAATCCCTAGTGAAATATCCATAGTAAATGGTCTTTTATCCACCCTGTGGCTATCTTGGAATGTATTTCCGTCAAGAAAAATATTCCGTAAGAGGGCCGTCCCGTCTGCTGAGGCAAAGAAATGAACTCCAAACCTTCCGCTGCGCCGAAAGCTCACGCTGCTGTCGCCTCCGGGACGGATAATTTTGGTCCCGAAATCTCCTGGTAAATTCCAGCCAAACCTCATCTGTATTCCAGTGCTGGCGTAAATATAGACATTTCCCAACCCGCCTCCAAGGTGAGGAATTAAGTCAAACCCAAAACCTTTTTCTGACTGTGGCTGGATTAATTTCCATTTGCGCTCATAAACTGCTTCCAGGGCAAGCTCGTCGTTGAGTTGATTATGCCATCCTTCCGGCCGAGTCGCATTCGTCAGCCTATGAATAAATTTTTGCATTTGCTCAGCGTAAGAATGAGGGCCAATGATCCCGAGATTGATTTCCAAAGTATCCATGCGGCGACTGCTTATGCTGTGGATACCAAATGCAAGGAAGAGAATTCCAGCATAAGGGCGATCCTCCTGGATAAGATTGTCAAGACTTATATCATTAGGTGTATAAATGCTCTGTCCGATAGCTAGTGAAACGGAATGTTGAAACCCAGGCTTGTTCACAAAAGGCAGCCACTTCAATAAAGGATTTTCTCTGTAGTTCTTCAAGCTTCTGGACATCCACCCCAGCTTCCAGCCTCCAGTAAAGCAGCGGTCTGTACCGAAGAAGGTGTCGTTTTCAAAATAGAAGCTGAATGTTCCTGAATCTTCTGTTTTTTCTGCTTGCGCCAACGATTGAATGGGCAATAACCCAAGAAGAAATAATATGATGATAGCTTTGTATCTCATTTCGTAAGGCCTGTGTTTCATTTCATAAATTTCTACTTTTATAAGATTTATTTGATTTCTTCAAGGTATATATCTGTATATTACTATTTATCAGTGTCTAAAAGAAACTAAGGCAACTAAAAGACGACGAAAAGCGTGGTTCTATTTAGCTTTTTTCGGTTCCTATAACATTAATGCAGAGAGAAATGGGGCCTGGCCCCATTTATTGCGCTCCATTTATTGCCCTCATCTATGGTTATGCTTTATTTGCCTTGCTATAGATCCGGGAAAATTTTCTTAAGAATGGATAAAGATTCAGGAAAGAGTTCATTGAGAGTAACGTATCTCCACTCAGCATACTGAATCTGCCATCTGTCATTTCTTTTTATTAGTTTAATCTTCAAGCGGTAATTTTCGGTTGAATATCTTATTAATTTGCGAAAAACCTTAGCCGCCCCGGAGGAAAAGGCCACTTCAGTCTGAATAGACGCCTCCAAGGAGCGAATTTTTTCAATCCGTGTGCTTAACATATTGATGGCAATTCCTCTATATCTTTTATAGTATTCATTAATCATATCCTGCGTTTCCTTTTTTCCTCTGCCCTCAAAATCGCGATAGTCATCCGCAAGATTGATCATTATATTTGACATATCCTTTTTTTCAGCATATTTTCCGACATCTTCCATCATTTCCAGAATCAACTCTTCATCCGTTTTTTCCTGACAAGACGTCAAAAAGAAAACAAGGAAAAAAATTAAAGAAAAGATTAGACCATTCTGGAAATGATTTTTCATCTGATTTTTAGTATGGAAAAGCTATTTCTGGGTAGATTCGAAATAGTCTCTTATTTCAGGTTTCATGAGGTAGACAATAATAAGTATTCCAATGATGGTACCAATAGGAATCCATAGCAAGCTAAGAGCAGCGTGAACAAGGCTTAAAATTCGCCCCCACTCCTTTCCGCCTAAGAGCCCTATGCCACCTGCTATAGCAATAATTAAATAGAACATAAGCACCAGCACCGCAATGCTCAGCCCAACTATTCCACCTACCGAGCCTATGCCGCCCAAGCTGGCGACTTCAGGGAAGGCGAAAACAGAGATGGAAATAATGCCGATAAACGCCCCAAATGCACTCATAAATTCCCAAACAGCTATGAGTATGAGTAGGTCAGGTCTTCTCATTTTCATTACCTCCTCAGACCTTACTGTAGCGTATTCTAACTTTACTTTAAGACAGAGTCAATATGCTATACCTTTCTTCCGTCCTTTTTTGCTTTCCCAATAAAGAATATCTTCTAACTTTTAGATTGAATGACTGAATATATGCTTCACTTATGCCTGGACAACCACTTCATATCCCTCACGAATAGGTGGTTTTGTCATGATATTCATGACTTTAACCAGTTGTTCTTGGTAGTAGTGACTTTTTTCATTGTCGAGAGCATCCTCTTCACAATCCCACATGGTTATGGAAACGAGTTTACCCGTTTTGCGATCAACCATGAAATAAGCTCCACAATAGCCCTTCTGTTGTTTGGCTGCTGGAACGATGCTTTCCTCGTAGATCTTTATAAATCTATCTATCCATTCGAGCTTAGTCTCAGCTGTTGTCATGCGTGCAAACATGGCTAATCCCTCCTTATTATTGGCTTTGCAATGAAGCTAATAGTTTTCTGGCGTCTTCGACTTCAGGAATAACAGGACCAGTTTCTTTCTCCAGCTCAATGAATTTCTTGTAATTTTCTATGATTAAGAACTCTGTTCCTTTCTATTCAAGGATATTGTCTAGCGTGTAAAAGCTCTCAGTAACACTTTAACCTGCTTTTTGGTATTTCTACTCGAGAGCCATCTCAAGGGCATTTAACACTTTGCTGTAGCCTGCCTCAAAACGTACCCGGAAAGGTTCGAGTGAAGCTTCCAGAACATCCGGTAGGCCGTCCTGCCATGGCAGTCGGAAACGGTCAGCTTCCATGGCTGCAATCTCGGCTTCCAGCCTCTCCCGCCATGGATCCCTTATGGGGCTGATATCAATACCTGTCAACTTTGCAAACTGATTATGCATCATGGGCAGAATCTGACGGTGCAATTTCCTAAGCACATCATCCTTGCGCTCTTCAAGATTTTCGCTTCGTCTTCTTCTCCTGATTACGCTTCTATCCTCTTCATCCTCAACCATAAGGTTATATTCGAGGCCGTCTGCGGGCGATTTACCTAGCCAGGAATAGTACGACACAACATAAATAAAGTAGTACTCCCCTAGCCCCATTTCACCATCAAGAAGCGCCTGATTGCGCCTTGTATAGAACTCTGCAATAAGGGGGATTATTTCTAAACCAGTCTTTATCTTTGTCAAAACACCTGGGGAAGGTTCTTCTCTGAATTGGCTTTTGTCTTCTTCATCAGAGAGAATATTGATGGAACTTTCTAACGCCTCTTTAACTGACTCCATGGAGTTCCGCACAGACAAAAACACCTCGAGCCGTTCTGCATTGATGGCTCCACCAGGATCAGGGCAGAAATCTTTTATTTCTCCGTAACGTTCCGTCAAGGTATCGGTGATGGCTTCTGTTTCCTCAAATCCCTCTACTATGTTTTTGACAAAGAAATAACCACCAACACCAGCAAAGACTAGCAACAGAATCACCACGCCGCAGCCGATGCCGCAGCCTATAAGCCACTTCGAAGCAGTGCTGGATTTATTGGAAGTCACAGCTTGAGTTTGCAATTATTTCCTCCATCTTTTCTTTATTTTAATAAACTCGTCAACTTTTTTCATTCCCTTTATTATAAAATACGAAAAAAAACACTTCCGGTTTTAAATATTCAGGATTGCTGTACAAAGGTTAAGGGGACAAGATTGGCATGACTTTGATCCATATCATGAATACTGATAATGCTAATGAACAGGTAAATATCTTTTGGGGAACTTCGCTACAACAGTGTACTTTGGATCAACCACGTTACCGATGCGAGTCACACCTACTTGAGAAATCAATTGCAGTGCATCCCACCTTTCAAATCCATAATCTTCCACTAGCCAGTTGATCAATTCTACCTGTGCTGACCTGAAAGCATCGATTACTGGCCTTGTGCTGCCTGCGACCATTATGTATTCGTCATCTTCAAACCTGGGCCAGTTGATTGATTTGCCTTTAATGACATCGACCTTAACCGTAACTTCCAAAGGACATTCCAAACCTGTGCCGCATATTTCGCCATCGCCTTGGGCTGCGTGTCCATCTCCTAGCATGAATAATCCTCCCTCTGCAAAAACAGGAAAATACAGCGTAGCCCCTTCTTTGGTTTCCACACAATCCATATTGCCGCCATGTTCCGCCGGAGTCAGCGATATGACTGCCTCCCCAAAGTTAGGCGCGACTCCGACAGTTCCCAAAAATGGGTGAAGCGGGATCTCAACTTTACCAATCTTACTGTTCGGTAAATCAAGAATGCCAACATTCTTTTCAAGGCTTAATTTCCAGATAAAAGTCTTCTCTGGTAGAGGTTTATTCAACATTGCTGTATAAGTTTCGCCTGTTAGAACGCCAAAGTTCGGTAAATGTGTTGAAACCGCATAATCCCTGTTGGGTCTAACTTTTAGTAGATGAAGCACAAGAGTATCACCAGGCTCCGCACCTTCAACATAAAAAGGTCCGGTTTGATCATTCACCTTTGGCAGATGGATAATCTCGCTTGCAAGCTGGTCGCTGCGTGAGATTTTATTGCCGAAAGCATCGACAGTAGTCGTAACCAGAATATCGCCAGGTTTAAGGTTTAGAACAGGCTCGTGTTTTGCATCGTAGGTGTAGTAATATTTTTTAGGCTTAAAGTGGTGCGTCTTCTGAGTTGCAGTTGTACTTACATTAGTTAATAGAGCTAGAAGAGAAAGGAAAATCATAAATTTCTTAGTATTTGACGCTAATATCCTCATTACTTCCTCCTTTTGGCTCATCTTTTTTATATTAGTGATAGCAGGACGCCCCTTAGGCAACCATCCTCATTAATATTAATGAGATGTTCACTAATGGGGCATTAGCGGGGCGTTCGCCAAGGAGACATCCACGTTAATTACAAATTTAATAAATTTTGAAAAAGTGAAACTTGGGGAAACGCTCTCAATTTTCAAATCCTCTACAGCTTCAGGATCATCCATTCTTTAGTATAAGGAACGCTCCCTTGGAGCACACCTTTCTGCTTCGTCACTAATAGGTTATCGCTTGGATTATAGCCAAACCCTCGCTCAGGGTCGTAAAGCCCTGGTTCAACACTGAATGTCATTCCTTCCTTGAGGACTGTATAATCTCCCAGAGCAAGCCAGGGAGCCTGATGACCTTCCATCCCTTCTCCATGGGCGGGACGATGATAGATGTATTTCTCCACACCTTGCTTGACCTGATACTGATGTATCTTATAGGCCACATCAGAACATGTTTTACCAGCCTTGGACTCCTCTTCCTGGATATGGACACAATCCGTGACAACCTGCCATAGTTTCTCTCTGTGTTTGTCCCAGGGCAGTGTCTGATAATACCGGTAGAGCTCTCCGCCATACCCTCCTACCCTGACGCCACCAGACACCTGGAGGGCGTCTCCTTTTTCAATCTTTTTGTAGAAGAATTGATTAGGATGAGGATAGGCCGTGGCAACTCCAGTGCGGCAGCCTATTCCAACGGACACACCCACAGCAGTATGAGGCTTCCCATCCCTTTTGATATCTTTAAGAATCAAATCAGTTCCGTATTCAATAGCGGCTTGCCTTACTTCGAAGTCTGTGGCATCTGTTCCTTTCTCAAGGATATAATCCCTAGCAAAGGCATGAATTTTGCTGAAATAATCCATAGCCCTCTGTGTCAGAGCTATCTCTTCTTTGGTCTTGACTATTCTCATATTGAGGCAAATCTTGCTTATGTCAACAAACTTTGCCTGAGGCAGAATTTTCTTGGCTTTTTTCAACTTGGAGGGAGGAAATTCTGAATCGACACCTATAGTTTTGGCGCCGAATCCTCTTTTTTTCAACCCCTTAAGCGCCCAATCAAAAAGGTCAACTGTTTTCCCTTGAACAACCTTTCCCAGGTTAGGAAATCCTCCTTGCGCATGAAGGAAATCAAAATAATATTCATTTTCTGTGCACCACCAAGACGTGACTAAATCTCTGTCCAAACCAGGATGATACCAGTAGATTGCGTCTTCTTTAACTGGCAATAAAACATTGAAAGGTCTTTCTGTTGTGCTGTGAAATAGCCCCGTATAATAGACAAGATTCCACCGATTTTGAAGCAGGACAGCATCGACTCCCTTTTCAGCCACTTTTTCCTTTAAACGCTTTACAGTCCCTTTATACCATCTAAGAGGAAGACGGTCGTTTGTTGCTGCTTCAGGGTGGTCGGGATTTTTGACGAGTAGCTTTTCTGATTCATTTTTTCCTCCCAGAGGAGTGCAAGCTAGACCTTTGGTTGCCAAACCGAGGCTTGCTACTCCCAATCCTGCATTTCTAATAAAATGACGTCGAGATAAGCTCATAAAAACCTCCTTTCTTCCTATATATAAAAGGAATTATGCCACACATGTCAATAATAAAAATACTGGAGATAAAATCAAAAAATAAATGAGGACTCCGCCGCTTTTCAATATCTATCTATCAACTTTCTTAGTGTATAAACGACTAAATACACTGGAGTTAAGTCCTATGAATAATCTAGTTATGAGTAATCACGAAAGAAGAAAGTTTCTACGGTTTTATTGCTCGATTCCTTCGGAATTGGTGGAATTAGAAGGCAAAAATAATTTAATTGAAGGAGCAACGGTTCTTGATTTCTCTAATGAAGGCTTAAAGCTGAGCGTTAATTTTGTTGAACCTAATCCGGGTTCTGAAACAGAAATAGTTCTTTATATTCCCCATAAACAATTGATAACCTCGTTAACGGGACAAGTGATCTGGAGTAAACACGTAAAGAACAAAATGGAAGTCGGACTGAAGATAAAAGATATCGAAAAACAAGGAATGAAAGATATCCTCGACTGGATCTTCCCCAGATGGCTAGAAAAAGAGAAAAAGATTAGAGAAGGCCTTTTCATAGTCTAGCTTTATCCCTTTATTTCCCTCAGAACTTTATCATAGACCTCCTCAAAATTTTCCCTTGTTAAAGTGTAAATTTGCCCTTCATCTTTATATTTTTTTACAAATTTCTTGGATAGAGTTGCTACGACCTTCTTGTCAGAATCAAGCACCATTCTGACAGTTTCCCTAAACTTTTTTGAATAAAACTCCATCATCCCAATCTCATCTATAATCACATATTCTGAGCTTTCATAACTCTCCAAGAACTTGTCCATGATGGCGTCAATACCTTCTACGTTGACTTTGTATTTTGACACGCTAGGCCCATGCTTTATATTAAGAGAAGCTAAAATTTCTTCTTCTTTTGAAGCCAAATCAATTATTTTAAAACCCTGTCTAGCATCATTAATCCTTATCTCGGGCGTTATGAAGCCAGAAACATTTTTATCGGAAATTTCATCCAATAATCTTTGTATTAAGGTGGATTTGCCGCTCCTTGGATTGCCAGTTACGAAAATATTCATTTATTTTTTTTGGATTTAACTTCAGTTGTTGGGCTATATTCCAGACCTCAGGTATTTAGCAACAGAATCAATCGCATAGAACATATCCGGAGAAGGAAGATTATATTCCGTCTTTATCCTGGTGTATCCATGCTTCCGCTCAGGGATAATCAGAATGCTACCTTTGAACTTATTCAGGCCAGCTTGGAGCAGCCTGTGCTTGAGCTCATAATCCAGGTTGAGCTTTTGAGCCAGATACTGGTCTCCTTTCCATATTATATCCGCCACCTTACTCCCAAAAAGCGAGCCTTTCTTTTTCACCATCTTCGTCTTTTTGAGGGATTCTTCTCTCAAATGGAAGGTGCTTTTTACAAAATATTCGATGAAATAATTAACACCGTACTGGCTGGCCACACTGGTAACAATAATAAAATCAATATTTTTTTCCTCTAAAGCAAAAACACCTTCAGATTTCTGCGCCCTGGAAATCTTTTTTCCTAGCTTTGCCTGCTCGCTCTCTTTATCCAGCTCAGCGAATCCTACTCCTATTCCAAGAAGATGGCGACGAAACTCTTCGAACTTTTTGTGACCTTCTTTCTTTCGTTTTGAAAGAAAAAATGGGAGTAAAAAAGCGGTCACAAAGGCTATGATGATGGGGATGATGTTTTCTAAGTCCATCCTTCTTTTTTCACTTCATATGTAAAGATTAGGTATCTCGCTCTATCAGTAAAGGAAAAGCATGCCTTCCCTCTTAGAGGAACCAGTTTTTTAAGGCTGCAAACCATAATATTTATCATCTTAGGTGGACCGAAGATATAATCGCTTTAAAACTATAGCAGAGGAAAAATTTGGTGTCAAAATACAAAAGATGAAATTTTCCAAATCACCCATTTATCAGGAATGCCAAATATTTAGCCATCAGCGCTATTCCGATGCCGGTCCTGGTGGCAAGTTCTCTTTCAGATATCTTGTCAACAACTCATAAAGATGGCGCGTTGTGTTTTTTCCTTCTTTAATTCCGTGAGTTCGGTTCGGGTATGACATCATCGTGAATTGTTTATTATGCTTGATCAATTCGTTCACAAGCGCCTCAAAGTTCTGATAATGGACGTTATCATCCCCTGTTCCATGAACAACAAGCAGGTTCCCTTCCAGTTGATGGGCAAAGGTAATCGGGGAGCCTTTCTTGAAACCTCCATCATTATCATCGGGAAGTCCCATGTATCTCTCCTGATAAATCGTGTCATAGTAGCGCTGGTCACTGACAAAGGCTATGGCCATGGCTGTCTGATAGAGCTCGGGATACCTGAATATGGCATTAAGACTCATGGAGCCTCCCGCACTCCAACCCCAAATCCCGATGCGGCTTGAATCCACATAAGGCCAGCGCTTAATTATGGCCCTTGTTGCTGCCGCCTGGTCAGCAGAAGCAAGAATTCCTATCTGGCGGTATATGCTTTTCCGCCATTCCCTTCCTCGTGGTACTCTAGTCCCGCGATTATCCACGCTCATGACCAAATAACCTTGCTGGCATAGCATGAGATGCCACAAATAGCGTTTTCCACCCCATCTATCCACGACGGTGGTCCCAGCAGGCTCGCCATAAACAAAAAAGAGCAAAGGATAGCGCTTTCCAGGATCAAAATCAGCTGGTTTCATACACCATCCATCAAGTTTGACTCCTTTCTCTATTTCCACCCGGAAAAATTCGACTGGCAGTCTTTTGAGAGCTTTGATCTTCTTCCGAAGCCCAGAATTATCAACTAGAGTGCGCACAGCCTCATGTTCAGGTAAACTCACAAGTGTTGTTACGGGCGGCTCATCAAATGCGGAGAAGGTGTGAAAAGCCCAACGTGAATCAGGGGAAATCCGATAGCTATGTGTGCCGCTTTGATTAGAAGGCGTTACTCGTTCAGCCTGCCCTGAGCCGTCTAACGGTACCCTGTAAAGATAGCGTTGCGTAGGATTATCAGGTGAAGCTGTAAAATACACCCAGCCTCCCTCCTCATCTACACTTTCCAGGCTGACTATGTCGTATTCGCCAGGAGTTAGAAGCCCAAATTGCTTCCAGTCCCGAGAGGCTATATAAATGTGCCTCCAACCGTCTCGTTCGCTTATCCAGGTGAAGTGTCTTCCCTTATCCAGCCAATGCAGGCCATTGTTTACATCGACCCAGGCATCATCTTGTTCAGTCAGAATCGTCCGCACTTCTCGGGTCTGAATATCGCCCAGCATAACCCAGTTGGTGTTCTGGAGACGGTTAAGACGCTGGAAACAGACATCTCTCGAGTTATTCGCCCAATCCATGCGGGCGATATAATGGTTTCTCGGATTTCCGGGCAATTCAAGCCAGCGCGTCTCCCCTCCTTCTGCACTTACCACTCCGATACGGCTCGAAGAGTTTATCTCGCCGACTTTGGGATACTGGATGGGGATAAGCCTGGGGTAGAGTGAATCAGTGTTGTTGATTAGATAAAAAGTCTTTACCCCTTCTGTATTAAGCTGCCAGTAGGCTATCCATTTTCCATCCGGACTCCATCGATACCCATCCCTGAGTGATAATTCCTCTTCATAAACCCAGTCAAAAGTTCCGTTGATTATTGTCTGAGAGCCATCCTTTGTTAACTGCTCTATCCGATGATCTTTCAGGTCCTCCACGTAGATGTTGTTTTTGTGGACATATCCGACTCGATTGCCCTCAGGGGAAAACTTGGCAAACATGAGTGTAGAAGGCTCTGTGCCTCCTCCAAGCTTATGCAAGCCCCAATAGTCTAAGTCAAGAATCCAGTAATCTCCTCGAGTATTCTGACGCCAAACACGTTTTGTATTGGTGAAGACAAGGAGCTTTTTTCCATCCGAAGACCAATCATAACTATCGATTGAGAGAGGTTTTGATTGACCGGGAGGAATTAGCTGGCTGGCAGGCACAAGAATTTCACGTACTCCGGTCTCAGGATCATAAAGGACAACATCCTTGGCGTCTGAATTCGACTCTGAAGATTCCAGGACCGTAAAAGCATTCCTGTTGTTCAGCCAACGAGTGGCACCGAGACGCTCAGTCGTGAATTCCTTGGAGCTGAAAATACGCTCCAGATTGAGAAGAGGAGAATGCTCTTCTGGTTTCGGCTGTGATGCGCAGGAAAATAATAAAAGAAATATAGGCAGAAAGGATATAAAAACGAAAAGCCTCTTCATAGCTTCCTCCTGTAATTTTTTCTGTCTCATTTTAACGCCGGGATTCAAATTTAGCAAAGCATATAGAGAATCATCACCATCCAAGAAAGGAAATTCCTGTCTTCAAAAAAATCATTTTTTTGTATGTCATAAGTCATCTACGCACATTCACCCTCCGACTCTAGGCAGCAGAAAGATCGTCAATGCAATTTTTAATGAGTTATCTCGACTAAATTATATGCTAGGAAAGTAAATCCAAGGTTTTATAGCTCATAAATTAGAGAGGAGGAATGAATGGAGAAGAAATTTTTTATTAAGGGATTTAATGAAACATCTGAGTTCCCTGTTTTTAAAGACAAAGAGGCTTATTCGTGGAGAGAAGCAAGCATTAAAGCAAAAGAATATTTTGAGCACAGGGGATTCCTCAAGAAAGTTGTGATCTTTGAACAAGATGAGCGAGAGGAGGAAAAAACTGCCAAGCTTGTCTTTAAGAATGTATTTGGCAAGATCGAGGAAATAGATGTCTGGAACCTGCCTGATACAAAAAAAAATAAATAATCAAATCTCTTTATTTTCAGCTTTAAAAAGAATATCCAGCTTGCGCCATCCATTAAATTTAGTGCTTAATCCCTCATGAGTATTGCTCCTTACAAATATCATCTCTTCTAGATACTAACCTTCATAGATATTATTCCTTTTAAACTATTGACCTTTATAACCTAAGGCTGAAGTGTAACCGTATATGCGATTAAAGCATCTTAATCTTGGGAAAAATGGTGCCAGGTCTCTTTTTCAGAAAATGGGGCCTGACCCCATTTATATTGGAGTAACTTAAATTATCAGTAGAAAAATCAAGAAAAAAAAAGTAAAATAAACAAAGGGGAGCATTGATGATGAGCAAAATTTTTATAGTTTTAAGAATCAAAAGGGTTCCCTTATCCGAGAGATGATAACTTTCTCATACAATACTCTACGAAGTTTATTAAGAACAATACCTATTTGTCCCAAGCCAAAAGCCGTTGGATTGGAAAATATTCCCGAAGAGGGACCGATAATATATGCCCACAATCATATAACCCGACGAACCGAAGGCTTCTTTTTAATGGTGGCTGCTCCATCAAAACCCAATATAAGAGGCTTGGGTGATATCACACTTACACACGAGAAATACTTGCCGACGCTAAAGAGAGATATCGAGGACGCCATTTTTCCTCATCGGGTACGAAAAAAGATAAAGAAGAACCGCTTGGCAAAATTATGCTGCAATAAATTCATCCATTATCTAGCTCGATGGGTGATTGCTCAGACAAACAGATACGGCTCGATTGGTGTAGAGCTAAATGAGCCTTTCACAAAGCAAGAAAAGCTCACGAAACAAAGAATTAATAAAGAAGCCTTGGATAAATGCATTGAAAGCCTGGAAGATGATATTCCTCTTGCGATTGCGCCCAGTGCAGGCAAGACATATGAGACGGTTGAAAATCCTGTTTACAATACAGTAGTTCCCACGCTGGCAAGCTGGCTTTACAAGCGCGGAAAGGTAGTGAAAATCGTGCCCGGTGTTGTAAAGGAAAAACCGATGGTCTGCCAAAAGACATATTGGCATTATGTGGCTGATAGAATTATTGTTTATAAGGCCATAAGGTGGCTTCTGAATTTGGTCAAGATAAAAAACTACCAGAGGCCTTGCCTTACTGTTGAGTTTTTGCCCCCGTTATTTTTTAAAAACGCTAACCCTTCAAAATCTGAAAAAGTGGAGTTTGTAAAGAATCTTCAGCAGGTAATTTACGACACTCTGAAAAAAGAGTAATAATAAGAATAATAGCTCTTATTTGGTCTTAAAATAGCATTCGGTTCGGTTATGAGATTTTTTGATGCTTTACCACGATTTTCGTTAATTATTACTTTCTGCTGCTTAATTCTATTGATATTGATATTGACGGGCCATTTCTGGGCAGTCACATACAAAGAATCGAATCAAGAAGAGATTCGAATACATTATTTGACAGATTGGCAGGTCGAACCTTCCCTCAAATACGATACGCTTTGCTTCTTGAATACATTAACGGCAGACTCATTCTACCTAAAACACTATCAGTCTGAGTTTGAGGAATTCGAAAAAAGGCTCAAAAAGCCTGTGAAAAAAGCATTATCAAGCCTGAAAAGAAAAATAAAGGACGAGAAGCGAGGCATCATTTCTGCCTTTCTTTGTCTCTATTTCTCAGCCGTTGACGATAAAACAATAGATGATATGTTGAAGACAATTCAAAATAGCGAGTCCATGAAGAAAAATTTAAAAAAAACTCCTTACTACACAGATAGCGGTTGGCGCCTGTACGAATCAGTGCGAAATGATTTAAAAACAGTCTTAATATTCCTGAAGGAGACTCAGTTTGAATCCTACTGGAAAAAATACATTCTTCCCATAGTCAACGAGACAATAAGACAAATTCGAGAAGAATTGCCAAAATATGATATCACAGGCGAAGTAGAAGCCCACTTAGGCTTCAAGCTCCCTTCGCATAAGATTACTGCTTATATTCTCTATTTCTCCAAGCCTCATGGAATTAAAATTAAAGGAACCCGCTATCTAACAAATGTGGCCTGGCCCACAGAAGTGGTATTGAGGAACGCCATTCACGAAATGATGCATTCGCCCTTTGATTTAGTTTCCGATAAAGAGCTGAAAAAAGTCATTTACCTTTTGAAAAAGGATGAATTTTTAATGGATAAAGTTATGAATCACAATCCTTCCTACGGCTACAATTCCTTTGAGGCTTTCATAGAAGAAGATTGTGTTCAAGCGCTCGAACAGATAATTAATGAAAGACTAAATATAGAAGTCGAGGCACATAAAAGATGGCAAGAAGCTGATGAAGGGATGCATGTTTTTGCTGTAGTTTTATACACTTTAATGAAAAAGAAAAGATTCAATCAAAAAGGCGAAAAATTTCGCGATTTCTTGATAAGAATGATTCGATCAGGAGAATTAGCTCCGGGCAGGATAAAAATTATTTATGATAATTTCTATTCCCAAAGTACCTAGCGTATTATAGTCAGTTTCATTTCTTTATTTAATACGGCCCCTTCTTCAGACTCAGGAATTTCTACATACAAAGAATTTTCTCCAAGGATTCCCTGATCGAGGTCGAGCTTGAATATCGAGCTCCAAACACTCAATTTCTCATTCCAGAATTCTGAAAGCAGCACTTTCGGAAGAGGGCGAAGGCGCCTATCCTCACCAAGAAGCAGGAATTCTGGCTGGATCTTTGTTTTTCCACGAGGAAGATAAAGCTGCATAAACACAGACACACCCTCCCACTTTTTGAATTGGTTCGTCACCTTTGGAAAAAACTTGATCTGATCATACTCAAGACTTCCATCCTTATTAGAGAGCGAAAAAGTCTTTTTAGCCTTTTTAGAATTTGAAACTATATCACCTAAAACACAGTTTATAATCAGGCGCTCATTGTTCTTCTTGAGCACAGGAGCGAAGAGAGACGATTCCCATGTCCCGATTTCATTCGTCTGAGGATCAAAAAGAGCAAAAATAGTCTGATATTCACGCTGGCCGAAATTAAACTCAGGGCCTTTAAAGTGATAGCTTAGATAGTCAATGTTCTTTATAAAATCCAGGAAGGAAGGATTGATGTTTAATCCAATATTGATTTTGCCTCCATATCCCTTTTCACTGTTATTTTTATCTTTAATCCAGACATGAAGGTTAAATAGTTTGGGCGCATACTCAACGAACCTATCCCTGAATAACTCCTTTGCGGGTAGAGCGATATTCATCCAGGGCTCGTATTTTCCAGATTCTGTTAGGAAAGGAATGAGTTCTGCTTCAAAAGGCAATTCTTTGTACAGTGAGGGATTATAAAAAGCAGTGACAAGAAGCATCTTATTTGTTTCTTTTTTCGAATAGTCCGTGTAGCCTTTTCTGAATCTGGTGTCAACGCCGTCACGCTTAACGCTGAGGTCTATCTTATGGTATTTGTCGTCTGCTTTATTTCTTTGGGCATAGAAACTCAGTTGATAATAATATGTTAGATCCCTGCTTATGACTCTACGAAACTCTTCAAATTTATCGGCTCCCTGCAATGAATCAGCCCCGGTGTCTTCAGATATCCACCTTAAATTCTGGACCTTCCTTATTTTATCTCCTTCACTGAAAAGAAGCCGAGCCATTTCGTTTTTCTGGAAACCTTCTGCTGAGGCGCCTGAATACAGCCGCTTCACATATGTGCCGCAGTCTAAAGAGTAGATAGAGATGTTATGAGCGTTGGCAAAACGAATTAATTCTGTGATGACTTCTGCTCCACTCTTAAATACTTTTTTATCGAGTATGTTGAAAGGATCGAATATTTTTATGTCTTCCTTTTTTCCAAAGTTTTTATTTCGATAGGCATCATCTAATCTCTCGGTGAGGATGCCGCTCAGGATGTTGGGAAACATATCTGGTGGGGAAAGATCCGGAATGCCTGCACTTATGAGCAGCATGTATTTTCTCCCAGGTAGGCTTTTGACCATGTTGCATGCACCTAAAATCCCCCCGATTGTCTTTTCAAACCGCTTTATTTCCATATTCATATGATATATTCTCTGCATATCCTCAGCATATATTTCCTCAAACGGATTATCGACTTCTTGCTGCCGTGCTGTTTCGGTGGGACTGGAGGCTCTGCTTTCGCTTCCAACTTGAGCTTTATATGAAGGTTCGATAACAGTGTCTAATCTCCAAATAGCCCCTGCTGCTTTTTCAACAGAATTTTTAATAAGCTCCTCATTCAGGGTAAAAGGCTGAATAATCTCTATTCCCCTCCTATTCCTGAGCTGGAGAACCATGACTTCATTCCCGAGCTTGGCGATAGAAACCAGCTCATTGATGATTTTCTCGCTTCCTTTTAGGATTTCTCTTCTCCAGGAATTGATAGCGTCAAATATGACAACAATCCTATTTTGCGGAAGAGAGGACAACTTTCCCTCTGCCGTTTCTTCTGGGAGTTTTAAATCTTTCTTATCGAAGCTTACAAGTTCAAAGGAATTTATAGGGACTCTTATCCCATCCTCAAAAAGCACAAAATCGTCCTTAGTTAAGTCTTTGACGAACTCTCCGTCCTTGGTAACAATAACGTCAACCATAATCAGACGAACCTCGACTTCGTGCCTTTCAGGCGGGAACAATTGCTGTTTTTTTTGAAATCCATAGAGAAGTGAGATTAATGCTATGACTGCCGTAAAAAGCAAAACAAGTGCTTTTTTCAACAAGATCTCCTATTGGACGATTCTAGAGGAAAGATGATTTTCCTGAAATCTTTGCCGTATCTTCCCTTCACGATTCAAGTACCGTTCCCTAT
>WVXO01000064.1:0-18903 GCA_011773465.1 Candidatus Aminicenantota bacterium | reverse complement strand
CTAGATTATGAGATATTTATTTACTTGAATTGTCTACGCCTGTAAAATTATTAAACACCAGCTTTTTATATTTGACATCCATTTTTTCCTGATATATAGATTCTACGTGTGTCGGCAGGTAAAATTTAAAAGAAAGAAGGTGAAAACAGTCGCAGCCTGAAAAAAGATAGATATTCCCGGGAGGAGAAAATGAGAGCCTTTATAAAGTTTATTTTGGCCGTGCTATTTATCGTATTGATTATGACAATCTCCTTCAGAGAAAAAAAGACTGCATGGAAAGGAACAATTGAAGATGAGTATGGAGTAACGGTCGTTAAGAATCCGAAAAAGCCAATTCATAGTGAGAATGTTTTTAGTCTTAAAGAAGATTTAGCTTTAGGGGAAAAAGAAAGAAATGAAAAACATATGTTTTATCTTCTCACAGATATGGATGCAGATAGTAGCGGGAATATTTATGTTTTAGATAGCGAAGAGGTAAACATAAAAGTATATGATCAAAAAGGCCGTTTCTTAAAGGCTTTTAGCCGGAAGGGCGAACGCCCTGGCGAGTTATCAAATCCCGTTGATATTTATATTGATGATAAAGATCTGATTTATGTTTGTGATTCGGGCAACAATCGGATATCCATTTTCAATAGACAAGGAGATTTTGTCAGTTCTATTAATTTTAAAGAATATTCTGCTGGAAAGATAATAGGGATTAATCAGCGAGGAGAGATTATCCTCAGGGTAGACAAGACTTCTCTTGAATCAAGCATGAATTTTATTACAAGGGCTTATTTTATTAACATGTATTCTGATAGGTTTGATTTCAAGAAAAACTTATATAGTGTTAGCGTTCTTATTATGCAGCATTTCCGTAAAGGGGAAAAAGGAATTGCGTTGAGTATCCCTTATCAAAAAGAACTATGCTGGACATTGGATTCCTCAGGCAATGTGTATATAGGGGAATCTCAAAAGTATGAAATTCAAGTATTCTCGTCCGAAGGGAAGCAGATTCGGCGTATTGAAAAAGAGCATGAGCAAAGCAAAATCTCAAAGCCCGATATTGAAAATTATGTGAAGGATCAATTCCAGTTTGATAAAAAAGAGAGAACATTTTGGTCAACGACAATAAAGCAACAGTTAAAGGTTCCAGAGAATAAGCCTGTTTTTGAAAAGCTTTTCTTTGCTGAAGATAAGCTGTTTGTATTAGGGTCTGAGAATGGCAACAAAGAACATTTATTTTTTGATATTTTCGACTCTGAAGGAAAGTATTCTTGGAAAATGCGGCTAAAAATCCGCCCCTGGACATGGAAAAATAATAAAATCTACGCAATAGAAAAGAATGAAGACGGATATCATGTCATAAAGAGATATAAAGTTTTTTGGCATTTATAATTAAACGAAAAAAACAGCAGCTTTTCCCCAAATTTTATTTTATACCTTCCTCGCTTTTTGTTTTCAGTTAGCTTCTTCTATTTTTCTCTAATTCTCGTAATTTCAAACACGACCGGATTAAATGCATCCGGACAGGCGTGAGTTTTTTTATCTGGGTCTTCTAGCCATGGAAACTGAGACTCAAACATCATAGCAAATACACCAGGAATCATACTGTAGAGCGCATGAATGCAAATCTTTCCTTCTACTCCAGTTTCTGTAAATTTCACAACGTCACCAACTTTATGACCTAAACTGCATGCTCCTTTCACACTTTTGACTTTAGCCTCTACTCTTTTTATTTCTTTGCCCATAATTTCTTCCTCCTTGGATTGGTGTTCTTTTAAAGATGAAAATGTAATATCGTCCTTAAGAGACATCCCTATTAGGCTGGATAAGGATAAGCCAGATAAAGATGTTACTCCGATTGCAGCCCAAGGAACTATTCTACAAAATTCCCTGCGATTAATTTGACAGGATTTTTTTTCAATTTTTCCGGAGCTATTCATCAGCTGTTCTTTATTTATCTGCTATTAATGATTATATATCACGAAAGTCTATTTTTTCTTTCGGCTATAAGATAGTAATTGAGGAAAGAATAGTCAAATTGACAAAATAAAACTCTTTCTTTTAGCTTTATAATAAAGTATAATAAACCTATAGAAAATATAGGAAAAAGGATATGCCATGAAAAAAAAGGCTATATACATCATCACGATTCTTGTCTTACTAACAGGATACTTAAGCCTTAAATCTTTATCAAAACAGGAATCACTAAATACTGAAAAGTTAAATAATGGAGAGAAAAACTTGATAAAAAAAGTAGAAAAGACAAATAAAGAATGGAAAGAAATGCTGACCCCTGAACAATATCTCATCATGAGAAAAGGAGGTACAGAAAAGCCTTTTTCAGGCAAATATAACGATCATTATGAAAACGGGATGTATTACTGTGCGGGATGTGACACTCCCCTATTCAGCTCAGATACCAAATATGACCACGGCACCGGCTGGCCGAGCTTCACTGCCCCTATCGATGAAGACCATGTCGAATATAGAAAAGACAATTCTTTGTTCATGAGAAGAACTGAAGTAAGATGCGCTGTTTGCGACGCCCACCTGGGACACGTCTTTGATGACGGCCCGGGACCGACAAATAAACATTACTGCATCAACTCAGCGAGTCTGGATTTTAAAAAGGCGGAATCGCAACCCGAATCTGAATCCAATCGCTCAGGAAAACCGGATGAAAGTGCCAAAAAGACGGCAAACGCCGAAAATGCGATCTTTGCCGCAGGATGCTTCTGGGGAGTTGAAGAAAAATTCCGAAAGACTCCAGGCGTTATCTCAACAGAGGTCGGATACATTGGAGGACACGTTAAAAATCCGACATATGCGCAGGTTTGCACCGACAAGACAGGTCATGCTGAAGCCGTAAAAATAACATTTAACCCGTCCCTAATTAGCTATGAGGAACTATTGAAAGTATTTTTCAAAATTCATGACGCTACCCAGGTAGACCGTCAGGGTCCTGATATCGGAAGACAATACAGGTCGGCCATCTTCTACTATAACGATGATCAAAAAAGGGCTGCTGAAAATATAATCAAAGAACTTGAGAGCTCAGGCCGATTTGGAAAATCCATCGCCACAGAAATTGTTCCTGCTTCCAAATTTAATAAAGCTGAGGAATATCATCAACAGTATTATGAAAAACGCAAGAAAGGCAGTAAGGGGCAATGCGGCACAGACAGCTGCCTAATATGAAATTATAACAAAAAGGAATTAGTTAAAATTTCCAGACCTACTCCGTTATAAAGAAATCGTCTTCTTGTCGGTACGAGTATTATTTGCTTTTTAAATTTTTATCTGTAGCCCCGTTATCATACATCCCCATTACACCTTTCACGACTCCATCTTCTTTGATGATTTTTATACGGAAATAGTCAATCTCTTTAAACATGAAGAGGTCGTTTGATAGGGGAATCATTCTATATTTAGGTCTTCCTGTTCTTTGATAGTGTAGTTCTCCGTTTTCAAAGGTTATAGTCCTGGGGCCGTATTTTCCCGCGTATAGTTTCATAGTTTCGGGGCTGACTTTAACAGGATTTAATTCTGCTTTTAAAGATTCTGCATGCCACTTATATCTGAATTTATCATCTTTGTCTTTTGTGCTGCTAGCTAATTTTTCCAGAGCCTTCAGGTGTGCGGTTGTCAAGGCATCTTCTTGGGGAACCTCTATGTGAGGCTTCACTCCTATTCTCTCCCAGTTGGTT
This sequence comes from Candidatus Aminicenantota bacterium, assembly GCA_011773465.1. Taxonomy (GTDB): domain Bacteria; phylum Acidobacteriota; class Aminicenantia; order Aminicenantales; family Aminicenantaceae; genus SOIV01. The sequence continues at coordinate 15,208 of WVXO01000064.1, read as the reverse complement.
TTAGTAACGGGATTTATAGCGCGTCCCTTCGGAACATTGATTATAAAGTTATCATTAACAAGCATTGGACCACCAGGGTGTGCGCCACCACGAGTGGTTTCTCCAACTAGAGTTGCTCTTTTTAAGTTTTTTAAGTTATAGCTAAATTCTTCAGCTGCAGAAAAAGTGCGATTGCTGGTCAAAACATAAATGTCAACGTCAGGAATTTTTTTACCTGGAACATGAGGCAAAGTCCAAGTTTGCATGGTCTCATCGCTCGGGCGCCAATAAAACGTGTTCAAGTGTATCGGCTCATTGTTATAAAAATAACTTGTCAGTAATTGAATCATTTCCGCGCTTCCTCCACCATTATTTCTAAGATCAATAATCAAGGTTTCGCAGTTAGCAAGAAAATTCATTGCAGCCACTGCGGTCTCACCTGCATATTTGGGATCGGCAAACTGCCTTAAATCAAGATATCCGATATTCCCGCCCAGGATTTTTACCTCGTTGAATCCGAAATTTGTTCTCCTTAGCTCCTTAAGCCGTAACTCAAGAAGCTCTGGATCATCCTTGTTCTTTTCTCTCCTCCTCATTCGCTTTACGGCTTCGGGATCGTAGCTCACTCGAATGTGTAAGTCTCTGCTGATTTTTCTCAGGTCTTTGCCCAGTTGGCTTGCGAACTCACTAGGGGAAGTTATCATCTTATAGTTTCCTTTTTTCAGCTTTCCTGAAATATGACTGCTCATCTTTTTCGCGGTTTCGGGGTAAACATAATTATCTTCTAAAATTTTACTGATTTTTTTTATCACCTCTTCCTGCTCAGCTTTGTTTACTTTTAATTCCTTTTCCTGGGTGAACACGTTGACATTCAGCACAATGATAATAAAGATTGTCAATAAGATCTGAAGGGTCGGAATTAATCCATTTTTCCAGAATTTCCTTTTCTCACTAAAACCATAACTATCTTGTTTTTTCATGATTCTCCTTTCTGTTTTTAAATGCATTTCCTAAAGGGATTTATGTAAACCCGGTTGGAACGTCATCGCAATTGTTCCAAATCGGGCTTAACGGAACATAATATCATCGCCATAAATAAAGCATCTAATAGCATTTTTTCTTGTTTTTTCTTAATACCTTATACGTCTATTAACACTATTTCGTTGCGTGTCTATAACATAAATTAGCTACTAACATCTCTACTTGTAAATAAATACGAAATTCCGTTCTATTGGTTATAAAATCCATGGCTAAAATTCAAGACTGCCCTGTTTTCTATATGTGAAGCGAGCCAAACTACTTCCCAAATCCTTTTGTGATAACGGAAATGGAGATGCGTACTATGTTCAATAATTTCTTTTCTTTTAAAGCTTTGGCCATAAAATACATATTATAGATATTGAGGAGCTCTTGATTTTATAATTCTATGAATAAGCAATTATATTAATTATTTTTTAAATATCTAAATTCTTATATAAGAGATGGAGCTTTCTTCTTTAACGTATCCTGTGCAAATTAGGAATACTGGGTTACATAGGAAAATTTTACAGCTGCTGGTCATTTTTACTTTGCTTGTCTTAGGTTTGCCTCCGACTTCATTCTCTCAACACGATTATGTTCCGGGGATGGAAAAGTTTCCAGATATAGATGTAACACATTACGACCTCCATGCAGAATTCTTACCTGATACGATAATTGTTAAAGCAAAGGCTGTTGTTGAGTTTCAAGTGAAAGAGGCAAGGACTAATCTCGTTATTTTTGAGATTGACCGCTATTCTGATTGGACCTGGAGTCATGAGTTGGCTCATCACTGGTTTGGAGGAGTCATTCGAGCCAAGACTCCAGAAGATTATTGTCTCTTGATGGAAGGCCCTGCTGAATATTTCTCTCGCTTGTTCATCCGCTCAATCAGGGGAGATGAACGATTCAAAATCGATCTGAAGGTTCAAAGGATGGTCGCGCTGGCAGGAGGCGAAATTGCTCCTTTAACAGAATATTACACTCTGGAAAAAGGCGGCGAGTTCCTTTATGCAAAAGGTTCTTATATATTTCATATGCTTCGGCACATCGCGGGAGATGAGAAGTTTTTTGGCCTGATGAGAAAGCTTCTACAAAACTTCCACATGAAGCCTGCTGGAATCCGAGACCTGGAGGAGATAGCCGAGGAAGCTTACGGGCAATCTCTTAAGTGGTTCTTTGAACAATGGGTGTATGGAACAGGAATCCCGGAATACGAACTGTCCTACCATATCGATCCCAAACAGAGTGGAAAATATAAAGTTTCAGGTCTCATCAAGCAGAAGTTAGTTGAATTTATAATGCCAGTCGAGATTGTGGCAATAAATAAAGATAAAAAATATGCCCACAAAGCACTTGTGGAAGGCCGAAAGAATCCATTCCAGTTTGAGGTTGATTTCAAACCTGATACAGTTTTGCTGGATCCCGAATACAATGTGCTGCGTTGGGATGACGATATAAGAGTATGGTTATACACGTCAAGAGGAAGAAAGCTTGTTCACAATAAGGAATATAATGAAGCAAAGAAATTATTGGATCGTGCCCTTCAAATAAATCCCGATTGTTCCTGGGCAGCATTGGAAAGGGCTGCTGTTGCAGAGCTGCAGGATCAAATCGAGCTTGCTCTCCATCTATACCTTCAAGCTCTCGACGAAGATTTGAATTTCCATTTGATTCCCTGGCCTCAGGAACAATTAATACAGGTATTATACCTCAGTGTTGGTTATTGCTATGATTTATTGGGAAAGCGTATTCAGGCGATTACCTGGTATCAAAAAGTAATACAGACCGGACGTGATCCCGGTTTTGCCTTCTACTACGATAAAGCCCAGGAGTATCTAAAAAAACCTGCTTCTAAGAAAAAATAGTGAAATTTCTTTTTTTTTATTTAAGTTCCTCTTCTAGTGTCTTCTCAAGATTTTTTGCAAATTTGAGATCAGTATAAGCCTTTAAGCGTTGGAGAGTGGTATCGTACCTATCAATTTGTTCTTCTTCAAGATAGGAAAAATAATCTGCTTTCGGGTCTATTTCATTCAATTTTTCTATTAAAATTTTCCTTTCTTCTTGGGGCATGACCATAGGGTCGGTCATTGCCGCAGCTCTTGCATCAATTCCTTCATCTAATAGATATTCTAAAGCTTTAAACGGAAGTTCATAGTATTTGCCAAGAGCTCCTGTTCTTTGGGTAAAGCCTTCTGGCCGGGCAGCCTTAAATGAAACCCTGACATAAAGTTTTTCTTTGAATTCATGTAATCGTTTCACATAATCTCTATCAGAGCCAAAGAGTATGCCGTTCGTCTCAAGGATAAAAAGAGAGTACTTAGAATCTTTTACATATTTCAAGAGCGACAGCAAATGCTCTTTTCCTATTGTAGGTTCACATCCTGATAAACGAAGCCTATCAATTTTAAGATTCCTAAAACGTTCCCAACCTGGAGCAGTTATACCATTCTCAGCTGCCTTGAAAAGTCTTTGAGCAACTTCTTTTGGAGAATAAAATTCTCCCAGCTTTTCAGGATAATCTCTTGACCAATTAGCCCAACAATAGACACAGCGCAAACAACAACCTGCAGCATATCCCGTTGCGATTCCCCTGTATACAGGAGCTGAATAAATCCCAACGTACTTCCTTTCTAGCCCTTCTTTACCGCGTCTTGTGACTATATTTCCAGTTTCTCTCGCAAGCTCCAGAGGATCAAAGGGCTGGAACTTGGATGTTAGGAAACGCTGATAAGTCTTCACATTTAAGTAGGATATCTATAGTCCAGAAACTACTACGTCCTTGAAGATTAGACTCGGTGTGCGCCAGGAAGAATAGACCCACGGATCGTTGGCAGCTTCGATAAGGTTGTTCCAGAATATGAGATGGTTTCCGGCGATGTTCATCTCAGCCACAGTTTGCGTTGGCTTGCCGTTCTCGAACAGTTTGCCAAAAATTCCAACCGAGGCGTCGCCCGTGGTCGAGTTGGAGTTTCCGCCGATGAAATCTGTTATCAAGATGCCTCTGCCAAGGTCCTTCATTATTTCTTTCACCGAGCGCTTTCCTGCAGGTACGATCAGGTTGGAAGGTCCACCTGTAGTCGGTTCCCAGCCCAGCTTCCGGCTGTAGTACCAATCTACATAGAACTCTTTCAGCACGCCCGAGTCTACCATTGTTCTCTTTTTTGCCGCAAATCCATCGTTGTCGAACAAACGACTCCCCAAACCACTCTTAATAAACGGATCATCAATGAGTGTGAAATGCTTACTGGCAATCTTTTTGCCTTTTTTATCTGAAAGGAAGGATCGTTTTTGCTGGATGTTAGAACCGTACATAGCATCCAGAAAGCCACCAAGTATCCTTGGAACAATCCGATTCTCGACAATGATCGGCAAGGTCTCGGTTTTGAGCTTTTTTCCTCCAAGAAGCTCGAGCGTTCGTCTTGCTGCTTCAACCCCGATTTCTTCAGGCGACGGCAAAGTCTTTCTAATAACTGATGCAACGTAATGATAGCCAGTCGGACGCCGGTCACCTTCATCCTGAACAGTCATGCTCGCCCCGGCTTGGAATACAGTATATTCCTCAGAACCTTCAAAACCGTTGCTGGTCATAAGGAGCACTTCACCATGGCTGTCGTATGCTCTTGCTGTAACAGATATAACCTTCTTCCCACCTTTGGCTAAGCAAGACTCTTCCATAGCTTTCACCATGTTGTGTCTGTCTTCAGGGCTAAATTTCTTGTAGTCAGGATCGAGTTGTCCTAAATCAAGCTTGGCTCTTCCTTTGTAATATTTAGGATCAGGTAGAGTGCGGTAAGGATCCTCTTCTAAGAGCTTTGTCGTGGCAACGGCATTCGAGATAAAGTCCTTTAAGGCGTTCTTGCGCAGATCCGAAGTGCTTTGCGTTGAGTATCGTCCGTTCACAAAGACTTCGATCCCAAATGACCTTGTGGAAGCCTCTTTAATAGTCTCTGGCTTGCGTTCCCTGTAACTGATATCGACAAATCGCCTGCTGTTCATACCCACCCGGCAATCATCAGCTCCAGCGGATTTCGCAGTTTGAATTGACCAAGCAACCAAATCATACATTTCTTTATTCATGTCCACTCTCCTTTCCTTATCTCCTTACGCCGCCTACAGTCATTGACTTCACCAGACAGGTCGGCTGGCCGAAGCCGCAGGGAACAGCCTGTCCGCCTTTGCCGCACGCTCCGCCACCGCCTCTGGACATTTCGAGGTCGTTGGCTAGCATGGTGGTGTTTTTCAGCATCTTGGGGCCGTTGCCCATGATGTTTATATCCTTGATAGGCGCGCCAAGCTTTCCGTTTTCGATAATCCTTCCCTGGGAAACGTAGAAGGCGAAATCGCCTTCGCCAATTCTCACCTGTCCGTTGCTTACATCCTGGACGTAGATGCCTTTATCTACGCTCTTAATCACATCCTCTGGAGTAGCCTGTCCTGCCAGCATATAAGTGTTGCGCATTCTTGGCTGAACAAAATGCTGGTAGCTCTGACGACGCCCGTTGCCCGTGGATTTTACTTTATAGTGCCGCGCTGAAATCTTGTCGTACATGTAGCTGGAAAGGATCCCTTTGTCGACCAGCACTGTTTTCTGGCCAGGGACACCCTCGTCATCAGTGTTAATGGAGCCCAAAAGGTTCGGTATGGTGCCGTCGTCAATGATGGTTACAAACGATTCTGCGACTTTTTTTCCGAGCATGGTGGAGTAGGTGGATATCTTTTTGCGATTGAAGTCAGCTTCCATCCCGTGTCCTATGGCTTCATGAAGCAGAACGCCTGTAACACCTGGACCCAGTACGACGGGCATCTCTCCAGCAGGAGGTTGAACCGCATCGAAAAGAACAAGTGCTCTGTCTACTGCCGTTTGAGCTATCTCGCTAGCCACTGCCGTAGTGTAAAAAGAAAAATCCCATCTGCCGCCAATATTCCATCTTCCTCTCTCTCGCTTGCCGTTTTTCTCCGCTATTACGGTAGTATAAAGGTAAGTTCTTGGTTGCAGGTCTTCAGCTTTTACACCGTCGCTGGTAACCACCAGTATCCGTTTCTGCTGGTCATAAAATCCAGCACTTACTTTGACTATGAGGGGGGAGAGGGCGAAGCATTTATCATTGGTGGATTGTACAAGTGGCAGTTTGGATTTTAGCGGAACTGAAGTGAGTAGAGTCTTGAGCGGGTAATAATTTTTCATCTTGAGAGGTTCGAACTTGTCAGCGGGTTTTTTCCCTTCAGCACTGGCAATTGTGGCGGCGGTAGAGGCGGCATTCAACATTGAATTCTCTGTTAGCTCTTGGGTGAATCCATAGCCGACTTGATCACCTTTTACGGTTCGAATACCTGCACCTAGAGCAATGTTGCTGGTAGCTCTGTTGACTTTGCCGTCTTCCAGGGAAATCCTGTTACTGATCGTATGCTCAAAGAAGAGATCGGCGAAGTCTCCTCCCTTGGACAACGCCTCTGCAAGTACGTTCTGGCATAGACTGTCTGTAATGCCGAATTCATTTTCAAAATATCCTGGAGTGTCCGCACGAGCAAGACTATACAAGCCCCTCGGCAAAAGGGGTGTTGCTATGGTAACTGCTGCCGCTGAAGCCGTGGTCTTGATAAATGAACGTCTGGAAATTTTTTTCATGAGTCCTCCTTTTTTTATTTGGTGTTAAAAAAAATAATTTGGCCAAAGATATACTTTAACCATAAGTTTGCATGAGATGCAATAATCCTCTCTATTATATACGCTATATCTACATAAAAAGTTGCGAATTTTTGCGTAAGCATCTTTTTTATCTTCAGCGGAGCCAATAACGAAAAAAGGCCTGTCCCCTTTTTTAATTCTTGGATTTGTTCGCAAATCTATTCTTGAATAAAAATGGGGACAGGCCCCATTTTTACCATTCAAGCGCAAAGAAAAAATTAAAATGGGGTCTGGCCTCATTTTCTATTCTTGAACATCTTTGGATGTGGATATTCCTCTGGTAGCTAGTTCTTAGCGCCTCTCTTCTGAAGTAGTTGAACTATATTTTTTCGCTTCAGAGTCGTTGCCTGCTTGAGAGCAGTAGAGCCAAAATTGTCTCTAGCATTGATGTCTGCCCCAGCGTCCAGTAAAGCCTTGACTACTTCATTCGTGCCCATCATTGCAGCAATCATAAGTAGCGTCCGGCCGTCCCGGTCTTTATCGTTGACGTTTGCTCCGGCTTTAAGCAGTGTCTTTATGATTTCAAGGTGACTTTCGGAGGTCGCCTCAATCAGGGCTGTATCCCCATCATATTCTCTAGCGTTGATATCAGCTCCTGCTTCCAGCAGAGTTTTTACAATTTCGGACTGACCCTTGCTTGCCGCCCTTGTTAAGGCTGTCCCGCCGAACTTATCCCGAGCATTCACATTGGCGCCCGCTTTTAAGAGAGCCTTAACTACAACGCCATGGCCGCCCTTTGCTGCCCATATCAAGGCTGTCTGACACATAAGATTATCTTTGGCATCTACCTTGGCGCCTTTAGCCAATAAAGCCTGGACAACCTGAGAATGGCCGTTCGCTGCTGCGAGCATCAATCCGCTCCACCCATCCTCATGCATCACATTTACGTCTGCTCCATCCTCCAATAATGCGCTTAGTTCTTTAGCATCGCCTATCATTGCAGCAAAGAGCAAAGCCATCTCTCCATCGGCCTTGAGCACCGCTCCCCTGTTCAGGAGGGCAAGGGCAATCCGAGGATTCAGCGGTCTTCCCCTCTTTGCATTGGTAACTAAATAGGCAGGGACATAGGCCTCGAGCGGAAGCAGCGCTCTGGATGTTTCTCGAGGAGCGCCAGCGTCCTGGAGCAGTTTTATGACCTCGGCGTGACCAAGCGCCTCTGCCATAAGCATGGCTGTCCGCCCATTGGTTGATGAAGCCTTTACATCCGCGCCCTTTTCCAGCAGGGCCTTAACTGTAGCTTTGTTCCCGGATATAGCAGCTAACATCAATGCTGTCTCATAATAGGCCTCTCCTTTCGCGTTTACGTCCGCGCCTTCTTCCAGCAGTGCCTCCACAACCTTAGTTCGGCTGCTGGACACTATCAGCAACGGCGTTTGACCAGCATATTCAGACCTCGCTTCGACATCAGCGCCCGCATTTAGCAGTGCCCGTACAATATCTAAGGAGCCGCGGTACACGGGCACAAGTAGCGGAGTTCGACCTAACAAATTCTTAGCATTCACATCTGCTCCACGCTCCAATAGGAGCTTTACAACAGGAGTGTGACCTCTGCCTGCCGCCAGATGTAATGCAGTTTGATTCTGCTCATCTCTAGCATTAATGTCTGCACCGCTGTCAAGCAAAGCTTCAACAGCCTCAGAATCTCCTTTATCAGCCGCTTCTATCAATGCCAATCCAGTGTCAGATATTTTTGCTTCCAAGATTAGAGCCAGCAGACGATCAACTTCTTCGCCGCCAGGTCTACGGAGAGGAAGATCCGAATTAATGCGGTGGACAAATACCAGATCTGCCCAGGGAACTACGTAAACTCGATGAACGCCTACACCGGACGTCCAATAGACATTATCTTCTAATCGAATTCCACCGGGTAGCAGCTTTCCTTTAAGATAGATTTTCCAATTTGTATAGCCGTAAAGAGTCTTTGTTCCATAATAAACAGAATATGGAGTCCAGCTTTCTCTTATCCATTTAGCAGGAATGATTTGCTGTCCGCGCCATTGGCCGTTGCGTAGATACAGCAAACCGAATCTCGCTAAATCCCGGGCCGAAATACGGAAAGGATATGCGGGAAAACGAGTATTGACGTTATCGTCGTGGCTGCCGTGGAAATATATGCAGTCTTTTACAGAAAAATCCTCCATTTGCAGAGGATCGGCAATGCGCCGTTTGAATTCTTCGAAGAGCTTGGTTCCAGTTTGTTGTTCGAAAATTGTCCCAAGTACATTGAAATCCCAATTATTATATTGAAAAAACGTCCCAGGCGGGTGGCTCCCCCGAGGAGGATTATCAAGCGATCCCGCAAGGGATAAAGCCGGAATATAGATACCAGACCGGCCTTTAAGCAGGTGTCGTATCGTGGCTTGTTTCTCGGATTCGGTAAGTGGCACGTTATCATCAATCCCCAGCTCTTCCAGCGTGACATCAAGATCAATATGGCCCTCATGGACGTGGATTCCAAAGATGGCATTAAGCAGGCTTTTACGCATGGAGTGTGACCGGAAGTGCCTTGAAGTATCGCCCCATTCATCAAGGATAAGGCCATCGACAACAATCACAACAGCTGCGCTGCCGATCTTTTCAAAATGTTCTTTTGCGAGTTTAAGCTTCTCCGACGACCAACCCAGTGCCTCTGGGCGGCTGGCCTTCTGCCAATGCGCCCCTGGATACCGCTGTTGAGCGAAGGAGTGAATGGAGGGCAGCAGAATCATACCCAACATAACAATAGCTAAGATGGCGGCCTTCTGCCGAAATCTCAGCAATTTAAGGGAACGCAAGAGACAGAATAATGGCTCTTTTACTCGGGATTTACTCATTGGCCTAATCTCCTTCATGCAGATTGAGAATCGCCTCATGTCCACATACATCATTTATATCCTCATGAAATTTTTTTCAAGCGAAAAATTAACTTGCTTTTTCAGAGATATTTGCTATTATCTGCTCCTTTGGGAGGCAAAAATGCTTAAAAGATATCAAGTTCTTCTCAGTGATTGGATAGAAGATTATATTAAAGTAGTAGCTGAAAAGTATGATATAAGTACTTCTGCAGTTATAAGAATACATATGGGTCTTGCAATTATATTTGTAATGACTACTCTGTATCCAGAATATAAGCAAAATTTTACAGATAAAGAATTTCAAGAATTAGCTAAGAAAGCTGCTAAAGGAAAATTAGATGAGGTAGAAGCGCACAACGCGATGTCTAGGATTCTCTTTGAGGCAAGAAAAGCGGTCGAATTTAGATTAGCTATAGATACAAAACAGAAAAAGAAATAATATAATTGGCCGAGAAGCCAGGGTTGAATGCGCGAGGGAAGGCATACTTCCTAGAAGGGTTTTTCTGTAGAGCTTATCGAACTCGCAGATAATCTTTAGTGGATGTGAAGCGGTTTGTATCCATTCTTGATGGAATTATAATTCTTCCAAGCAGTCATTAGCGTTTTAGTTATGCGATTAAAATTTCTGCTATTAAACATACTATCTAAAGTTTTTTGTCAAGATAAAACGATATCTTTATCAGGTAATACTATACGGAGAGTTTTAGGAGAGGATAGATTTTTCGTAAGCCTCTATTGAAAAGAAGCTCTGAGGAGAGTCAAGCTGGATTGAGTCCTCGTCGGGGTAAGCAGTAGCACCACTTAGTTTTAACAGAACCGAAATAAAAACTTTCAAAGCATCATGATTATCTTGAATCCCAGGCGAAAATTTTGTAGGATCAAAGCTTGTGCTTAATAGTCTGATAGTACGAATGTTATGAACATTTTCCTTCGGATCATCCAGAAAGAGATCAATCAGCACGAAGGGTAGTTCCTTGTTCGGTGCAATTTCAGCGATAGCGATGGACTTTACTTTATTGAGTGGAAGCAGTTGCTGGCCTATTTGATCCGTATCCAACTCTATTTTCCCGTCTTTCACATTTAGTGGAGTTGCTTTGATTGTTATTATGGACTGATTTGGAGAGGTGCTTCTTTCAGGTTTATCGAGCTCTACTTCTTGCTCTTCTTCGATCTCAATCCTGTGCTGGCCGTCAGACTGAGCTTCGGGCCTTAATCCCAACTGGCTCTCAAGCTTTGCTGTTATGTGTTCCGTATCGCTGACTACTTCACGCGGCTCTCCCATATCGCTTAAGGTAGGAGTTTCTGGAAGCCTACTTTGCAATTCCTTTAATCTTGTTTTTAATACATCCTTTTGTTCGTCACCAATTCCTGGATGTTGGAGGCAGAGTTCTATCACTTTTTTTGCTATTTCAGGGCTATGTTCCGAAGCAGCACTGGCAAAATTCTGCAGTAATCCAGGAGCTGAATTCAGATCAACTTCTTCGATAAGTTCATTGGCTAATTTTTTTGCTTCTTTATAATCCTTGTGCTCGGTCAAATATTTCATAAACATAAATTTGCATGTCATATTGAGGGAAGCCTGAGGCACTTTCTCTTTCAAATCCATAAAATGAACCAAGGCAACATCCATTAAATTACGTCTTATCTCTCTCTCTATTAACCTGATGTAAAATTCTGCCGCTTCTTTTTCCTTTCCTAGCTCTTTCCCTTGATTCCAAAGGCGTTCTACTAGATCTCTGTTCCTAGGATTTTTTCTCGCTGCGGCCAGAAGGAGGGCATATGCTTCCTCCAGCTTTCCTTCATTTATTTTCTGAGTGGCTTCCTCAGACGCTTTGTACCCTTCATCCACAAAGTGAATCTGCGCTTCAATCTTGGGGTGAATATATTTTTCCTCTATCTTGAGATACTTCATTCCAAATGCCACAACAACGCCAAAGAGAAATCCCCAGATATGTGCCCAATGAGCCACACCGCCACCTTCGGCATTGACTGAGTCAATAGCATTGGCATTGAAAATTTCAAAAGCCAGCCATATCGGCAGCATCAGCCAGGCAGGAGCTTTGAAGGTTCCCCTGATCAATAGGAAGAAAATGTAGAAAAACTTGATTTTAGTTCTCCAGTATCTTATCAGAAAGGCCCCCATGAGGCCGGCAATAGCCCCAGATGCCCCGATCAATGGTCCAGTAAAATTGGGATAGTATAGAGAAAACATAAAACCTGAAAATATTCCTGCTATGATGTAAAAAACTGCGAAAATCGGTCTTCCCCAGACGTCCTCGATGAAAGGACCGGTTAGATAAAGGAGAAGCAAATTTCCGAGCAAATGCAGCAAGCCACCGTGGATAAACATATAAGTCACAAGACCGATGAAAGATTTTTTAGCTGGAATATATCCATATTTTCTATAGGGAACATTATTTATGGTATTTTTCAACTTCAGCGACAGTTGATCTAGCTTCTTTTGTTCCTCATCTTTAAAAAGATGGACTTTTCGATCTTCTCTTCTGCGATAGACGCCGAGCATTTTCTTGATATCTTCATTTTGTTTTTCTCCAAAAAGCAGCTTTTTGGTTTCCGAGTCAAGCTTGAGGTATGGGTGTTGGATATAATAATTTATGAGTTCTTTTGTGGTGCCTTCTAGCTCTTTGGATGTTTTGCTTACTTCAACTGAGGTAAGCACAAATATGGCTAAACAGCTCGCCAGTAAGAAGAACGATATCCAGGGGAGTCTTCGGACTTTGTCACTTTCATGCCCGATTGGAATAATCATATTTATCTCTTCTTTTTAATGGCCTGCATTTGCTTTAATTCTTTTTTTCTATAAGAATTAATTTTTTAATAACTTCTTCTTAAATAAGGCTTAAGTATAAGAAGTTATCTGCGAACTTTGAGTAACTAATACCGGATTTAAGCACACAAGAAGGATTCTATAGATCTGCAATTTGCTCTTTTTAATTGCACACTCCAGATTAAGATTTAAAATAGAATTTTGTATTTTTGCCGAAGATAGGTCAATCGCCTTTTGAGATGAATTGACGGGTTATTTTTAGATGATTTATAGGAGAAAAATGTAGGAAAAAAGTACCCGCCCCCTTTTTGCTTCCATTTTCTACCTTTAGGGGCGAAAAAAAACGGAAAAACTAGCCTGAGAAAAAGTGCCTTGCTGCCTCTTTTAATGGATGAAAAGGAAAGGAAAAAATTAGCCTGTTGTACTAGCTCAATAATTCAGTAACGATTTTATAATGTCATTTTAATATAATGTCATTGCGAACGGAGTGAAGCAATCTCATAAAAGGTTGAGGTTGCTATGCCTGTTCCGAGCAAAGCGAAGGAATCTTCTGCGCTCCTCGCAATGACAATTTATTGCATGAGATTGCCGCGCTTCGCTCGCAATGACAATTTTGCCTCCAATATCCTTACTAAAAGTGTTACATAATTACTGAGCATAACCGCCTGTCCCCTTTTAATTTTCGATGATTCTATACTCGTAATACTGCATGCCGCGCATTCTATCCAACAGGAATAATCTATTATTTATGATTCGAATATCATCCACAAAATGATTCAGAGGGAGTTTCCCGAGCAAAACGCCGTCTGGAGCGTACACTTCCAGCTGATACATATCTGTTTCTCGAACTTCTGTATTTCCGCCGACAGACATACCCACTGACCTTGCGCCGTCTGCTCCTCTTACTACCCGCACACCTATATTTACACTCTCCTCTTCTTTTATCTGCCTTTTTAGGGCAACAATCCATATTCTGCCTATGTTATCAACAGCGATTCCACTGGAGCACCTGTTCATTTGTGGTTCCCGCAATGAAACCATCCCCCCTTCTCTTTTGATGCCCGATTTAGTTTTAGGAGGCTCTGTGCTGTAGTTCAGCTCTCGATCTGCTTTCCATAAAGTTTTTCCATCAGGAGAATATTTCTCTATACGGTTTTGGTAATCAAAGACAACATAAGTATTTTTGTCTTTGTCAACTGTAAAATGAAACCGGTTCCCCACCCTGTTTATGAGGAAATCTCTATAATCCCGTTGTTCGCCAAAGTTCCTCTCTACATCTCCATCTGAATTCAACACTCTGATAATCTTGGGAAGTTCCTTATTTTCTTCGAATGACGGCACAGAAAAGCTGAAGAAACCCGCTCCTCTTCCCATAATCATAAGGCCAGACTCGGAAACTCGTAGTGCGCCGGCAGGATCCTTGGCAAAGGATATGGTTTTATAATCTTTTCCGTCTGGTCTTAAGACTTGGACCCTTTGATTTCCCGGATCCGATATATACAAATATCCTTTAGAATCTACATCTAATGACAAGGGATAAATGAACTCACCGGGTCCCTGGCCTTTGTTGCCGATGGTGGCTATATACTGGCCGTCAGGAGTGAATTTTTGAATTCGATGGTTGCCGGAATCCAGGATATACATATTGCCTTGGCTGTCTAAGGCTATATCCGAAGGTAAATAAAACAGAAAATCGTCATCTTCAGCTTCAATGGTTCCGATTGTCCTAACTAGCTCTAAAGAGACCTTGGGATTTTTACCCCACTTGCCGGCCTTCCCGTTGTGGACAACACGAATGCCATCAATGGTTTCAACCTTTTGAGCAAAAGAAATTGAAAAAGCGAATGACATAATAATGACAACATAGCCAATAAACCTTGAAAGCTTCTTCATTTCGACTCCTTTTAAATAGACCTTTTTTAATATTCTAACGGAGCTTGCCTAAAAATCGTTGCAAAATCACAAAATCTTCTTCTGCAGAATAGAAAATAAATAGAGAAAACCGACTTGTATTATGGGCCAAGAAGAAATTATATTCTTATGGAATAGAACACCTCAAGATAAAGTAGACTGAAAGGTTCCCTCCTTCTATTTTTCGGGTTTTATATGCCATGGCTTCTTTTCCAATCGGACATTGCTCTATTCACATATTCAAGGAACTGATCACGCCTGCTTGGCGATACCCTCCAATTCAGTCCTCTCTTCCTGATAATTTCTACTTGGGTGCTGAAAGAGGTTATAGAACTGAAGCTGCTAAAAACTATTATTCCCCTAGCGGGCTTCACTGATTCGATGTTATCAAAAGCAACATTCAGAAAAAATTGGCCGAGTTTTATCTTAATCCTGTCTTGCAGAACATAAATTTTTGTTGGCAGAAAAAGCCAATAAACGACCAGGACAAAAGGAACCGAAGCAAAGAGAATCATAGCTCCGAAATTTGATTCGGATTCAGACTCGCTGGGAATGACATCCGAGTAATGGGCATCGATATAAAACAAAATGCCTAGGGCAATAAGTAAAATGATTGGAAAAACAAGTGCAATTTTAACCGATATATCATACTTTATGCTATCTTCAAAAAGGACTAAATCCATATTAAATTACCCTTTTTCTATTATATTTATCACCCCTATTCTATAAAATTGCTGAGGTTGATTAATAATATAGATATGAATAATTTTGGCGCTAGCATAGAAAACGTCCCCAATTTTACTTGAGGCTGGCAAGTCGTTTCTTTGCTTCTGCAACCTCAGCAAGACCAGGATCTGCGTTTTTCCAGAGGTCTAGGAACTTCTGATACTGGTCGATAGCTTTGCCCTTCCAACCTCTCTCTTCGTATAATTTGGCTAACCTGTAGTGACAGCTGGGATGAATAAGGCGTCGGTCTGGAGTTTTTGGATC
>WVXO01000038.1:321-4903 GCA_011773465.1 Candidatus Aminicenantota bacterium | reverse complement strand
TCGCATCCTCAACCTCAGCAATACCAGGGTCAGCGTCCTCCCACGGCAAACATTAAAAAACTTCAATAGAGAATTGTTTCTCTATGCTGACCAGATTACCCTTTTTCTATCAACTCTAGACTAAATCTCTTTTTCAACTTCATTCCAGCAGCACCCAGAATAACTCTGATAGCCTGAGCGTTTCTTCCCTGTTTTCCAATAACTTTGCCCAAATCTTCCGGAGCAACCTTTAATTCAATAATCGAGCTCTGTTCCCCATCTAATTGGGAAACCTGTACCTTGTTCGGATTGTCCACTAATGCTTTGGCAATCAATTCAACGAGTTCTTTCACCTGTAACCTCCCTTAATATTTGAATCGTTTTTCCTACTTTTGAGAATTTCTTTCCCTTCACTCGTCTATCCTAGGAGGAGCTATTTAGCCTTACTGTCATTTCAATTTCGGGAGCGCTACGGGAATTCGAAACCTTTTATGATGGCTAACTAGCCCCTGTACAAGCTCTTGGATTAAGTGATTATATCGTCTTCTGCCTTTTCTCCTCTTTCATAGTACTTGGATACTAGCGGTATCAACTTTTTTATTCTAGATGCAAGTTGCGTCTCTCCTTTTCCTTCATTGTACTGCAAAATGGCTTCTAGGAAGGCCTGAATAGTGGCTGGAGGACAATGAAGCTTCTGTGGAGGCAATTCCCCCAATTCGTTCTCAACCAAGCCTACTAACTGTCTGACTGTCTCTTCGTCTCTTCCCGATACTAGCTTGGAAATGTCTTTACCTTTTATATTCTCAGTGAATACCGAAGCTGAAGCTATGGTGACGGCGCAGCCGAAAGATTTAAATTTGGCATCTTCGATAATCCCCTCTTTTATTCGTAAGTAGATTTCTGTGACATCTCCACATACTGGATTAGTAATTGTCGCAATTCCCTCGGGGCGTTCGATAATGCCGACATTTTGCGGGTTACTGAAATGTTCGATTACCTTATCAGAAAATCTCCTCACTTATCCTAACTCCCTGGTTCAAATTTGTCCCTTAGGAGGGCCCTTTACCTAGCGACATTATAAGACAAATGAGAACAAATACCAACCTGGCAATAACTAGTCTGTAATCGCTCATAGTGATGCCAATTCTACCGCGCATCGCTTCTCTAAAGTGTCACTAATGTTTATGAACGAACACAAATGTGCTATAATAATCAAGGCATTTTTGGCCGGCAGGGGAGAGTTTCCATCAATTAGTTCCCATCATCAACCCCCTTTTGCTGACAACAGCCCGCAACTTATCCGTCTAAGTTATGCCCAGAAATGTTCTTAATCTCTGAGTCTTGGTGCTTACGTGTGCTATAATTTCCAATACAAAAAGAAAATCATAAAAGAAAGTTATGAAAATTTTAATAAGCACTCTGATTCTGAAAAAAAATGCAAGGCTGGATAATACCACTCCCAAAAGAGCCTTCTAAAAGTAAAGAAGACTTCAGTAAGGAAAGAAAGAAGAAGCTGAAGTGGCTTATCAGGCAAGGATATCTCAAGTCAGAACGCATAAAGGATGCAATGTCTAAGGTTCCACGGGAAGATTTCATACCATTAATGTATAAAGACTATTCTTATTTAGAAGTTCCTCTCCCTCTTCCTGGCAAGAAGGCGACTATTTCATGCCCTCATAGCTATCCTCTTTTTTATGAACCTTTAGGTCTAGATACGGGCCATAAATTTCTCGAAGTAGGCCTTGGCTCTGGCTATGGCACAGCAGTAGCAAGGGAAATTGTTGGACCTGAAGGTCTGGTTGTATCCATCGAAATCGACCCATTAACCTTTGAATTTGCGAGAAAAAATCTCGAAAATGAAGGATATAATGATATTGTCCTTGTGAAAGGAGACGGAGGTCTTGGGTATCCAGAGATGTCTTCATATGACAGAATCTGCGTAACTGCAGCATGCCTAGAAATCCCTCCTCCTTTGATAGAACAACTCAGGATAGGGGGAAGGCTAATTGCACCCTTGATAGAATTTGGGTCTCAGAATCTTGTTTTACTTGAAAAAAGTGAAAAAGAGATAATTAGAAAGGTAATTTGTCAGGTTTTATATGTTTCCTTAAGGGGAATTTATGGTGTAAGTGAGGATTGAATTATAGGAGATTCTCACTTGAAAATTGTAAAGAAAGCTATTTTATTAATTTTATGGAAATAACTCTTCACTAGGGAATTATGAAAATTTTTTACCCTAGAACAATCACTAAAGCTTTTCTAAAAGAAAGCATAGCTAATAAAATCAAGGGAGAGATTTTACATTATCAAATAGTTACTTATGAACGTATAAAGGAGCCTTATCAGATTAAGAATGAAGATTATGCCAACTATCTTAACATGGTGAAAAAGATTACAAACGATGTTGGGGATTTTATCAAGGATTACCTGCCAATATTTTCATCCCAGAGAAAGGATTTCCGTTATATCCAAAAAAAACGTGAATTTTTAACTAAACACGAAAATCTACTTAAAATAAGGGTAAAAACAGAAAAGGGGGATAAGCTTCTCAAAATGAGACTTGAACAACCCTCTTTTGTTTTAATCCCTTTACTGCTGTTTAAAGGTCGAGGACAATCCCTCTACATAATCGACCACTATAATTCCAAGATTTCATATGTTATTGGTGATCCAGAGAATCCAAAAACCGACGATTACTTTGTTGATAATGCTATGGAAGAATTATGGCATATCGCTATTTATCCCTATCTTGTTGAAAAAGAGAACAAAGCTCTTAAAAAAGGGAAGCCTTTGGATGATAAAAACTTTAAAAAAATGCTGGTTAAGGAAGGAGAAAGATTGAGCAGACTTTTCACTTTTGCCTCGACTGATGAGCTCAGGATTAAGAAAGGTTACGAATATATTGAATCTGAAAGAATGATTGGAAAAAGAGAGCAGTTCTTAGTAGAAGAAATTAAAAGGATTGGAATAAGAAGAGCTCTTAAAGAGGTTGGAATCTCCAANNTTAGTAGAAGAAATTAAAAGGATTGGAATAAGAAGAGCTCTTAAAGAGGTTGGAATCTCCAAAGGAATTCTCGACTTTAGAAGGGAAACATAGATTAAGTCTTATTTGAGAATCCCCCTCCACCTCCTCTTTAAGCCGCTAATTCGTTCAGATGTCTTTTTTTAATTTCGTTAGACTGGAGTTTATGGCAATTCCTGCAGCCCAGCCAANNTCAGATGTCTTTTTTTAATTTCGTTAGACTGGAGTTTATGGCAATTCCTGCAGCCCAGCCAACCTCTCCTTCGCATCCTCAACCTCATCAATACCAGGGTCAGCGTCCTTCCAGAGGTTGGGGATTCGGGACCCAGCTGGGGAACGGCATTTCAGAGCTTCCAAAAGACACCGCTTATCATTTTTCAATTGATAAGTCCGACAATTGCAATCGCCAAACTTTGCCTTCCTCAGTGACGGCAAAGAGGCTCGTCCCGCTCACCGCAAGGCACTGGACATCAGTGGCCGTCAATCCCGAGTTGACAGCTGTCCAGCTCTTGCCGTTGTTCCTGGAGATGAAGACGCCTTTGGATGTTCCGATAAAAAGATTTTTCCCGCTCGTGGCAAAACACCAGACCTGAGTTTCTTTGGGTAACCCTTAATTTCTCTCTATCCAGCTCTTCCCTTTGTTCTTAGAAAGGAAGACGCCTCTTGAGGTACCGGCGAAAAAGTACTTCCCATTCAGCACAACACAATCAACATCAAGATTCTCAGGCGAGTCTGAGCTAACCGTTTCCCAGCTTTTGCCGTTCCACCTGGAAACGAAGACAAACTTTTCGTATCCTGTGCCTGCAACAAAATTTTCCCCGCTTACCGCAAGAGACCTGACGTAATCTTCCTTACTGGCTACCGTAAGATAAGGCCCAAGCGGTATATCTGTGTCCATAAATGTCCAGGTTTTTCCATTGTTTGTGGACAGCAATACTCCGCACCAAGCGCCGCCAAAGATATTCGTCCCGCTCGCTGCAAAGCAATAGGCTGTATGCATATGCTCTGCAGAGCTGGTCGCAGTCCAGTTTTTGCCGTTGTTCGCGGAAATAAAAATACCATCCGGAGTGCCAGCCACGAGATTCGCCTCGCTCACTGCAAGACACCCAACGAAAGCTTGCCCAGGATCTCCGTTTTTGCCAGGCAATCCGGAGTTGACGGCCGTCCAGGTCGCGCCGTTGTCAGGGGATAGGTATACACCAAGGTCAGTGGACACAAAGAGATTCGACCCTTTTACGGCAAAAGAGGTAATCCGACCACCTCCAGGATTGCCGGCTGGCACCCAGTGGGCGCCAGACCCCTGTGGGAAAGAAAGCAATATTGCCATGCCAATAAGAAAAATTGCCATGCGACTTCTCATTTGAGACATCTCTTTTTTTATTGAATCATCTGCTCCCCTCTTAAGACAACAATGCCTCCTTTTCCCAGCTCTTCAATGATCTCGTATCTTCCAGCAAAAGTGGTTCCTCTGGTTAATTCTTCTGTGGGTGTTTCGAGAGTTTCAGTGACAGGGATTTCGTCTTTAGGGATTAATTGGGTTCCGCACTCTTTACAGAACTTGGAATCAGAAGGATTGTCGAA
>WVXO01000038.1:0-284 GCA_011773465.1 Candidatus Aminicenantota bacterium | reverse complement strand
AAGAGTCAAATTGAAGGGCTAAATCAATACTTTCTATCTTATTAAGTCGCTGATTACGCTCCGCTGTCTATTTCAGAATCGGGAAGCCAGGGATTTATGGGTTTTTGGCTTCCGCTTGCGTCTTCGTACTTCAAAGATATATCATTATGTGCTCCACCCGGGCCATCAGCCCGCACCTCCTCAATCTTCTCCTTTTTTGGATTGTTTAGTCTTACTTAAAAAACTTACAATTGCACCAATTGCTGCTCCGATTAGTGCTCCAGGAAGTCCAAAAAATATGATCC
>WVXO01000063.1:377-40999 GCA_011773465.1 Candidatus Aminicenantota bacterium | reverse complement strand
GGGTTTGATGAATCAAGCCCCTACGTATGATAAATCAGATCCCCCAAAAATCAATTACCAGATACAAAACCGGGCTTGATGAATCAAGCCCCTACAAATAATTATTTATAAAACAAAATGTGGGTTTGATGAATCAAGCCCCTACAATAAAACCATGCAGAAGAGTTATTTTTTTTCGAAGACGATTTTGCCGTCGATGATGGTGTAGACGACCTCTGTTTTCAGGATTTCATCCTCTGGAATTTCAAGTAAATTGCGGTCAAAAACAGTTATGTCAGCGAGCTTTCCTGCCTCTAAAGAACCCCGGATATCATCCTCAAAGGCAGCATAGGCGTTATTAATCGTGTAAGCCTTGATGGCTTCCTCGACTGGTATGCGCTGTTCAGGGAACCAGCCTCCCTTTGGAGTGCCTTTCACTGTTTTCCTCGCTACAGCTGCATAGATCAGATATTTGGGATGCATATGATAGAGAGCTGCGCTTGTTCCAGGCCAATCCGAACCAAAGCTCAGCATAGCTCCGTTATCCAAGAGCGACTTAAAGGCATATGCTCCCTTGCATCGCTCATGCCCGATTCTCTCTTCCATCCAGCGCATGTCGTCAGAGATATGGTAGGGGTTGACCTCGGCGATAACGTTCAGGGCTTTGAACCTTGGAAAATCCTGAGGTCTGATGACCTGAGCGTGGACCACCCTGAAACCTTTCAGGTCTATTCCTTCTTTCATCAGTCTCTCGTAAAGGTCGAGCATCTCTGCCACTCCCCTTGTTCCGATGGCATGGACGTTGGGAACAAAACCGGCGTTCAAGCCCACTTTGATGAGGTTGTACATTTTCTCCATGTTGCGAATCTTGTATTCAGGATCATCAGAGGTATGGCGGCGCCAGTGGCCGTAGTTATCGGGCTGGTCATCGTACGGTTTGAAGAAAAGAGCGCTGTGGGTCCCCATGATGCCGTCAATATAGCCTTTCAGCGCGCCGTAACGCAGCCACCTATCTTTCTTTTTTGTCTTCGGATGAAGACCCATCGCGAAGCCTTCCTCTTTCATTTTGGCGCCTCGGGAGAGGTCAGGTCTCAGCCAGACCCGGCAGGTCAGCTCCCCGTTTTTCTGGAGTTCGGCGAAGCGCTTAGTTTGATCAGGCCTCTCTATATCATGGATTTCAACTATACCTGATTCCCTCAAGGCCCGGAGAGCAGCCCGGTTCTCATCCAAAAGCCTCTTATGGGATTTTGGCTTCTGCGCCTTAACCATCCTATCAAAGGCAGGAGAAGGCCTGAAAATTATTCCCGTCGGTTCGCCGTCCTCGCCTACTTCCATCCCTTCGATAATTTCTTTATCCAGACCTGACGCCTTGAGGGCCGCTGTGTTAGCCAGCCACTCTTTAAAATCATAGCGGCAGAGAAAGCAGGGATTATTCGGCGTCAAATCATCTATCATGCCCCGTTTTGGCCGCCATAATGCCTCTTTTCCCGACTTTTTTTCTCCAGCATCCGCTAAAGCCCACTTCTCATAGGCGCCCCAGAGTCCCCGGGTTATCCATTCACCGTCATCAAGGATTTCAACAACTCTCCGGACCTCCTTCCTCAACCCTTCCTCATCAGAAACAGTCATTAAATTCGCGTCAATTATCAGAGCCCCAGCCCCGTTAAAGTGGACATGGCCGTCGATAATTCCCGGCGTGACAAACTTTCCCGCTAAATCAATAGATCTGGTCTTATCTCCTATGTATTTCCCTACTTCACTGTTTTGTTTACAAACAGCCGTAATCTCGTCTCCGGTGATGACCAGAGCGCAGGCTTCAGGATTAACAGGATCAGCAGTATATACAACTCCGTTGAATAAAACGAGGTCAGCCGGTGGATAGATCCTTTCAGGAGATGTTTTTCTAACAACCGCAGGAAGAGTCTTTGGGGCAGGCGGAGCAAAGATATCTTTGCAGTTTGAAAGTATCAGGAGAAAAGCTATGGTAATAAAAGCTATCATGAGATAAGTCCCGGTGGAAGTAAATTTAGTTCTAAAGCCTCTCATAGTTCCTCCTCAAAAATAACTTCTTATCTTGATGTTGTGTTTACTCAAAAAGAGATTGATTATAATCATGAAAAGTAAGTCTGTCAAAAAGGGAGGAGAAACTGAGGGAGGTCTTTTTAGGCGCTTGTGGTTAGAAAGTGTTCAGAGACGTTAATATCGTATTTAAAAGGATCCAGGGTTTTTACGATTTTCTTTTTAAACTTTTCTGTTTTAAGGTCTTTCTCTGCCAGGTCGATAATTCCGCCATCTATTTTATTGCCATCCTTATCAGCAATAATTTTCACTTTAGGGCAGGTCATAAGAGCCATCTCCGGGTTCGTCTCCATCACGATGCCCCACTCCTCTGTGTCAAGGACGACGAGAGATCCGATGGGATAGATTCCTACCATGTCGGCGAAAACCTTGAGCAAGATGGCGTCGAATTCTGACCCGCTTTTCTCCAGCATCCAGCTCACGGCCTCTTCTCTGGTTGCGGTCTCCTTTCTATAAGGTCTTTCGGTCGTTACAGCGTCAAAAAAATCGCATATTTTAGCAATTTTGCTGAAGAAATCAGTACGTTTCTTTTTCCAGAATTTGGGATAGCTGCCCCCCCCGAGGTTTTCCCATATATGGTGCTCCATGGCTACATTAATGGCAGTTACTGGAAGAATATTCAATTCTTTAACGCAGGCCAGTTTTTGAGCACCATGCCACGGATGAGTCTTCATTATATCAAATTCATTATCGTCGAGCTTATCCGGTTTATTCAGAATCTCTTCTGGGACCTCCACTTTTCCGATGTCGTGAAAAAAAGCACTTACTCCCAAGTCTACCAATTCTTTTCTTTCAAGACCTAATCTTCGTCCAAAACAAATAGACAAAACGGTTACATTAACCGAATGATTGAGAGTGTATTCATCATAATTTTTTATATTTGTTAAGCCTACCATGAAAGATTCATTCTGACTTACAAGATTAATTATGGACTGCATCAGTCTTCGAGTAGTTTTTAGCTGAACCCTTTCTTTCTGTTTTTCTCTCTCGACGACTTCTTTCAGGTGGGTTATGCTCTTGAAAAATACTTTTATGGCGGATTTCTGAAGTTTCTCTTCTCGGACACCTCTGGCCACTTCAAAGGGATGCATCTTCTCCAAAAATATGTGGCCTATTCCCTTCTCTTTTAATATCGCCTCGAAATCTTCGAAAGGATTCTCTTTTTTTACCTCGTCATCCACAAAAAGAGTAATGAACTGCGTCAGCTCACCCTCACTCAAGCCGGGTTCGAAGCCAAGGGTTCCTATCTCCTTTTTTCTGAATTCATCAGCCAGGAATTTAAAATTGTGGTAGCTGCGAAAATCAAATTTGACTATGTCAGTGTTGAAAAATAAAGTGTTCTGCCGAAACTGGAATACGGCTTTCTTTTCACTTTTTAAGATATTTTGAATTAAGTTGAAGAGAAGATTAAGATGCCTTATAAAAGTAAGATTATTGGGCTCATAGATTTGAGCGACCTTCATTGCTGAGGAAAGACGGATAAATATCTCTTCAATTATCTTGGATAGAGATTTCTTGGCCTCCTCGATGTAATCCTTTCTTACTTTCTGCTTTTTTTCTTCCATGATTAAGAACCCTGCTCGTTTTTAATATCTTTTTTCTGTTCTTTTTTGGCATCTTCCGTTGACCTTCCCCCAGATGCTATTTTCATCAGCTCACGATTACAAGCTTGCCGAATGGCTTTATTCCGTATCTTAGTCCCCTCCTTAAGTATGTCCTCAGCCTCAGGAGTAGCCATTACTCCCAGGGCAGAAACCGCACAGAGGCGAGTCTCATTCGTCTTAAACGCGAAGAAAATCTTCCTTTTTTTCAAAAGGGAGCAGAGGAAAGCACTAATCTCTGCGCTTTTGGTGTTTGCTAAAAATTTTAGTATAGCTTCTTTCTCCCGCTTGGTCTTTTTCCTGAAGCCTTTTTCGTAAGCCATCTGCTTAACATGATCTAAGGTAGCGCTATCTCCAAGATATCTGAGATTCTTGATAGCTGCTGTGCGGACTTCTCTATCCGTGTCAGAAAGGGATCTTAACAGGATCTTATTGGAAGCCTCATCTCCAGATTTTCCCAAGGCGCGGATAACATCAAGCCTTACTGCTTTATCCGGATGATTAACGAAATCTTCAAGCTGGGATACTTCCGTTCTCTCGCCTGTGGTCGTAAATATGCTTATAATTTCCCTTGTTAGAGATACTGACCGGCCTCTGGCAAGATTGAGAAGAGCATTTAAATCGTACTTTCCGATTCTTTTCAATAAATCTAAGACCTTCTGCCTGGAAAGCGGAAATTTTGAATCCTCCCAAATCGAGGCAACGACAGGAAAAGCGCGGGCTCCCAGTTTCTCCAGATATCCGAAGAAAGTGTCAAAATCTTCGATCCGCCCCTCCTTGTATATTTTTCTCAAGCGGGCGACAGCTTCAGGCGCTGCAGCTCTATCCGAAATTCTCCCCAGCACTTTCGCCTTTTCTTCAGATTTAGCAGAAATAGTTTTCTTTAACTCTTCAAGCCTGGTTAGAATCGATAGGGCCATTGAAAAGTCAGCTTTTTCCAGGACCTTCTGGTGGCATTCACCAAGGACTTCTGTAATGGCCGCGAATTCCTCCGCTCCCTCTTCAAAAAAAAGGAGTTCAAAGAGCAAATCTATTAGCTCAGTCATATGAGGAGTTTTCCGACTCTCTGCGACCATGGACTCAATCTCTGGAATTTCATCCTTGCTTACAGCGCCCACCGTGACATATGGAAGTATGCTCGCTCCAGCATCTTCGCCTTCGTATTCTCCTTCTCCTTTTTCTCTTCCTTCCTGTATTCCCAAACTAAGGCTTTTTTTAAACAGTTCTTCATCTTTCGGAGTCATCTCCACCTTCCCCTTAGCAAATCCCGCTATATCAAAAGGGTTTATTTCTTCTAAGGGTTCTCCAATGTCCTGGTCAAGAAATTCATCAATGGAATAATATCTAATATGAATAAAATCCTTTTCCCAAAGAGAGTTAACAATGTCAGCATCTTCTGGAGGAAGGTCAGAAACTTCACTTATGGTCCTAAAAAATTCATGGATCTCTTCTTTATCCAGGCCCTTATGAAAAGACAGCTCTCTTAGCCCATCTTTATAAAAAAGAAAGGGAAGGCTTTTCCTTCTTTCTTCATCCTGGAAGACTAATTCTCCCTTGAAAGAAAAACTAAATTCTCCCACCTGAATTGATAATTCTTCATATTCGTTAAGAAATTCTCCTATCTGGTTATTGAATAAATCTATAGATTTTGCAACGGAAGGATTTTCTGGAGGATAAAGCTTCATCAGAGAGAAGGTTTTTTTAAAAAACAGGATAACGTTCTTAGCCTTATTAATTTCAACAGGATCTGCCTTGGGTTCCTCTTCCTCTATCTCAGGTTGCTCTTGTTCTGCCTTGGGTTTTTCTTCTTCTGCCTGGGATTTCTGTTGTTGCTCTGGTTTCTCTTGTTCTAGCTCGGGTTTCTGTTGATCTGCCTTGGGCTTCTCTTCTTCTTCCGTATTTTTTTGGCCTTTGAAATTTTCCGGGTCCATTTCCAGAGCTCTTTTAATCCAGATTATTATTTATTTTTGCTTAAACGGGATACTTCATTTAAAGGGAACACTTCCCTTAGCCAAACCCTGTCCCTTTTTCTCATAATTCTTCAATATTCTAAACCATTTCTTAAATTTTGTCACCCCTTATCTCTTATAAAAACAAATTGTAAATTGACAGATTAATTAGTATATATTAAGAAAACCGGTGGATAAAAAGCCATCTTTCCAGGAAGGAAATTCATGTTTTTGGGAAGGAAAATCTTGTTTTAAGGAGGGCAATCATGTTTATAGGAGGAAAATCATGAAAAAGACTATTCCCGCATCATTTATTGTTTTTATTTTTGCTTTCATCTTTCTATCAATTCTCCCCCTTTCGGCGCAAGAGCCATATAAGCTGCCGCCCAAAGAGGTGGTAGATATCGTGGATGCGCCTCCTCTCCCACGGGCGATCATAAGTCCCAAGGGCGATTTTATGCTCCTTGCCGAATATGAATCCATGCCTTCAATCGCCTACATGGCTCAGCCTCTGCTCAGGCTGGCGGGGATGAGAATTACACCGTTGTATAACAGCCGTCAGCAAACACTCTTCTATACGGGGTTCACAATAAAGTCGATAAAAGACGGTTCAACAAAGCGAATCGCTCTTCCCGAAGGAGCAAAACTCGGCTATCCCCGGTGGTCTGTGGACGGCTCTAAGATAGCTTTCTTGCGCTACACGGATAAAGGAATCGAACTCTGGCTAGCTGATACAAAAACCGGAAACACAAAGAATCTGACCGGACCAATAATTAATGCCACCATTAGTTCTGGTTTTACATGGCTCCAGGACAACCGCCATCTCCTCGCCTACACTGTTTTGGCAGACCGCGGAAATCCTCCCCAAGAACCAGAAGTCCCGGTCGGCCCCAATATCCAGGAGACAGAAAGAAAATTCTCCAAGGTATGGACCTACCAGGACCTTTTGAAAGACCCATATGATGAGAAACTTTTCGACTATTACACCACATCTCAAATTATGGAAGTAGATGTTATCTCGGGCAGCAGCAGAAAGATTGGCGGTCCCGGCGTATACCTTTATGCTGATCAATCCCCGAGCGGAAATCTGCTGCTCGTTTACAGGATAAAAAAGCCTTACTCCTACAGCGTCCCCTATTACTACTTCACCCACACACTAGAAATATGGGACAGAGATGGCAAATTAGTCCATCTTTTTGCTGACCTTCCTCTAGCCGATGAGGTTCCAATGAGGGGAGTTCCGACAGGCCCGAGGTCTGTTGGATGGAGGGCGCTCAAGCCAGCCACCCTTATCTGGGTTGAAGCCCTGGACGGAGGTGATCCTGAAAAAAAAGTTCCAAACCGGGATAAACTCATGACACTCTTTTCTCCTTTTAAAGAGAAGCCGAAAGAAATTCTGAAAATTCAGCATCGCTATTCAGGAATTTCATGGCTAAAAACAGAAGGAAATGCTTTCATCATAGAATACGACTGGAGGAGAAGATGGAGAACCACTTATCTTATCAACGTCGACGAGCCGGATAAGGCTCCAAAGAAAATATTTGACCTAAGCATTCATGACCGCTACAACGACCCTGGCCGCACTGTTTACACAATAACCCCTGCAGGAGAATGGATCCTTCTTCAGGACAAGGACTGGATTTATCTCTCTGGAAGCGGCGCTTCCCCCACAGGAGACAGGCCTTTTCTCGACAGGATGAATCTGAAGACGCTGGAAAAGAAGCGCCTGTTCCAGTGCGGTGCAAAAAGCTATGAGTCTTTTATTGACTTTGTGGGGAAATCCAGGAATCAGATCATTACCAGGTTTGAATCCAAGAGCGAGCCTCCCAACTATTTCCTTTATAGCCTGAGAAAAAAGGAGAGGAAAGCTCTTACCGACTTTAAAGATCCTGCGCCGCAGCTTACGGGAATAAAGAAGCAGCTCATAAAATATACAAGGGAAGACGGAGTGGAGCTTTCCGGAACCCTTTATTTGCCTCCAGGATACAAAGAGGGAGAGAGGCTGCCGCTTGTGATCTGGGCTTATCCCCGCGAATACAGCGATCCAAAGGTTGCAGGTCAGGTAAGAGGCTCGCCTCACCGATTTACATTTTACAGAGGTTACTCACAGCTTTTCTTTGTAACCCAGGGATACGCTCTTCTCGATGGGGCTCAGATGCCTGTAGTCGGAGACCCAAAAACCATGAACGACACTTTTGTTGACCAGATTGTATCGAGCGCGAAAGCAGCCATAGACAAGCTGGATTCCATGGGCATCATTGATCCCGAGCGCGTTGGTGTGGGTGGACACAGCTACGGAGCTTTCATGACAGCCAACCTGCTGGCACACTGCGACCTTTTTGCAGCCGGGATTGCCCGAAGCGGAGCTTACAACAGGACCCTGACGCCCTTCGGTTTCCAGAACGAACGAAGGACACTCTGGGAAAATCCGGAAATTTATTTTAAAGTTTCTCCTTTCATGCATGCTCACAAAATAAACGAGCCTATTCTTCTCATCCACGGCGAAGCAGACAATAACTCAGGAACCTTTCCCATCCAATCCCGGAGGCTTTATCATGCCATAAAGGGACACGGAGCAACTGCCCGCCTGGTCATGCTTCCGCACGAAAGTCATGGCTACAGAGCCAGGGAGTCTGTCCTTCATGTGCTTGCCGAGATGTTCGAATGGCTGGATAAATACGTCAAAAAAAGGAACTGACATTAAGTTCTGGATGGATTCCTTTAAAGATAAAATTTTTCTTACGCTTATTGTATTTTTGTTTATACTAATTTGTTTTGATCAACTTCAAGCAGGGAATCAAAAGAATAATGTGGAATATAATTTCAGAGTAATAAATCATAATCTGCACTTTGAGATTAATCCCATAAAAAAACTATTTAAATCGAAGCAAACAATAATAATCAAGAATGATTCTCCAAAATCAGTTAAAGAGGTATTCTTTACCATTCATCCTGAATTAATAATAACTAAGCTCACTTTAAAAGGTTCTACTGATAATCAGGCTTATCCAATATCATGGAAATCCTGTGGGTCAGAGAAAGTATTTGGTAACTTTGAATTTAAAGTTATCAATGTAGAAACAGAAAGATTTATTATGCCTGGTGATGAAATTTCACTTTATATTGAATACCATCTAACACCTGAAGCAGTAAGCAATGAACCAAAGGAGATGTATGCTTTAACAATAAGTCCTAAAGCGTCCTATTCAATTTATATCGGATGTAATCCATTATTTGGATTGAATATGGCCTATCCATTTAGAATGGCCATTAAATATCCAGCAGGTTATTATTCGTGTGTTCCTGGGAATATGATTTCTTCAAAAGAGGAAGATGAATTCATAACAGATACATATGTGTCTTCCACGCCAAACATGCCCACATTCTCCTGTGCGCAATATAAAAAAACTGAAAAAAAGAATGAAAATATCAAGGTTGAATATTATCTCTATCCGGAGGAAGAATTTAACGATGAGATGGCAAAAAATACATTTGAAGTAGTAAAGCTTTTTTATGACTATTTTGGAGACAATGGAACCAAAGTATATAAATTTGCTACTGTTGGTGAAACAGGATCTCAAAATTT
The DNA here is from genome assembly GCA_011773465.1 of Candidatus Aminicenantota bacterium. Taxonomy (GTDB): domain Bacteria; phylum Acidobacteriota; class Aminicenantia; order Aminicenantales; family Aminicenantaceae; genus SOIV01. Next base: position 31,805 of record WVXO01000063.1, on the reverse strand, counting down.
AAGCGGAGAAAATAAAGCAAATACCATGTACTTTACAAGTTATGCCACAAAAAATTTCAATGCTGGATCAGATGGCAGGTTAGATTATCTAAGATTGGTAACTCATGAGGTATATCATAATTGGAATCTTTTTTATGTTTATTGGGACGGCATCTTAAGGGAATGGTTTGGTGAAGGCGGAGCGAATTTTATCAGTGCTTGGGCAGTAGAAAAAATTCTTGGAGAAGATGCCGGGAAAAGAGTCCGTCGTCTTTATTTACAAAGGTTTATTAATGGAGAAGCATACAAATCATCCCTAACTCTTGAGAATGCTCAAAAAATAGGATCAGCGGAAAATTCTTTAATATATAATGGTGGAGCTTTGGTATGGGAACAATTAAGAATGAAGATTGGTGATCGAGACCTTTTTTTAGGCCTAAAAGATTTTTATAAAAAGTATGGATTAAAAAATACAGGTTATAAAGCTTTTTTAGATTGTATTCAAGCCAGAACAGACATTAATGTACAAGAATATCTTAACCAATGGATAAAAATTGTACCAAAAATTGATCTGCTAATAGAAGATGTAAAAACAGAAAAAAATAAAAACGTATATGAGTCAAAGGTTGATTTAATTTTGAATGCAAACAGGGATTATGAAATATTTACCGACGTTGGGTATAAAACCTCTTCAAATGGAAAAATGATAATAAAAAAATTGAAAATTAGTGGAATCGGAAAAATAACAACTATAATAAAAAGTAAAGAAAAACCGGTCTTTATCCAGGTGGACCCATATTCAAGAGTCCCCCAAGAAAATATTGACAATGATATCTGGAGAATACAATAACGATTAAGAACATTTGGGGAAATGAGATTAAAAAAAGCGAAAGAAAATAGTAAAATACATTTACCATCAACAGGCTTCTGCATTCATATTTTGGAACGCCGCTTTATTATAAGGCTCTTTATTTGATATAAAGCTCATTTCATTTTTAAGGGAGGTAAATTTGAAAAAAACAATTTCATTACTGGGATTGGCGTTATTGCTCGTATTCATTTCAGCTTCGGCAGCCCTCAATACCCAAGAAGAGACTCCAGAGAAAAAATTCGTCTCTGTCAAGGAAGTTTCTCCCTTTTCTTATTGCTGCATCCCGCATAAAGGTCCATTCACAGAGATCGAGGGAATCATAGGCCAACTGATGCACGCCGTCCAGGAACAAAAAATTACACCAGCAGGTCCTATGATCGGAATCTATTACAACAGTCCGGCTATGGTAAAGCCCGAGGAGCTAGTGTGGGAAGTGGGGTTTCCTGTCTCTGCCCAGGTAGAGGTCCAGGCACCCCTGGAAAAGAAAGAGTGGAAATTCACGCTTGTCGTCTTTGCCGTCCATAAAGGCCCGTATGAAGAATCTGAAAAGACAATCAACAAGATGTTTGACTGGATGCAGGCCAACAAATTAATGCCGGCAGGGCCGGTCCTGGAGCGTTACCTGAGCATGCCCACTCCGGATACAAAGCCAGAAGACCTGAGGACAGAAGTATGGGTTCCCTGCCAGAAGGGGAAGAAATAACTTACGGTTGTTTATCTGAAATTTCATCTTCGTGCAGCCAAAACTGCATCATTACTCAGCCAAGGCGGTCCTTCTCTCTCAGGATTCAAAATTCGACTAATCACAACAGGTGAAGCGATGCTACCGAGCGAGGTGTAAAAAAAGAATCAAAACTCACCCAAATTTCACCTCTTAAGGCGATTTACACGTTTTCCTTTATGAATTATTCTCCCTTAAAGGAAGGAAAAGTTTAAGATTTTTTAGACAGAGGTTATATTGGCCACTCACAAAGAAAATCACACCCCGCCTGCATCAAAAATAAAGTCGGGATTCAAGTCCATCTTTTATAATGCGGCGAATATCGCCGTTCAGGGATACAACATAAAGGGTGAGGTGGTTTATTGGAACCGGTTCTCAGAAAAACTATTCGGATTCACCGAGAAAGAGGTATTAGGGAAAACTCTTAAAAGCTTCTTTGTATCAGAGTCTGATGAAAACGAGTTTAAAAGATATATAAAAAAAGCTATTCGCCAGAATAAGCCTTCCCCCAAGAAGGAATGGGCAATAACCACAAAAACCGGAGAGGTCCGGCACGTTTTATGCCACATCTTTCCCGCAGTTCTCACCGCTCTGCCTGAAGAAGAACCAATCGCAATAGCCATGAATATCGACATAACAGACAGCAAGAGCGCCAAAGATAAAACAATAGAGATTATCCGCCAGCTTGAAAGATTCTCAGAAATATCTGCAAATATATTAACGATCAAAGACGAAGAGAAGCTTTTCGACCACGTATCTCAAGCTGTGGTCGAAATTTCAGATTTCGGAAGAGTGCTCATATCCTATTTCACAGATACTCCTCCCCACCGGGAAATTATCGGGCACAGAGGCATCAAGAAAACTGACTTAGAGAGATTAAAGAAAGCAAAGATTCCGAGGGAAAAATACCTGAAATACTTTGAAAAATCCATAAAAATCGGGAACCAGTCCTGCTACATCCCGCACTCCTGGAAGGACATACTGGATAAAGATGCGGTCGCCCCCGGAGAAAAAACATACCCAAAAAAAGAAGGCCGCTGGAATAGAGAAGACAATCTCCTTGTAGCCATGAAAGATACCAAGGGCAAGATAATAGGAATTATCTCTGTTAATGACTCCAAAAGCGGCTTGATTCCGACCGAAGAGACGGTGAGGCCCTTGGAGATTTTTGCTAACTTGATCTCGGAAATAATCCAGAGACATAAGCTTGACAAAATCATCTCAGAGTCTGAAGAAAAGTATCGAGAACTGGTTAACAACATTAAAATAGGAATTTTCAGGGCAACACCGGACGGGAAACTTCTTGAATTCAATCCCTCTGTTGTAGAGATGTTCGGTTACACGAGTGCGAAGAACTTTCTGAAAGTTAAAGCTCCTTATTTATACAAAAATCCGGATGACAGGCTAATACTGATGAAGGAATTGGAAGAAAACGACCATGCCAAGAATAAAGAGTTCATTCTGAAAAAAAAGGACGGAACATCTTTTTGGGCATCTTTAACATCAACAGCGGTCAGGGACAGCTCTGGAAGAATCATATATTACGATACAGTGCTCGAAGACATCTCAGAAAGAAAAGATTTAGAAGAAGAAGTCAAACGCCTTTCCATTACTGATGAGCTAACAGGGGTGTACAACAGAAGGTATTTCAACCAGAATTTACCCAATGAAATCAAAACAGCGGAAAGATGGAGAAGCGCTTTGTCCCTCATCATGATAGATATAGATGATTTTAAACAATACAATGATAAGTATCTTCACCTCGAAGGAGATGAAATCCTAAAACAGACCGCCACCGTCATATCCCACGTCATCCGCAAAGAGATGGACTGGGCTTCAAGGTTCGGGGGAGACGAATTTGTCATTATCCTGCCCGGACTCACCGCTGCCCAGGCAGCCAAGGTCGGGGAGAGAATCAGAAGAATCTTTCAACAGTTAAAATTCAAACCCAAAGACGAAGTAGTCCAAAAAACCTTAAGCATGGGAGTTGCCTGCGCTCATTATTCTGAAGTAAGGCCCAAGAGAGGTGACAAAACCAAAAGAAATCAGACAAATTACGAAAAAGTTGCCACAGAGCTGACCATTCTTGCCGACAAAGCCTTATTCAAGGCAAAAAAAGCAGGAAGAAATCAGCTTGTTATCTCGAAGGAAGCTATGGAGCTCAGCCGGGTTTCTAAATAAGGCTGAACCGCGTTTTTAACAAGCCTGCATAAGAAGATCATCCCCTTTTTTCGTTCACACCTCTTTTGCGCTCAACCCAAGCCCGGGCAGCTTATGGAACTTAGAATAAAACCAGAATAAAACAGATATCCTTAGTTTTTTTCTCTCCGCTTTACACCAGAGCACGCTTTGATACAGACTCCGCATATATGCTGTCCCACAATCCGCATATTCTTGAATTCTTTGAGCTTCTCAAAACATGCCCTGTGGTCAAACTCTTCTTTCTTCTCTCCTATAGCTTGAGCAGGACAGGGCTTAAGGCACTTCATGCATACACCGCAATCATACTCCAAGGGCTTATCCGCTTCGAGCGGCATGTCGGTGAGCACCGTGACCAGCCTGAACTTTGCCCCGATTTCCGGATTGACAAGAAGGTTGTTCCGTCCTATAAAACCCAGACCAGCCAGGTAGCCGATTTTCTTATGAGAAAGATGCGCCCTCTGTCCTTCCCAGTCTATTATCTGGGAGGCAGGAATAGGAAGGGCCTGGAATCCGGACTCCTGTATATAGGAAGAGAGCAGGAAGGCTGCACGGTCCAGGAAAAAATTGAGCTGACGGTAGTGGTGAAAATAAAGCGGAGTGGGCCTGTCCTTTATGTCTTCGAGAACCGCATCAAGAAGCCTTTTCCCGAGACATATTCCCCAGTCGAATTTCTCCTTCAGCTTTCTTTCAAGGCTGAATTCCTCCCTGATACCCGCAACATCTGCTACTCCAAAAAGGGACAGCCCCTGGTCCAGGGCGAATCCCATCAGCCTCTCGTAGTTCTTCCTTCTCTCTTTCATGAAAGTCCATTTTACTGGCGGCCGCCAGAGCTGTCAATGAAAGTCAATCTTTTGGGGTCAGACTTGCATAACTTGAATAACTTTGATTTATACTTATTTCTTCCTTGAAAGATCATCTTTCTCTCTTGTTGTCAAAAAAAAACTTAATTCTTGGTTCCTCACAAGAAAGAATACTTTGAAGATTGACACAAGCTATCTAATTTTATAAACATAAAAATGGATTATCGTTAGGGAGGGCTAAAATCAATATTCAAAGAAAAACCCAAAGCATCTTGGCTTTAATGGTCACGAGTGTTTTTCTTTTCCAAAACTGTGCGACAATTATTTCTGGAACTTCTCAAAAAATACCTGTCACAAGTAATCCTTCAGGCGCAAAGATTATAGTTGATGGAATAGAAGTGGGCAATGCGCCATTGAATTTAAAAAAATTAAATGGATTAGGATTAAATGTGCTGATTCTGGGGGAGAAGAAATTGTTAATTTAGATTAGAGCATCGTGTAATAAAAAGGCTTCTCAGCAGCGAGGGAAAAAATGAGCTTAAAAAATAAAAAATTCATATCATTGTTTCTTGTCTTCTCTTTAATAATGCTTTCTGTAAATCTCTATGCTAAAGAAAGGAGAGGAGCTACGCTCATAATCTGGAAAAAGGATGGCGGACAAATAAAGGGCGAACTAATTGTAGTTAAGATTAAACCTAACTCGCTTCTTTTATTGGATACTGAAGGAAAAGATGTGTCTGTTGACATTGCGGATATTAGGGTTATTACTATTGAAAAAAAATCAAAGGCATTGTTAGGAGCTGGTATTGGACTCGGAGCAGGAGCTCTTTTGGGGGCAATTTTATTTAATTATATCTGGCATGCTGCTCATGAGGAATATGATGGTGCAGGGATATTACTAATAGACATGCCTGTAGGTGGTGCTATTGGCGCAACATTAGGAGCATTGATAGGAGCACGTGCAGGGAAAGATAAAACAATCCAAATTGAAGGAATGACTGACTCAGAAATTAAAGAGACTCTGAACAAGTTACGCGAGAAAGCTCGCCTTCGTTACTATGGGTGATATATCAGAATATAGCGAAACCTGAATAGAATCCAAATTCTTTGACACTCCAGCCTCCTGAAAATCCACAATTCTCACTCAGCCGGTACTCATTCTTGTAATAACCATATTTCTATACTATTAAAAGTCTGACCTAACCAGATTACTGATAACAACAAGACTTACTTACAACTCTATATCATTTATTGCCGCAGACCCTAGCGAAAGTTGACTCAGAGGAAAGATTAGGATATATCAATGGGTGAATTTATGCTCAAAAGGAGCAACCATGGTTGAAAAGACTCTAGCCATTATCAAGCCTGATGCCATAAAAAAGAAACACGTAGGAAAAATCATGCAGAGAATCGAGGATGAGGGATTTAAGATATCCGGTCTAAGGATGCTCCATCTCACCAAAGAAGAAGCAAAAGGCTTTTACATCATCCATAAGGAAAAAAATTTTTACGAGAGCCTGACAGACTTCATGTCCTCGGGAGAAATCGTGATCATGGTTCTGGAAAGAGAAGAGGCCGTCTCCCACTGGCGCCGGGTGATGGGAGCTACAGACCCTGCTCTGGCTGCACCGGGGACCTTGCGCCAGATGTTTGGCTTCTCGATAGAGCGCAATGCCGTCCACGGCTCTGACAGCCCGACAACGGCAGAATGGGAAATCAATTATTTTTACAAAGAAGAAGAGCAATAGATCCCGCATCTCTAAATTTCGATGGGCTTAGTTGAAATCTTTGGCCTTTTTATCCTTCCTTCAGCTATCATCCTTCTCTCTTTTGTCTTTTACCTATTTTTTAAGGAGGAGGGCGAATAGCCTTAATGGAGGAAGCCGCCCAGATCGCAGTCCAGGCTGATCCCTTAGCTATCCTCTCCTTTATTTTCTACCTGGTCATAATCCTGGCCATAGGAATCCTGTCTGCAAAATTTTCATCCTCCGGGCTCTCGGAGTTCTTCCTCGCCGGCAGAAAACTGAAAGAGTTTGTGGTCGCCTTGAGTGCTGTTGTATCCGGAAGATCTGCCTGGCTCCTTATTGGAGTAACAGGCATGGCCTACAGCATCGGTGCCCCTGCAGTCTGGGCAGTAACAGGCTACATTACGGCCGAAGTCTTCCTCTTCGCCTTTATCGGCAAGCGCCTGCGGCGGTATACCTCGATGATGGACAACCTGACTCTCCCCGATTTCTTCGAGTCCCGCTATAAAGACAAATCCAACATCTTAAGGATACTCTCTGTGTTCATCATCCTGGTCTTCATGATTCCCTATGTCTCGGCGCAGTTCAACGCAGGAGGAAAAACCTTCAGCACAAGCTTTGGAGTGAGCGAGACGAGCGGCATCCTGCTCACAGCCTTCATTGTTCTCGCCTACACAGCGCTGGGAGGATTTATGGCTGTCTCTCTGACAGATATGATCCAGGCCTTTTTCATGATAATCGCCCTCCTTGTACTCCCTATAATTGCCATCGTCCACGCTGGAGGCTGGGGTGAGATCCTGGGGATTCTTCAAGATTTCAATCCCCGATTTCTTGATCCTTTTGCCTTTGCTGCCGGGGGTATTATAGGCTTTCTCGGCATCGGGCTTGGCTCTCCCGGAAATCCTCACATCCTTGTCCGCTACATGTCCGTCTCAGACCCCAGGGCGCTGAGGAAATCCTGTGTTATCGGGACAGTCTGGAATGTGCTTATGGCCTGGGGAGCAGTCTTTATCGGGCTTGTGGGAAGAGCCTACTACCGCCGCCTCCAAGCAATTCCCGGAGGAGACCAGGAGAACCTGTTTCCCTTCCTAGCCTCTGAGCACCTCCACCCTCTCATCATGGGCATGGTTACTGCCTCTATCCTGGCAGCAATCATGTCCACGGCCGACTCCCAGCTCCTCGTTGCTTCTTCTGGGGTTGTCAGGGACATCTACCAGAAAATAGTGGCCAAAGGAAAATCAATCTCCCAGAAAAAGCTTGTTTTCCTCAGCCGGGTAGTTGTGTCGGGCCTGGTGATTACAGCAGTTATTCTCGGATTTGCGGCCAAACAGTATGTCTTCTGGCTTGTCCTTTTTGCCTGGGGAGGGCTGGGCGCATCATTCGGCCCGCCCCTTCTCCTTTCTCTATTCTGGAGAAAGACGACAAAGGCTGGCGTGGCGGCTGGGTTTGTTGCAGGAACTGCGGTCACGATTGTCTGGAATCAGGTTTCTTTTCTTAAAAATATTATCTACGAGCTTGTGCCGGCCTTTCTTATCTCCACCCTTCTGACAGTAATCATAAGCTTCTTGACTACACCACCAAAAAACGCTGAAAAAGAGCTAAAATCCATAGCAGCAAGATACCGAGCTTAACTGGGGCAGATTTAATTTTTTTCCCAATAATACGCTATATATACGACTAAATAATATGAAGACCACTAGATATGATGTATATGGATTCTAAGAATTAAAAAAACTCTTGACATTTTATTATCAACGACATAGATTTATATCAGCGCCTTGGATGAGGAGATAGGAGTAAGGTTTCAGCCTGCTCTTCCATGACTGATACCTTTCATTCCATCCTTCCCTCAAAAGGGCGTATGTAACCTTAGAAAGGAGGTTGACATGCGCAAAAAAGCCTTCCTAAAATCAGTGTCTCTCTTTGCGTGTTTCAGCATTTTCATGCTTTCTGTTCCTGGAGTGATCGCTGCTGAAAAAACTCCAAAAAAGTTCAGTTTCAACCGCCTGCTTGAGAAGTCTACAGATACGCTCTCTTTGCTTCTCCCGTTCTTGTACCTGAAAGTTAATGATGAGAAGGGCAACATATCCTCCGATCAAACCTCTGATGACGATTCAGTCCAGAAAATCAAGGCTACAGGTGCCGTAGTCTCAATGAAAGGACCTAAGAAAGGCGATTCATAACCTTTGTTGATTAAGCACAGTTTTAAACTTTGAAAATTTAGAGGGACTGAAAGCAAATTAATTCCCCATAACAAATCTATTAACAACTAATACCCCTTTCTAAGATTCGCACATCCCGTTGCACGATTAAAAATCAAAAACATACCCAATATTGCATCACCCCTAGGGGGGAGAAAGATTCATCTCAAGAGGCTATTGACGCCCCCCTAGCGAATCTAACATGATTTTTATAAGAAAAAAAAGATATTTATATTATTTCATTTAAGTTATTTAAAGTGAAACAACTTAAAATCAGGAAATTAATTCTTATTACAATTGCCAGCCTCTTTTTTACTTTATATTGTTTTAGTTCTGAGCTTTACCCCTTCAATAAAGCAGACTTAGAACAAGAATATTCTCAGCTCTTCACAGTTGCGGATAAATTCAGAAAGGACGGCAAATTCGAAGAGTCGCTAAGGCTTTTCGAAAAATCTTTAAGTGTTGCGAAAATAATCACCGATAAAAAAAAGGAATGTGCATCACTCCTCAAACTCGGACTATTGTATTGGAACATTGGCCTACTCAAAGACTCTTCAGTTCATTATGAAAATGCCTTGAAGTCTGCACAAAAATTAAACTTAAAGGACTTGCAGGTTGAAAGTCAGAAGGCACTCGAAATTTATAGGCTTTATGAAGAAGGGAAAAAGTTCCGTTCCTCAGGTGAATACCTAAAATCAATAGAAAGTTTTCAACAGGCTATCGATTTAGCAAGAGAAACAGCAAGCAAAGAACACGAACTTAAATGTCTCCGCCAGATGAGCGTTACATGTTTTGAACAAAACAATTTGCAGAGATATTTTTCCTTTAGTAAAGACGCACTGAATATTGCCCAAAACATAAACCACAGGAAAGAGGAGGGAAATTGTTTGTATAATATCGGCCTTTATTATTGGAAATTAGATAATTATTCGAAGGCACTCAATTGCTTTGAAGACGCTCTAAAAATCGCACTAGCTTTAGGAAATATAGAGGATGAATCAGCATGTCTAACTAATATTGGTGGTATTTATGTAAAAATAGGCAATTATAATAAAGCCCTGGAATATCTAAGAAGGGCTTTAACAATTGACAGGCAATTAGGGAATAATGTCTATATCTGTATGGATTTGAATAGTATAGGCACAACATTTCGGACCAAAGGCCTTCAATCCGGAAATAAAGAAGATTTTAATAAAGCTTTATATTATTATAAAGATTGCTTAAAGATAATAAAAGAGGTTAAGGATAAAAGAACAGAAGTTGAAGTCTTGAATAATTTAGGTGCTGTCCATACAGATTTAGAAAATTACAACGAGGCCGTGAAATTCTTTGAATCAGGCTATGAAATGGCAGAAGAGATTAAAGACATTGAAATGATGGGCATGATTTTGAACAACATAGGAATCGTGCATTATAATCAGGGAAATTATGAAACATCCACAGAGTATTTCCAGAAAGCAATCGATATTGCCCTAAAAATTGAAGGGGGAAAAATTCTTTGGGAAGCCTACATGGAAATTGCGAGAGCTTATGAGAAACAAAATAAATTTAAAGAGGCAAAAGAATACTACGAAGGTTCAATCGAGTGTATCGAAAAAGGCCGCTCTCAAATCGAATTAGAAGAGCTTAAAGCAAGGTACTTAGGGACAGACAAGAGAATCGACGCTTATCACTATCTTATCCATCTACTTGTAACCTTCCCTCAATCTCATGTACAGAAAAAATATAACCTTGAAGCTTTTAATTATCTGGAAAGAGCTAAAGCTAGATCGTTTCTGGACAGCTTAGAACTTTCCAATGTAAGCATCCCACAGGAGGTTGATTTCAAGCTCCAAAATAAAGAAAAAGAATTGATGAAGGAGATCTCAAAGTTCCATGCTAAACTACTGGCAGTAGAACAATCAAGTGGAGAAAAAAATGTGATAGATGAAAAGCTTAAAAACAAAGAAAACGAGCTGGAATCACTCCAAAGAGAAATGCGAATAAAAAGTTCAAAATACAAACACTTTAATCCAGAAACAGTTACCCTCGACGAAGCCCAAAGAAAACTTCTTGATTCTAAGACTGCTTTCTTTGCCTACAGCCTTGGAAAAGAGCATTCCTATGCTTTTGTCATCACAAAGAAAGACTTTAGCATATTTCCCCTCCCCTCCAAAGAAATTATCCAAACGCAAGTATCAGACTATCTGAAAGTCATCTCTGATAAGGAAAAAATAAATTTTCAATTAGGATATGAGCTCTTCAAGACGCTTGTCTTCCCTGGCTTGGATAAGAGCATAAAAAGCATTATTTTTATACCTGACGATATCCTCCATTTCCTTCCTTTTGGGACTCTTATAACTCATAAAGAAAAGAGAGATTGGCTGATAAAAGATTACAAGATTGCGTATGCCCCATCGATTTCTTCTCTTCGAGAAATAATTCAGCGGAAAAAGTCAAATGATCCAAAGCCTCAAATGGATATTTTAGCCTTTGGCGATCCTTTCTTCGGCCCTTGGGAAGTCGGAGAAAACGGAAGTGACATCTTTCAGAACTATTACTCATCCAATGCCTTTAATTTTTTTAGATTAAAATACAGTGGATTTGAGATCGACAAGATCAGCTCTCTTTTCAAGAAAAGAAAAAGAAAGATTTTTCGAAGAGAAGAAGCGAGTAAAGAGCAATTAATAAATCACAGCCTCGATAACTATAAAATCATCCATTTTGCAACGCACAGCATAGTAGACGAAAAAATTCCAGCCAGGTCCTCTATCGTCCTTTCTCTGGACCAAGACCTAACCCAAGATGGTTTTCTCCAGATGAGAGAGATTTATAACTTAAAACTTAATTCGGACCTAGTCACTCTGTCTTCGTGCCAGACAGGCCTTGGCGAATTCATTAAAGGAGAAGGGATCGAAGGTATAAACCGAGCCTTTTTCTACGCCGGCGCTTCCTCAGTTCTCATGAGCTTATGGGCAGTGAATGACCAAGCAAGCTATCAGCTTATGGAAAGATTTTACTTTCACCTTCGCTCTTCTGAATCAATAATGAGTTCCTTACGCAAAGCCAAGCTTGAAATGATAGATTCTAGCGCCTTATCCCACCCTTATTACTGGGCAGGGTTTATAGTATCAGGAAAGGCAGATGAAGTAGTCTTCCCGCATCCAGTAAATAAATGGTTTTTCTTCGGAATCTCTTTCATATTGGTGGCAGGAATAATTTTTGCCGCTGTGAAAAGTCTTAGAAAAAACTTATGATATCCTTCTGAAAGTCCTTTGCCCTCCCTTTTCTAACGAGTAAGCCATGACTGGTTCCGCATGGAAAGAGCTGCAAAGGGAACAATCCACCACAGACAAAAAGCTGTGATGAGCGCATAGGGTATTCCATAGAGGAAGGAAAGGCTTTTGTTGGTGCGAAGATAATAAAGAGAGAGAAAAAATGAAGAAACAACCAGGAAGGCAATATGACGGATAATAAACAGAGGATGGATACAAAAAGAATAAATTATGATACCTAAAGAAAAAATATGGAAAGGATGGAGGATATTCAAAAAGAAGAAGTCAAATATGGGCATAACTCGGTGTTTTTTCCGGTATTTTGAAAACATAAATTTGGCAAAAATAATGGATTCTCGAATATAACTGCGCGTCCAGCGAAGATACATTCTAATCATCTGAGCTAGCCTTGTGGGCACTTTCGTATAAACACAGGCATTGGACTGGAATCTTGTCATGTAGCCTGCTCTCAAGATTTGAGTCGTGAGAGCTCTATCTTCCCCGTAGGTGCAGGGCGTTTTGAGGAATTTCTGGTTGACCCACTCATTAATAAATTTCAGTAAAACATTCTTTCTGTAGGCAGTGAGTGCGCCCGGACAGCAAAAAACAGCTCCATAGACACTCTGATAAGCGCGGCCAAAGTTAAAGGAGATTGAATAGCGGACTGAAAGCATCCTTGTTAGAAAATTCTCCTTTTCATTCAAAACTGCAACTCTCCCCGCAACAGCACCAGTACTTTCTTCCTTAATCAGGGGAATAACAAGATTTCTGATGGCACTCCGCCCGATCTTACTATCAGTGTCAACAGTGACGATAATCTCTCCTCTGGATTTCTTCAAACCGACATAAAGGGCTTTTCTCTTCCCTAAATTTTCCCTGAAATTTATGACGCTGAGCTTATCTCCGTATACTTGCTTAGCTCTCAACATGTAGAAAAAAGTTAAATCAGTGGAGCCGTCATTGATGCAAATAACTTCGAGCTTATCCTGGGGATAGTTGCTGTTGAAGATTGAAGCGATGGATTTCTCTATGAGTTCTTCCTCGTTTAAAGCAGGCATGATCACGGAAACAAATGGCCAATTAATGCTCGCTCCCGGCTCTATTGTCTGAGGCTTGTAGCGAAACCATATAATTGTGCGGAAAATTACACCGCTTATTATGATTACAGCTGAAATCAATAACGGGTATGTTGAGATTCTGAGGAATAAATTGCTGCCCAGAAATTCAGCCCATAAGTGAAAGATACGGAATTTAATGGAAACGACTACTATGAAAGAGCTGGTTAAAATGATGAAGACAATAAGAACAGGGTCTGTCTTTTCTTTCAGATAAGGAAGGTCAAATAAAAAGCTTTTTGGCTGGTTTTCTAATTCAAGTTCATCAAATGTTTCTTCCCACATACAAGGCTCACAAAGCTTACTTAAAGAAAGAAAAGTAAAAATGGCTCTTACGGGAATGAATATTATTAAATAAAAATGAGGAAGTCAAGCAGGTTATGGACTTTAAGAAAAAAGAAATTGGGCCCAATAGCCCAGGATAATCTTCCTACATGAAAATAACTTTCCTCCCAAGCTCAATATGAGATAAAAATAATTTCTCACCTATAGAAAAAATAGAAAAACAGGAGGGGATTATAAATGACAATTTCTCTTAATTAGGTCTGACATTTTATGCTTTTCTAATAAACGATAGAACTGACGTCTGCTTTTCCCCATTTTACTGGCAGCCCTGGTTTTATTCCAGCGACAATTCTCTAAAGTCTTTATTAACTGTTCAGGTGTTATATTCATAGTTTTTCTGCAGTATTTTGAATCACAATCAAGTTTGATGTCCTTTTCTGTTACTATATTACCTTCAGAAAGAATACATGCTCTTTCAACGATATTTTCTAATTCTCTAATATTTCCTGGGAAATCATAAGCCATTAATATTTTCAACGTTTCATTATAAATCACTTTTTTAGGCTCTCCTTCCTTTCTATCCTTTCTAAGTATATGATCTACTAACAAAGGAATATCTTCTTTTCTCTCTTTTAAAGGAGGTATGTAGAACTTTATCACATTAATTCTGTAATATAAGTCTTTTCGAAATCTTCCTGCTTTAACTTCTTCTTGTAAATTCTTATTAGTAGCAAAGATAAAGCGAGCATAAATTTTTCTAACGGTCGTTTCTCCAATTCTTCTCAGTTCTCTTTTTTCAATCATTCTTAAGATTTTCGCTTGAAGGTTTAAAGACAAATCGCCTATCTCATCAAAAAAAATCGTCCCGTTCCTGGCGACTTCGAGTAGCCCTAATTTGTCTTTCACGGCTCCAGTAAAAGAACCTCGTACGTAACCAAAAAGTTCGGCCTCAAATAGCTCCCCTGGTATATCTGTGCAATTGATGGCCACAAAAGGTTTATCTCTTCTGTTACTCAGTTCGTGAATTTTCTTTGCAGTCAAATCCTTCCCAGTTCCTGTCTCTCCTAAGATCAATACATTCTTATCACTTTTAGCCGCTTTATGAATAAACCGCAGCTTTCTTTTTATTATCAGGCTTATTCCTACTATTTCGGTATCACTAGAGACAGTGCTTTTCATTCAAGTTTATCCCGATTTAGTGTCATCGATTCCAACATTTTTTCTCAGTATAAGAACGATTATTAAGAAAAAAATTCTCATTTATATTTTGAAGGACTCTCCTCCATTTTAAATTCACCAAAGTGAGAAAATTATTCAAAAAAATAACTCTATATATTATGTGCAAGTTGCTCCTCTAAACAACCGATGCTATAATGCGCAAGCAAAGATGAATAGCGATGAAGAAAAAATCAAGGAATTTGAAGTCATAATAAGCAGATTTTCTAGATTTGTTAAAGCCAACATTCACAAATTCAACGTTCAAAAAAATGGGATTGATCCGGACGATATTCTACAAGAAGTTAAAATAAAAATATGGAAAATCTTGGAAGATGATAAAAAGATAAAAAATTATGCGTCCTATATCAGGAAAATCGTAGATTCCTCTATAATTGATCACCTTAGAAGATCTAAGAGAGAAAAAGGAATCTTTGTTCAAGAAAAACATAAATTGGTTTCTGAGCAAAAAAGTAACTATTTAATTAACATTTCCAATGATGTCAACGCAAAAGAAATTATAGGTCAAGCTGTGGATTCTCTCATGGAATCTCGGCGTAAAGTTGTAAAAATGTTTTTATTGAACATGACAATTGAGGAGATTGCCATCTATTTTAAATGGACCAGAGACAAAACAAGGAACTTGCTTTACCGCGGATTATCTGATTTAAAAAAGATATTAAGAGATAAGGGAATCGAATATGAAAATAAAGAATAAAGATTTAATAAAATTATACAAAGCCCATATAACGGAAAATATTCCCTATTCACGAAAAAGCTGCCCTCCTTCCAAAGAAATCATTAGCTTTTTTATATCAAAAACATCGGAAAAACAAAGATCGAAAATTATAGATCATATAACGAAATGCTCCTTTTGTGCTCAAGAATTTGAGCTCATGCTCCAAACTCAAAGAAAAGAAAGAAAATTAATTGAAGAGATTGGTAATCTCTTACAATCTAAAGAAAACATTGCAGCCATTAAGAAAAGAGCAGGCAAAAAAATCAACCATACTAACGAAAGACTAAAATTATTCTTTCCTAGATTATCTTGGAAGTATGCCATTATACTGGCAGGAGTTGCTATCCTAATTTCTACCTTCCTTTTCTTCCAGAATATAAGGAAAAGAGAGTATCGAGGACCAAATTTTAGCCGAGTCCATCTGATCGAACCGATAAATGGAAAATATTCAAAATCTCTACTAGTATTCAAATGGAACGAATTTAAGGACTCAGAGTATTACATAGTTGAATTATTTGACGAAACCCTTTTTCAAATATGGAAAAGTAACAAAATTTCTAAGAACCAAGCTCTCCTGCCGGCTGAAGTAGCTAATAGTTTAAATACAAACAAAATATACTTCTGGATGGTTACAGCGTTTTTGCTTGATGGGAAAAAGATCGAGTCAGAGATAGAAGAATTTACATTGACTGACTGATAAAAAAGAAAAGATTATTTAAAATTTAACTTGGAATTAGAATCACCGTTCAAAATAAAAGCTGCCCAATAAAAAGGATGGCTATACTTCGAATTTATCATATCCAGCTTTGCTAACCGTAACGCCTGAGCTTTATCACTTCCCTGAGAAAGATAGCGGTAAAACAAATTCATAAACTTTGCTGCAGACTCATCATTTATCCTCCAGAGTGTTAACATCACTGATCTGGCTCCAGCATAGAAGAAAATTCTTGGAAGTCCCAAAATCCCTTCTCCTCTCTCTAATTTGCCCTTCCCTGTCTGACAGGCGGAGAGAACAACTAAATCAGCTTTCAACCTAAGATTATACAGCTCCCGAACCTGAAGAAATCCATCTTCTTTCGGATCATCATCCAGAGACAAAACTAGTGCCGATCTAAAGGGAAATTCCTCAGCCAAGAATCCATGACAGGCGAAATGAATAATCTGATAATCCCTAAGAGGGGCTTCTTTAAATATTTCTTCTCTCGCTTCATCTCTAAGATAAATATCTTTTCTATCATCAGGAAAATAGCTTGAAATTTCCAAGACTTCTTTCTCTGTATAAGGTAGAGGGGAAAAAGTAAATCCCTGGTCTAGATACAGATCTCTTAAAATATCTGCTTGTGTTCTGGACTTCCTTCTTTTTGATTGATCCTTCAACATATAAGATGGATTTCCGAATGCCATCAGACCTTTTCGATTTCCGTTCCTGGCCTTGTTTCTAGCCAAAAACAACAAGGCAGAAAATGAGGGCGCATAAGAAATTTTATACTTTGCAATTAAATAATCATCCTGAGGTGATTGATCTTGAGTACTTTGTATAAGCGTTTCAAAAGGAAGATTATAGAGTATTCCATCGGGAACAATGATAAGACTCTCAACAGATTCAGGAATATTCAGCCCAGCAGGAAAAAGAAGTTCCCTGTAGATGCGTTCTGCAGCAAGAGTTCCTTTAAACTTTCCTCTTGGAGAAACTGAAAGAATCTTTAAATATGCTTTTATTGATTTCTCAATCTCACGCCTGGAAGGAAGATCATACACACCATAAGCTTTCTTTGTAATAAAAAACATAAATGATTTATTCTCGCCAATAAAATACTCTATTAATGCTGTTTTCCAGTCCAAATGTTGCTGAACATGTTCCACGCTACAGGGCTCAGCGTAAGCCAGACTAGCAACCTCAGGAACCTCTACTCTCATTCTAGATATCAAGCTCATATATTCGTTTTCTTCTTGTCGAAGCTTACTCAATAATTCTTTCCTTCTTTCTTGAGATATATCTGATCTTGAGAGCTCCTTTATAATCAAGGAAATCCGGCTTGATAGCTCATTTTCTCTTATCTTCAACCCAGGGCTTGATCTTCCTCTTATGTCAATTTTAGATTCTACTAGACTCTCCAAAAATGCTCTGCTTTTAGCTCTCTCTACTATGTGAAATATCTCATCTGCATGGCTACTTGATTTATCTTCTATATTCAACCTGTAAAGAAGATTTATCAAAACCTCGTAGACCTGAAACTTATCCCGTACAAAGCCAACTTTGTAGGTGTCAAGAAAAATCTGACTTCTTATATAGTCGATAACATCAATAGCTCTTTTATAACTCATCACTGCCTGATTAATTTTTTTCCTCTTTTCAAAACATTGCCCAAGCCCAAAATAAGCTTCCCAGAGTACCTGTCTATCACTAATCTTATTGGCTAGCTCAATAGCTTGCTGGTATGACTTTATGGCTTCCACATAGAAACCTAGATTATAACGAGCGATTCCCATGTTATTCTGAAGCATGCCCATTCCTTCTATATCTTGAATATCTTCCGCCCTTTCATAACCTGATTTAAAATATTCCAAGGCTTCATGATAATTCTTTAAATCTGTGTGGACAAAACCGATGTTATTTAAAGCATAAACTTCATTTTGCATCAGATCAAAACCTACTTTTTCTGTATGCATGATTTTTCTTGTCAGATTTAGACAATCTTTAAAATAACGTAGCGCCTTTAGAAAATCTCCTTTTTTACCAGAAACAACACCTTTGGCCCGAAATATTTCTCCGATATTATTCAAATCAATGGAAATATAGATA
Source organism: Candidatus Aminicenantota bacterium (assembly GCA_011773465.1). Taxonomy (GTDB): domain Bacteria; phylum Acidobacteriota; class Aminicenantia; order Aminicenantales; family Aminicenantaceae; genus SOIV01. The sequence continues at coordinate 13,875 of WVXO01000063.1, read as the reverse complement.
TTATCTCCTAATTGCTTGTCAATAGTCAGGGCTTCTGTTAAGCATTCCAATGCTTTATCATAGTTACCTACTTTCGCATAGATAGTGCCGATATTTGTTAGACAAGCTGATTCATTCACTTTATCTTTAATAGCTTTTGCAATTGTTAGGGCCTCTTCATATATATCGAGAGCCTTAGAATAATTGTCTAATTTCTCATAAAAAATACCGATATGAATCAAACCATTCCCTTCTTCTTTCTTGTGATTCAGGCTTTGGGCAATAGTCAGTGCTTCTTTATTTAAAGAGAAAAATTCCTTGAGATAGCTTAATTCAAAATATATGATACTCAACTGGCGCAAACATTTAACTTCATGTTCTTTGCTTCCTATTTCCCTTGCAAAATCTATAGCCTGCTTAAAGCAATCAATTGATTTTTTGTGCTCACCAGAGTTATAGAGCTTTTTCCCTTCTGCATACAATCTATAAATTTCCAGCGCAATAAGGCAATGCTCCAACTTGTCTTTTAAATTTAGTTTCTTTGTAATAAACAGAGCTTTTTTGTACTTCTCTGATGAATCTTCAAGTTCGCCAATATTCCAAAATAATATGCCTAGATCTATCAAGCATTTAGCTTCCCATTCTTTATTGCTTATTTTCCTCGCAAGTTCCAATGCCTCTCTAAATTCATCAATTGCCTGCTCAAAATTCCCTTCTTTTCTGAGTGTGCCTCCGGATTTAACGGCTGAATCATAGAGTTGAGAAAGGCGGATTTTTCTATCAGGAGTGATGCTATGGACGTTAGAAAGCACTAGAGAAAAAAAGGTTAAAAAAAAATTGTTAATCTCTTGAGAAGGTTCTTTTTAAAAGTGCTCATTTTAGCACAAGAAATATAAGCAGGAGTTCATATAATGTCAACTGAAAATCAAGCTTTTATTGATTTTTTATCTTGATTTAACTAACATCATTATTTCAATACACCCAAGGGGAAGGACGAATGAAGAAAGCAACTTTTCTCATTATTACTTTTTTGACCTTAAATCTGACCTTTTTCTCTGCTGAAGAAAGGCCCCGCATGAGAGAATTCGGTATTGAAACCGGAATAATAGAGCCCGGCGAATGGAATGCCATCACCGATGTTCCGGGAGTAAAAGTCGGGCATGTGACTTTGATACAAGGCGAAAACATCCGCACAGGTGTGACAGCTATTCTCCCCCACTCCGGAAATATCTACCAAAAGAAAGTCCCTGCCGCGGTTTATGTTGCAAACGGCTATGGAAAACTAACCGGATCCACCCAGATTGAAGAACTGGGAACCATTGAAACGCCCATAATCTTAACCAATACCTTGAGCGTTCCCACGGCTGCCAATGCTCTCATAAGCTACACCCTCTCTCTTCCCGGAAATGAGAGAGTCGGTTCTGTGAATGCTGTTGTGGGAGAGACAAACGACGGCTGGCTGAACGATATCCGGGGAAGGCATGTTAAAGAGGAGCATGTGATTGAAGCCATAAAGAAAGCTCAGTCAGGTCCTGTGGAGGAGGGCTGTGTGGGCGCAGGAACAGGCACTACCTGCTACGGATTTAAAGGAGGCATAGGGACAGCGTCACGGAAGCTGCCTGAATCGAGGGGCGGTTATACGGTCGGAGTTCTTGTCCAGACAAATCACGGCGGTGTTCTTCAGATAAACGGCTTTCCTGTGGGAATACGCCTCGGGAATTACTACATGAGAAGAGACCTCGAGGATTCGCCTGAGGGGTCATGCATGATCGTGGTCGCAACAGACGCTCCACTTGACAGCCGGAACCTGAAGCGGCTGGCAAAGCGGGCGCTTCTCGGGATAGCAAGGACTGGAGGCTTCTATTCAAGCGGAAGCGGCGATTATGCCATTGCCTTCTCTACAGCCGAGGGATTGAGAGTGCCGCACCGCTCCTCCTCGCCCACCATGCAAATCGAAATCCTGAGAAACAGGAATGTCTCCCCTCTTTTTCTGGCGGCTGCCGAAGCGGCTGAGGAAGCCATCCTGAATTCTCTGTTTAAAGCCCGGGATATGGAAGGGAAGGACGGCAGCAAGGTCGAGGCTCTTCCCCTGGATAAATTAAAAAAGATTATGGAAGAGGCACCAAAGAGATGAAAAAAACAATAGGAATTCTCGGAGGCATGGGTCCTGAGGCAACAGCTTACTTTTTTGAATTGATCATCAAGAATACCAGAGCAGAGAAAGACCAGGAGCACATACCTGTTATCATCTACAGCAATCCTGAAGTTCCCGCCAGGACAGATGCCATACTCGAAAAAGGGCCGAGCCCTTTGCCGCATCTTCTCGAGGGCACAAGGGCTCTGCGGCAGGCAGGTGCGGATTTTATCGCAATGCCCTGTGTTACGGCTCACTACTTTTTCAATGAAATACTGGCGAGAGAAAAAGTTTCATTCCTAAACCTTGTGGATGAGACTGTCCTCTATGTGCAGAGGAAGATGCCCGAGTTGAAAAAGGCCGGTCTGATCTCCAGCACCGGCACTCTAAAATCAGGGCTCTTTCATGACGCTTTCGCCAAGGAGGGAATAGAAGTCTTCGGCCCGGAAGATGAGGAGCAGGAGCAGGTGATGGAGGCTATTTTCGGGAAACAAGGAGTAAAAGCCGGGTTTACTTCGGGCCGCCCTAAAGAGATTATCCTGGGTGTGGCTGAGATGCTCATCCAGAGAGGGGCGGAAGCGGTTATTGCCGGCTGCACAGAAGTGCCTCTTGTCCTGAAAGAGGAAGATATCGAGGTTCCGCTTATCGAGCCTTTACAGATTCTGGCTGAGGCCTGTATAGTGAAGGCGGGATATGAGCTGAAGAGCTAGACGGAGCCGCTGTTTAAACCATCAAATAAGGCAGGATTTACAGGCTGGAAGCTTGATTTTATAACTTAGAGTCATAAATTTTGGCATTTTTCTCAAATTTTATTATTTCCAGTAAGAATGTAGTGAAATAATTAAATAAGGCTCATTTTCTTTCCCTGTTTAAAATTTTGATCTTGACACGTTCCCCTATAAAACTTATATTATGATTGTAAGAATGTAAGGATATAAGGAATCAAGGAGCTTTCATGAATTACACAGAAACAGCAAAAGTGACGTCTAAAGGCCAAGTGACAATTCCCTCGATTATCAGGGAAATCCTCAAGCTTGAGCCTGGATCAACAGTGATGTTTAAAGTCACTGACAGAGGTGTCATCCTATCTCCATGTGAGATACTAGAGAAATCAGTTTATACAGCAAAAGAATGGAGGAAGATCGAAAAGTTAGTCGCTGAAAAAGGCAAAGTCTATAAGACATCCAGTGCTGCAAAAAAGCATATCAAATCCTTATGAAATATGAATTTAAACCCTCTTTCGATAGATCTGTTAAGTCGCTCCCTCCCGAAATAAAACAAGAAGTAAAGGAATTATGTATAGCCTTAATTGATATCCTTTCTGGTGAGCGGGAGCTTTCTGCAGGCATGGGGCTCAAAAATTTGAGGAAAAACTTCTGGGAAATCCGTAAAGGATTAAAACTGCGGATTCTATTCCGATGGAGAGCGAATCATGTAGAGTTTGTGTTGGCCGGGACTCATGAAGAGATTAAGAGATATCTTAAAAGATAATCCCTGGAAGCGTTTCCTTAATTGCGAACCATCTTTGCCCAGCTTTTGGACGGGACAACACCACTATTTTCAGCAGCTTTTCTCTGATTGACTACAAATTTTCGCTATAATACATATGATTGTGAACGTCAGCACCTGAAAGTTGGACAATAATGAGAGCAAATCATGGCAAGCGTAAGAAGCAAATTCCTATATTTTAAGGAATAATGACATTTTTCTATTCGTATCTCAACGAATCTACCGGATTGGCCCTGGCAGCCTTGATGGATTGGTAGCTCACGGTCATCAGGGCAATAACCAAGGTCATACATGCTGTGAGTATGAATATCCAGACACCTATACCAGTCCGGTAGGGATAATTCTGCAGCCACGCATATGACATGTACCAGGCTATAGGCAGTGCAATAATATTTGCGACAGCGACCCACTTCAAAAACTGTTTGGAAAGCAGCACAATGATTCCACGCACCGAAGAGCCCAACACTTTGCGTATGCCAATCTCTTTGGTGCGCTGCACTGCCAGGAAAGATGCCAGACCGAAAAGCCCGAGACAGGATATCAGAACAGCAAGCACGGCGAAGTTGCGGAGTATAGCTCCGGCTTGTTCTTCTGAACGATAGAGCCGGTCATAGTCATCGTCAAGAAAACGATAGGTGAAGGGGAACTCGGGATTGAACTTTGTGTACACTTCCTTGATACTCGAGATGGTTTGAGGAATATTGTCCGGACGGATTCTCATGAATATGTATCGATAGAAGTGATGATGTGGGGTCGGATTGTAGGTTTTATAGAATATGATTAACGGGCCGCTCCTGTAATAAAGCGGCCAGTAATTGAAGTCTTTAATCACTCCAATGATCGTGGCATGATAAGGGCCTTTGGAAAGCCGCATGCCGACTGGATTCTCCTTTCCGATAATCCGTGCAAATTCCTCGTTAATGACTAATTGGAGCGATTGAGGAGAGGGGGATGGAGTCAGTTCCGGCGTGTAGAACCTTCCCTGGACCATTTCTATTTTAAAAGTATCAACAAAGTCATAATCGCAGCAGAAATATCTGACCATGGGATCTAAATCCACGCCTTTCCCCGCCCATTCCCAGCCGCTTCCACTCGAGCCAAAGCCTAAAGGTGTGCGGGAGGTCAGTGAGGCCCGGGTAATGCCCGGAATCTGCAGCAACTCCTGCTTGGCTGCATCATAATGCTGTTTGAGGGCTCCATTCACTGGGATATACACAAGGTGTTCCCTGTTAAATCCCAGGTCACTCGTTCGCATGTATTCGAGCTGTTTATAGACAACGAGAGTCCGAATGATAAGAATCACAGATATAGCGAATTGCAGCACAACCAGGATTTTTCTGAATAAAGAGCTTTTTGAGCTAATTCCAGAGGCATCTTTCATGATTTTAACGGGTTTAAACGAGGACATGAACAGGGCAGGATATGAACCAGCGATGAGCCCTGTGAGAAAAGTCACTCCCAGCAAGCCTAGAGTTAGAGCCAGGTTGTGAGAGAGATCAAGGACCAATTCCTTACCCGTGAGAGTGTTAAAAAAAGGCAACAAGAGAAGAACGACACCCACAGCAAGCAAAAGGGATATGAACGCCATCAACAGGGATTCTCCGAAAAACTGTTTGATGATGTCCCTTCGTAACGCTCCGGTTACCTTGCGCATACCTATTTCTTTGGCCCGGTTTCCAGCACGGGCAGTGGTCAGGTTCATGAAGTTGATACAGGCGATAAGCAACACGAATATTGCAATCAAGGAAAGCATGCGGATACGAACAATGCGGCCTCTTCCTGTTAATCCGTGAAGGTATAGTTTGGTATAAGACCTGAGAAAGGGTGTGGCGTCGTCCTCTGGATGTCCTTGATTTATCCGTCCGGCGATTTTCTGGTTGACCTCTTCGGGGGATGCGTTTTCGTTGAGCTGGACAAATGTTGTAAACGAAAAATTATACCAGGTATCAAGATGATTCGGTGCATTCCAGTTTTCCTCAAGAAACTGGATGGGGATAAGAAAATCAAACTGGAGGATAGAATTGCGAGGGAGATTTTTAAGTACTCCCGTGACTTTAAAATCATACTTGTTTTCGACGCGGATGATTTTCCCGATTGCATCATCAGCGTTGAAATACTTCTGAGCCATTCTTTCTGTCATCACGAGTGAGTACGGCTCTTTCAGGGCCGATTCCAGATCCCCCTGGATTAAGGGAAAGGTGAACATTTCGAGAAGTGAGGAGTCAACCGCCTCGGTTAACTCTCTAAATCTTTTCTCGCCGTAGGCGAATATCAAAGCGTGCGGGCCGTTACAGAAGCGGGCAGAATTAACAATCTCAGGATACTCTTCCTTAAAAGCTGGGCCCAAGGCCGGAGGAGTGCCGCTTGATGTGGCTGTACGACTGCCCAAGCGCTGATGTGTTCCCACTAAGTACAGACTGTCTCCGTTATCATGGAATTTATCATAGCTGAATTCATCCTGGACCCAGAGAAAGATGAGGACACAGCAGGTTATTCCCGCAGCCAGGCCAAAGATGTTGATGAAAGAATGACCTTTATGTCTCTTAATGTTTCTTAATGCGATTTTCATGTAGTTTTTGAACATTTGTATACTCCAGTACACTTTATGTTTTATAAAAGAAGGGATGGATCGAATGGCTTGCATCCAGTACCAGGAGCTTGCTTTGGCGGTGCCGATCTCCCTGACCATTTCATGATATTCCTCTTCAAAATCGCCTATGAGAGAGTATTCTTCCCCGCTGACGGCCATGCAGTTTAGAATCCATGATGCAATTTTTGGAGGTTGAGCAGATTCTGGTTTCATTGTTTTTAGACTTTATCAAAGGTAAGTTCTGGAATTCCCCTCCAGATTGTTTTTTGAAGCTCGCGGGAAGCTTTAAGGGCTTTTAGTCCTTCCTGTGTCAACTTATAAAAGATTTTACTCCGCCCACCTCTTTCGGGAGTCGGGGGGCCTGCGCTCTTTATGACATAACCTTTCTTAAATAATTGATCGAGAGCGCTGTACAAGGTTCCGTATGTATATGTCTTGCGTGTAACTTTCGCGATCTGTTTTCGGATTGTCACGCCGTAGGCGTCATCCTCCAGACGCCATATGGCCAGCAGAAATATAATCTCGGATAGAGTTAATTCCTTAATTCTTTTCTCCATTATAATATATATACGGAAAAACCGTAGAAATGTCTACAAAAAATGATAATTTTTTTCTTTTTTGGGATTAAATATTGAAAAGACGAAGGAAGCCGAAGTGAACCTAATTCCTGTCAAATTCGTAATAAACATAAAAGAGCTATGATTCATTCATTTCGACACCAATTCTATTTTTCCTGTTGGGGAGGCCATCATGTTTAAAAACTACGTCAAGATTGCCTTAAGAAACTTTCTAAAACATAAGGGATTTTCCTTTATCAACATCTTCGGCCTAGCCATCGGAGTGGCCTGTTGCGTTTTGATCGTCCTTTATGTTCTGGATGAAGTAAGCTATGACCAATATCACGAAAAAGCAGATCAGATCTATCGAGTCGGGATTCGAGGCTTCGTCAACAACAACCTGTTTCATGGGGTTGTCACCTGCGCACCCATGGCTCAAACTCTGGTCAATGAATTTCCTGAAGTCGCAGCAGCCACCCGGCTACGGAATCCTGGTTTTCCGGTTTTCCGATACGAGGACAAGGTTTTTAGTGAAGAAAGGGTTTTCTGGGTCGATCAGGCTTTTTTTGACGTATTCACCGTTCCTTTTATCAAGGGTGATCCCAAAACAGCCCTTGCTCAACCCAACACAATTGTTCTTACTCGTTCCATGGCCCTAAAATATTTTGGGGATGAAGATCCTATGGGGAAAAACCTTAACTCAGACAAAAGAACGGATTATTTAGTCACTGGCGTTGTAGAAGATGTTCCCCATAATTCCCATTTTCACTACGATTTTTTGGCTTCCCTCGTTACCCTTTCCGACAGCCGGCGTCCTATCTGGGTGAGTAATAATTATTACACCTATTTGGTTTTACAAGAAGGGGCCTCTCCAGAGGCTTTTGAAGCCAAGCTGGCCGAGCTGGTCAAGAAGTATGTGGGGCCACAAATAGAGGCAGCCGTGGGCATTACCCTGGAACAGTTTTTTGCATCTGGAGGTGAATGGGGTTATTTCATTCAGCCTCTGACTGGTATACACCTGCATTCACATCTTGACTATGAGCTGGAGCCCAATGGAGATATCGCCTATGTTTATATTTTTTCTATCATCGCCATAGGAATACTTCTTGTTGCCTGCATCAATTTTGTGAACCTGGCCACTGCTCGAGCCGCAAACCGGGCCAGAGAAGTTGGTATAAGAAAAACTGTAGGCTCCAACAGAGGCCAATTAATCCAGCAGTTCCTATCAGAAACCATTATAATGAGCTTCCTTGCTGTTCTTCTCGCCTTATTGGCCGTCCAATTGCTCCTCCCCTTATTTAACAACATAACAGGAAAAGAACTGGCTGTTCCATACGTCCAGAATGTGCTTACTATTCCTCTTCTGCTGGGACTGGTCTTATTCATCGGCATTTTAGCCGGTACGTATCCAGCTTTCTTACTTGCTTCTTTCGACCCTGTGGTCGTTCTAAAAACGGAGATGTCAGGAAGGAGCAAAAAATCCAGCATGCGTAACGTGCTGGTCGTGTTCCAGTTTACTGTTTCCATTGTTCTCATCGTTGGGACCGTCATTGTGTCTCGACAGTTAAAGTACATTCAGAACAGGAATTTAGGGTTCAACAAAGAACAAGTTGTGATCATCAAGAAAACCGATGATATCGGAAACCAGGTCCCGGCGTTCAGACAAGAACTATTGAAAAACCCGAAGGTTATCAACGCCGCCAATACCAATAATCTGATCGGGAATGAATTCGGGAATTCAGCTTATAAATTAGCCGGCGCCACAGGTGAGGAAACACATCTTCTCTGGACGTACTTTACCGATCCGTATTTTGTCGAAACCTACCAGATCGAAATGGCGGCCGGGCGGTATTATAAGGAAGATAGACAAGCAGACCAGCAGAGTGCTGTCATCAATGAAGCGGCTGTGAAAGATCTCGGCTTAAAAGACCCGGTCGGCAAGCAAATTGTGGCTATCGGTCCCACTCCCGATCGATCTTTAACTTTCACGATTATAGGTGTCATGAAAGACTTCAACTTTAAAAGCCTGCATCATCAAATTGGTCCCTTGATAGTTCATCTTTACGGACCTGAGGGAAGAGGCCGTTATGTTTCCGTTCGCATTCATTCCGAAAATGTCAGAGAAACGGTGACCTTTTTGGAGAACACCTGGCGAAAATTTGCCTCAAATCAGGCCTTTGAGTACGAATTTTTCGATGATCATTTTGCCACAATCTATAGAGCCGAGGAGAGAACAGGACAGATATTTTTCTCCTTTTCGCTCCTGGCAATCATTATCGCAAGTTTAGGATTGTTTGGATTGGCAGCCTTTGTAGCTGAACAGCGCACAAAGGAGATTGGCATACGTAAAGTTCTGGGCGCTACAGAGATAGGGATCATCTTTCTCTTGTCGAAGCAATTCACTAAATGGATCGTCTTGAGTAATCTCTTCGCCTGGCCCTTTGCCTATTATTTCATGCAGAGATGGCTTCAAAGATTTGCTTATCAAGCGAGCATAACGGTCTGGTCTTTCTTGTTTGCTTTAATTGTCGTTCTTTTCCTGGCCCTGTTAACAGTGAGTTACCAGACAGTCAAGGCTGCAAGGTCCAATCCAGTGGAGTTGTTGCGGTATGAATGAGCTCGAAAGAATTGGAATTTTAAAGAAAAAAAGGCAGGACCTGCTCTGTAGATAATAACAGATAGAAGAAAAATACTCTTTTAGAAGCATTCCTCTCAGAAAGCTTTATTCGTAGCGGAGGGAGTCGATAGGATTGGCGGTGGCAGATTTAACAGACTGGTAGCTGATGGTGAGCAAAGCCACCACACAGGCGGCCAGGCTCGACAGCAAAAATACCCACCACTGTATGGATACTCTATAAGGGAAATTCTTTAGCCATTCGCCCATCACAAAATAAGCCACCGGCCAAGCAAGAAAACACCCCAGCACCGTGAGTTTGAGGAATTCCGAATTCAAAAGCCACATAATATGAGCGACGGTGGCTCCGATGACTTTGCGGATTCCGATTTCCTTGGTGCGCTGTTTGGTGGCAAAGCTGGCCAGGCCGAAAAGACCGAGACAGGCGATAAATATAGCCAACAAAGTCAGGTAGAGAATCACCTTGCCAAATTCTCTCTCCTCAGAGTACATGCGATTAAAGTCCTCATCCAGAAAACGATAACCGAACACAGACTCTGGAAATAGTCCTTTGAACTTGTTTTCGATAAAGGCAATTGTTTGAGGGATATCCTGTCCAGAAATCTTAACCGAAACATTCCACCCGATCATATCCTCAGGAAAAAGCCTCAACATCAGCGGCGTGACAGGGTTATGTAAAGAGAGGAAATGGTAGTCCTTGACGACACCCACAACTTCTGCAGGGCCAATGTTGGTCAGCTTATAATCACCCCAATACCGGATATTTTTTCCTATCGGCTCTTCCCAACTGATCTCTCTGACAGCTGCCTCATTTAAGATCACAACATTGCCTTGATCAGAGCCATATTCTCTGGAAAAAGCTCGTCCCTTCACCACGGTCATTCCATATGTTTCTAAAAGATCTTCGTCAATGTAATTCACATTGATTTTCATCCATTCCCCTTCTGCAGCCCCTTCCCACGAAATACGGGTCCAGTTGCTAGACGAATGCATCATATAGTCTGCTGTGGCCACATGAATCACATTTGGATTCTGCAATAACTGATTCTTAAAGACGAGATAAGTGCCTGCATCGGTACTGCCAGCATGAAAGGTCAGGATTTGTTCGGCATTGTATCCCAGGTCCTTATTCAAGAGATAGTTCACCTGCTGCAGAATGATCACGGTTCCGCTGATTAAAGTCACTGAGATGAAAAACTGCAGCACCACAAGCGCCTTGCGCAAAAAAACATTTCTTGACCCGGAAGAAAATGAACCTTTAAGCACGTTGGCCGGCTTAAAAGAGGAGAGGACAAACGCAGGATAAATCCCCGAAAGCAACCCGGTCAAAAGGGTAATAAACAGGATGCCGAGAGTAAACGGCCAATTCTTCAATAAGGACAAGAACAACTCTCGACCCACTATCCGGTTGAATTCAGGAAGCAAAATCTTCATGAGGATTATTGCAAAAAGCATGGCCATAAACGCCATGAAAATAGACTCACCCAGGAATTGCCGAACAAGAGATGTCCTTTGCGCGCCAGAGACCTTTCGCAGCCCCACTTCCCGTGCCCTGTCAGCAGAACGGGCTGTGGTCAGGTTCATAAAATTGATCCCGGCAATGATCAGAACAAATATCGCGATGGCAGAAAAAATATAGATATTTTTTATGCTCCCTATCAGGGCAAATTCGTGTTTGACATTTGCATACAAATGAATCCGTGACAGAGGTCTGAGATAGAGCTCATGACGACTCTGCTCTCCTTGATATTTCTTGAGAGCAAACTGAATTTTTTCACTGACTTTCTGCCACGGCTGCTCAGGATGAAGCAGGACATAAAGCGGTACCCAGTTATCATGCCATGCCTCAAAAAGATCCCGGTCCCTGCCTGCAGTTATTGAAACAGAAGAGATCAAAAGATCAAAGGTGAAATGGGAATTGAGGGGAACATCCTGGATAACTCCAGTGATTTTATAATCCTGCTCATCATCAAAAAAACGAATGGTTTTTCCCAATGGATCTTGTTCTCCAAATATTTTCTCTGCCACGGCTCGGGTTAGAACAACGGAATAGGGCGCATCTAGCGCTGTAGACAAATCACCTTGAATCCTGGGAAACGAAAAAATCCTAAAAAAAGCACTATCAGCATAAAACGCACGCTGACTTATCTTTTGGTTATCCGATACTCTAAGAATGAAATAGCCACCGTGAATGACACGAGAGACAGCTTCAAATTCGGGAAAGTCTGCTATCAAGGCCTTGGACAAAGCGGCCGGGCAACCCGCCGAAGCCTCCTTATAGGTCTTGTGATCCAGAATCTGTTCGACTCTGCAGATTCGGTCACCTTTTTCATGGAATTTATCAAAACTTAGTTCATGCTGGATGTAGAGAGCAATCAGCATAAACACGGCCAATCCGATGGCCAATCCTGCAATATTAATAAAGGATATGACTTTGTGCCTGCGTAGGTTCCGTAAGGCAATTGTCAGATAATTTTTAAACATCTGCTTCCCTCCTTGAAAGAAGCTTCCTTTCTTGACCTCTTGCCACAATAGCTCCCATTTTTTTAGTTTTTAATATTAGTTACTAGAATATACGTTTTCCCCGATAAAAAAGTTGCCTGCTCTTCTCCGCCCTCGACGAGAAATATCTTGCGGAAAAGGTCGGCGTGGATTTCCCGGACAGCCACAAACAGGGCCTCGATTATGGGCCCTATGATAAAACCAATCCGCCGCCGGCTAGAATGATTGAGGCTAGCATCCAAATCATGCTGGAGCCGATACGCAGGATGAGTCATAAGAATTTTAGTGTTGAAACAAAGAGGATTTTTGGATATATTCGATGCCAGGAGGTTAACATGAAAAAAAACATAGCGACTCAGGCACTTCTTGCCTTTTTAGCAGTCCTATTGATTTCGAGTGTATTGCTAATTGCAGCAGAGAAGAAACCCATGACTTTTGTGGATGCGATCAACGTCAAAAGAATATCTGGTCTGCGGCTTTCGCCCGACAGCAGTCAGCTCCTTTTCACCCAGAGCGAAGCCAACTGGAAAAGGAACCGCACTATCTCTCACATCTGGCGGATGAACGCTGACGGAACGAATATTGTGCAAATGACAAACGGAAAAGACGGAGAAAGGAGCGGCATCTGGTCTCCTGATGGAAAATACATTTCTTTTATAGCCAAGCGAGAGAGTGAAGAGGATCAGATCCATCTGCTTTACAGCAGCGGCGGGGAGGCCATCCAGCTTACAAAGCATAAAACCAGAGTCAGGGGCCACCGCTGGTCGCCCGATGGTCAGAAGATTTATTTTCTTGCCGAGGATCCTTTAACCGAGGAAGAAGAAAAAAAGAAAAAAGACAAGGACGATGCATTCATCTTCGAAAATGATTATAAACCCACTCATCTTTGGGTATTTGATATGAAAACCAACGAAGAGAAACGCCTGACAGAGGGCGATTTCACAATCCGGGAGCTTTCAGTCTCCAGGGACGGAACAAAGATTCTCTTCACCGCAGCGCCAACGCCGCTTTACGACGACATTCTCAACTCTGAGATCTGGATCATGGATGTCAAGGACGGCTCCAAGCTCCAGATCACAAAAAACGGGATTTTTGAGACCGACATATCCCTGTCCCCGGACAACAGCCAGATTCTTTTCGTAGCTGATTCTGACCCGAAAATGAAGGACTATTATTACCAGCCCAATTTTTTTATTGTCCCTGCCAAGGGTGGAACTCCCAAGGCTCCCCTCCCCGATTTTATGTACGAAGTGTATGAGACATACTGGTCGGCGGATGGGAAGTCTGTCTATTTTACAGCGAACATGGGCGTTCACAGCGAGATATTTTCGTTAAGTCTCAAGGACCTGAAACTCAAGCAGATTACAGACGGCGAGCATTCCATGTACGGTTTCGATTACAATCCAAAAACCGAGACCATTCTTTACAGTGTGAGCTCACCCCACAATCCGTCCACATTCTGGATGATGGACATGAAGAGTCTCTCAGCCAGAATGATCCATGATCCTCATCCTGAACTGAAGCAGTTCAAGCTGGCAAAGTACGAGACGGTTCGCTGGAAGAGCACGGACGGAAAGGAAGTGGAAGGCGTT
>WVXO01000063.1:0-203 GCA_011773465.1 Candidatus Aminicenantota bacterium | reverse complement strand
TACAGGGGAAGCACAGGATACGGCAATGAGCTTCTCCGCGACATGGTAGGGCATTACTTCCTTAATGCCGACGATGATGTTTTGACCGGAGTGGATTATCTGGTCAAAAAAGGTATCGCCGACCCGGAAAAGCTGGGGACACTGGGGTGGAGCGCCGGCGGACACATGACGAACTGGCTTGTCACCCAGACAGACAAGTTTAA
>WVXO01000043.1:650-1073 GCA_011773465.1 Candidatus Aminicenantota bacterium | reverse complement strand
TAGCGATTACCAAAACCGGAGTCAAACATGTCCATGTCTATCAGCGACCCCGTTTGCTATCGGATAACGGGTCGTGTTTTATCGCCGCTGAGCTGAAGAGATATCTGGAAGATCACAAGATGCGGCATATCCGCTCTAAGATTTATCATCCGATGACGCAGGGGAAGATCGAACGCTACTTCCGGTCTATGAAAAATCTGATCCTTCTGGATCTCTACTATTCCCCGACAGAGTTAGAAGTACGGATTGGAGAATGGGTCGATTATTACAACAACCACCGCTACCATGAGGCCATAGATAATGTCACACCCTCCGATAAATATTTTGGCCGGGACCAGGAAGTCCTTGAACAGAGAAAAAAAACAAAAACAGAGACTATGAAACACAGAAGGAGATTGAATCAAACAATAGCCTTGATGGAGA
>WVXO01000043.1:0-552 GCA_011773465.1 Candidatus Aminicenantota bacterium | reverse complement strand
CTCTCAAGGCCAGAAGGTTATCGTTTAGTTTATCCTTCAAAAACTCTCCCCAATGGCAAAGAGATAAACTGTGTCCATCTTATTAATAAGGAAGCAGGGGAACTAATTTCAAAAGCGATCATTGGAAAATTTAAACAAATAGTATCAAAGGCGAACGAATGAAAATTCTTAAGCAATCACCTTTAAAACAAATTCGGAAGCAAGACGATGTCCTGCCGGATGCTTAAGGCCTTGATTTTAAGGGAAATATCAATATTATCAGCGACTTACCTCTGATCCTTCCTTTAGTTCCAGTATCATATTTTTAGCGCATTTTAGTCATTTTTGTCACACAGGTGGCACATAGGGATATGTACTCGAAGAAAAGAAGGAGAAGTGTGCAGATCCCTATAAGATGGGATTTGGCCTTATGGCTTTCATCCTCTGGGAATGATTAGATACATTTTAATTAGGTTGGTCGCTGTGTCCCTTCTTGTCATCATAGGAATTTGGAGTCTTGGGTGTGAAGGGCATAGAAAAGAATCTGTCGTGGTAGGTAAAAAAGAGAAGATC
>WVXO01000061.1 GCA_011773465.1 Candidatus Aminicenantota bacterium | reverse complement strand
AGATTGCCGCGCTTCGCTCGCAACGGCGGATTGCCACGCTCCCTTTGGTTGTACGTAATGACTACATGGCAGCATTTAAAGCGTTGTTATTAGTTTTATAAAAAAAGAGCGAAAGATGGCTGAGAAAAAAGAAATGCCACCTGAGCTTAAAAAAACGCTCAGGGCAGAATTTGACAAGGAATGGCGTAAGGAGTTGCGGAAATCTATCCCAGCAAAAGAAAGGATGAAGATCTCCCCTCAGAAGATGCGGGAGCGAGAACCAGAAGAAAGGAACAAAGATTTCAATGAGGTTAACCTTGGTTTAGATGCTGAGCTGGCCAAGAAGGAAGCGCAAAGGTGCCTGGATTGTGCCAATCCCGGGTGTGTTATGGGCTGTCCCGTAGGAATCGATATCCCCACTTTTATAAAGCTTATAGAGATAGGAGACTATGTCCAGAGTGTTCGGAAAATAAGAGAGACCAATAGTCTCCCGGCGATATGCGGCCGTGTGTGCCCTCAGGAAGTCCAATGCGAAGAGACCTGTAACATAAAAAAGGCAAAAGGCGAGGGTGTGAAAATAGGAAATTTGGAGAGGTTTGTATCAGATTATGAGAGCCAACAAGGAGAAGTTTATATCCCTCAAATCAAGCCAGCAACAGGTATGAGAGTGGCTGTTATCGGAGCTGGACCTGCAGGTTTGACAGTTGCCGGAGAGATGGCGAGAAACGGCCATAAGGTTACGATTTTCGAAGCGCTCCACGTCTCTGGCGGAGTCTTAGTCTACGGGATTCCAGAATTCAGGCTGCCCAAAAGTATCCTAAAGTCAGAAGTGGAGTACCTGGAAAAATTAGGCGTAGAGTTGCGGGAAAATTTTGTAGTGGGCCTAACAGCAACGCTTGACGATCTAAAGAATGATGGGTACGACGCTTTTTTCATAGGAACAGGAGCCGGGTTGCCGAATTTCATGAGGATTCCTGGTGAAAACCTGGTAGGAATATACTCAGCCAATGAATATTTAACCCGGGTAAACCTGATGCGGGCTTATGAATTTCCTGATTATGATACCCCTGTTTTTTTAGGGAAGAGAGTTGCCGTCATAGGAGGTGGGAATGTGGCCATGGATTCTGTCCGAACAGCCAAGCGGCTGGGAGCAGAATTGGCGGCTATTGTCTACCGTCGTTCAAGAGTAGAAATGCCGGCAAGGGTTGAAGAAGTCAAGCATGGGGAGGAGGAAGGTATCGAGTTTCACTTCCTGACGACTCCAATAAGATACATAGGGGATGAAAAAGGCCGGGTTAAGGCTATGGAGTGCTTGAAGATGAAGCTCGGAGAACCTGATTCTTCCGGAAGACGTCGACCAGTTCCTATCGAAGGCTCAGAGTTTATCATGGAAGTGGATATGGTTGTGGTTGCCATCGGTCAGAGCCCCAATCCTTTGATTCCTCAGACTACTCCTCAACTCAATGTCGGGAAATGGGGAAATGTGGAAGTTGATTGGGACACAATGGCCACCAGCATCGAAGGAGTTTATGCTGGAGGAGATATCATTCGGGGTGGAGCTACAGTCATTCTTGCCATGGGAGACGCCCGGGTCGCTGCGGCTGAGATGCACAAATACCTGAATACAAAAAAGAGAAAACCCAAGGTCCAAAGCCCTAAAAATAAAAAATGAGATCTATGGGCTTGATTTATTTGTAGGGGTTTGATTCATCAAACCCACATTTTGATAATTCAAGGATGCAGGGGTATGATATATCAAACCTGCGTTTATTGTAGGGGTTTGATTTATCAAACCCACATTTTCTTAATTTAGATATAGGAATTTGATTCATCAGACATTATCTAAACGAACAGCACGGAACAAGTGCGCCAGGCATAAAAGTAAAGAAAAGTATAATAAAGTATATATAAGGAAAAAAGAATTATTTGAATTAGAAGAATGAAAAAGAAATTAATAAATAATATATTCTGTGCTATGTATAGATATTTTGAGGATCTGAATGAGCTGGGTTGACGACTATAAAAAAAAGTTGGTAACTTCTGACGAAGCAGTCTCTTTTATAAAGAGTGATGACCGGGTTTATATCAGCGGCAATGCAGCTACTCCTTACGTCTTGATGAATTCCTTAGCTCGAAGGAAGGATGAGCTGGAGGAAGTTGAACTTGTTCATGTTCTTCTTTTAGGAGAGGATCCTCTCTCCAAACCGGAGATGGAAGGTCATTTTCGTCATAATTCCCTGTTTGTCGGTCCTGCAGACAGGGAAGCTATCAACGAGGGAAGGGCCGATTACATTCCCATCTTTTTACACCAGATTCCTAACCTTATTTATTCAGAACAAATGCCTCTAGATGCTGCTATGCTTCATCTTTCCCCTCCTGATGAGCACGGATTCATGAGCTTTGGAGTTGAAGTGTTGGCTTCCAAGGCTGCTGCAGATAGAGCAAAAAAGGTAATAGCTCAGGTGAATGAGAAGATGCCTCGTGTTTTAGGGGATTCCTTTATCCATGTATCGCGAGTCGACAAGATTGTTGAGATATCCGAGGAACTGCCTGAACTTAAGAGAAAACCTTTTAGTGAGGTAGAAAGAAAAATAGGTCATTTTATAGCGGAATTGATCGAGGATGGATCCACTCTGCAGTTAGGAATCGGAGGAATTCCAGATGCTGTCCTTTCTGCTTTAAAAGAAAGGCGGGATTTAGGTATACATACCGAAATGGTTTCTGATGGAGTTATGGAAGCCATCGAAGCAGGAATCATCACTGGAGCCAAGAAGACTTTTCATCCTAACAAAGTCATTCTAACCTTTATTTTGGGCTCCAAGAAGCTTTATGAGTTTGCTGATAATAATCCTGTTCTCGAAGCCCATCCTACTGATTATACGAATCACCCTTTTAATGTTTCGAGAAATGATAATATGATCGCCATCAATTCTGCCATAGAAGTGGATATAACTGGTCAGGTCTGCTCTGACTCTATCGGCACCTATATCTATAGCGGCTTTGGCGGGCAGGTTGACTTCATTCGCGGAGCGGCTCATTCAAAAGGAGGGAAACCTATAATTGCTCTTCATTCAACAGCAAAGAATGGAGAGGTCTCCAGGATTGTTCCTTTTTTGAAAAAAGGAGCGGGTGTAGTCACAACCAGAGCTGATGTCAAATATGTAGTAACAGAATACGGAATTGCCTATCTCCATGGAAAAAACTTGCAGGAGAGAACCATAGCCCTGATAAACGTTGCTCACCCTAAATTCAGACCAGATTTAAAAAAAGAAGCTAAAGATCGATATCTTTTGCGCTGAGAATTTAGGCAAGTTTAATGCGGCAACCTAAGTTATTCCCACCCGAAAAAGGACGAATTGGGACAGATGAGTCTGGAAAGGGAGACTATTTCGGTCCTCTTGTCGTCGCAGGGGTATTCGTTCCGGAAGAGCAGCAGAATGTCCTTATTGAACTGGGTATTAAAGACAGCAAAAAGATCTCTGATAATCGTGTCAGTGAATTGGCCGCCCTCCTGAGAAAGGGATACAAGCATTCCTTGGTCGCTATCGGCCCTGAAAGGTATAATGAGCTTTATACAAAGCTGAGAAATCTTAATAGAATCCTTGCCTGGGCTCATTCGCGCGCCATCGAGAACATCCTGGAAGAAGTAAACTGTTCTGTTGCCGTCACAGACCAGTTTGGAGATAAGTCTTTTGTTTTAAATGCTCTAATGAAAAAAGGGAAGGAGATTGAGCTCATCCAGAGGCCAAAAGCTGAGGAAGACCTGGCTGTGGCTGCAGCTTCGATTCTGGCGAGAGCTGAATTCCTGAAACGCCTTTATTTTCACTCCCAAGATGTAGGAATTGACCTTCCTAAAGGTTCATCATCTCTTGTCGAGGAAGCCGGGCTGAGGCTTATCAAACTCCATAAAGTGGGAATTCTGGATAAGGTTGCCAAGAAGCATTTTAAGCTCACACGCCGTATCCTGGCTTCTTTGAAGGAGTGAAGATGAAAAAGGAAACAAAGCGGCTATATCTTGAAAATCCTTACCAGATTGAGTTTGAGGCCCAAGCAGTAGAAAAGGTGACTTGGGAGCAAAAACCTGCCTTAATCCTTGATAAGACATGTTTTTATCCAGAATCGGGAGGGCAGCCCTGCGATAAGGGTATATTAAATGAAGTGGAAGTGCTCAAGGTTTTGGAAGATGAGGCAAGGATTATACACCTTGTTGCTGAGGATATATCCTCTAATAAAGTAAAGGGAAAGATTGACTGGCAGACGCGCTTCGACCATATGCAGCAGCACTCAGGTCAGCACATTCTTTCCCAGAGTTTTCATGAGGTCTTAGGTGCAGGGACTCTCGCTTTCCATCTGGGAGAAGCTATTTCTACCTTAGAGATGGATTTAAGGAAGATTTCAGAAGAGGAGATTGAGAATATAGAAAGGCGGGCTAATGAGATTGTGTTTGAAGATAGAGAGATAAAATGCTACTTCATTCCTGAAGAAAAAATTGAGAGTATTCCGCTGAGAAGGCCGCCGAAAAAAAGGGGGCTCATTAGAGTCGTGGAGGTGTCGGATTTTGATTTTTCTGCCTGTGGAGGAACACATGTCCGCAGGACAGGTGAAATCGGCATGATAAAAATTCTAAGGCTGGAAAGAATAAGGAACAATATCCGGTTTGAATTCATCTGCGGCAGAAGAGCTTTAGAGGATTATTTAAGGAAAAACAGAACTCTTCGTGAACTTTCCACCATGTTCACTGTTAATGAAGGGGAGATTCTCTCCACTGTTGAGAAACTTTCTTCCGATCTAAAGTCTCAAAAGAGAAATTGGAAGAAGATGCAGGAAAAACTTGCCCGATACGAAGCTCAGGAGATCATTCAGGAAGCAAAGGGGAAGGTGATAAAAAGAGTTTTTGTCGAGAAAACACTAGAAGAGGTAAGGTTTCTTGTATTAAGTATCATAAGAAAGGGGGATTTTGTTGTTCTCTTTGGCCTGAAGGGAAAAGAACGAGGACATCTTATCCTGGCCAGATCTGAGAATCTCGATATCGATATGAGAGAAGCTGTTCCTCTTGTGTCTCCTCTAATAAAAGGAAAGGGGGGAGGAAGGCCTTCTTTGGTTGAGGTCGCTGGAGAAGAGAAGGAGAATCTCGAGCAGGCCTTGGAAAGAGCCTTTGAATTCATCAAAAAAAAGATGGGACCAGACCTTTAAAAACTTAATTATTTAGAAAGCAGTCCATCCTGTAGGGGATTGGTTCATCGTAGGGGCTTGATTCATCAAGCCCGCTTTCTTGAATCTCCAAATAAAACGGTGGGTTTGATAAATCAAACCCCTACAAGCAGATCAATCAAAGGTGGGTTTGATAAATCAAATCCCTACAAGCAGATCAATCAAAGGTGGGTTTGATAAATCAAACCCTTACGTTAAGATTTTTAAGGTGTATTCCTGTTGCTTATTCGTATCTTAAAGAAACAATCGGGTCCAAATTGGCTGCTTTTCTGGCAGGGAAAATACCAAAGAAAAGCCCCACAGAGATTGAGACAAATAATCCTAAGATAATTGACCAGGAGGTGACAGAAGTCGGAAGAGGAGTCGCAGCTCTCACCAAGAAAGCAATCGCGAATCCGATAATTACACCTAAAGCGCCTCCTGTGCCGGTCAGAAAAATTGCCTCGATAAGAAACTGCTTCAGGATATCTGATGAGCGGGCTCCGATGGCTTTTCGTATTCCGATTTCCCTTGTTCTTTCCTTGACGGAAACAAGCATGATGTTCATGACTCCGATTCCACCAACGAGAAGACCTATGGAAGAGATAACAACCATGACCATGTAGACGGCTCCGGTAATCTGGTTATAAAGTTCAACAAAGGTGCCCTGGGTGGAGACGACAAAATCGTTTGGTTTTCCAAATTCGACTTTTCTTCTTCTTCGAAGAACGTTGGTTATCTGTTCGATGGTTTCGTCCAGATAGCCGTGTTTTTTGGGTACGGCTGTGATCTCGATTTCTGAAAGGTGGTAGGGATAATATTTCATCAGGGTAGTGATGGGGATACCTGCAAAATTGTCCTGACTCTGTCCGAAAATGCTGCCCCTTTTTTCAAGAACGCCCACAACGGTGAATTTTTCCGGGCCGATCCTTATCTCTTTTCCCAGAGCGTTTGTATGCGGAAAGAGAGTCTCATTGAGTTCAGAACCGAGAACACAGACTTTGGTGCTATGGATAATATCTGATTCTATCAAGAATCTTCCTTCTTCCGGAAGATAAACAGAAATAACTTGAGGGAATTTTTCGTTCATTCCCAATATTATGGAATCCAGGCTTGTAATATTCTGGTATTTGATCGGGATGCTCTCCCAATAATCGGCAACGAGGTCTACAGCCACAGCTTTGACCAATGAACATTCCTTTTCTATGGCCAGGGCATCATCGAACGTAAGGTCTTTTCTCTGCCTTTCTTCCTCTGAACGGTGGCCCATTTGAATGGGCTCGTGCTTGCTCACAAAGATCAAATCCGAGCCAACTGATTCAAGTTCACCGATAACGGAACGGTTTAAGCCCTGGATAATGGAAACCATCCCGATTACCGTCATCACCCCGATCATGATTCCCAGCAGCGTTAAGAAAGATCGGAGTTTATGGGTCCTAAGGGAATCAAGAGCCATCTGGATAATTTCTTTAAGGATTCCTAATCTCATTGTTCTGCCCTTAAAGCTTCGATGGGATCAAGCTTTGCGGCTTTATTTGCAGGGTAAATGCCGAAGAAGATGCCCACAGAAGCTGAGACAAGAATGGCCACTGCGATAGAGACAGGCTCTATGCTCGAAGGCCAAGAGGTAGCGGCCGTGAAGATCTTGGCAATCGCAAACCCGATGAGGATGCCTATTATTCCGCCAGTTGTGGAAATGGCAGAAGCCTCGATTAGAAATTGGACTAATATGTCATTACGGCGAGCGCCTATTGCCATACGAATACCTATCTCCTTTGTTCTTTCCGTGACAGCAACGAGCATGATATTCATGACCACAATACCTCCCACTAAAAGAGCAATTGAAGAGATAGCAATCATGGCGAAATAGATGCTTGAAGTCAGTGTTTTGTACATCTGAATAAAAGTCTCTGAGCTCGCAAAAGAAAAATCGTCAGGGTCATCGAATGAAAGATGGCGTTTGGATCGAAGGATTGTCCTCACTTCTTCTTGGGCTGTTTCTAACTGTTCCTGTGAAAGGGTGTGAATATTGATCTCGATACTTCTTCTTGAGCCGTATATTTTATGGAAAGTTGTGATGGGGATGCGAACGTAGTTGTCTTGACTAAATCCTATAACTTTTCCTTTCTTTTCTCCAAGGCCGACAACTAAAAAATTGTGGGGGCCAATTTTTATCTGCTTGCCCAGTGGGTCCAGATAGGGAAACAATTTCTCTACTATATCTGCTCCGATGATACAGACATAACGGGAGTGCTCTTCATCCTCTCTTTGAAAGTGCCGCCCTCTTTCCAGCTCCACAACTGATCCTATTATGTGGTCAAGATGAGTAACTCCTCTTATATTCACGTCTTTTAAGTATTGATTTCTGAATTTTACGGTCCTCATAGCATTAACAGTTGCTCCCACAAGCTCACATGATTTGCACTGATTGCGGATAAGCCTCATGTCATCTATGGTCAGATTTTTTCGTTTGAGCATTTCCCGCCATTCCTTCAAGGAACCTCCAGTCATGGAGAATTTAGAGACTGAAAAATCGTTAGCACCATAGAAAGCAAATTTTGTATAGACATAGTTATTCAGACCCTGGATGATTGAAACAACCGCGATAATAGTGAGGACTCCGATGATGATGCCCAATAGCGTC
The DNA here is from genome assembly GCA_011773465.1 of Candidatus Aminicenantota bacterium. Classification (GTDB taxonomy): domain Bacteria; phylum Acidobacteriota; class Aminicenantia; order Aminicenantales; family Aminicenantaceae; genus SOIV01. The sequence continues at coordinate 106,895 of WVXO01000061.1, read as the reverse complement.
AGGAAAGTCCTTAATTTATTTGACCAGAGAGAGCTCATGGCCATAGAAACAGATTCATTAAAGTTTATTCTGGCCATCTTCCGTATTAATATTTTACATTATATGATACGCAAGAGGAAAGCAAAGGTTTACCAGGATTAGATCTTGCTTTTTGCCATTATTACTCATAAAAACGTAATATATACATAAAGGCAAAAAGCAAGACCTGATCCCGCTCTTTGGTGTGTTACATCGCAAGCGACCTCACTCTTGACAACTTTCTACGGAGAAAACAAAATAAGCTAAGATGTGATGATGGCTCTTTTAAAGGAATCTTTGGGCATGAGTTCATTGGCCGCGTTAGGCATGCATAAAGGAAAAGTGGGGCAGCAAAGATAGTTGTAGAAGAGACAAAGATTAATATTTAATATATGAGATAAGGAGAGTCTTTCATGTCAGTTGTAAATAAAAGCGATTCATCTGCGGTATCTGGTTCTTGTGTCTATTTCAAAAAAACAGGACGGGAGAATACTGGCAAAACTCTGGAGGTAGCAGCGAAGAGAGCCGAAGAGTTGGGGATTCAAAATGTCGTTGTAGCGACTACATCAGGAGAAACTGGCATAATTGCAGCCAATATTTTCACTTCGAAAAATTTGGTTGTTGTTACCCACTCTACGGGTTTTGTGAAGCCAGATTACCAGCAGCTTCTGCCTGAATTTCGGAAAAAAATCGAAGAAGCTGGAGTCAAAATTCTGACCTGTCAGCATGCTTTGGGAGGAGTAGGTCGGGCAGTCAGGAAAAAGCTGGAAACTTATGAGCTGGAAGAAATAATTGCTTATACGTTGCGAATTTTTGGCGAAGGAACAAAGGTTGCTGTTGAAATTGTGCTCATGGCTGCAGATGCGGGGCTCATCTCCACACGCGAACCCTGCATTTCTGTAGGGGGTACTGGTCGAGGGGCTGACACAGCTATCGTTTTGCAGCCAGCTCATGCTCAGAATTTTTTCGACCTCAGGATCATGGAGATCCTTGCCAAGCCTCGACTTGATTCATTGTAAGGGCTTGGTTCATTGTAAGGGCCTGATTCATTGTAAGGGCTTGATTTTTGTAGGGGTTTGATTTATCAAACCCACCTTTAATAATAATGGGCAAATGCATCAATTGTGGAAAAGAGCATAATGCCATCTCTAAGTTTTTAGGCTTATGCCGCGACTGCATTCTTTCCAATTTCAAGGAAGTTGAGTCTCGTATTCACAAGGCTCATCAAATTTCAAGAGAAGCCTTTGCCCTCCCTCCGTCTCCACCGCAGGAGAAGGGCGGAATTTCCTGCAATTATTGTTTCAACAAGTGCCAAATAGGAAAAGGTGAGACAGGCTACTGCGGAGTAAGGGAGAATACAGAAGGGAAGAAAATCAGCCCTCTTCCCAAGCAAGGCTTTTTCTCGTGGTATTATGACGCGTTGCCCACGAATTGTGTTGCAGATTGGGTTTGCCCTGGTGGGACCGGTGCCGGTTTCCCCCGCTATGCTTATTCCAAAGGTGCTGAATATGGGTACAAAAACTTGGCTGTATTTTATCACGGCTGCACCTTCAACTGCCTTTTCTGTCAAAACTGGCATTTCAGGCAAGACTTAAGGATAAAAAAGCCTCAATCGTCGCTTGAATTGTCTCAGGCTGCAGATGAAACGACTTCTTGTGTCTGCTACTTCGGGGGAGACCCTTCGCCGCAGCTCCTCCATTCCCTCCACACCTCCCGCCTTGCCCTGGCCCGAAAGGATAAAAAAATATTGAGGTTCTGCTGGGAAACGAACGGAACCATGAACAGCCGATTCCTGGAAGAAATTCTGGACGTCGCTTTAGAGAGCGGTGGTTGTGTGAAATTTGATTTAAAAGCGTTTCATCCCAGCCTGAGCCTCGCCTTATGCGGCAGGAGCAACCATCAGACAAAAATCAATTTTGAGCTGGCAGCAAGGTGGATAAAAAAGAGAAAAGATCCACCTTTGGTTGTGGCCAGTACACTCCTTGTTCCAGGATACATAGAGAGAGAAGAAGTTTACAATACGGCAAAATTTATAGCCTCTCTCAATTCCGAAATCCCATACTCGCTCCTTGGTTTTTTCCCTCATTTTTATTTTCGTGATTTGCCTCCCACATCTCGCCGCCACGCAGAGGAATGTAAAGAGGCTGCTGAAGAAGCTGGTCTTAAGAGAGTAAGGATTGGGAACATTCATCTCCTGGGAAAAGACTACTGAAAATGCAGATCAGGCTAAATAAATTCTTGGCTCAGGCAGGAGTTGCTTCAAGAAGAGAAGTCGATAAGATGATTGCTGAGGGAAGAATCAAAGTAAACGGTCAGGTGGTGCGGATGCTGGGTTACAAGATAGATGATGAGAAGGATAGAGTAGAAGTTGATGAGAGGAGAGTGGAAAGAGAGGAAGGACTGGTCTATTTGATGCTGAATAAGCCCCCAGGGTATCTGGTAACTCTCAAGGATAGTTTCCAAAGGCCCACGATTCAGCATTTGCTTCCTCCCCTGAGGAAGAGAGTCTTTCCAGTCGGAAGGTTGGACTATGGCAGCAGCGGCCTTCTGCTCTTGACGAATGACGGCGAATTGGCTTACCGCTTAACCCATCCTCGCTTTCAAGTTCCCAAAGCTTATTTGGTTAAAGTCAAGGGTGAGCCAGTTCCTTCAGAGCTTAGGAGACTCGAAAAAGGAATTTATCTTGACGGCAAAAAGACAGCTCCCGCCAAGATTGCTCAGATTAGAAGCGATCCAAAAAAGAGCCTCTTTAAGATTGAAATCTATGAGGGGAGAAAGAGAGAGGTTAAAAGGATGTTCCAAGCAATCGGCCATAAGGTTCTTCAGCTGCAAAGAATCAGTTTCGGTGGTTTAAAATTGGGGGTTCTTAAAACAGGGAAATGGCGCTATCTCACCCGCAAAGAAATTGATACTCTTAAAAAACTGGCAGCACTGAAGCAATAGGTCATTCTGATTCTTTCTCTTTTCCTTTTTCGGGTGGAGCGGAGAATGTCTTCCAGCTTTTCGCCAGTCTCTGCAGTTCCTGATCGACAAGATGATTCACTGTGCCTTCTTCAAATGTCCCATCTTTTTTTCTTTCTCCAGCTTTGATTCCTGTCAGAATTTCAACTCCCTCATCTATAGATTTAACAGGGTAGATGTGAAATTCCCCTTGCTTAACAGCTTCAACCACATCATTGCGGAGCATGAGATTTTGGATGTTTTGATGGGGAATGATAACTCCCTGATTTCCTGTAAGGCCTTTAGCCTTGCAGACTTCGAAAAAACCCTCAATTTTTTCGTTTACGCCACCTATAGGCTGAATCTCTCCCTTCTGGTTGAGCGAGCCTGTGACAGCTATATCCTGTCTTAAAGGCAATTTAGAAAGGCAGGAGAGAATGGCGTAAACCTCGGTAGAGGAGGCGCTGTCTCCTTCAACTCCAGAATAGGACTGTTCAAAAGCGATGCTTGCGGAGAGAGAAAAGGGCTTTTTCTGGGCATATTTTCCTCTCAGGTATCCTCCTAGGATGAGGACGCCCTTGTTGTGCGTTCGGCCGCTTAAATCAGCTTCTCTTTCAATGTTTATGACTCCTGCTCTTCCCACGGCTGTCCTTGCTGTGATTCGGGTAGGTTTGCCGAAGGCAAATTCGCCCATATCATAGACTGAAAGCCCGTTCACCTGGCCTTCGACTTTGCCTTCGGTATCGATCATGATAGTTCCTTCTTCGATGAACTCCTGAATCTTATCCTCTATCAAGCTTACCCTCTCGAAACGCTCATGAATGGCTTTTTCAACATGCTCGCCGCTGACCGTCTTTTTCTTGTCTTTTTGAGCCCAGTAGCTGGCCTCGCGCAGGACGTCGGCAATAATATGGAACCTTGTAGAAATTTTTTTCTGTCTTCCGGCAAGGCGTGTTCCGTATTCGATGACAGCAGCGATTCCGCTTTTATCAAATGGCCTTAGCTTATCATCGTCAGAAATTTTCTTTATGAAGGTGACATATTCTTTGGCAGTTTTTTTGTCCTTCTTCATCTCGGAGTCAAATTCAGCTTTTACCTTGAATATTTTCTTGAAATCTTCATCTAAGTGGTAAAGGAGGTTATAGATATATGCATCCCCTATCATGGCAACTTTGACATTGCATTTAATGGGCTGAGGTTTGAGTCTGATTGGGGAAATGAGGTAAAGCGAAGCGTAATTTTGGATTTCTAATGTTTGATTCCTCAGGGTTCTCTTAAGAGTAGGCCAAACACCGGGTTCAATCAGGGCATCCAGTGCATTTATAACTAGATAACCGCCGTTGGCTTTAAGAAAAGAGCCAGACTTGATTCTCGTAAAATCGGTTTGGATGATGCCATATCGAGAAGAGACGAGTTCTATTGAACCAAAAAGATTGATGTAATTCGGGTTTGTTTCCATGATAACAGGGGAACCCTTCACATCTGAATTATCTATTAGGAGATTAACTCTGAATGCTGAGAACGGATCGATAGGTTCAATTTCCTTTGCCTCCCTTTTTTCGCTTTTAAAGAGGGCAATGTTCTTGATGAGGTTATTTTCGATTTCTTCCAGGTATTCAGAAATTTTTGGATAGTTAAATTTTGACCGTATCTCATTGATAGCCCCTGTGATTAAAGGCGTTATAGACTGCGCATCCCAGTTTTTCAAGAGATTTCGGGTCTCCTCCTCGATTTCTTTCATCTGTTCGAATATTTCTTCAAGTCTATCAGTCAGTTTTTCGTATTTTGTGCTCAGCTCTTCATATCTTTCTTTTGGAAATTCGCCTTTTTTGACCAGGGCCTCGAGTTTGCTAAAAGGAGTGGGCTGACCGCCGATCAAAGGGACTAGGTCAGGCTTTACAAAAAGACCCATCTGAACCTGGATAACAGAAAATCCTTCCTTGGCTACTTCCTTTTCAAAATTCTTAAGGATTTCTTTTTGCTTTTTTTGCTGGGATTCGATTATACTGTCTCTTTTTTCTGAATAATACTTGCTTTTAAGCATTTCCGGAACGTTAGTTTTTAGCATTTCGATAAGACTCTGTATGGCTTCTTTAAAAAGTTTTCCTTTTCCAGCTGGAAGGGATATCATCGTCGGTTCATCAGGATTTTTAAAGTTGTTAACATAGAGAAGATCATCAGGGGTTATTTCTCCCTTTTCCATTTTTTCCAAGAGTTGCTTAATGGTTGTGGTTCGACCTGTTCCCACCATCCCAGTTATAAATATATTGTAGCCGAGGCTATTGATATCTAAACCTATCTGGATGGCTCTGAGTGCTCTTTCCTGACCGATAATTCCTTCGCAAGCTTTGCAATCATCGCTTGTGTGAAAAGGAATCTTTTCAAGATCGCAGCTCCACTTCAGCAAGTTTGCAGGGAGTTCTTTGAAATTTGTTGCTCTTTTCATTATGGCCTCCTAAAACTCCATAGAAGTTATCTCTTATTTATAAAAAATTATCATAAAACTATTTCAAACTCAATCACTACCCGTAAGTATATTTGGGATCAGAGCGTATCCTCGGGAATACCCCAGGGACATGATGTAGGGTGATATTTTTGGAGTCAGGCCTTATCCCTTGGAATGGCCTAAGAGCTAAAGGGAAGAAAATATCTTTTCACAGTGGCAAGGCCTGATCCCCTGAGGTCTGGTTCCGGTGATGAGGAACTCATCATCCATAAAGTAAGAGTTTTCGGGGATGGATGAAGCGACATAATATATTCCTAGTGCAAAAAAAGCTTTTATCTGGTAAAATAGGTAAAATTTTGAAGGGAGGAACAGGAGTGAAAGCTATCCAGGCTGAAAATGCAAAGAGTAAATCGGAGCTAAAAAATTTTATTTATTTTCCCTGGGAAGTTTACAGGAGTGATCCTGATTGAGTTCCTCCTCAGTTTTGGAAAAGAGAAAGGCAAACTTTCACGAATGTCAAAGGGAGATGAAAATGAAAACATACCAAGGAAAACTTCAAGCAAAAGGTTTAAAGATAGGAATTGTTGTCAGCCGCTTTAACCAATTTATTTCAGAAAGACTACTGGAAGGCGCTCTAGATGCTCTCCATAAGTTAGGAGCAGCAGAGCAAGATATATCTGTTTACAGAGTTCCTGGTTCCTTTGAGGTTCCGGTTGTTGTTAAAAAATTGGCCCGGGGAAAAAAAGTGGATGGAATTGTCTGCTTAGGTGCCTTGGTAAGAGGGGATACGCCGCATTTTGATTTTTTAAGCGCTGAAATAACAAAAGGATTATCTCAAATATCTATGGAAGAAAGCTTGCCTGTTTCCTTTGGCATCTTGACAGTTGATACGATTGAGCAGGGAATAGAACGCGCGGGCACAAAAGGAGGTAATAAAGGTTGGGATGCAGTGATGTCTGTTGTGGAGACACTTAACTTGATAAAAGAATCTGGACTTGAATAAGGTGGACACTGCCTCATGGGCCGAAGAAGGAAAGCCCGGGAGGAAACCCTCCGTATTCTCTTTAGATTAGAATTTGAAAACAAGCAAATTGAAAAGACGCTTAATCAATACTGGGAGAGCAAAGAAGCTTCCGAGGAAATAAAAGAATACAGCACCTGGTTGGTCAAGGGCATAATTTCTGATCAAGCGAAAATCGATAATATCATTCAACAGGTTTCTGAGCATTGGCGCATCTCTCGCATGGCTCTTGTGGATCGTAATATATTGAGAATGGCTGTTTTTGAGCTTCTCTACGAAGAGAATATTGCCCCGGCGATAATAATAAATGAAGCGATTGAGATAGCCAAAAAATACAGCGGAGATGAGGCTGCAACATTCGTGAATGGAATATTAGATGCCATACGAAAAGATCTAAAAGATATAAAGAAATCGTTGAAGGAAAAAGAACATGCCTGAAAAGAAAGCCCCAAAAGGAAAAGAAAACTTGAATCAAGCTGCAGATCAAAAGAAGGGAGACCAGGAAATTGCTCGCCAGGCAAAAATGGAAAAACTTGCCCAGGAAAAGATTGAGCTTTTTCCTCGAAAAGTAAAGACAACTCATACTGTTTTTGATGTGACGGAAGGTTTCTCTTCGGCTTCAAAAGGAAATCTTGAAAAGAAAAAAAAGAGAGTCACCCTAGCCGGTAGAGTTATGTCTATCAGAAGTATGGGCAAAGCCACTTTTTTACATATAACGGACAGCCGGTCTCGAATTCAGGCTTACTTGAAAGAAGATAAAGTAGGCAAGAAAAACTACAAGCTTTTCTCATTAATAGATATCGGTGATTTCCTCTTGATTGAAGGAACTTTGTTCAAGACCAGGACCGGAGAGTTGACTGTTTTTATTGATTCATTCACGTTTTTGGCCAAATGTCTTCATCCTCTTCCGGAAAAATGGCACGGACTTCAGGATATCGAGCTTCGTTACCGAAAAAGATATCTGGACTTAATCATGAATCCTGCGGAAAAAGATGTGTTTAGGCTCAGAAGCTCTATGATCTCTCATATAAGAAAGTTTTTTGATAAGAAAGGATACATCGAGGTGGAAACTCCTATGATGCACAGCATACCTGGAGGAGCTTTGGCCAGGCCGTTTAAAACCTTTCATAATGCCCTGGGTATTGATCTCTATTTGAGAATTGCTCCGGAGCTTTATTTGAAGAGGTTGATTGTGGGAGGCTTTGAAAAGGTCTACGAGATTAATCGTAACTTCAGGAATGAAGGAATTTCTTCCGAGCACAATCCAGAGTTTACCATGCTGGAATTTTACGAAGCTTACAGCGATTATCATGATATGATGGAATTGACCGAAGAGCTTATCCATGACTTGAGTCTCTCTCTTCTCGGGACAGAAAAGATCGATTTTATGGAAAAAAACATTTCTGTGAAAAGGCCCTGGAAAAGGATTAAATTCAAAGAAGCATTGGTTTATTACAGTGGTCTTGCTCCCGATCGTTTTGATGACAGGTCAGGCACGATAGAATTGGCTTCGACCTTGGCCCCTGATAAAAAGGGCCTTTCCTACGGGAAGGCGTTGGATATAATTTTTGATAAATACGTCAAACAAAATCTTGTCCAGCCGACTTTTGTGATTGACTTTCCTAAGGAGGTTTCACCTCTGGCCAAAGCCTCGAAAGAAAATCCGGAGGAAGCCGAACGTTTCGAGCTCGTCATGGGTGGTATAGAAATTGCCAATGCTTTTAGTGAATTATCGGACCCTGCAGAACAGAGAAAGAGGTTTGAACAGCAAGCAGAAGCGAGAAAAAAAGGAGACGAGAGTGCGCACTTGGTTGATACCGACTATATCCATGCATTAGAATACGGACTTCCCCCTACCGGGGGCGAAGGGATTGGGATTGATCGACTGGTGATGATTTTTGCCAACAGAAAGTCCATAAGGGATGTTATCCTTTTTCCTCTTCTTCGCCCCAAAAAGGAATAATTTGAGTTTTTACCATGAGCTATGAGTCGTTCATTGCCAGGCGATACATGACCGCAAAAAGGAAGCAAGCTTTTATCTCTGTTATCACCTTTATCTCCATTCTGGGCATTACTATCGGAGTTATGGCTCTTATTATAGCTATAGCTCTAATTACGGGGTTTCAGGATGATGTTCAGGATAAAATCCTTGGGGCTACTTCCCATCTCATGGTTTATGATATGGACCCGGAAGGGTTGAAGGATTATCCTCAACTGATATCAAAAATACAGAGTCTAAAAGGGGTAAAATCTGTTTCTCCAGTTGTTCATGAAGGTGTGTTTCTGATAGGCCCCTCTGAGAATAAAGGTGCTCTGTTTAAGGGCATTGATTTTGATTTAGAGAAAAAACACTCGCAGTGGCTTCAGGAATTGGAGGGAGGAAATATTCCTGACCCTGACTCCAAAAGGGAGGGTGTCCTTCTCGGTCGTGAAATAGCTGCAAGCGTTGGGGTGGGTATCGGAGATGTGGTGACTATCATTACTTCTTCTTCCCGTTTATCGCCGATGGGCCCTATTCCTAAAAGAAAGAGATTTATTGTGACCGGCATTTTCAACACTGGCTTGTATGAGTTTGATTCCTCAACAGCTCTCGCTTGGCTGGAATCAGCGCAGAAATTTTTTGGCCTTGGTGAGGACATAAGTTACATTCAAGTCAGAATAGATAACATTTTCGATGCTCCGAAAATAGGCAATAAGATTAAAGAGATCGTCTCTCCTCTGGTCTATGTGACGACTTGGATGGAATTGAATAAGTCTCTCTTTTCTGCTTTGAAACTTGAGAAAAACATCATGTTTCTCACCATCGCCCTCATTGTTTTTGTCGCGGCCTTGAATATTATAGCTACTCTTATCTTGATGGTTATGGAGAAGACAAGAGACATTGGTATTCTCATGGCTATGGGCGCCACCTCTCAAAGCATAAAGAAAATATTTTTCCTCCAGGGAGCTATGATCGGAATCATCGGAACAGCTGCTGGGGTAACCCTGGGATTGATTTGGTGCCTGCTTGCAAATACTTTTGAGCTTATCAAGGTGCCAGTAGATATCTATCAGATCTCTTTCGTTCCTTTTCATATCAAACTTTTTGATTTAATCTTGATTTTAGGAGTTGCTCTTTTAATCAGTTTTCTCTCGACACTTTTCCCTTCACATCGAGCATCAAAAGTGGATCCGGTTATTGCCTTGAAATATGAATAGTTTGCTTAAAACTTTAAATCTTGGCAAAGAGTATCCGTTGCCCAAGGGAGTTTTGCGTGTTTTTGAAGGAATAAATTTTGAGCTCCTTGAGGGCGATCTTGTGGCTATAATGGGAGTTTCTGGAGTCGGAAAGACAACTTTCCTTAATTTACTGGGGGCTCTGGATAAACCTACCGAAGGGAAAATCCTGTTTGAGGGAGACGACATCCTCCATCATCGAAGTACAAAAGAATTGGCAGAGATAAGAAACAGGAAGATTGGCTTTATCTTTCAGTTTTATCACCTTCTTCCCGAATTTACAGCTTTAGAAAATATTGCCCTCCCTCTTTTGATAAGAGGAGCAGAGAGGAAAGAGGCCGAGAGGAAAGCTCAAGAAATCCTCAAGGAAGTTTCTTTGGAAGAAAAGGCTCATATAAGACCAGCACAGCTTTCTGGTGGAGAACAGCAGAGAGTGGCAATTGCCAGAGCATTGGTCAACGAGCCCAAGTTGCTTTTGGCAGATGAGCCTACAGGAAACATGGATTGGAAAACAGGACAGATGATTCTGACGCTCATTCAGGAGTTGCACAGGAAAAAAAAATTATCATCTGTTGTAGTTACGCATAATGAAAAGGTTGCTCAATTCTGTAATAAAATATACTTGATGGAAGGAAGAGAGTTGAAACTTTTATCTCCTCGCTAGAGTTATAGTTAACGTTCTCCAATCACGGATTTGGAAATGCATACAAGTCAACGGATATCGTTGAAATAAAAAGATTAATATGTTATAAGGAAAGAGAAATGAAAAAAATCCTATTATGTTTTGTTATCTTGTGCGTTGCACCCTATCTCTTCGGACAGGAGATGGTAGAGAAGATTGAAATCGTGGGCAACGAGCGCGTCACCCGGGATACGGTTCTTTATTATCTTTCTTCAAGAGAAGGAGACTACTACAGCGAGGAGCTGTTGAGAAGAGATTTTAGAGTTTTATGGTCGACAGGATTTTTCTCTAATATCCGCATTGAAAAAGTGGACGGTAAGAAGGGGAAGATAGTGAAGATTATCGTCGAGGAGAATCCAGTCGTCAAGAATATCATCTATAAAACGGGAAAGAAGCTGAAGGAGAATGATATCGTCAATAAACTAAAGGAAAATGATGAATACATCCTCCCTTATTCCTATTACAACGAGTTCAAAATAAAGAGAATTCAGAAGACGATCGAAGATTTGCTCCTCGAGAAAGGTCTTACTTCTGGCAAGGTTAAGGTTAAAGTAGATAAAAAAGGAAAGAACGAGTTAGATGTCGTGTTTGATATAAACGAAGGGCCAAAGGTTAGAGTTGGGGAGGTTGAATTCGAAGGAAACACAAAGTTACTAAAGAGTGTTGTTAGAGGAGCGATGAAGCAGAACAAGAAACACGGGATTATTCCCTGGATAACAGGGAAGGATGTCTTTAAGCAGAACAAGATCAGTGAAGATCTAGAAAGCATAAAAGAGAGATACCGTGAATACGGATACATGGAAGCTACAGTTGGCGAGCCCAGGATTGAAGAAATCACAAAAAGGACAGTTTTGTTCAAAAAAAAGAAGATGAAGAAGATCATCATTCCTGTCAATCCTGGCTATCGTTATACGGTTGGTGAGGTTAAGATCGAAGGGAATAAGATCCTTTCCGCCAAAGGCTTGCGCAAGCTCATTAAATTCAAAGAAGGCGACGTTTATAGCACCAAAATAAGAGAAAAAAGTATTGAAAAGATAGGAGAGGTGTATAGAAACCTCGGCTATATTCGCTCCGCTGTAATTCCAGTAGAAAAATTGGACCCCAAGAGAAAACGTGTGAATGTGACTTTCAATATCATAGAAGGAGATGTGGTCTATTTAAGCAGGCTTGAATTCAAAGGCAATACATTCACCAAAGACAAAGTTATCAGGCGCGAAATGCTCCTCAGAGAGGGAGATAGGTTTAGCCTCGCGTTGTTCAAAGACAGCATTTTGAGGATGAGCCAGCTTGGGCTGGTTGAGCCTGTCGGGGAGCCCGAAATAAGGCCTAATCCTGAAGATCCCAATAAAATGGATGTCATCCTGAATGTTAAAGAGCTTCAAAGGAACAACATCCAGTTTTCGGCTGGCTACAGTGGTTATGAAGGCACTTTTGTTGCTCTAAGCTACTCCACGGTGAATTTCTTAGGAGCTGGAGAAAAATTAGAACTTATGGTTCAACATGGAAAAAGAATCAAGAACTATATGTTTGGCTTTTCGGAACCCTATTTTCTTGATTACCCAATGAGTTTAGGATTTAATGTGTATAATCGTCATATAATATATCCCTTTCTGTTTGATCAAAAAGCAAAAGGAGTTAATTTTACAGCAGGAGGAAGGATTAAAGGATATTTGAGGGCCAATCTTACATATGCCTATGAATACATCGATATCAGTGCCGAAGAAGATAGCTATTACTATAATTACCGAGGAGGTTATGCTGTTAGCAGTATAACTCCTATGGCATATCGCTCCACCGTAAATAGCCCCATAACTCCTACAAGAGGTTCCTTATATATGGTTTCAAGCAAGTTCTCAGGTGGTTTTTTGGGAGGAGATATAAGCTTCATCAAGCCCCGCTTTGAGTGGAGTTTCTTCCATCCATTAGTCATGAACCATGTTGTTGGATTCCATGTAGAGTATCAGTTTATAAAGGTATTAGGAGGTTCAAGAGTTCCTATTTGGGAAAAATTCTATCTTGGAGGAGAGAGGTCCATCAGAGGTTACGAAATTTATTCCATCAGGGGAGACGAGAATATCGGCGGCGAGAAATCTTTTGTTTTCAACGCAGAATACATCATGCCCGTCGGCGGTCCCCTGTATGCTATTCTCTTTTATGATATGGGCAATGCTTTCACTCGAGATCAGAAAGTTAATTTTAGCAATTTGTATTATTCGACAGGTCTAGAAATGAGGATATTTGTTCCTGCCCTTAGAGTTCCTTTCAGGCTAATTTTTGCTTATAATAATCGAAAGATACATGCTGATGATTCCAATTTCGCTTTTCGTTTTGCGATTGGAACCACTTTTTAAGCGATAAAGAGCGCATTTCAAATTAAGGAGGCAAAAGATGTACAGAAGCAGTGGAAAAATCCCTTTACTCGTTCTACTTGTTACATTTCTGGCCTTTACAAGCTTCGCTCAAGAATCAATTAAGATTGGTATCGTCAACTCAAATGAAGTAATCCAAAAATCGACTGAAGGAAAAGCGGTTATGGCCCAGCTGCAAGACAAAGATAAAAGCAATTCGTCTAAAATTTCTACAATGGATGAAAAAATCCGCGAATTAGAAACCAAGCTCAATACCCAGCGGCTTACACTTACCCAGGAATCTATTCTTCAGCTAACATCTGAGTTAGAGAGAAAGCGAACAGAAAGGAAGCGATTTGCTGAAGATTCCTTAAGAGAATTACAGGAGCTCAGATTCAGGCTTTTCACCAAAGTCCAGGATGAAGTGATTCCGATTATCGAAGGATTGGGGAAAGAAAGAAACCTGGATATAATTTTTGATCTGGCGAATAGTGGAGCTGTCTATATCAATCCGATAATCGATCTCACCGCAGAAGTCATCAGAAGATACGATGCCTCAAAGGCTACAAAAAAATAAAGGCTTGTTTACTATCGAAAAAATCCTCAAGATACTTCCCCACCGCTATCCCTTCTTATTGGTGGATAGAGTATTAAAGCTTGAAAAAGGGAAGTCCATTATTGCCATCAAGAACGTTACCTATAATGAACATTTCTTCCAGGGGCATTTTCCTCGTTTAAAGGTAATGCCTGGCGTTTTAGTTGTGGAAGCCTTAGCCCAGGCAGGCGGCATTCTTCTCTATCATTCCATTCCCAATCCCGAGAAAGTTCTTGTATTTTTAACTAAGATTAATAGCGCGAAATTCAGAAAGCCGGTTGTTCCTGGCGATCAACTGAAGTTGGACGTGGAGATCCTAAAGCTCAAGTCAAAAATTTGTCATATTTCGGGAAAAGCAATTGTAGATGGGGAAGTTGTTGCCGAAAGCGAGGCTATGGCCTCACTTACAAATCTTGAGGAATTGAATGAGAGAGAATGAAATTTTTATTCATTCTACAGCTACTGTCCATCCCGAAGCCCGATTGGATACGGGAGTCTGGATAGGACCATATTCTTTTATAGGGGAAAAAGTCAGCATCCATAAAAATACCAAAATTGAGGCAAATGTCTTCATCGAGGGCCAGACAGAGATAGGAGAAAACTGCCATTTTTCTCCATATTCTTCCATCGGAACAGAACCTCAAGATATTACTTATAGAGGCGAAGACACGCTGGTTAAGATCGGGAATAGAAATATTTTCAGAGAATTCATGACTGTTAACAGGGGAACAGTTAAGGGCGGAGGTCAGACTGTTATCGGGGATGATAATTATTTCATGGCGTACTCTCATATTGGCCATGACTGTTTTGTCGGGAATGAAACCATCTTTATAAACGCGGCCACTCTCGCAGGGCATGTCACTGTTCAGGATTTTACTACAGTAGGGGCGTTCAGCGGCATTCATCAGTTCTGTCGGGTTGGGATACATGCTTTTATTGGCGGCTATTCTGTGATCACTCAGGATGTTTTTCCATTCTCCAGGGTAGCTGGAAGTCGCCCCCTTCTACTTTTCGGATTGAATGCTATCGGTTTAAGGCGAAGGGGTTTTTCCAAGGAAAGGATCAAGGTTATTAAGGAAATTTTCAAAATTTTCTTTTACTCCGACTTGAACACAACTCAAGCCACAGACAAAATCAAAGAAAAATTCCCTCCAGGGGAGGATAGAGATGAGATCATCAACTTCATCCAGTCCTCCCAAAGAGGAATCGTAAAAAAGAAAGCTGAAAAATGGGACGTCGAATCGGGATAATTGCAGGCTCAGGAGAATTTCCGTTTTTACTACTTGCAGAGGCTCAGAAAATGGGCTACTCTTGTATAGTTGCTGGCATCAAAAAAGAAGCCGAAACTGACCTTAAGAATCTGGTTGATATATTTGAGTGGGTTGATGTTGGTGATATTTTAAATCTTATATCTTTCTTTAAAAAGAACGGAGTTAAAGAAGTAGTGTTCGCTGGGAAAGTCGATCATCGGAAAATTTTTAATAAGGAAGAATTCAACAAGATTTCTAGGAGCTTTTTGGCTCAAGGCAAGGATAGTAGTCCTACCTCAGTCTTAAAGACCATCATTGATTATATGGCTAAAGAAGGAATCAAGATCATGGATCCCACTTCATTCATCGCTTCCTCTTTTTGTCAGGAGAGTGTCCTGACAAAAACAAAGCCTCCGCCAACTGTGGAAGAGGATATAGAGTTTGGCTTTAAGATTGCCAAAAATATTGCTGATTTAGATATCGGACAGACTGTGATTGTCAAGGATAAGGCCGTTGTGGCTGTAGAAGGAATGGAGGGGACAGACGAGGCCATAAAAAGAGGCGGCCGATTGGCAGGAGAAGAGACAGTCGTTGTAAAGGTAAGCCGTTCTTTTCAGGATGCAAGAATGGATTTGCCTGCAGTAGGGCTTAATACTGTAAAAAGTCTTGTCGAGGCGAGATGTAGAGCTCTTTGTATAGAAGCGCAGAGCATACCTTTTTTTCAAAAAGAGGAGGCTATCTCATTGGCTGACGCCCACAGAATTTCAATAGTTGTTAAGAAGCCGTGAGAGAAAGGAAATAGAGAGAAGCAAATAGGTTATTTTCTGGAGAAAATATGATGGATAAAGTAAGAGTAGGAATAATCGGAGTAGGATATTTGGGAACCCAGCATGCCAGGATTTTATCTTATCTGGAGGAAGCTGAGCTCAAAGGAGTTGTGGATATTGACTTTAAGAAAGCAGTTGAGATTGGAAATCGCCATGGAGTTCAGTACTATCAAAATTATGAAAACATGTTGGATGAGATTGATGCAGCTATTGTGGCCACCCCTACATCTGAACATTTTTCTATAGCTATGAAATTATTGAGCAAAGGGAAGTCTGTTTTGGTTGAAAAACCCATAACAGAGACAGTGGAACAGGCGGAGAAGTTGGTAGCCAAGGCCAATAAGAGTGGAGCAATTCTTCAGGTGGGTCATCTGGAGCGATTCAACCCAGCTGTGGAAGCTGTGGAAAACGTAATCTCCGAGCCAAAGTTTATAGAAGTTCAAAGATTGGGATCTTTCTCAGCTCGATCTTTGGATATCGATGTAGTGCTTGACCTTATGATTCATGATCTGGATATCATTTTGGCCTTGATTAAGGATGATGTGAAATCTATCAGGTCTTCAGGCATACATGTCCTTTCAGAAAAGATAGATATTGCCAATGCCAGGTTAGAATTTAACTCGGGCTGTGTGGCAACTCTTACAGCAAGCCGTGTTCACCAGGGAAAGGTTAGAAAGCTGCGGATATTCGAGCCCACATCTTGTTATTCCATCGATTATATCGACCAGGAAGTTAAAATTTTCCCTTTGAACGGGAGACAGACTGATATTAAAAATTTGAAGATAGAGAAGGAAGAGCCTCTTAAAAAGGAGCTCAAAAATTTTTTCAGTTGCATCGGGGATGGAAAGGAAGGCAAAGTTAGCGGCGAAGAAGGACTTCGCGCCCTCCAACTCGCCTACAGCGTGCTGCAAGAAGCAGAAACATAGGTCAGGCTATTCCTGCTGCCAGATATCGGCTTTCAGCCAATTAAAAGAGTCTTACTCACTCATCTTAAACAAAGAATCCCCTAAGCCTGAGTTGAAGGTTATATCTGTGAGAGTAAGTTTCATAAATTCCTCGCCGTCTTGATGAATAATTATAGAGTAGGCGATTGTCATTCCGTTGACTTTTTTGAAATCAGACTCGAAGGTTTCTTGTTCAACCTCAATTCCCATTTGGTTTATAATGGCAGATTTAGTTATATGGGTGAGATATGTTTTAGGATCAATATAAAGAGTCGCTTTATGGCCGTCGGAAAAAGTCTGCTCTAAAACAAAATATTCTTTCTCTTCAATTTTTTCCTTGCCCTTGTAGGCAAAAGAGATGCCGTATTTTTCAGGATAGATAAAGGCATCGATCCCTAAGGCCATCCTCTTCATATTTTCTTGCTGCTGTTCAGGCATTTCTTCTTGACTTCCTATCTGAGGATTTACCCACCATGCTGTTTCTCCATCAAATGCTTGAGTTATTATCATCCCCATCACTTCTATATCCATACGTACTTTGTTTGGCTCTTTCTTATACATGGTCACCGAACCGTTCATACCCATCTGTATCATCTCTAAGCTGCCTGTGGAAGTCATGTCTTTGATTTTCTCGAGGACTTTTTTTCCTCCCTGGGCTTCGACCATTTTTTTCAGGATGTCTGAAGCTTCCTGACATAGCCCGGGAGAGGTCATTAAGCTCAGAAGAAAAAGGATTAAAAGACTTGCGGAAAAGATTTTTTTCATGAACGCCTCCTATTTAACAGAAAGTAAATTGTAATAATAAATTACTGAATAGTAAATATAAATATATTTATTTTTTATAGACAGGCGGGGTGCAGTGAATTATTTTTTATCTGCGTTTCTTACCTTGCCCGGGCGGCTTCTGATGAACCAGATGTGGATTCTATCCTGGCTTTCTTCTTCTAAGCGAGCGGTTTCGAACTTGACCCGTGAGAGATACTTGCTATGGGCTCTTAAGTAGGTCAATCCCTGTTCACAAAGAAAATCAAGCCAGTTTCCGTGGGCTGTCTCATCCATGAGCTCTGGTGTTTCCTCGACAAAGGTTACCTTGCGCCGCGCTGACAATTTGCTCTCCCTGGAAGATCGTCTCTTTGAGTAAAGATTAAATCCATCGTAGAGTTCAAGATAATTCATATGGGGCTGCCAGCGAGAGGCCCAGCGATAATAGCGGTTATAAAACCTATTGTTGGAAGAGCTTATTTTTTCATTCGCGTTTATTTCTTCTGTGATAAATTTCCTCAGTTCCTCTCCCGCTTCCTTCCATTTTTGGTAAATGGGAAGAGAAAGGCTCCTGTAATAAGAAAACCAGCCGCGGGGAATCCAATAATCACGGAAGAGATAGGGAGAATAATTGGAGAATTGCTGTACCCATTCATGGGAAGGATAACCATGGAGGTTGAGGTAGATATCAGGAAGCCAGCGGTTATAAATATTACGCCTTACTTTTGCCTCAGGAAGGAGCGGCTTGGGTGCGTTGACCTGGTAGCCGACATCTATGCCCAGAGCACTGTATCGCCCAGCATGAAGGCTATGGAAAGGAGTTAGTTTTTGAAGTTCATAGGCCAACTCTGCCCCATCAGGATTTTCCATCGGGTGAATCACAAAATTCATCTTTTTTACATAGTCTTGGTGAGTTTTATTTTTTGCCAGGAGCTCAGCGTATTTTAGGGCGTAATTTGTAGAGGAGACTTCATTGGCATGCTGCCGAGCACTCAGATAAAGTGTGGGCTTGAAAGTGATGAGGCGGGGAAGGGATGTGTATCTTTCTAGAGGAGTGAATATCTCCAATACAGGGATTTTTCTATTCTCGTAAGACTTACCAGCAAAATAGCTAAGGATAGAGTTGAAGTGGCTTAGACGGTGGACGATGTCCAAGCACATCTGGGGTGATATGATCTTGTCTGTAGGGACTATTAACTTATCTTTCAGCTGGGCAGAGGGAACAATTTCTCTCTCAGCCGCTTTTTTAAAAGATACGAGAAGAGGTTCCTCTTTTTCAAGTTCTTTATATCGGATTTTTATGGTTATCCTCTCAAGGCGTGGATAACTGAAGGACTGGATGATGCCTTCACTCAACAGGCGCCTGTATGAATCAATAAGGTCAATGAGCACCAGATATTCGGCTTCTTTTTCAACCTTCACCTCAACTATCAAATTTTCAATTCTCTCTTTCTTACCGTTATAGACAAAAGATGGGACTAGAAGGGTTTTGGGCTTGATCGAGGGGAAGATAATTTTTTTGCTGTATTCTTCTTTCCCTTTCTCTTTTAATCTAAGGATAAGCTGAGGGCTCTGAGCCTGCCAATCTTCCAAGATGACTTTTGCTCTTCCCTTCCCGCCTTCCAAGGATGGGTGAATAAGAGGGAGAACATTCCCCGGTGCCGAGTAGCGGGAGATATCCTCTGGAGAGTCTTTTTCCTCTATCTCAACCTCCGTGATTCCGCGCAAAAAGTCTAGGGTGTCAAAATAGATTTCATCATGAATGGCCTCCAAGCTGCTTACAATTTCTTCATCCAGACCTAGCTTATAATCAGGCTCGCTGAACCACATCTCCATCAGGATTCTTTTAAAGTAAGGCTGTTTGGAAAATTTGGGCTCGTTTCCTGTCTTTTTCATCACATGGGAATAAACATCAGGAAGTATTTCATCTTGATAGTATTCCCAGAATCTTTCGAGGTCGCATTTTATGGATTTATCCAGAAGAGTTTCTCTGCCTCTCTCTATTTTTAGCCAGCCTGTGGTGAGTTTAACTTTTCCCCATTCTGGAAGAACTTTGAGGAAGATTGTTTCTCGTATTCTGGGAGAGAAGCTTTTTTTCAATAAGACTCTGTTTTTTTCATCGAAAGCCAGAAATTCGTAGACAGGTTCTTCTTCTTTCTTTAGTTCGAATTCAATTCTTTTGAGAGGAAGCTTGGCTTCCTTGGAGAGGATTTCATCAACGGGATAAAGCTCCTGGAGCCAGCGATAAGGCTCGGCGTAAAACCGCTTGGGTTTGCTCAGGTTTTCCTTTTCTTCAGCAAAGCGGATTGTCAGGCGGCTGACATTTTCGCCGCTCAGATAGGGGAGGATTTCCTCTAAAAGCCAGAAGAATCCCTGCTTATAGGCCGAAAGAACCTTGACTTCGAATCCAGCGATATTGTTTTGGCGGAGAAGCGCCTCGATCTGCGTTTTTATTTTTTCTCTTACTTTTGGTGATTCGCTCAGACCTAAGTTAATTTTCAGAGGAAGCGCGGAACTTTCGAATGTTTTTATCTTCTCTTGAATCAATTTGAGTGCCTCATCTCCCTCCCAGAGAAACTCTTTTTCTTTTTCAAAGATTGTTTTACTTTCCCTGAGCTCGAAGCTCTTGATTTCTAAATTTTCCGCTTGAGCAGAATCTTCAAAAAATTTTCTTGTATATTCTTCGAATTTTAGATTCTTTTGAGGAAGGAAGAGTTCAGCCTTTATGGACTCGAAAACTTTGCCCTTGATATCTTCGGAAAGTTTTTTCATTTTTTGGTCGAAGTATGCTTCGGCACTGCCTTTTTCTCCCTTGAAGAATCCCTCTAAATCAGAAGGTACATCCCTAATTTGAGGGCTGCCCTCTTTGTAATCATCAAGATAGGGAAATGTTTTGCTCAGGAAGGTTAAAGTTTTTTCCAGGCCAAATCTATCTGCCCCGACAATCGCGAGTGCGTTGGATTTATTGAAAGCTTCAGAAACAACTTTTGCCATCCCCCAGTTTTTCTGCAAAGGCGGTATCTTTAATTTTCCTTTTTTGATCAGTTCTTTATTGAGGATGTTTTCGCGACCGATTAGGACTGGAGAGACTAATGCTTTTTGCTCTTCTATTTCTTTGTCCAGGAAAAGAATAGGGAAGGAAGCTCCGGCTGTGCTTAAAACAAGCCTTGATGCCAATTGGGCTGAGCCCAAGAGGCCTGAATCTTGAGGGATGATGAGAGATGTATCAAGTTTGTCCAGAATGCTGTCTTTATCAGAATCAGAGTAGAATCCTTTGGTGGAGAATAAGCTGAGCAGGTCAAAATTTTTTCCCGCAGTGCGCGGCTTCAAAGGAACTTTATAGGAAGGGGTGAGGATTCTCTTAGGATATCCCATACGATGAAGAATGATTTTGGAGATTTCATTCTTGGAGTGAAGTTCAAAAGTCATCTGGGCACAGCCTGGATAAGAGAGAATATCCGGGCTCAATCCTTTTTTGTGCTGGAGGCGGAGAGATTCAAGAGCTTCGAATGCTTTATCTTTTTGTTTTTTATCCGGAAAACCTATCTCGACTACCAGATTTCTTATCTCGCCCGAATTAAACTTCAGTCTTCTCAAAGATTGATGAGGTGATTTTGTTTGCGGAAACTCGTAAGAAGCTTCTTTGATGGTTATCTTTTCAGTACTTGTACCTAATTTTCCCAGGAATCGAGTTAAATCCTTCTCCAAAGAAAAATAGGTTACTCCTTCCTCTTGCCCCCAGATTTCCCAGAGATAGGGCCATCTGAGAAAAAAAGAGCGGCCTGCGCGCAGGAGTGCTTCTTCTGAGCCTGCAGTCAAAACCAGCAGCGGCTTATTTTTATAATAGAGGAGAGAGACGAGCCCCTGATCTTGTTCGAGCTGGGGAAGATTTATCTTTCTTTCCTTTTTCAGCTTCTTTATCCACTTCAAGTTTGTACCGATTAGAATCGGATTCTCAAGACTTTGTATGCTTTTGACTTCTGACTCTTTTTTCACGAGGGAGAAGTCGATTACAAGACTCTCCAGATTAGCTCTGGCAGCAATATCTCCAGCTACTGCAAGCTCACAAGCTGTGGGCGTGTCTGGGACGATGATATGGACAGAAACCTTTTCTCCCAAATTATCCTTATCCAGGTCTTTTATTCCTTTTCCAAGAAGAAATATTTGAGAAAGGCTGGATGTTTCCGCCATCGCGTGAACACAGAAGGCAAGCATAATTGAAAAGAAGAGAACTTTTTTTCTCATTTTTTCTCCTTTTTATCCCGCTATCCCGTTCGTAATTTATCCTGAATTATTCACGAAATAAAGGTAGCGGCAGTTCTTATGAATAATTCAGAATACATATTTCACTTAAATTTTGAGCATTTGCCCTTTACAAGTCAACAGAAATGCCGGATATGCAATTGGGGCCAGGCCCCATTTTCTGTTGCACTTTTTCTGTTCTTCTGTCCACAAGTTGAAAATGTCCTCTTTCTTACAAAAAAAAGGGCCTGTCCCCATTTTCTTAAGGCCCGACTCCATAACTAGTTCATTATCATAGAGAGTTAGATGAGTACAACCCAAAAAAGATCCTTGACTTATTCTTATATTTCCGATAGGATATATATTTAATAGTTGAAGATAATACTATATATAGTATAAAAAAATAAAAAGGTTACATATATTGATTTTTTCTTTAAATCGTGATAAATTTTCTTATACGCATTTATAGGAAAAATCCGGAAAATGCGCCGCACTTTAGTCAATCCCATGAAGTACATTATTATAATCATCCTTTTTTTGTGTATTTTTTGGGGGGCACCGGTTGAATTCGGAAAAGAGCAGATTTTTTTTCATGGATATCAGATCAAGAAACCCGTAGTAAAAATAGGACTCGGCGTGAATCTACGAAGCATCAACATCTGTTCTTCTTCCGGAATGAAGGTATACGAGGTCAATGCAAGTTACAGACTTTTGGCTGATGACGCAGATGATGTCTATATAAAAGGTCGCAGGGAGAAGTTAACCGAAAAATTTGTGATACAGGTTGCCCAGAGTAAGGAAAAGGAAGAGGCAGAGATAATAGCTCAAGATCTAAGGCAAAAGATTGAGGCCAAGGTTTATGTTGCTGAGAATACTGAGAATGAAATTTCTGGAGCCTTTTTGGTCAAGGTTGGAGATTTTTTAACGAGAGGCGACGCATTGAGTTTCATCAAGAAACTGAATGAAATAGGAATAGCCGAAAGCTGGATATTGCGAGAAGAAATCACCGAGGAAGAATCAAAACTTCTCTGGATTCTTATAAATGATGAGCTGAAGGGCTTAAGTGATAATGCGGCCCTTTATTTTATTCCCCGCAATCCCCAGAGCTTTCTCACTTTTAACGGAAAAGATTACAGAGGTATATTTGTTCTCAGAGCCACCTCTAAAGGTATTGTCCTGATAAATATTTTAAACCTTGAGGATTACTTAAAAAGTGTTGTTCCTAGCGAGCTTTCTCCCTATACATACGGCGAACTTGAAGCCCATAAAGCTCAAGCTGTAGCCGCCAGAACCTATGCAATCAGAAGCTTAGGACTGAATAAAGAACTAGGTTTTGACCTTGGTGCTTCACCGAAGGCTCAGTTTTACCAGGGAATGGATGCAGAGCATCCTCTGAGCAGCAAGGCTGTAGAGCTAACGCATGGAGAGGTAGCCCGTTATAGAGGCAGAGTGATCAATGCTCTTTATACAAGTACTTGTGGAGGTATGACAGAAGATGTGGAAAATATCTTCACTGGTCCTGCTCTTCCTTATTTGAGAAGCACGGAGTGTGTTTACGAAAAGAAGAATGAATGGTTGCTGAAGAGTAGAAATATGATAGAGCCTATTTATATGGGCGCAAAAAATATCAGTCCAGAAATTGCCTGGCTCATAAGCTTAAAAGTGATTCCTCCAGAAGTAAATCCTGAATATTACAGAGCCGAGGGTTCTTTTACAGAAACGATAGGCTGGATCAACAATGCTCTGGATTTGCTGGGAAGAAAGAATGAAAAATTCACTCCAGAAGCCTCACCTCTGAATTTTGTAACCCTTGGGAATCTTATTATTGATGCCTTTGATTGGAATAATAGAGTGGAAAATCTTCTGTACGACACGGAAAAAGATCACATCATGAAAGGTTTCAAAGACCATAAGGGAAAGGAAAGAGATCGCCTGGCTTATCTCATTCAGGCAGGGATATTCCCGACTTTCGATGATATCAACAATTTGGATAGACTCCTTTCAAGAGGAGAGTTGGCTTTTTTCCTGGGGAAGGTCATCCAAAATTATAAGAATATAACTCACCAGGGAACGTTCAGGTCTTTCAATAAGGATACGATTGAATTGGAGGAGGAGAAAGAAAAGAAACAATTCCTACTCTCCCCTGATATTTTTCTATTGAGAAGGGACGGGAGCGATTACTTTTTTGCCTCTCATGTTTATATCCTGGCAGGGGATGATGTAAGAATAATCGAGAGGGATGGAGAGGCTCGGTTGTTGGAAATTATCTATCCTTCTCATACAAATATCATGGATAGGAGCTCGCCCTTCAGCCGCTGGGAGTTAAGAATATCACGTGAAGCATTGGAGAAAAGGATAAATGAGTATTATCCGCTGGGCGAGCTTGAAGATATTATTCCTCAAAGAAGAGGAAAGTCACAGAGAGTTGTTGAGCTTTTAATCAAGGGCGGGGAGACTCAGACTGTTGTCAGAGGCCTAAGAATTCGGAGAGTTTTGGGCCTCAAGGAGACGCTTTTTGTAATAGACAGAGAATATGATACGGAAGGCCGTATCACGCATTTCACTTTTTATGGACGAGGATTCGGACACGGAGTCGGCCTCTGCCAGGTAGGAGCTTTTGGGATGGCGCAGGCAGGAGCTGACTACAAGCAGATATTGAAAAAGTATTATCATGGTATTAAAATAAGCAAAATTCGTTAGTCTGGGAAGAGGGGCGGAAGGTAATCCTGACTTTGACCTTAGTTGATCGTCTCGAAGGAGGAAGAGAAAACTTGGAAGCTAAAGGCTACCGGTTTATTTCCCTTCTTACCCAGGATGATCTCCTGAAATAACACCTTCATGCAACTCGTTTCTTTTCATATCAGTCCTTATCTTAGGGAATTCTATAAGGGCATGAGTGCGGGAAAATATCTTTTCCCGACGACAAGGTCTTGTCCCGCGGATATTCGGGGAGGCAAAGTTTCTCTTCTTAATGGCATGTCCTGACCCCAATTATTTGCTTTTTGCTTTGTTTTTGCTTAAAATTTCTTAACTTTACTTGAGAGTATTAAGGAGTGAAAGATAAAAGGAAGAGAATAAGACTAGGAATTGCCCTTATTCCTGTTGTTTTCTTAATCGTTGCCTTATCTCTGACAATTGGTGTTTTCAAACAACCCCCTCATATCCCATTAATTGGCGCTGCGGCTGTGGCTGCTTGTGTTGCCGTCATCTTTAAGCATCCCTGGAAGGAAATACAGGAGGGCATGGTTCATGGAATTACGCTGGCCATGGGCGCAATCCTGATTCTGATGGTTGTAGGGACGATGATTGGAACCTGGATTATAGGCGGGATTGTCCCCTCCATGATTTATTATGGCTTAAAGGTTCTCTCTCCGGGAATTTTTCTTGTGGCTACACTTATCATCTGTTCGATTGTTTCTCTGGGAACAGGATCTTCTTGGTCAACAGCTGGAACAGTTGGAGTTGCTCTAGTCGGAGTGGGTCAAGGCTTGGGAGTGCCAATTACTATGGTAGCAGGGGCAATTATTTCAGGGGCTTACTTTGGTGATAAAATGTCACCCCTTTCAGATACAACCAATCTCGCTCCTGCTGTGGCAGGGACAGATCTGTTTTCCCATATCAGGCATATGGTTTACACCACGGGTCCAGGATATGCTATTTCCATTGTTCTTTATGGGTTGCTCGGAACTAGATTTTCAGGAGGAGGTCTTAAGGGAGAAAACATCGATGTCATCCTCTCCACTATCAAATCAAATTTTTTCATTCATCCCATTCTTTTACTTCCTCCGATTTTGGTTATAGTGATGGTCGTAAAAAAGATTCCTCCTTTGCCTGCCTTGTTAGGAGGGACTGTCCTGGGCGGAATTTTTGCTATGATCAGTCAATCAAAATCTTTAGCCCAAGTCATCCAGGCTGCTCAATCCGGTTATGTTTCTCAATCAGGAGTTAAGATGGTTGATGACCTGCTGACCAGAGGCGGCCTTGAGAGCATGATGACAACAGTGGCCTTGATTATCTGCGCCCTTTCTTTTGGCGGCATAATGGAGAAGACAGGGATGTTGGAAGCTTTAGCTAGATCCCTGCTTGATAGAGTAAAGAGAACAGGATCACTTGTGGCAACTACTATTTTCAGCTGTGTCGGGATGAATGCTATTGCCTCAGACCAGTACATAGCGATTGTTATCCCAGGAAGGATGTACAAAAATGCATTCGATGAGCTAGGTCTGCATCCAAAAAATCTTTCTCGCTGTTTAGAAGACTCTGGAACTCTTACTTCTCCTCTTATTCCCTGGAATAGCTGTGGAGCTTTTATGCACGCGACCTTAGGAGTAAATCCCCTTCTCTATCTTCCTTATGCCTTTCTGAATCTTTCGAATCCTCTTGTTTCCTTGTTTTATGGCTACACCGGGATCACCATGGAAAAGTTAAAAGAGTCAGACTAATGTTGGAAAAGGTCTTGGGAGAATGCCTTGTTGCTGTGGTGGGATCATTAATGGGTCCGGTCTTGTAAAAAAGGGGATAGGCTTCATTTTAATAAGAAAATAAAAAAAAGCAACAGGCCCCAATAAAAAAGGGACAGGCGAAAAGTAGCCTGTCCCCTTTTTTTCTTAAAGCTTTTTTAACTTATTTTGTGTTAAGAAATAACGTTATATTTCTTTCCGACTTTGGTAAAAGCTTCTATGGCTTTATCCAGGTGATGTCTTTCATGAGCTGCTGAGAGCTGAACTCTTATCCTGGCTTGGCCTCGAGGGACAACCGGATAGTAGAATCCGATGACATAAATTCCTTCCTCGAGGAGATCGCGGGCCATATCTTGAGAAAGCTTGGCATCATTTTCAAATTTACCGAGCATGATAGGAACGATAGGATGGACTCCGGGCGTTATTTCAAATCCGGCTTCTGTCATTTTTTCCCGGAAGTACTTTGTGTTGTCTTCTAGCTTATCCCTAAGTTCTGTTGTTTCAGAAAGGAGGTCAAAGACGGCAATAGACGCGCCAACAACAGCGGGAGCTAAGGTATTGCTGAAAAGATAGGGCCTTGCGCGCTGTCTGTAAAGTTCTATGAGCTCTTTTCTTCCGGAAATGAATCCCCCTGAGGCACCTCCGAGGGCTTTTCCAAGAGTTCCTGTGATGATATCTACCCTGCCCATTACTCCTCTGTATTCAGGGGTTCCTCTTCCTGTTTTGCCGATAAATCCTGTTGAATGGGCATCGTCAATCATGACCATGGCATCGTATTTATCTGCAAGCTCACAGATTTCGTCAAGCTTTGCAATATCACCATCCATAGAAAACACTCCGTCAGTAGCCACCAATCTGTAACGGAGTGCTTGAGTTTCCTTTAATTTCTCTTCGAGATCAGCCATGTCAGCATGCTTGTAAATAAATCTCTGGGCTTTGCAGAGGCGAATACCATCAATGATAGATGCATGGTTGAGCTGATCGGTAATTATGGCGTCTTCTGCTCCGATAAGAGGTTCAAAGACCCCTCCGTTGGCGTCAAAACAGGCTGCGAAGAGAACGCTATCTTCAGTCTGGAGAAACGCAGATATCTTCTGTTCTAAAATCTTATGAATGTCTTGAGTTCCGCAGATAAAACGAACTGAACTCATTCCGTATCCCCATTCATCAAGAGTCTTATGGGCTGCTTCGATAACTTTGGAGTGGCTCGACAGGCCCAAATAGTTATTAGCGCAAAAATTCAGGACTTCTTTACCGCCTTTAACCTCGATTTCTGCTCCTTGGGGAGTCATTATAATTCTTTCCGATTTATAAAGGCCTGCATCGTGAATAGATTGAATTTCTTTTGTCAAATCTTCCTTTATCTTGCCATACATTAAATACCTCCTTTAAGTTTCTAGACTATATCAAAAATCCAATTTCAGGTCTATCTTTTTTAAATATTTGCAGTTTATTATTGCGTTTTACTCTTTATTTTTTAGTTGCTATAATCTTTGCCATGGCAGACAAGGGATCTTATTTTTTTGAGCCGTTCACAGAATCATTTGGCAGACGAATAAAAGTCGAAAAACTCTATTATCAAGGGAAGACAAAATATCAGTTTGTCCAGTGTTTTTACAACAAGTTTCTGGGCAAGGTTCTGTTTCTGGATAAGAAGATTCAATCGGCGCAAATAGATGAATATATCTATCATGAATCCTTGGTTCATCCTGCCCTCATCACTCATCCATTTCCACGAGAGGTGTTGGTGATTGGAGGTGGAGAGGGGGCAACCATAAGGGAAGTGCTCAGGCACAGCACGGTTGAAAAGGTGATAATGGTGGATATCGACAGGGAACTGGTAGAACTGTGCCGGAAATATTTGCCCGAGTGGTCGGAGGGGGCGTTTTCAGACCCAAAAACAGATCTCATCTTTGAAGATGCCCGCCCGTTTGTTGAGAAAATAAGAGAAAAATTTGATGTCATTATTTCTGATTTAACTGAGCCCATAAAGCATGGTCCATCTGTTTTTCTTTTTACTGAAGAATTTTTTTCGAAAAACTTTGAAGCTTTAAAGGAAGATGGTTTATTCGTTCTTCAGGCAGGGAGCGCTGATCCTTCTTATAATCAATTTT
The DNA here is from genome assembly GCA_011773465.1 of Candidatus Aminicenantota bacterium. Classification (GTDB taxonomy): domain Bacteria; phylum Acidobacteriota; class Aminicenantia; order Aminicenantales; family Aminicenantaceae; genus SOIV01. Next base: position 79,030 of record WVXO01000061.1, on the reverse strand, counting down.
TCTGCTCTTTGGTGAAGACTCTAAAAAAAGTTTTTCCAATAGTTCGGCCCTACTGGACCTTTGTTCTATCATTCAGCATGCCCTGGGGCTTTGTCCTGGCTTCCAAGACAAAAGACCCTCTTGACCTTGATGAGAAAGAAATAGCTCAAAGAATGCGCGAGCGGAAAGTGAAAAAGCTAAAATATTATCACCCTGGCTTTCACAAGAGCTATTTTGCTCTGCCTCTTTATTTGGTAGAAAGTCTAAAACAAGGGAAGGTTTTAAGAGATAACAAGCCATTCATCTGGAAATTATGATCACGAAGAAAGAAAACCGGGAAACAGTTCCATCGGAGGAAAAAGAATACCATAGCCCATCGAGTGGTATTTTTCTCAAGCTAAAAAGACTTCTTTACAGGGATAAATCCGAATATCAAAAGATTGAGGTTATCGAGAACGAGTATTTTGGAAGAGTCTTGCTCCTTGATGATCTCGTCCAGACTTCAGAAAGAGACGAATTTTTCTATCACGAGATGCTTGTTCATCCAGCTTTAGTTTCGCATCCTTCTCCTCAGAATATTCTCGTAATCGGCGGGGGAGATGGAGGAGCTCTTAAGGAAATTCTTCGCTGCCCGATTAAGTATGCGTGTCTTGTGGAGATCGATCAGCAGGTTATAGATGTCTCTAAGGAATATTTTCCTTGGCTCTTACCCTCTCTTGAAGATGATAGAACCGAGCTTGTCGTCGCCGACGGTGTAGAATTTATCGGAAAAACAGAGAAGAAGTTTAATATTGTCTTTATAGATTCCTCTGATCCTGCAGGGCCGTCCGCTTCTCTTCATGAAAGGGATTTTTACGAGAAGCTGAAAAGGTGTATTAACCATGATGGCATAGTGGTTTCACAGGCCGGATCGCCTTTTTATCACCTGGAGTCAATTAAAAAGAAAGATGCTTTCCTTAAGAAACTCTTTAAAAATGTCTGTTTCTACACGAGTCCTGTTCCCACCTATCCTGGAGGAAGTTGGTGCTTTGTTTTTCTATCGGATGAAGTCCAACCCTTAAAGATAAAAAGAGACCCTCCTCAAGGACTTAAATATTTTAACCTTGATATTTACAAGGCAGCGTTTTCTTTGCCAAATTTCTTGAAAGATTTGGGATCAGGCTCTTAGAGATTTAAAGGCGATTAAACGAAAGAGGCAGTTATACCGGAAATTCAATATATATAACATATAACTGATTCGATAACTTTTTTCTTTTTATCCCAGCAGTTCTAATCGTTCCTATTTTTATCAGAGTGAAAATTCATTCTAAGTTAGTGATTTTTAAGCTAATTACCTAATAATAAAGATGTTATTAATAATTCAGTTTTCCCTCTGCGTGGCGCCTACTGAGAACTTCAAGCATATCCTTGGTCATAGCAGCCAGCTCATAGCTTGGCTCCCATCCCCATTCCTCACGCGCAGCAGAGTCGTCAAGAGAATTGGGCCATGAATCAGCGATCTCCTGCCTGAAATCGGGCTCGTACTCACAAGTAAATTCAGGAATATACTTCTTGATTTCTGCTGCTAATTCGCCAGCAGAAAAACTCATAGCAGTCACGTTGAAGTCAGAGTGATGCTTCAGTCGGGAAAAATCTGCTTCCATTAAATCCATGGCAGCTTTGAGGCAGTCTGGCATGTACATCATCGGGAGTCTCGTGTCTTCTTTCACAAAGCAGGTGTATTTCTTATTTTTTACAGCTTCAAAATAAATAGCTACAGCGTAATCTGTTGTTCCTCCTCCAGGCAGCGTCTCATAGCTTATGATGCCCGGGTAGCGGCAGCCTCTAATATCAAGGCCGAAGCGCTTGACATAATAATCGCAGAGAAGCTCTCCGGCAACCTTGGTCACTCCATACATAGTTTTTGGTCTTAGAATTGTTTCCTGAGGAGTATTATCAAGAGGGGTTTCAGGGCCAAAAGCAGCGATAGAACTGGGAATAAAGATTCTCGTCATATCATGTTCGAGGGCCACTTCAAGGATGTTATAGGTTCCGTTCATGTTCACATCCCAGCAGAGCACAGGATTTTTTTCTCCCACAGCAGAAAGGATTGCAGATAAATGATAAATGGTGTCGATGTTGTATTTCTTAACGACTTCTTCGATTGTCTCCTTTTTGGTGACGTTGATGAATTCAAACGGGCCAGAGTCGCGGAGTTCAGGGCTGGGTTTGGTTCTATGGCCTGTGGCAAGCACATTGTCGTTGCCGTATTTCTTTCTTAGAGCCATGGTCAATTCAGATCCAATCTGGCCAACAGAACCAGTGACCATGATTTTTTTCATTTCTTTTGCCATGTTCTTCCCTCCAAGATTTACGAATTTTCCTTTCTTAGATTTTGAGAGATTTTACTTATATATTTCCCTATAGAATATGTCAACCGGAAACTGCGGGAAAACTGCGAGGTTAGAGTTTTAATACTTTAATAATTTTTATAAACGGGGATGATTCCCAAAATGAGAACGCCTCCCTGAAATTGGGCACGTTCCCTAAAGTACCTCTCTTTTATGTTCAAAAAAGGAATTTCCCAAAAGGAAGCTTATTCAGGGAGATTCTTTCAACTCTGGCAGGTTCATCTTTCGCAGCAGATCCTTGAAGCGGGGATCGTCGCGCAGAGGCGCGAATTGAGGATCCACCCTAGCCCAAGGAAACCACGCATGGGGATGCTCATAATTCAGCCAGCGGAAGGCCTTATCCTTTTCTCCCAGGGCTGTGCATAGTGAGGCCATACCGAAAGCACCGAATGGGGTGGCTTCTTCTTCATCCAGTTCAGCCAGTATCTTCAGCGCCTCATCCCTCCGACCAGCCAGTGCATAGGCGCGTCCAAGGAGAAATCTTAACTCTGGGTAGAGCGCCGCTGCCTTTTGGAACACCGCGATGGCCTCCTCATACCTCCCCGCATCCGTGTAGGTATTTCCTAGTACGTACAATCCGTGCCAGCTATCGGGACTCAATGCAAGCGCCTTTTGAACTTCTTCTAGAGCCTCATCGTATCGTCCCCCGTACCAGTACAATCCTCCCAGCCAAGCCGTATTCAGAGGCGTTAGCGGATCCAACTCCTGCGCCCGTTTGTGTTCGGCTATGGCTTCATCCATGCGTCCGAATAGGACAAGCTGCCACGAATACCAGTAGTGAGCATGGGCCAAATTGGGATTGATTTCCAGAGCACGCTGGAAGGCCTTTTCTGCAGTCTCCCATTCCCAATCATAGTATCCCGCTATAAAACCGAAAGCGTTGAGACTTTCGGCCAGCGTATCATCCAGCCTCACTGCTCTTTGTGCGGCTGCCTTGGCTCGCGGCAAGGAATCTTCTGTAGCCAAAGCGCTATGAGCGATCTGAATGTAAGCGGCCGCCAGCCCCGCATACGCCAACGCATCTGACGGGTCTTTCTCGACAGCTTCGTGGAGATAGGTTACGGCCTTTTGGTATGCTTCTGGGGTTCCTTGGTTCATGTGATATAAACCCTTCAGGTAGGCTTCCTGAGCATCGGGATTAACTTGGCGGGTACTGGCTAAGATTGTCTCTGCCTGTGATGTCAGTTTGGCCCTGACTTCCTGCGCAATAGTCCGTGCTATTTCACTGTGCATCATCAAAATATCAGTCAAAACCCGGTCATATGTTTCCTCCCAAAGGTTCCGCTCCTCGGGAAATACATCTATCAACTGCACCCGGATGCTTACGTTTTCTCCTGCCTGCTGCACTGTTCCTGTCACAACTGCATCCACGTTTAACTCTTCGGCGATCTCCTGCAATGATTTCTCCGAGCCCTTGTATCGCTTCATTGACCTGAAAGAAATCACTCGGAGCGGTCCAACCCGGCCCAGCTTTCCGATCAATTCATCGGTTATCCAATTGACGAAATATTCTTGTTCCGCATCACCCGTGAGGTTCTCAAACGGCAGGACAGCAATAGAATCGATGGTTGCAGCGCGAGTCGTGTACAGATAGATCGCACCTGCGATGATTAAAACCATAAGAAATGGAACTCCCCCATAGAGAAGAAGACTCTTCCATTTAATCTCAATCTTTCTCTTTAGAGGCATTCTTTTTGCTAGGGGAATACCTTTATCTATCTTGTCTAATTCAGATAAGAGTTCTCCTGCAGTCTGATACCTCATCTCTCTATCCTTCTCCATGCATATCATTATCAAACGGCTAAGATCTTCTGAAATCTCAGGATTGAGCTTTTTCGGTTCTTGAGGTATCTTGGACTTGTGTTTTAAAGCAACACTCAATGCTGTGTCTCCTTTAAAAGGGACGCTTCCTGTGACCAACTCATACAGGATGACACCCAATGAATATATGTCTGATCTCTGATCTGCCTCCTCTCCCTCTGCCTGCTCAGGGGAGATGTAGTCCGGCGTCCCTATCATCACGCCTGTCACTGTCATCCCGGGTGCTTCAACCGAACGGGCTATGCCAAAATCCATGATCTTTGCCCGGCGTTTTTCGTCGATCATGATGTTCTGCGGTTTTAGGTCCCGATGCACAACCCCTAACTCATGCGCCTCAGCCAAACCTTCACACACTTGCTTAGCTATAGAAATTGCTTCCGCGTCTGTTAACTTTCCCTTCCTTTTTACCAGGCTCTTCAGGTCTTCACCCGGAACATACTCCATGGTGATATAGGGAGTCTCTTCCTCTTTTGCCAGGTGATACATCTTACAGACATTCTTGTGAGCAATCTTGCGGGCAAATTTCAACTCATTCCGGAAGCGTTCAACCGTACTTTCATCAGAGGCAATTTCAGGTTTCAGGAGTTTTATGGCAACTTCTTCATTAATCTCCTTATCTAAAGCCTTGTAGACTCGGCCCATGCCTCCTTTTCCTAGTTCTTCTAAGACTTCATACCTGGAGGCGAAGGTGGTCCCTTTGGTTAATCCTTTCGCGGGTGTCTCAAAAGTTTTTGTGGGAGAAATTTCCTCTGAGGGATAAAGTAGGGTAGAGCATTTACCGCAATATATAGAATCGTCAGGATTTTCAAAATGACACTTAGGACATTTCATAGCCCACCATCCTTTTTCGCCTGTTTGGCAAAAGAATAACAATTCATGAAGAAAGAGTCAAACTAAATGACTAATAGACGCTTTGCTTTAGTGTCATGTATCCGAGCAGTTTCTTTATCTAGGTAATTGTTCTTAGATAGCGCCTTGGAAAATTTGACATATCTTCCTCTTCTGTCTAACATTCTTAGTTAGTTTTTTCTCCTGAGTGCTGAATATGTAAAATGCTGAAATCCGACTCAAATCATTTTCTGATCCCAAATATATTCAGATCCCAATCATGATTTCTATAAAAGTAAAATGTTGAGACCCGAGCCCAAGAAAGTTCCTCTAGGATTGATTGTCATTTCAGTCGTTATGTTTTTTGCGGCTTTTGCTATAGATATTTTTTGGCTGGTGAGATTTGTGGGGAAGGCATTTCCCTCGACAATTCCTGTTGACCCTGCTGTCTACAATGCCATGGCCGCTCCAGATATCATTTTGTCTGTATTTCTTTATGTTGGTTCTTTCGGGCTAATAAAGCTGAAAAAATATGGGTTTGTGGCCTCCTTGGTGGCTATGGGCATGTGGCTCTTTGATTCACTTTTTATCTTAGGTATCACAACGTCTATAACCTTAAATATAGTTGTACTCAGTTTATTTTTTGCCTTTTTTACGATTGGTTATCTTTGGATAAAGAAGGAACTTTTTGATTGAGTTTAATGAGATCATTCTGAAAGAGTCAGACTTGAATAACTAGGAGCTTGCTTTGAGGTCGGGCTTTCATAGCTTGAATAGCTTTTATAATTTGCAGCAAAAATATAAAATAGTATATCTGGCTTAAAAAAGATAATAAAAGTTATAAAAGATTGATTCCATTGGTACAGATAGGTTTAGAGTTTAAGGAGGAGTCATCATGACTATTACGCTTGACGGACATAGCCTGACCGTAGAAAAAGTTGTCCAAGTTGCTCGGGAAGGCGAAAAAATAGCCATTCATCCTGAGGCAATGAAAAGAATTAAAAAATGCAGAGACCTTCTTGAGGAAAAAATAAAGAAAAAAGAAATCATGTACGGAGTCAACACCGGCATCGGGGAACTTTCGGAAGTTGTTTTGACCCAGGAACAGGTTGAAAAATACCAGAAATATCTAATTTACAGCCATGCGGCAGGATACGGAAAACCCTTGTCCATCGAAGTTGTCCGAGCAGCCATCCTGAGCCGGATAAATTGCCACTGCCATGGCCATTCAGGTTTGAGGCCTGTTGTCGTGGAGACGCTGAAGGAAATGCTGAACAAAGGAGTAACGCCTGTTGTCTGTGAAAAAGGTTCGGTCGGAGCTTGTGGCGATCTTTCTCCTATGGCACAGATGGCTCTCGTACCCATGGGAGAAGGAGAGGCTTTTTATAAAGGAGAGCGGTTACCTGGGAAGGAGGCGATGGACAGAGCTGGCATTCCGGTTATCGTCTACGAAGCCCGCGACGGATTGGCCACGATTAACGGTTCCAATATCATCGTTGGCCTGGGAGTTTTAGAGATATACGATGCAGAGCGCTGGATAAAGAATTCAGAGATTGCTGCGGCCATGACTTTAGAAGTCCTCAACGCCAACATGAAGGCTTATGATGAAAGGCTGCACAAAGTCCGCGGCTATCCTGGAGCGCTGGAAGCGAGCGCAAACATCAGACAAATAACAGAAGGCAGCGAGCTTTTAGCTCAGAAAGGGAAAAAAGTCCAGGATTGTTACAGTCTGCGGAGCACACCTCAGGTGATGGGTGCAGTCCGGGATGCTCTTAAGTGGGCCCGCTACATGCTTGAGACCGAGCTTAACGGTGCTGCTGATAATCCAACTTTCTTTCCTGAAGATGACTTGGTGCTTACAGGAGCCAATTTTCAGGGAACCCCTATGGCTTTTGCCCTTGAACTATTGGGACTAGCAATCACCACGGTCTGTGTTCTATCTGAGAGGAGGACAAACAGGCTGATGAATCCACATTTGAGCGTGGGGTTGCCAGCCTTTTTAACCAAAGGAGCCGGGATGTTTTCTGGTTTGATGCTTTCTCAGTATACGGCAGGTGCACTCGTCTGTGAAAACAGAATACTCTCTCATCCAGCTGCCACAGGTTCGATTTCTGCTGCAGCCGACCAGGAAGACTTTGTCAGCATGGGAATGACCACAGCTCTAAAAACTCAACAGATTATCGACAATGCTCAGGCCGTGCTTGCTGTGGAATTAATGGCCGGTGCCCAGGCCGTAGATTTTCGAAAGCCTATCAAACCAGGCAAAGGTGTACAAGCAGCTTCTCGCATTATTCGCAAGTATGTCGATCACCTTGAGGAAGATCGTCCTCTGTATGATGATATCAACAAGCTCAAAGAAATTGTGGAATCCGGAGAGATTTTAGAGGCGGTTGAGAAAGCAGTCGGTTCGTTGAAATAAAGTAAAATCCTTTCCGTAGTGATCACATGCCTGGGGATAATAAATAATAGATTTTACGTCAAAGTCAAATAAAAGGATAATTAATAAAAAAGCCAAGGATTTCTCTTTTGGGAGAATAAAAACAACCAGATAATAAAGGGAAAGCCAAGGATTTCTCCTTGGCTTCTTGAAGGTTCGCTTTTTTTAAGCCTAAAACTTAAGTCTGAAACTGGCCATTAGTTTATGGTGGTCTTCGAACGATAAATTTGAAACAGGTCCTGCCGCTTCAAAGAGGATAGAAATTTTAGTTTTAGAAAGATTAAATAAATTGATCCCGATGTTGGCCACGGCTTCACCATAGGATTTTGGCAATGTTTCTATGTCCCTTGTCGCGACACCAGCGCCAGCTCCGATGGAAAAAGGGCCGATATGGAAACTTAAGGTTAAGCTACCATTGAAGAAAGACTTCCAGGGCGCACTGGCATTCGTATAGGCTGCCCCTCCTCTGATAATAATATCTAATGTGCCGGGAAGGATCTCGTAAGCTATGCCTAATCTTCCAGCCGCGAATACAATATACGTATCTTGCCCTCGGGCAGCCAGGACGCCTTCATCCATCACGAAAAAAAGTCTCTTTTTGCCTTCTCTTGCTACTACCTTAACCAGAGCTGGTTCGGAAACTGCGCCGAAATCATCCATACCGATAGCTGCTATAGTATACACTCCTATATCTTCAAATATTTTTTCCCAGGAAAATGGCTTTTCGTTATCCGTGAATCTATCAATAATATTTCCCTCTTCATCTGTGATCTCAAAGTCAATCCTTAGAACCTCTCCATCCGGATCGGTAGAATCTGTTGCGTCTAAATTGATTGGTTTTTGGATTTGAGCTCTACGGGGTTTGGCCTCCAATCTGGTAACAGGAGGCGCATTGATGTATGTTTTTGCTTCACAGAGATTTTCAGACGGCTTATCCTCCTTACTAAAAGCTTTTCCCTTAAAAAAATACTCTCCCGGTTGATCAAATCTTGTTTCCCATTTGGGGTTCTCTGGAGTCAGCGTCTGGGACTCAATTCTTATCCCCTCTTTGTCAAAAACCTCTACTTCCATGGATTTGGCATTCTTAGAGCCGCTCATATCCAATAATATCGGATCATTTAGGTTAGCCCTTACAGGGGTGACGTTCATGTCACAAATCGCATCTTCTACTCCTATTTCCGGTTTTTCTTCAATAACCTTTTCTTCAATAACCTTTTCTTCTTCTGACCAGAATAATATTCTCAATCCATTATCAATAGTCTCGACTTTATAAGGGGGTATTCCATCAAGCATATCAAAAACAACTCTGGCTATGTTTGCCCTAAACTTGCCTGTCCTGATGCCACGGACTCCAAGAGCATTTATCCTGAGGAAACGAGGAGCCTTAATGGCCCTTATATCAAAACAGTCGATGACAACTCTATTTGGCCTAGTTAGCTCAAACTGGCGATAGTATGAGAAAAAGCTTAAAAGTACCCTAACTTCAAGAGTTTTTTCAGTCTTAGAGACAACAATTTTTTCCATATTGCCTTTCTGTTGGGAAAAAGAAAATGTCGCAAGAAGAAAGATAAACAAAAGCAAAAAAGGGAAAAGAGAGAGATTTTTCCTAGTCATCAGCAGCCTCCCTAAGTGATTTTTGATGCATCACTGTTTGAATAACTCATAACACAAAAATACGCGAATTTCAAATAAAATTAATTCCGTTTGAACATATCGAACAGTCTTGAATTAACATAGACTAATATAATTCAAAGGCGATATTCAACACTCATATTTAGTCGTGAATCTTTCAGTATGATTGAACGAGAGATGATGTAAAGAATAGAAATTTCAAGCCTGTCTTTTTTCTAATATCCCAATTCTTTGATGATATGCTTTGCGCGTGAAAACTTATCCGTTATAAAAAGAACATAGCGGATATCGACGCTGATAGTTCTTTGCAGTTCTGGAACGATATAGTAATCTCCTATAACGCTCTCATAGGTCATATCAAAAATGATGCCTACCTGTTCTCCTTTCGCGTTGAGGGTAGGAGAGCCTGAATTTCCTCCAGTGACGTTTGTGGTATTGATGAAGCAGATTGCGATATCTTTTAGCTTTTTATCGATATAGGGACCAAAATCTTTTTCCTTGTAAAGCTCTTTAAGTTTCACAGGAACATGAAAAGGGAATTTCCCGGTGTCTTTCTCGATTACTCCCTTTAAAGCTGTTTGGGGAAGATAGTAGACAGCGTCTTTGGGATAATACCCCTCCACAAATCCATAAGTAAAACGAATTGTAGAGTTAGCGTCAGGAGCAATTCTCCCTTCCTTCAGTTTCATAAGAGAATCCACATAGACTTTTTTCAATTCCAGACGCTCTTGGGCGAGGATTTTCTTTTCCTCCCTTAGAACTTTCATTTCTTTTTCAAGTTCTGCTGCAAGATTGAGGATGGGAACGTTGAGTTTCATAAGCTCTATAGGGGTCTTTTCGAGAAGCTCCACTCTTTTTTTGGAATCGGCCAGGGGTGTTTTATCATAGAGATGATCGACATAATCATCTACAGCTTTTTCCGAATGTTTCCCTATGATTCCTTTAAAAGCTGAAGGGACCTGGTCTTCAGGAGAGTCAAAAAGTTTCTTAAGTCTGTACTTTAAAAAACTTCTGTCAGTTTTTAGGTCATAACCTTTCTCTGCAAGCTGGATTCTCATCTTGATATAGGGCAAATTTCGCTCCTGGTAAGAAGGCTCTCTTTCCATATCTGGTTTCTGCCGCTCTTCGGCAGTCCTCCAAACTTGGTAGGCTTGGGCAAGCAAGGTTGAGCCAAGATAAGAACTCACAAGTCCTGAGAGTAAGTTATTTTTCCAGTAATAAACGTAGTATTTTTCCATAAAGTTTTTAACTTTTCCCAGAATTTCTCCACGTTCCTTCTGTCTTTGCCGGTCTTTATTAATCCATTCCAGAAAATCCTTTTCTTGGGATTTTTTCCGGTCAACAATAGAAGTTTTCCCCATTCCCTCAATTTTTCCCTGATAGTTCTTTAGAGAATTATTGAGCCCTCTAATCAAACGTGCATATTTGATTTGAATCTCTCTCGACTTGTCTCCAGCTTTTTCAAAGAAGGCGATAGTATCTTTATAGATCTCGATTCTTTTCAACATGGCATCTATATCAAATTGAAGTTCTGAAAGAGTATAATTTCTGTATGTCCTTCCAGGATAGCCCATGACAAAATTAAAATCTCCTTCTTTGAAACCATCGATAGATATCTTCAATACGGATTTAGGCTTATAAGGGACATTGTTTTGACTGAAATCAACGCCAACATTATCTTCTGAAACGTAAGCTCTTAAGAACGCAAAATCACATGTGTGACGAGGCCACATCCAATTGTCTATGTCCCCGCCAAAATTCCCGAGATCCTGGGTCGGGGCGTAGACGAGTCGAATATCCTTTATTCTTTTAAACCGAAAAAGGTAATATTCATTTCCACTGTACATGTTAGCCACATTGCAACGGATGTCTTTTCCTTCCTTTTCTGCTTTGGCGATCAATTCTTTCTTTGCCCTGTCGATGGCATTGTATTTCTCCAAGAAGCTCATTTGTGGTTTAATAGCGGATAAGATATCATCTGTTACGTCTTCATATCCTAAGAGAACATCTGCTATGTATCCTTTGGCAGAGATTTCTTCGTTTTTGTTCCAGGCAATAAAGCCATCTCTAATGTAGTCTTTTTCCTCGCTGGAAGCTCGCTGCAAGGCACCGAAAGCTACATGATGATTTGTTAGAATAAGGCCATCGCGGCTTACAAATCCTCCCGTACCGCCTCCCAGAGAGATCACGGCGCTCATTAGGCCAGTTCCATCCTTTTTGTAAAGGTCATCCGGGTTCATCTTAAGACCCAAATCCTTGAGGTTGAGATCTTTCATCTGATGCGGCATCCACATGCCTTCATCAGCGAGGGCAAGGGAGGTTGCTCCGACAAATAAGAAGAAAATAGCGAAAATTAACAGAGCTCGCTTAAATCGCATCTTTTATCTCCTTTTAGACTTTATCAAGATAAAATTTTGAAGAGCGGAAGCTATTGAATCGGGAATTTTTCCATCAGATAATCGACGGCCTGTTTCAAAGTCATGTGTTTGTGGTTGACGTCTCTATCGTAATTGATAACGAAGCTGAATACATCTCCTCTCAATCCTTCACAGAAGCAGAAATATTCCTTTGTCTTAGCGTCGATTAAGAAAGATGCTTCTTGATTGTGAAAGGGGCATTTAGCCAGATATTGATTCTTAGTTCCCACTTTTTCCCCTGAAATTCCAAACTCTTTCATCAAAGCTTCCATTTTTATTGATTTTTCTATTGATTGCATCTTTTGATTGAGCTCAGTATCAGAATCATGGATGAGCTTCAGGTGCCTGAGAACTGAAGGAAGGCCTTCCTTGCCGCATTCTTCACAGATAGAAGCTCCTTCCTCGGATTGGATTATTTTCTTTGTTCCGTTTTCGATAGCTTCTTTGTTAAAGGAAATGACAAAAAAGGGAAATTTAGGGTCAATATCTTTGCCGCATATTTTGCATTGACTCACGTTTTCTCCTTTCATTTTATCTCCATGAAAGATTTATAGTTTATTCTTTTCTACTAAAAAATCAAGCTGGCAGGGTCAGGTCTTACATTGCTCGTTCACTTTAAGTAGCGGAGGGTTTTAGGTTTTTTTTCGAGATGAAAGATGATGATGTCTTGGAGTGTTTTCTTTATGTTCTCAAGCTCTGCAGAGGAGAAGGGTAGAGGGCCTTTTTTCGGAGGGGTGTTTTTTTTGATCCATTGGATAAACGAGCCTAATTCAGGCTTAATTCCTTCTTTTTTGTAGGATGCGCAGTGGCCACAGAAGACACCGTCTTTTTTAGGAGAGAGCCAACCAGAGTCAGCAAGGTCCTTACGACACTTTTTGCATTTATTTAAGTCTGGAAGGACTCCGTTTATTTTAAGAAGCCAGGCTTCAAAATACCGGGTTAATAAGTTTAAATCTCCTCCGCCCTTAAGCGAGTTCAAGACAGTAAGCAACAGGCGGTAGAGAGTGTCGTCTTTTGCCCTTGAAGGAGAGAATTCTTCTATAAGTTCAGCAAAATAACTCAGGGTGAAGGAGATTTTGAGATTGTCCTGGATCTCAAAAAAAGATTCAAGGAGATCACAGTTGCTTACAGTGACTAAATCTTTTCTTTCTTTTTCATAATAAAATACGTTAATCAAGGACAAAGGTTCTAAACTGCTTCCAAAACGACTGCCAAATTTCCGAGCACCTTTAGCAATTCCTCTTATGATTCCTTTATCTCGAGAAAAGAAGACAACTATTTTATCCTGCTCGCCGACGTTAAAGCTTCGTAGGACGATGGCTTCAGATTGCTCAAGAGGCATGAGTGGATTATACGAGTTTAGTCAAGAAGAGGGTTCCCAGCCCAAGAAAAGAGAGGATACCAATCGTGTCAGTGCACATAGTGAGAAGATTGACTGATCCTAGTGCCGGATCCAACCGGAGTAATTTCAGGAATAATGGGATGAGAGTGCCAAGGAGGGCGGCAATGAAGAGATTAGCAATAATGGCTAATCCCAAGATAAAGCCTAAATATGGATTTTTAATTAATAAATAAGAGATAGCAGCTAAGATTATCCCGATGATAATACCGTTTCCGATGCCAACCAGCATTTCTTTAAACAGCGCTTTTCTTGCGGTCATCCAATCAGCTTGCCCGATAGCAATTTCCCTCACAACGATCGCTATTGTCTGATTTCCTGCAATCCCTCCCAGTGCTGCCACCAGAGGCATGAAAACAGCTAAAGTTACAAAAGCCTTAATGGTATCTTCAAAATAGTGAACAACAAAGGGAGCGAGAGAGGCAGTGAGGAGGCTGAACATGAGAAAGGGGAGTCTTTTTCTTATGGATTTCAGAGGGCTGTCCTGAATTCTATCGGTTGTGTCTAAAGAGGCCATTTTATAAATATCTTCAGTGGCTTCCTTATCGATAACATCGATGACATCGTCAACGGTTACAACTCCAATTAGTTTATGTTCAGAATCAACGACAGGAATGGCGACAAAATTGTAATCTGCAACGTGGCGGGCCACTTCTTCCTGGTCTGTTTCAGGATGAACGGTTATGACATCTTTGGTCATGATATCTTTCAACGGGGCGTTGGGGCGGGCAAAAAGAAGCTGTCTTATGGAGACAACTCCTACCAAATGATTCTGGCCATCTACAGCATAAAGATAGAAAGCAGATTCCACATCTCCTTCAAGTTGCATGGCTGTTATGGCATCTGAAACATTGGTGTTCTGGTCTAAAGCATAAAAATCCGGTGACATTATTCTGCCCGCCGTTTCTTCCTCATAAAGAAGAAGTTCCTTTACATCTTCTGAAGGTTTTTCTTCCATGGCGGCCAGTATGGATTCTTTCATATCATCGTGAAGAAGATCGAGAATTGGAGCAACATCGTCAGGAGGGATAATCTGGAATAGACCAGAAATTTGTTCTAGCTGGAGCTCGGTTAAAATAAGGGCTGCATCCTCAGGATCCAATTCCCTTAAAACTTCACCAGTTTTTTCTTTGTCCTTTTCAAAAAGTACGTTGAAGAGAATCAGTTTTTCTCTGAAGACGAGGTGCTTCATAAGAGAAGAGATGTCTGCGGCATGGAAATTTTTCACCAAGTTCCATAGACGGGAAAGGGCGCCCATGTTGATAAACTTCCGGGCTGAGCTGATGAGTATACGCAGAGATTGTGTCCTCATTTTTTCCCTCTAAATTTTTCGTCCTAAACGATAGCACAAAAATTGAACAGTGTAAATGCAGAATGAACAATAGCCAACACCTTTTTTCTCTCTGTTAGGCCAGGCTCTATCTAGGAAGAATTCTAGGTAATAAAGAAGAGAAAAAGTTCTCTCCTAAATGGAAAGCCCTGATTCTAGGAGAGTCAGGTGCGTATTTCTAAAACGCCCAGTCTATTTTTGTCTTCTATAAAAATACTTGTTTGTTTCTGAGACAATAATCGCGCTGAGGCCGATAAGGCCAACGAGGTTAGGGAAAGCCATAAGGCCATTCATTATATCTGATAATCTCCATACAGTCTCTAGCTTCAGGAAAGTTCCTACAGCGACAAAGATCACAAAAACGACCCTGTAAGTTTTTACCGCTCTTTCCTTGAACAAGTATTCGATAGATTTTTCTCCATAGTAGCACCAGCCAAGGATGGTGGAATAGGCAAAGAATATAAGAGTTACGGTGACAATGAATTCTCCTACCCCGCCTGGAAAGAATTCATCAAAGGCAAGGGCAGTAAGCTTGGCTCCCTTGAGTTCAGGCCCGTAAGTCCAGAGGCCGCTTAGGAGTAGAACAAGGCCGGTCATAGTGCAGACCACAAGAGTATCGATAAAAGTCTGAGTCATGGAAACCAGGGCCTGTTTGACGGGATTTGGAGTTTTTGCTGCTGCTGCTGCAATCGGGGCAGAGCCCAATCCTGATTCATTGGAGAAGACTCCTTTGGATACTCCCATTCTCATCGTATGCATAACTGTTGCACCGAGGAAACCTCCAACAGCAGCTGTGGGTGTAAACGCATGCTTGAAAATGAGGGCGAAGATTTGGGGAATAATAGAAATCTTCATGAGCAGGATAACAGAAGCACCCGTGATATAGATAATAATCATAAAGGGAACAAGAATCTGCGTAACTTTGGCAATGCTCTTAATACCCCCAAGGACGACCATAGCTGTGAGGGTTGCCAGAATAATTCCTGTTACCCAGTTAGGAATACCGAACGAGGTCTTGATACCGTCAGCGACTGAATTGGATTGAACCATATTCCCTATGCCAAAAGCAGCGATAAAGGCAAAGATTGCAAAAAGTGTCCCCAGCCATTTCCAGCCTAATCCTTTAGAGATGTAGTACATGGGACCCCCGCTCATGGTCCCAAACTCATCGACTTCTCTGTATTTTATGGCCAGAACAGCTTCAGAGTATTTCGTGGCCATCCCAAAGATGCCAGTAATCCACATCCAGAAAAGAGCTCCAGGGCCCCCTGTAGATATGGCGATGGCCACGCCGACAATATTTCCAGTTCCCACTGTGGCTGCCAGTGCTGTCATCAGAGCCTGGAAATGAGATATGTCGCCTTCTTGCTCATCATCCTCTTTTCTTTTGAAAAGGGCCAAATAAAGAGAATAGAGAAGACCCCTTATTTGAAGACCTCTTAATCTTATGGTCAAGAAAATCCCTGTGCCTACCAAGAGTACAATGAGAGGAAGACCCCAGATAAAATCTCTTATGGCGGTTAATATCTCGAGTATTTGTGCTTCCATGTTCTCCGTGCCTAAAAAAATTTTTCCTATTATAACAGTGAAGAACAATTAGGTCTATACATTACTGTAGGAGCTTGATTTATCAAAAATATATAAATTTATATGATTAAAAATGTGAATTTGATGGATAAAATCCCTATACATCATAAATCAAGATCCTACGGAAAAATCAAACCCTGCAATTTATTTATGTGAGCAAAAAAAGGTGAGTTTGATGAATAAAATCCCTCCATAATATGAGTTAAATCTTTATTGATATTAGTGGCTTTGTGGGCAGGCCTTAACATCAGAAAGATCAGATAATCTAAGGCAGAAAAGTAATTCATCCCAATGGCAAGGCCTGAACCCGATGAGGAACGAAGGATGTTTTAACCGAGGAAGGTTATGCCCATTTTTTTTATTTTTTCGCCGAGGCGGTCTCTATTTACCTTTAAATCAGAGGCTGTTTCGGAGAGATCCCAATTATGCCTTATTAAAGCCTTGTGGATGTATTCTTTCTCAAATTCCTTAGTTGCCTGTTTCAAAGGTCGATTCTTGTTGAAGCAAGGAGCATATTCTGATTCCCTGGGTTCGACAAGGAGGGAAAGATGAGAAGCTTTGATTTCTTCATCCTGAACCATGATTACAAATCTTTCAATTACATTAATGAGTTCGTTGACGTTGCTCGGCCAGGAATAATTGAGGAAAGCTGTCATGGCTTTTTTGCTCATGTACTTTTTATTTTTGCCGTACTCAATCGAAAAATATTTAAGAAAATGCTCTATCAGGAGAGGGATATCTTCTTTTCTTTCTCGTAAAGGAGGAATGACCATGGGGATGATGTTCAGTTTAAAGAATAAGTCTTCTCTGAATTTTCCCTTGGCGGTGAGATTCTTTATGTTTTTGTTGGTTGTTGCGATAAGCCTCGTATCCACTGTTATAGATTCATTTGACCCCAAGGGTTCAAACTTTTTTTCCTTGAGGATTCTTACAACTTTAGCCTGGGTCTTTAAGCTCATATTGCTAATCTCATCGAAGAAGAGAGTCCCTCCATCTGCGAGCAGTAATTTTCCCTTTTTGTCCTTATTGGCATTAGCAAGGGCTCCTTTGACATGACCAAATAACTCGCTTTCGATTAAATCTTCAGGGATGGCCGCGAAGTTTATCTGGACAAATCTTTTGTTTTTTCTTGGGCTTTCTTGATGAATCAGGCGGGCAACGAGGTATTTTCCTGTTCCACTTTCTCCATAGATGAGTACCGCTGCGTTGGTTGGAGCTGCTTTTTTTATCTCATCTTTCAATTTTTTAATCGCGGGACTTTTTCCGATAAGATCATACTTCACCTTGATTTTTTGGCGAAGCTGAATGTTTTCTTCTTCTAACCTTTTTTGTTTTAAGGCATTTTTTACTGTTAAAACAACCTTTTCTAGAGAAAGTGGCTTTTCCAAAAAGTCATAGGCGCCGAGTTTTGTAGCCTTCACAGCTGTTTCGACTGTTCCATGCCCCGAGATCATAACTACCTGCGGATTTTCATCCATCGTCTTTATCTTTTTTAGGACTTCAATCCCGTCCATTTCAGGTAGCCAGATATCAAGAAGAATAAGGTCGAAATTTTGCCATTCGAGCAACTTTAAACAATCCTCTCCGGTATTGGCTGTTTTAATACTGTAGCCTTCATCCTCCAGGATTCCTTTTAGCGAAGACCTGATGCCTCTTTCATCGTCAATTATGAGGATTTTATCTTTGATCATGCTGGAATTTGGATGACAAATTTTGTTCCATGGGGATGATTATTTTCAACATTGATGGAACCATTGTGTTCGTTTATTACTTGATTAACAATGGCCAGCCCCAGGCCAGTTCCTTTCTTTTTAGTTGAAAAATGAGGGAGGAAGAGTTTGTTCTTATCCTTTAAAGATATCCCATGACCAGAGTCTGCAATCTCAATTTTCACTCTCTGTTCTTTTTTTGCAAAAGAAGTCTGGATTTTGATTTTTCCTTTTTTATTCATGGCATGGATGGCATTATCAAGGATGTTGATAAACACCCTCTTCATCTGTTCAGGATCAGTTTGGATAGGAGAAGGCACGCTGATTGAATACAGCACTTCAAATTCAATATCTTTGAATAATCCCTTAAACAGAGAGACAGCTTGCTCGATAATTTCATGAATATCTGTAGATTGCAGGTGGACTTTAGGCATCCGAGCAAAGTTTAAAAATTCATCTATGAGAGCTTTTATTGTTCTTGCTTCTTGGACTATAGTATTAGCTCCATCGTCTATAATCTCATCGGATTTTTTCTTTTTCTTCTTTAAATGTTTAATGATTCTTTCAGCGGAGAGTTGGATTGGAGTTAAAGGATTTTTGATTTCATGGGCTACTCGCTGGGCGACTTCTTTCCAGGCTGCGATTCTTTGAGCCTTTATAAGTTGAGTTAAGTCGTCCAGCACCACAATCAAGCCTGAAAACTTATTGTTTGATTGTTTTAACGGAGATAGCGTTAGAGCGAGGGCTGTGTCCTTGGCGCCAGAGTTAATATTTATTTCTTTATCAGAGATCCTGTATTTTTTCTGAATTCCCAGTTCAATGCTCTTAGAAATTTCTTCATACTGGGGAAGACTCAGGATATCTTTATAACTTTTTCCGATGAGGTTTTTTCCCGGTAAGTCCAGCATTTCCCGAGCCGAGGGATTTATGGTTGTGATAGTTCCTTGGGCGTCAAGGGTGATAACTCCGGTTGTTATGTTACTCAAAATGGTTTCAATGTATTTTTTTCGGGCTTCAAGCTCGGATGTTTTTTGGGCAATGTTGTGATGACTTTCTTTGAGGTCGGAAATCATTTGATTGAAGGAATCTATCAGAATTCCAAGCTCGCCAGAAGCAGGATCATCAACCTTAACATCTAAGTTTCCTTTTGAAACATCTTTTGTTGCTTGTGCCAGCTTTTCAATAGGCACAGTTATTGCCTTGGCCAGGTGAAACCCAATCCAACTGGCTGCAAAGATAATCAGAAGAGTGATAAAACTTAGAGTTATAAGATAGAAAGTTTTCACTGGATTTTTTTGTATTTTCAGCTGGCGGTATCTTTCGACATAGGAAGTGATGTTGTTGATTCTTTGAGTATAATCTTGAGGAAGGAATTTTCCGGTAACAACCAGGACTCTCCCCATATCAGGGATATCGAAAGAGAGGCCGCGGCGGATCATTTTCCCGTTTCCCATGGGTTCGATACTTGTTATTGTTTCTTCCAGCTTGGCCTGTTTTACAATATCTGGCGCGAGGTTTCGGTAATCATGAAGAGGGAGGTTCGAATTAAGATAGGCAAACAATTCTTCATCATCTAAGTAGACGCCAATTTCATCCAGTTTGTATTCCCTTAATTTATCTCTGGTAAATTCCATTAAAGGCTGCTGACCTTCAGGATTTAAAAGCTTTTGCTTTCTGATGCCTTTGCTCAATTGCCTGGCATAGTGGAGAGTGATTTCTTCACTTTCCATAATAAGGCTATCTGCCAGGCTCTTTGTATCGTCCATTATTTTATTCAAAGGTGTTTTGAACCATTGTTCAATGTTCCGGCTGATTAAGTCACTGGCAAAGAGGAAGAGAAGAAGGGTAGGAATAAGGGACAGAGCGGTGAAGAACAGGACCAATCTTGTTTTAAAGTGAGCGCCGATGATCTTCCTTTTTCTTTCCAGATAGAGTTTTACCAAATTCCTGATTAAGACAAAAAGAAGTATGATGAAGAGGAGGAGCACGATAAGCTGGAGAGAAGCAAGGAGAATATTTGTTACTGAAGTTGAGGAAAATTCTTGTGCTTCGCGTATGAAGTATTCGATAGTAAAAAAGAGAATAATTAAGAGAATGATAATTGCCCCTATAATTCGAGGCCCTTTTTTCTTTTTATCCTCAATTTTTATATCATGTTTATAATATTTCATTTCCCGTTTCAGTTTTCCTGATAAATTGTGGTGTTTTCCTCTTGAGCGAGGTAGCGCTGGTAGTTTTTTAAGGTTATTCTTATATTTCTTATTACAGAGCCTCTGGGACCAAGCTTTTTTCCCTTCTTGTTATTTAATATGTAGGATATTCCTCCCGCATTTCCTGTGTGGATGAGAAGCTCTTCATTAGCTTTAACCATGAGTTTTTCTCCCGGCTGTTTGAGACCATCTACTTTTAACACGCTATCTGCCCAAACCTGGAGCCAGGTTTCTTCAAGAAAGGAGATTTCAATGGTTAAGCTATCTACTCCAGGCATGAATTCAGCCAAGGATTCAGCCCGAGATGGTGGCAACGTCATCTCTTCCTGGAGATGCGTTGAGGCTTTGGGTTCTTCGGCAGGTGGTGATGTTTGTTTTTTCAGGAAAAATAAATTATAAAGGAAGAAAAGAAAAACCAAGAGAATGATGATCAGAGCGGGGGCGTAAATCAATTTTTTTATGTTTTTTGTTATTACTGGACGAGCTTCTCTTTTTATTTGTTTAGATTCAAGGGACTGTTCCTGCTCGAGGGAGGCCTCATAATACTTGTTCAAAACATAATCTTCTTCCAGTCCTATAGATTTTGCATATGATCTAAGAATGGCCTTGATAAAAAAATTGCCGGGAAGCATATCTAACCTGTCTTCTTCTAAGGCCTGTAGAAATCTCAGGCTGATCTTGGTCGAGCTAGATATTTCTTTTAGAGAGATACCCCTTAGTTCTCGTTCCCTCCTTAGATCTTGCCCTAGAGATGCCATATTCTGGAATTTTAGGCAAAGAAGCATACCATGTCAATAAACATATAGAGCAAGCTGGGCTGTTGGACAGGCAAAACTAGACGTATAAAAGAGAAATAAGCAGAGAAAAAGAGAGAGATGGGCGAAAAACAACGGCCTATAAACATGGAGAAGAAATGGAGAGGAATGAACCTGAGAATGGGCCCATTTTTTTGCTTAGGTTCTAAAGTTAGGCATCTTTACCCCAAAAATTTTAAAAATAAGATTATAATGATAAACTGAGGATAAGACGAAGATGAATCTAGAGAAAGCCGCTGAAGCGCAGCGGAGACTTTCGACCAGGCTGATCTTGAAATGGGATGGCAGAGAGGTCAATCTTATGGCAGGGGCTGACTTTGGCTATGGCTATAAAGAAAAAAAGATTGGAGCGAGTATAGTTATTTTCAAAATGCCTGAGCTTGAGATTGTTGAGATATCAGAAGCAGTAAGAGAAATTGAATTTCCTTATCTTCCCGGATATTTAGCTTATAGAGAGGGTCCTGTTTTTTTTGATGCTTTCCGAAAAATAAGAAACAAACCTGATATGACTCTTGTCGATGGAAACGGGATTGCTCATCCCAGAAAAATGGGGCTAGCCTCCTATGTCGGAGTTATCCTGGATATCTGTACAATAGGATGTGCGAAAACTCCTTTTTTCCCTTTTGTCCTACCTCTGGAGGAAAAAGGGTCCTACACTTTTTTCAGGGATGAGAGAAAAGAAAAAGCGGGGATTTGCTTGAGAACTCGTTCCGGTGTGAAGCCGATTTTTGTATCTCCAGGACATAGGATTGATTTCATGTCCGCCATGAAGTTTGTACTCAGCTGTTCGAAATTCAGGATTCCCGAGCCTTTGAGAGAAGCCCACAGAAGGACGAGTAAAATATTTTAAGTAGGGATTTTATACTTTGAGAAAGCGAGCAAGGGAGCTGAGGCTTCCGGAGAAGCCGATGAATGCCCCTGTTGCGATGAGCATGATGATTTGAGAAAGGGAAAGATAGCGGAAATTGATGAGTTCACTGAAAACTCCCAATGAGACTCCCAAATAAAGAGGGAAGAACTTTATCAGGAAAAAAATCAGCAAGAGCGAGACCAGCCCTCCAAGTATCCCAAGAATCATTCCCTCCATAAGAAAGGGTATTCTGATAAAAGTGTTTGTTGCTCCGACAAGACGGAGGATTTCGATTTCCTCGTGGCGGGCAAAAACATTAAGCTTGATGACATTAGAGATGATAAAAAAGGAGGCCAAAACCAATATCCCTCCTAAAAAAAATCCAACAGCCTGAGCCAATCTGCTGAGGGACTGCATTTTTTCAACCCAATCCCTGTTGAATTGAATATCCTCGATTCCATTCATTTCTCTCATTTCCTGGATGAACGCCAGCGTTTCGACAGAGGAGAAATTTTCTTCACTGATCGTTGCCTCAAAGGAAGAGGGCAAAGGATTTACCCTTAAATTTTCGATGATTCTTCGGAGTTCTGGAAAATTATTCTGGAATTGTTCTAGGGCTTGTTCTGGACTGATAAATTGAACCTCTTCTATCAAAGATGATTGTCTTAGCTTTTCCTCTACGAGGCTTCTTTGTTTTTCAGGTAGATTCTTCTCCAGAAAAAAGATGATCATCATGTTTTTAGAGAGCTGTTGAGCTGTAAAATGGAGGTTGTTGGAGAGGGAGAGAAATACTCCAAATATTAGAAATGACAGACAGATGATAGTGATCGAGAAAAAGTTACGAATTCTATACTGCCAGAGGTTTCTGAGCGTTTCTTTGAGAAAGTATTTTAATTTTTGGATAATTAGAGTGCTTCCTTTCTGATTAATTTCCCTTTATAAAGGAATAGAATTTTCTCGCCAAAATGGCGGATTAACTCTCGATCATGGGTACAAATAACAACTGTGGCACCTTGTTTGTTTATTTCCTTGAATAAAGTAATGATTTCAAAGGCAAGCTCAGGATCGAGGTTTCCTGTTGGCTCGTCTGCCAGGAGGATTTTTGGGTTGTTCACTACAGCTCTGGCAATTGCCAATCTCTGCTGCTCGCCGTAGGAAAGTTGTGAAGGATACTCCCACATTTTGTGATGAAGGTTGACTACCCTCAGAGCATTGAAAACTCTTCTTCTGATTTCTTTGCGAGAAATTCCGATAACCCTGAGCACAATCGCCACATTCTCGAACACCTTCTTGTGGAAGAGGAGGCGAAAGTCTTGAAAGACACTACCAATAATTCTTCTCAGTTTATAAATTTTGTGGTCGTGAATTCTGACAACATTTTTTCCGTCAACGATGATTTGACCTTGAGTAGGATAGATCTCCCTCAATATCATTTTTAAAAGGGTTGTTTTTCCTGAACCGCTGGGTCCAGTGATAAAGAAGAAATCCCCTCTTTTCACTGTGAATGTAATATCAGAGAGAGCCCACCGGGGAGGTTGGTACTGCTTCCAGATATGATATAATTCTATCATCCTAAGCTTCGCGAAGAAAACTTGGAGGAATAATATCCCTCATTATTCAAAAGAGTATGCTCGGTTCTTTTCTTCATTACTTTGCAGAGTTTGGAGGATTTCCGAATTGAGTGCTGCAGCCGCAGAAAAATTTTGTTTTTGCTGAAAGTTGAGCATGAATTTCTAATCCGATAACAGACTCATAGATTTGGGAGTTCATCAATTTAGGGGAGATTATAACATATCAATTTGAGGTTTCAAAGAAGTTGATGGGTTCAATGATGGGGTCAGGTCTTTCTTTTTGCGTGTATTTGTAAAAACTCAATTTATAATATTCCATTACATCGCAGGTAATCCCGCTCTTTTCTTAAATAGCCAGAGGAGCGTTGCAATCTCATCCTTAAGATATGAGGTATCTATTCTGCTTTCATCCTTGAAGTGAGATTTTTTTACGTTTTTATGAGGTTTATGAGACAAGAAAAAAGCAAGACCTGACCCCATTTAGAGAAGGGAGTGGGCTATAACGTGAAAAGATACATAAACCAGCCAAAAAGGAGTGCTCCGACAACCATCAGGAAAAAGAGAGAAATAGCGTATTTTATCTGGCTTCTTCTTTCTGATCTTCGTATGAGGGCTAAGACGATGCACACGAACGCTGCATAAAGAATCATCGACAGAAGATGGCTTTTTAAAATCATTCCTTTTTTCCTCTGGCAATATCAAAGGCATCCAGCGTGACGAGATAATTCAGGAGACCTGCACCTGCAATATAGGCAGTGCCGAATTCGAAAGTTGTATTCTTCAAGTTTCCTAAACCAAAATAGAAAATTTTAGAAAGAATGTAGAGGAGGCCACTCCCTAGATCAGAAAGAAAAGCAAGAATTGTGAGAGGATTTTCTGCCTGTAAGGAGTAAATTTTACCTCCCATGAGCAAACCAAGGGCTGCCATGGAATAGATGCAGACGAAAAATATCCCGCCTTTCCAGAATTTTTTTTGAGAAATATGCCCTGCTCCAGGGATGAGCCATCCCAGTATGACATAGCCTATGAGTTTTATGACTCTGATATCAGTTTTCATTTTGAATGAAAATAATAGCACACATAATTTACCCCTGTAAAGGAGATTTTTCTCCATTCAAGTTACTGATAGGTAACTGCTTTTCAAGCAGTTCAGCGGCTTTACGCTTAGCATCCTCATGGGGATGGAGATAGATCTCGGTGGTAGAAAGATTAGCATGGCCTAACATATACTGAATACTCACTGGGTCAGCGCCAGCTCTAGCCAGCGCCGAAGCTACTGTGTGGCGAAGTAGGTGGAAATGAGCTTTGCCTTTTAATCCAGCTTCCTCTACAATCTGCTCGAAATGAAATTTCACAGGAGCACGAGATATACGATTAAGTCTGCGATTATGATAGACAAAGACATAACCGCTATCCGCTTTTTCCAACTTCTTCAAATCTTCAAGAACAAATAATAGGGTTTTGTTGATGGCAATTTCTTTTTCCCTTCCGCTTTTATTATTCTCAGCTTTTACTTTAATCCAACGTGCTTCTAAATCTACATCATCCCATCTAAGAGTTTCAATCTCGCCTCTTCTCATTCCTGTCATACAAGCACAAGTTAATACTGGAAGCATATGAGGATACTTTTTCTCGGCAATTTGGAACAGTAATTTCAACTCATCCATTTCCAAAGGAATCTTCCGTTTTTTCTTTACCTTTGGAAAATCCTTAGCTACTATAGGATTCTTTTCCAATTCATATTCCATTTCCATAGCATAATTAAGAATAGCCCTCATCACCTGTAGCCTTTCGCAAATAGAGCCAGCCGCATTGCTCTTTTTCTGGGACTCGGCAATATAGCGTCTTATATCGAGCCTAGTGATTTCAGCTATCGCAGTATTACCGAAAAAGCTCACCAAGTTTTTCAACACACTGCGATCGTTGGACTTATTCTTACGGGTACTCTGCTCCATCCATTCCTCGGCTAATTTGGCAAAACTAATTCGTTTCTTATTCTCCTCAGCTTCTTCAGGATTATACCTCTTCATAAAGGCAATCCTTCTTTCACCCTCTAAGGCTATCAAGGCTTCTTTCTTACAGGTAACGTGTTTAACAGCTTTATGGACTCTTTTGTTGTTCTCGTCGTAGAACCAAATCATCCAGCGCTTAATACCATGCTCATCTAATCTGTAGAAAAATCCCCCGAAACCACAGAACCAGCGAGTGTCGCTTACTTGAACGACTTTCATGCTGGTTCCTCCTTTAAAGAGTTTTTCAAATTCTCTCCAGTTAAAAACTAGTCGTGGAGAGAGATTTGAATCTAGGACTTTTTGTCCTCTTTCTTGTATCCAATCCTCAATCTCATTTGCTCTGAAGCGTCTCAAGCCATTGATTTTGTAGCTGGGAATTATTTCCTCTCTAGCCCTATCGCTGACCGTTTGAGGATGGATACCTAAAATTTTACTCACCTCCTTTACAGTAATTAATTTGTCCTGTTGACGGGCACTTTTCATTTAACATTTTTGCTCCTTTTGACAGCCGCAGGTTACGCATCAAGTGCCCCCTCGGACGCTGTCGAATAGTCCATGCTGGACAGTGTTGTTTTTTTTAGAAACAGGCAGGCGAGCCACAGGTGAAGGCCAATCCATAGGCAATGAATTGGAATGAATTGTATCTCCTGGATATAAACAAGGTCTCTGGGATGGGAAATCCAGAAAGATTAAACCGCAGCTCGGCCTGCCAAAATATAGATTCTCTCTTTGGTTTATCGGATGATTCATTGCCTAATTAAACCTTCACGATTATTTTACCTTAAAGAAATTAAAAAGTAAAGTGTTTTTGTAAAGTTTTTTTACATTCTATTAAAATCTTCATTTCAATCGAAACACCTTTTCCCTGAGGGGATTATTCACCATAGCTTTACCCGAGTGCAGAAGGCCTCCAGACGCCTGCATTTAAACGATCTCAATGGGCCTTGGGGGTTGGATAAGGCTTTTTGACTCGTTTTTAGTCGTTTTTTTTATCATCTTCGAGCTTTCCCCCTATCTATAGGGGTGCCACCTAATTTCTGCATATATTCATCCATCTCTTCTTCGGGACTTTTTATCTTTCTGGCTTCTTCCTTCATTTTTCTTCTGATTTCTTTTATTACCCAAGATGGTGAATCTTGATAATAAATTCCACTCTCAATTTGTTGGAGACACTGTTCATAAGTAAATCGACCTGTACTTTTCCCTTTCTTTTTGAATCGTTTTGACAAACTCGATTTATCACTCTTCTTTTTAGCAGATTTTATTTCTTCTTTTATCACACTCAATAAACTCATTTTATTCCTCCTCTGTTTTTAATTTTTTTCTCCTTGCCTCAGCAATGACCTCTTGCTGCATCCTCAAATCCTCCACTTCCTCTTCGTCTAGAGAACGGTAGTGACGACCTCTCATTGCTGGGAGACGGGCTAACATATATTCAGGCGTCAATGAAATTGTGCCACCTTGTGCCAGCATAACTGCACAGCCCGCGATCGCATTCGCAAGGTCATCATGTAAACCTCTGGGATGCTCTATAGCATCCTTACCACCTTGCCTTGTTTTCCTCTCAAGAGAAAGCAATTGGTTCTTCAGAATTTCGCTTTCAGGCAATTGAACCTTCCTCATCGCAATGAGAGGCTGAAAATTGATGTATATATCATTTTTATCCAGCTTGGAGATTTCATAAGATATGCCTCGCTTGACGAAAGCAGAGCGAGGCCACTCACCCGCATATCTATCCCCCGTAAGACGAGAGAGACCATAATGCTTTAGAATTATTGTGAAATCATCACACACAGTTGCTGGATCCTGTGGCTTTCTCAGTTCAATTCTGTCAATTATCACCTTATCCCCCTCATTATGTCCTATAGAGAGGGCGAAATAATCTTTTCTCCCTCCACTCATGTCGCAAAATGCAAAATATCTTTTGCCCACCATTGGCAGATAGGACTTTATACCCTTGGTTGTGATGGCATCAATTTCTTCTTCTGAGAGATATGTCTCAACGTCTTCACGAAACACAGCTTCATATTCTGCTCGCATTTTTACTTTATCACGCTTCAACAACCTATCGATCCAAGTCTGAGAGTGTTTAGGATTCATTATCACAGTTGGTGCTTTCCATACGAGGACATCACTGGTGTCATCACCATAGTGCGCTTTATAGACTTCGTAGAGGTAACCAAATTTGCCATATGGTGTACTAATCCCAATCAAAAGCCCATTTGGTAGGAGACGCGGGAGCAAGGAGATAAGTAGTTCTTCAGCAGGATTAGCACTTCGTTCATCACGATAAAATGCTAACTCATCTAAAATTATACATGCTGTAGAGAACCCACGTCCAGCACGATAGTTGCAAGTTTTAACACTGATGTTGATGCGATTTTTTAGCTCTATCTGCCACATCAGGTCTTTCTCTATCATATCGGGAAAGAGAGAAAGAATCCCTTTAATATAATCCAAAACTATTCTCGCTTGGTCTTTGTCCGTAGCGATTGTGAATATCCATGCTCGTTCTCCCTTTGCCAAGTGTTCGCTAAAGTCTCCAAAAAGAGCTGTATAGCAAGCAATAAGCGCACTCATATATGATTTTCCACCCCTCGCCCCAACTATGCAATACACCTCTTTGAATCCACCTTCAGGAATGGTCTTTCTTTCCGTGTGTTCAGTGAAAAGCTCTTGTTCGTCCTTCTCAAACTCTAAACCATATAATGCTTTTAACACTGTTCTCCACGCCTTCCATGTACTCATATCTTTAAATAGTGGACGAAATAATTCTGGTGAATCCATAGCTTCGATAATATTCGGTTTGCTTCTTCTTTCTCCCATAATTTATTTCTCCTTTTCCTCCATACTTTTCCTCACCCTCTCATCAAACGTGTCTCCCTCTTTCTTAAGCTCTTCCTTCTCCTTAGGAAGCCTTTCATCTTTTTTGAGATCGCTGATTTGGGCAAGAAGCATACGAATTTCCCTGCTTTTTTCTAATGGGTCTGCTTTGGAACTTTTCACATTTCGCAGTTGTATTTGCAGTTCCGCTATTATCTCCTTTTTTGTAAGCGCTTTTGCTGGTCTTTGTCGTGCCTTCACTGCTACTTCAGACTGGCTATGAATGACACACTTGTCTTCACCTCGTAAAGCGAACATTCTACATCCTTGACCAGATCTCGTTATTGCTGTACATCTCATTTATTTTCCTTTATATAAGAGAGGCAGACAGCTGGCACTGCGAGTGATTGGAAAGATTTTACTTTTAAAAGAGAGCCAAGTCGCACTAGAGCCCATGAGTATGGAAGGGTGCGACTGGTACTGCCTGCCTTCGTTGTTGTTGTTTTTAATTATTTTCATGAGCCCTATATATAATATTAATCCTTTTGACTGCTTTGAATGATAAGAAAACTTCTCTGAACACCATATTTTTATTGTTATACTGGATGAGGGAGAGGTGGTGTGTAGGTAAAAGATTTTGACCTAGCCGTGGGATCACGCTAGGTTGAGGAGATGCAACTTAGAAACTAAAGTTTAGAAGTTGTTGCCCCTGAAGAGGCAAGAAGCGACTCAGATGCTTAATTCCCTCCTTCGTGAGAAAATCCTTTGATGCAGGTCGTCTATCTTTTGAGACGCTAATTCGCTCTGCTGTCTTTTCCAATCCAGGGAAGCCAGGGCTTTAGGGGAGTAGGGTTCCACTGTCCTTAAAACTGCTTAAGATTATATGCCCTCTTTTATCTGCTGCCAATTTTTAATCTTATATCGCCTGACGAGTTCTTCACCTGTATCTTCATTTACAATGCGAGTGTAAAGATAACCATTTCTAATAATATATGGTCTGCTTGGGATGGTGGCTCTGTATAAGTNNGTATAAGTAATAACCTTCTTTGCTAAAAATATCATATACTCTTTCCACATTTTCTCCACGCTCCCGTGGACTTCGTCTAACATAAATTCGGCCTATACTATCTGTAAATATCGAATAAAAGAAAGGCATATGCTTTGGGAATCTCAAGGATATTCCTCGATATGGATATCCGTCCGATATTAATCCCACTTTAATCCTATGTTCAATCCTACTCTTCTCTTCTTTTGTAAATTTCTTGTATGGTTCATCCTTTTTTATTTTAATGAGTATTTTGCCTTCCTTATCGAAGATATTCAGTTCGTACTCTTTTGAATAGCCATATATAAAAGTCTGGTTATCTATTTTTGAAATATAACTGTCATGTTCGTAACCATGAGTGATAATAAGACCTTCGGCGGTCACTCTATTCCCAACCGTTTCTTTGCTTAATATTTTTTTAGTAAACATAAAGGGAGATTCTGCTAATTCGTGTACAACTTTTCCTTCATGGCTCACTTTTTTAATTGAGTTAGTGCTAGGCGATGAGAACTTTCCCCATATATTTCTATCAGAATCCAGATAAAAATCTTCAAGCACACCCTCAAGGATAATGTCTTTATTTATATAATTACCTTCCTTATCAAAAATCTTGATTTTCCTTAAATCATCATTGACATAGATATTTCCTGTCTCACCTTCTATTTGTAATTCGAAAGGATGGTTAAATTCTCCAGGTCCCTGACCTTTTCTTCCTATGGTAAGAAGATAGTTTCCATTTTTATCAAAACACTGCACCCTGTAATTCCCAGAATCCGAGATATAAATATTTCCATTATTGGCAGCCTGAATATCCATAACTTTATAAAACAAGTAATTTTCATTCTGCTGATTGCCGATGCTCAAATCCCCTTCCAATTCAAATTTAATCTTACCGTACAGGGCCTCTCTTGGGTTTTTAATGACTTTAACTCCATTTTCAATTTCTATCTTGCCTTTCCATTCAATTTTTTGACCTCCATAGGATACAAGTATAATAGAGCCTGAAAGAAACAAAACGATTAAGACAACCTTGGTTTTGTTTTTCATTTTTCCCCCTTTGAAAAATTCTCTCGTTCCTCTCTCCATTGAGGCGCTTTTCCAGCTCAGCTGTCTTTTTCAACCCCGGGAACCCAAGGCTTCGATGCTCTTTGGCTTTCAGTTGGCTAAAAACAATATGAAATAAATTTTTTTTAATTTCCCTAATCTGGCTTGCGTTCGCCAGTCCTTAAAATGTTATTCTTTCTTTACAAACTTATAATATTCAATAAATAGGACTTCGATTTCGAATATTTTTTTTTCATTGTCTCTTAGTATAGTGAACTTGACCTTATCTCCTTTTCTTGCATTTTTCCATATATTTACTGCTTCCCAAAAGTTCTTTTCTGTGACTTCGGTATCATCTATATAAAGGAGAATATCTCCTTTTTTTACACCAAATTTATGAAATGGTGAGTTTTTTACTATAGTTGTTATCTCACATTGACCATTAATAAAATTG
Source organism: Candidatus Aminicenantota bacterium (assembly GCA_011773465.1). GTDB lineage: Bacteria > Acidobacteriota > Aminicenantia > Aminicenantales > Aminicenantaceae > SOIV01. The sequence continues at coordinate 48,677 of WVXO01000061.1, read as the reverse complement.
TAAGTGAATCCCATGACTCCGGGTTTCTCACTTAGGATAGGTTTTACTTCCTCGAAAACTTTGATAATCTCAGGGAAAAAGCTTCTGAAAGATGGATATTTATCTCTATTATTTACATATGTTTCCATTTTTTTCTTAAAGAATGGAAGAAGCTTAAATCCTCTGGCAAGATTATTTTTATAATTGTTTTTGCTTTCTTCAGGAAATCCAGCACGTTCAAGAAGGAAATATTCTCCTGTCCTAACAAGATGTTCATGAATCACAGTTAACCATCTACCGTATGCCTGGCTTGACATTTCTTTCTTCATATATTGATAAAAATCTTTATACTTGTTTAATTGACTCGCATGAGCATAAACAATCGGATTCACGAAGGAATGACCAAATTCATGAAATACAAGAGCTCTTAGACTAGCTGCGTTATAAGTGGGGAATCCATTTTCAAGCTTTTGCGGGCCACCAAAGAAATGTGATATTTTCTCTTTTTCAGTCTCAATTTGAGCACCATACCCTCCACGATGGAATAGAGGAACAGCGATAAATACAAAGTGCGCTTTCTCTTCTCCATAGAAGTTCATCATAAGTTTCGAGTATTCATCATAAGGAATAAGTTTTTTTACTCTTTTAATGAATTCCATATAAAAGGGCTTATGTTCATTCCAGAATCTCATAAAATGAGAATCTACTACAAACTGATTCAGTAGATTAATCATTTTTCCGAGGTTCTCGCTTCCTCTTCCTCTTTTTAGCAAATAATTTGAAAATGGGATGATTGTTTTCATTTCAGGAGGAGATGAGAGATAGAGCATGGCCTGGGGAGGTGCATCATAATTCCAGCCTTTCTTTAGATTTATATTAAACCATTTTACTGCAGCATGGTCTTTATGAGGTGCAAAGTAGTTTTTAACATCTTCATAATATTTGAAATTCAGGGTAGTAAAGGCTCCAATTCTAGGCCAATCAGTAAAACTTTGGATTACAGCTAATAATTCAATTCTGGGGTCAACATTTATTTCGATTCCTGAATTGAGAGAGAGTACTGGATTTGAAGAATAAAGCAAAATTAAAGTTGCAAATATGGTTATTCTTATTTTCCTAAATCTCATTTTTTCTTCCTTCTTAGGAATTTATTTAACTATTAACTGTCTTCCTTATGAAACACTAATTCGCTCAGCTTTCTTTTTCCGAATCGGGAAGCCAGGGCTTTAGGGGATTTGGCTTCTGCTCAGCTCAACTCAAATAAATTTATATATCCTCTTTTATCTGGTTCCAGTTTTTGATTTTGTATTTTTTTATGCTTACTTCTGTACTATCTTCTGCAAATATAATGAAATAAATGTATCCTTTTTTTATTATCTCAGGAGAATGTGGGCTTTTTGTGTGATAAAGATATCTTCCATCTGAACCGAAAATATCTATCTCTCTTTCATTACTTTCATCTGAAATATCTTTTAACCTTTCCACCCAAATTCTCCCTTTTTCATCCGCAATGATTTTAGAGAAGAATGGTCGATAACTTGGCATCTTCTTTCTTTTTTCTTTTCTTGTTAGAGGCACAGGTTTTTCTTCTTTTAATATTCTTAAAACTTTACTTCCTTCTTTATCTATAATGAAAAACTTATATTCAGAAGAAAAGCCGTAGATAAATTTTTCACCCTTGGAGGATGAGCAAATTAATTTGGGAAGATAAGGGTGAGCAACTCCCCCCATTGTCCCTCTGCTGGTGGATCCTTTGATCTCAATATTTTTATCAAGAAATCTATCAATTTCTTTGGAAATTTTCCCTTCTGAATTCATTCTCACAATACAATTGTAGACTCCAGACTTTGAAAACACGAGAACTGGAGCGAAAACATCTCCTCCTTGAGTTACTAGAAAATAAAAAGTTGAGAATCCAGGTATAGGAATTTCAAAAGTTGGATATTGAAACGGGACCTTCTTTAGAAATTTTCCATTCTTATTAAACTTATTAATTTTTCTTTGGTCTTTAACATAAAGATTGTCATTCTTATCAATAAAGATTTTTGTAGGGCTTTGAAATTCTCCTGGCCCCTGTCCTTTTCTTCCAATTGTCTGAAGATATTTTCCATTTTGATCAAATTTCTGGATTCTGCAATTACCCATATCCGCAACATAAATATTATCTTGGCTATCGACTGCGATATCGCTAACTCTATAGAATAGATAATTCCAATCATCCTCCCTTCCAATACTCAAGTCTTCTTCTAATTCTAATATAATCTCACCATAAAGAGGCTCATTGGGATTTTTAATGATTTTGACTCCATCTTCAATTACTATTTCCCCTTTCCATTTAGCTTCTTGTTGTCCAAATAAAAGAAGTATAATAAAGGCTGAAAGAAATAAAGTGATTGAAACAAGACGAGTTTTACTTTTCATTTTCTCCCCATATAAGAATTCTAACCCGCTCAGCTATCTTTTTCAATCCAGGGAAGCCAAGGCTCTAGGGTCTTTGGCTTCCACTCGCCATAAAATTTTGAATAATTCAAAAGAATGTCTCTTCATCTGAATCGTCTAACGAAGTATAGTCAATTTCAGTTCATTACTTAATACAGCCCCTTCATCAGATAACGGAATTTCTATATATAAGGAATTCTCTCCGAGAGTCGCGGATTTGAGATCAAGCTTAAAGATTGCACTCCAGACTTTTGACTTTTTGTTCCACGATTCTGCAGATACCACTCCAGAGAGAGGCCGGAGAAGACTGTCTTCCCCTTTGATTAAAAATTCTGGTTGAATCTCTTTTTTTCCTTGAGGAAGATAAATCTGCAGAAAGACAGAAGCTTCTTCTCGGTTTGCAAATTGGTTTGTAATTCTAGGGAGAAATTTAATTTGACCATACTCGAGGCTACCATCTTGTTTAGAAAGCGAAAAGGACTTCGCTTGCTTTTTGGGATTTGAAGTTATTTGTCCCAAAACACAATTTATGAAGGCCCCTTCTTTACTCTTCTTAAAATCAGGCAAAGAAAGCATTGATTCCCATGTTCCTATTTCGTTTGTCTGAGGGTCGACGAGAGCAAAAACTGTATGATATTCATTGTGCTTGAAAGTGAGTTCCGGGCCTTTGAAATGAAAGCTCAGATAGTCGATGTTTTTAATAAATTCCATGAAGGAAGGATTTATATTAAAAGGAAGGTTGATCTGCCCTCCATATCCCTTTTCTCCACTTTTTTTATCGGTTATCCAGATATGAAGGTTGAATTTCTTACGAGCATAATCAACGAATCTATCCCTGAATAGCTCCTTTGCCGGAAGAGCTATATTCATCCAGGGCTCATATTTTCCAGATTTTGTGAAAAAGGGAATAAACTCTCCTTCAAAAGGTAATTGTTTGCATAATGCCGGATTATAAAAAGCGGTTATAAGCTGCATTTTATTGGCTTCTTCTCTGGAATAGTCAGTATAGCCTTTTCTGAAGCGTGCCTTAGCACCGCGGCGTTTAACCTCGATTTTTAGCTTATGGTATTTATCATCCGCTTCTTTTCTCCTTGGATAGTAAGTCAGCTGGTAGTAATATTTTAAGTCCGTACTTATGACCTGACGGAAGTTGTCAAATTTATCTGCGCCCCTCAAATGACTAGCGCCAGTATCTTTAGATATCCAACTTAAATTTTGCACTTTCCTAATTTTATCTCCTCCCCTAATCACGAAAGGAGCAATTTCATACTTTTGGTAACGTTCTGCAGTAGTCCCAGAAAAAAGATGTTTTACATATATGTCAGAGTCTAAAGTATAGATGGAAATATTTTGCGCATTGGCAAAACTAATCAGTTCTCTTATGACTTCTTCTCCTTCTTTGAAATTTTTTTTCTCAAGTATATTAAAAGGATCAAACAAGCGTATGTTCCCTAATGGATATCTAAGCATATCCGGTGGAGAGAGGTCAGGAATTCCAGCGCTTATGAGAAGGATCGATTTCCTACCAGGCAAGTTCCTTACCATATTAAATGCGGCCAAAAGCCCGCCGATTGTGTCCTGAAATCTTCGTCTTTCTAAATACAGATATTCCAGTCTTGTCAATTTCCTATAACGTTCAGGATCTGCAACAAATTTTGGAGGAACCTCATCTGCATCCATTCCTAACTTCCAAATATTGCCTGATGCTTTTTCAACAGCTTTTCTAATTAGATCCTCATCTGTGGTAAAAGGCTGAAGGATTTCTAATCCCTTTCTTCTATGTAGCTGGAGAATCATAACTTCGTGGCCGAGCTTGATCAGAGAGAAAAGCTCATCAATGATTTTTTTACTTTCTAACTTTATTTCTCTTCTCCAAGAATTGATGGCATCAAATATGACGACAAGCTTTCTCTTTTGGGGTGCAGGCCGTTTTCGCTCTGCCTTCTCCTCTACAATCTTTAGCTCTCTTTCTTCGAAACTCATAAGTTCAAACGAATTTATAGGTACTTTTTTCCCGTCTTCATAGACCTCGAAATCATCTTTAGTGAGGTCTTTGACGAATTTCCCATCCTTGGTCACAATGACATCAACCAGAACCAATCTGACTTCAACCTCGTGCTTTTCCGGGGGAAACAGTTTTTGTTGTTCCTGAAATCCATATAAAGATAAAAAAAGAATCCATATGCTTAGAAATAGTATGAGAGTAAGTTTATTCAGTTTTCTCGTTTCCATCTTATCCCCCTTAAAATCATAAACTTTTCATATCTATATTTCAACTTTTCTTTATGGAGACTTCGCTTTCTTCTAATTCACAGATAGCAAGAAATGTGCCATTTTGCATTAGGGATTTTATCAGACTCCAAAGGCATTCCTTTGTCCTTATCTTATGACACGTGTAGAAATTAAGGACAACAGATAATGTCTAGAAATGCATGATCAGAACCATATTTCAGGACTCAAAGTGAAATGCCAATCTATTAATGTGCTAGGCTGCAAAAATCCGTGTGGACACGGTGTGGACAAAATGATCTAAAACGGCTCAGTTTAAATGACTCAGGCTAAAATGAAACCAGGATTTTAAAGGGGAAAAGATGGTGGAGCTGAGGGGATTCGAACCCACGACCTCTCGACTGCCAGTCATGCGCTCTCACTCTCTGAAAACCACCCAAAAACAGGCTATTTTTCAGGGTGCAAAGCTTCTCTTGAAAAAAACGCTTCCAGACGGCTCTGGACGTGCGATCTCACGTTGGCTAAGGCTATCCCCCCTTTAGCGACCTTTAGTCGAGAGTGTGCGACAATAATCCAGAGCCATAATGCTTAAGATGTGGTATTTATGCTTTTCTTTGGAGGATTTTTAGGTTTTCTCTACGTCTTTTGGCAAATAGATAGACCAAATATTGGTGTTCCAACTATATTCGAAATTAAAAGAACGCTCCTGCTGTTGGTCTTCGTGATCTAAATATCTAACTTTAATGTTCAAAAGAATTGGAGGAGCAAATTCTTCAGGAATTAAAAGCTGTTTTTTAGCCTCTTTGTCTTTCTTGGCTATTCTCTGACACAAAGTTGATATGGGGAATATTTATTTCTGTTCGAGTAAGGACATTAACTGAATAATACATGTTTATAAGAAAAATGTGTTTTTGGGAGTAAACCTTTTTGAAAAAATCATCGTACTACCCGAGTGAAAAATGCATGGAAAGGTAAAAGGGACTAATATAATGTATATTCAATTAATATAAAAAAAATAGATGTAACAGGAGTCAAGATTATGATTAAAAAAGTAACAAAGGTCTTCAAAATTTTATTGGTGTTGTGCATCATGATTCAGTCAGGTGTTGTAAACGCCCAGCTAACAATCACATGAATTTTTTAAATGAAAAGGAGAAAATAATGAATCTTCGACCGTATCGTTGGCCAATAATCTATACGTGTATCGTATTAGCGATCACTTGGATTTTCACAGCGTTCGTCTTTTCTTCACCACAGCAGTATCTTAGCTATATAGTTTATGTTATGTACATTCCGGCATTGGTAGCCATCCCGCTTGCATATATACAACATAGATCTCTGCGTAAAATAGTAAAACCGATGATAAATCGCATACCGTTATCAGTCCTTTTATTTTCAATCGTATATCCTATTCTATTTATTGTAATATGTGCAGCAGTAACATATTTAGTTAAATTGTCAGAATTCAACGGAGATCAGTTAATACGCCTCTCACAATTTCCAGCGATAACAGTAATATTGATGGGACTCCTGAGGATTTTTGGCGAGGAGTATGGCTGGCGTGCTTATCTTTTACATGAGTTGGCTGTGTTGAAGAGACCAGTTACGGCTACAGTTTTCGTCGGATTAGTTTGGGCTGCGTTTCACGGTCCCATAGTCTACCAACTCGCAAAATACTTTAATACGGGAAATCCCCTGCTGATTTGTATTGTGCAGATGTTAGCGGTTTTCGTTTTTTCATTTCCTTTCGCATACACATACTTGGCCTCTGGAAATGTCATACCCGCCATTATCTTTCATTTTGTCTGGAACCTCTACAACCCAATAATATTAGGAAACATTTATTACAATCAATCAGGAATCATGTCAGGCAACATTCTGTTGATTAATGGTGAAGGAGTAGCTGGTGTTATACTTGGGATCGTATTCATATTCTGGTTTCTGAAATACATCCAACATCATTTGAGGTTTCAGAGATCTTGATACCTCACTCTATGATGGAAATACTGCTTAATATATTCATTTAAATGATTTAAATCGACTTAATCATTTAATTCGGGATATAAATAACTGTGCAGAAATCCTCAGTGTGGATATTATACGTGAGCCTTTACCCAGTGTTTCAAAGGGAATTGTCTTAGGTAATCTTTTTGAGCCACTCCTATTAAAAATTCAATGAGAGTCTATCAACAAATGATACACCCTCGTTAGGATTTTAATATACAAAGGCCGACTTCCGAGCTAAGATGCAGTTACTTATCCGTTATCTCCTACATGTCCCACCCCTGTTAAAAGCTATTTTTTAGGGAAATAGCTTTTAGCACCTGCCCCGAGAAGATAAAAGTAATGCCACCTGGCTCTCATCACATGCCTATACCTGAGGTGGATATGGGGACGTTGGGACGTTGGCACATGATGAGAGATAATGGGGAAAACTGGGGACATTGGGATGTTGAGAGGTACTGAGGAAAGGTCATCTCCTGTTCTCTTTCTGCTATACCTTATAATATTTATATATATATATTTTTTTTTTGATTTTAACTCCTTTAACCCCTTTAGCTCCTTAGCTTCTTTAACTCCTTTAGCTTCTTTAGCTCCTTTGAATTTGAAACGCCGTGTAAGTTATTGATTCTAAAAAAGGGGCTAAAGGAGCTAAAGGCGCTAAGGCGTTAGGGGGTTAGGGTTTTTAGCTCCTTTGAACCACGTGATAGGACCAAAACCATACTAAAGTGGACTGAACAACACGAGTATCGACGAGAGCTGTCAAGTCAAGCCTTGGTTATTACAATATCTTAAACTCCCCTCTGAATTGACTTACATATGTTATTTTGATAAGTATATGAGTGAAGTAGCAAAAGGCAATTTTGATTTTTTTGGGAAGACCACTTGGAACTTAAAACTCGAGAAATAGACAATATTATTATCTTTGACCTCGAAGGAGAATTCAGGGGACCTGTGGACGCTACTACTCTTCGGCAACACTTGAAAAGCCACCTCGAGGAAGGCAAAAGAAATTTCCTCCTCAATTTCGATAAGATCGACCTTATTGATGACCATGGAATGGGGGCGGTAACCGCCAGCTTTATTTCCATCTACGAGCTGGGAGGCAAGCTCAAATTCACAAAATTACCTCCAAGAATCAAATGCCTATTTCAGATTGGGAAGCTAGACAGAATCTTCGAGATATTTGATGACGAAGAAGCAGCAATCAAGAGTTTTTCTAATTGAACAGGCATTGCGTTAGGGGGAATGTAAGTGGATTGAATGGAGTTGATAATACATGTCAACTTGAATGTTGGCCGTTCCAACTAAGGTTAGTAAGGTTTTATTTTTTCTCTCCAGGAGCTTCCTTATGCTTTTCTCTGGTTGCCTCTACTCTTGCTTTGGCCCTCGCTTCGATCAATGCCTTTCCCTTGGTAAATTCGTCCAATTCCCAGAACCATCTTCCGCCTTCTTCCTTTCCCTTAGAGGCCCCGATACCCATTTTCTCCTTAGCTTTTCTCAATGTTCCCCAAGAAATGCCTTCGTTTCTTGCAGCACTTTTTATCTCGTTTGTAGGCATAGGTCCATCTTTCAGCATTTCCAATAGGAATTTTTTAGCTTTTTTGGTTTCGCTTGCTCTCTCTTGAGGGACAAGCGCCTCTTCGATATCAAAGCTGTCTTCCAGAGGTTCACTTTCAAAAATAACTCGAGCTACCTTTCCTAGGTTATCTAGACGAAAAGCGAGAGCTTTCTGTTCAGGACCTAGTCTGTGTTTTAGGGGGGCGAAAAATCTTCTCTTCTGCTCTTCATCCTCTCTGTCCTTAGCTATTACCCATACGCTGCCTGCCATTGCCATGAAGCCCATCGAACCCATAATTCTATAAAGTACTTGAAGAGAGGTATTCTTATTGCAGTGCATTATCCCCACAACAGCCACGTGGTATTTTCTTGCCAACGTAAGGAGAGGATTTAATGCCCACCTCACATCGCCATAGCTATGTTGGTCTATACGGCCCACATAGTCACTCAATGGGTCTATCACCAGGAGACGATAACTCTTGTCCTTCTTCAATATGTCTTCCAATCTGTGGATGTCACGAGTGAGATTGATAATTCTTATCCTACCTCTCTTGTCACGAGCACCTTCTAATACCAGGATGTTATCGATGTTGGCACCAGCAGCCTCTGATCTGGGACGAATACAATAATTCGGGTCCTCATCGGTGCTGAGTATCAAAACTTTTCCACTTTCTATGGCTATTTTTGAAGAGTCAGGCCAACTACCACCCGTAGAAACTTGAGCACTAAGAAAATAGGAGAAATAGCTTTTGCCTACTCCTGGGTCTCCTGCCAAAATAGTGATCTCGCCTAGAGGTATATGGTTTTTCCACAGCCATTCTACATCTTTAGCTTCTATATCAGAGAGTTTTCTTAATCCTCCGTCCCTACTACCTGTATCATAGGCTTCTATCATGAGTCCGTGGATGCCATCGTAATCTTCTTTCTCTATCATTTGCTTTTCTATTATTTTGTCCAGTGCTTCATTATGAGCTTGAAATCGAGCAAAACGTCTAAATAAGTCTTGTGCAGGTTCAAAATCTTCTCCCTCGAGTAATAGTATTTCTTCATAAACATCGCAATATTCAGATTTGGGAGGAGAAAGGTCTTTCTCTTCCTTACTGTTTAAAAAACTGTCCATACATTGATGGAATTCCTTTGGACTTGGTATCCTAGAATATTTCTCATAGAAGTCGCGGATGAGTTTTACCATGTTCTTAATAACGGTGGATTGGAAGTGTTTTAGTTTTACATCATGTATGTCCTCAGGTGCTTCCTTGGAGAAAAGAAATGAAGCTAAGAGTATTTTCTCTGTAGCATTGGTGAAAGGCATTATCTCTTCTTTTGGCTTGCCTTCACTTTTTTTCTTGGAGTAATTGTTCTCGTTCATCTGTCTCTTCCTGTAAAATAAATGTACGTCCTTGATAGTGCTTTCCATCAAGGAGTTTGCCTGTTCTGAGGTCGTTGACATACAACTCCCTCAAAAGTAAAAAATTCACTCCATCCTCTGTTACTAGGATGGCTTTTAATTGATGTTTAATTGACATCTTTATAATCCTTAAAAAGCAAAAATTTTGTGCAAAACCTGTTCTTTTCAGGCCAGCGAATCTTTGCTTTTTTCTCCTAAAATAAAAAGAGAGGTCGAGATCCTCTCTCGACCTCTCCATAGCGTCTAACCCTCCTTTTCCAGTAACCGATAAGTTACCACAATGGGCTTATTGTCGCTTATTCTGAGGCTCGGGGACTTAAAGATTCTCGGGGGTAGGCTAATAGCCCTGACTAAGAGGCTATTTTGAATGAAAATGATAAATGAAAAAAGGAGCCAAATCAAGAGAAATTTGGATTAAGCGGGCATCTCCAAAATACAATTAAAGTGAGTTTATGCTATACTAATTAGTTTCAAAAAAGAGCGGGCTTGATAAATCAAGCCCCTACATTAAAAAGGCGTGTTTGATAAATCAAACACCTACACAAGATAAATCAAGCCCCTACAAAAAATGCCAGAACTACCTGAGGTTGAGACCATCGCCCAGAGGCTTTCTTCGAAGCTTAAAAGTCTTGAAATTAGCTCAGTTAGAATCATCTATCCTCCTGTCCTGAAGAACGAGGATCTCTCTATTATTCATGATCTCAAGGGAAGGAAGGTCGCTGGTGTTCGTCGCCGCGGAAAAATGCTCCTGATAGACTTTGAGAGAAATCTGAGTCTTCTCGTCCACCTCAAAATGACAGGCCAGTTGCTTTTTTGTCCTAAAGAAGAACCTTCAGATAAGCATACTCATTTTATCCTTTCATTCAAGGATGAAAAAAGAGAGTTGCGCTTCAGGGATGTTCGCAAGTTTGGTTTCATCTCCTGCATCAGAAACTTAGATATCTCGTGTGTAGCTGAGCTTAAGAACCTGGGCCCAGAACCTCTTGAGATAGATTCTACTTTTTTTAAGAAGCTCTTTCAAGGCAGGAAAGCACGTTTGAAAAGTCTGCTCCTCAACCAAAATTTCATAGCAGGGATTGGAAATATTTATGCTGATGAAATCCTTTTCCAGGCAAAGCTCCATCCTTTAACTCCTGCTTCTAACCTTGGCGATAACGATCTTAAGCAATTATTGAAGGCCATGAGGGAGGTTTTAAGAAAAGCTATTATCCATAAAGGATCCTCAATCAGGACATTCACGAATGCCGAAGGGCAAAGAGGAAAATTCCAGAATTATCATCGGGTTTACGGGAGGGAGTCTCTCTCCTGTTTTATCTGTAGAGAAAAGATTAAGCGCCTCCGTCTTGGAGGAAGAAGCAGCTTTTACTGTCCCAGTTGTCAGAAAGAAAAAAATTGTGAACCCAATAACTGATTACGGAAATATCCCTCTGAACCGATAAACCTCAGAAATTCTTTCAAGAGCAACGAGATATGCAGCGCAGCGTAGAGAAACGGTTTCTTGGATAGATTTTTCCCAGACTTCTTTAAAAGCTTTAACCATTTTCCGCTCCAGCTCTTTGTTAACCTGATCCTCCTCCCAAAACAGACCGCTCAAGGCCTGAACCCATTCCAGGTGACTGACCACAACTCCGCCTGCATTGGCAAGAATATCAGGAATCACTTCAATTCCTTTTTTTTCCAAGATTTCATCTGCTTCTGGCGTTGTAGGGCCGTTGGCTCCTTCAATGATAAATCTCGCCTTTATCTTATTTGCATTCTTCCGATGAATCTGGTTTTCAAGAGCAGAAGGGATGAGAATATCAACATCCTGGAGGAGTAGTTCCTCTTTATCAATTTGCTTTCCCGGATGTTTGATGATGCAGGCATGTTTTTCTACGCAATCTATGAGGGCAGGGATATTCAGGCCGTTTGGATCGACAAGTGCACCCGAGATATCAGATGTAGCCACAATCTTTGCTCCCATCTGGGATAGGAAAAGAGCGGCGTGGCCTCCCACGTTTCCAAATCCCTGGATAGCAATCTTGGCTCCTTTGAGATTTTTCTTTTTGGCTTTGAAAAATTCTCTGGCGATGATGGCTACCCCTCTTCCTGTGGCTTCTTTTCTTCCTTTTGATCCCCCCAGGATTTCAGGTTTCCCGGTGACAATACTTGGCTCGGTGTAACCTTTCATCATCGAGAATGTATCCATGATCCAGGCCATTGTTTTTGAGGTTGTATAGACATCCGGGGCAGGGATGTCAATATGCGGGCCAAGGACAGGCATGATTTCTGTAGTATATCTTCTGGTCAGCCTTTCAAGCTCACCCTCGGAAAGCTTTCTCGGATCACAGATGATTCCTCCCTTAGCTCCACCGTAGGGCAAATCCAGAAGGGAACATTTCCATGTCATCCAGGCAGCCAGAGCAACCATTTCTTCTTCTGTGACTTCTGTGTGGTAACGAACTCCTCCTTTTGTTGGTCCCTTGGCGTTATTATACTGGCAGCGAAAGCCAGTAAAAACCTTTATCTTTCCGTTATCTAGCTTGATAGGGATGGATACCTTCAAGATCCGCATCGGTCTTTCCAAGATTTTTAAGAGATCGGGATCCAGGTTGATTTCCTTCGCTGCTTTATAGAGCTGTTTTTTAGCCTTGCGAGCTAGCGAGTCTTCTATCATTTCATCCTCCATAAAATAAGGAACGGAGATAGCCTCCAGTTTGACATAAAGGACGGTTTCATTATAATTGTAGTTCATTTTCAATTGCAATTTCTAATCTCACAAGATTAGCATTATCATTAGGAAAGGAGAGAGCTAGCAATGCAAACTTTTAATGATTTCATAGAATTTGCCATCAAAAGGGAAGAAGAAGCAATAAAATCTTATGGGGACATAGCAGGTATAGCAAAAACTCCAGGCCTCAAAAAACTCTTACTCGATCTCCAGGAGGAGGAGAGAAATCACAAAAAGCTTCTTCAGAACATAACCGAAGAGAAAATTGAATCTTTAGAAATCAAAGAAGTTGTAGATTTGAAGATTAGTGATTATCTGATAGAAGAACCTCCGAGTGCTGATATGAATTTTCAAGACCTTCTTGTTCTTGCTGCGAAAAAGGAGCAAAAAGCTGTGGATCTATATTTCGACTTGGAGAGAAAAGTCAGTAAAAAAGAGCTCAAGAAATTATTTGAGTTTCTCATCCAGCAAGAAAGATCACACAAGCTGAAATTGGAGGAGGAATACGAGAAACATGTCCTTGAAGGGTATTGATTTATTTCGATAATTTCCTGGTTTCTTTAAAACACCCAAGAGGAAAGTTTCCGGTTTTTAAGAAGCCAGATTTGATAATAAATCTTAAGGAGAATGATGATGGAAAAGTGGGAATGCACGGCCTGCGGGTATATCTATGACCCTGAGGAAGGCGATCCCGATAACGGCATAGAACCAGGAACTCCTTTTGAGGATTTACCTGATGATTGGGTCTGTCCACAGTGCGGAGTCGGAAAAGAATTTTTCCAGATGATTGATTAAGGCTGGGCAAGGGATAAGAGTTTAAAGTGAGAGTAATAATCGTAGGAAATGGTTTAGCTGGGATCATCTGTGCTAAAACTCTGCGCGAGCTTGATAAGAAAGTCGAAATAGAAGTTTTTGCTGAAGAAAAATATCATTATTATCCGCGCCCAAACCTGATCGAATTCTTAGCCGGCACAATCCCTTTTGAGCGGATGTTTGCCTTTCCCCAGGAATGGTACAGAGAACAGAATATAAATATTCATCTGGAGAAGCCAGTAATAAGAATTTTCCCTGATTCTCAGGAAATCGAGGTTGAAGGAGGGAAGAGGGAAAAATACGAATCTTTGCTCGCCGCTAACGGTTCTTTTTCCTTTATCCCCCCCTTTAAGGGTACAGATAAAAAGGGAATTTTCGCATTGAGGACTCTGGACGATGCCTTTGAACTTCTCGAGTACCTCAAGAATCACCAAAGGGTAATCGTAATCGGAGGAGGACTTTTAGGCCTGGAGACAGCCCGGGCAATGAAATCAAGAGGAGCTCGAGTGGAAGTGGTGGAATTTTTTGATCGTCTCCTGCCCCGCCAGCTTGATATCCAAGGGGCATCTCTGCTTAAAGCCCAGATCGAAAATATGGGAATAAAAGTTTATCTCGGGTTGGCTACTGAGGAGGTTCTCGGCCAAGATGAAGTGAGAGGACTAAGGTTTAAAGGGGAAAGAGAGATCGAAACGGACATGGCAATAGTAGCAGCAGGAGTAAGGCCAAATCTTCGATTAGTAAAAGAAGCTGGACTTGAGACTGATCGAGGGCTTGTTGTCGATGATTACCTCCAGTCGAGTAATCCAAAAATATTTGGAGCGGGGGATCTCATCCAGCACAGAGGGAAAGTCTATGGGATTATCCCTTCTTCCTTTAATCAAGCCCGGATTGTAGCTTCCAATATCTTGGGCAAAAAGGAGAAGTATGAAGGAACTGTCCCTTCTAACACCTTGAAAGTTGTCGGCCTTGACCTCACATCCGTAGGGTTGGTTAATCCTGAGGAAGGGACCTGTGAAGAATTCAGGAAGGAAAAGAAAGAGGAGGGAATATATAAGAAAATTGTCATCCAGAATGGCGCAGTCGTCGGAGCTATCTGGATGGGTACCAAGAAGGGAGTCAGCGAAATCAATCGTATAATCTCCCAGAAGATAAACGTAGAGAAGCATAAAATTTCTCTTTTAGAAGATGATTTTGACTACTCAGTCTTATGAAAGTTAGAATCTTTAGTATCTTTCTTATTTTGTCGGTTTTCCTCGCTCCTGTCTGCGTTCTGGGCAAAACCTCTGGATATCTCTCCTCTGAGTACGTAAAAGGTCAAGATCAATCAGACCTAGCTGATGGAAGTTTTCGAAACACTCAATTCGGTCTCATTTTTTCAGATGAAGTTGCACCCAAGATTGACTATGTGGCAGAGATCAGGTTCAAGGAAGAAAGCAGAATTGAGTTAGAACAGGCATTGGTAGGATTCAATCTCTCAAATTTAGTGAATTTTAAATTAGGCCTCTATATTGTTCCTTTCGGAAGATACAATCAGGCGAACCGCCCTCATCAGACAATGTTAATAAGTGCTCCTCTGATTGTTGAGAAAATATTTCCCCCGAGCTGGAGGGATATAGGAGTCCGGTTAGAGGGGAGAACAGGCAGCATTTACTATTCAGCTTATTTGGGGAACGGACTTTTTGAGAGTGAAAATTTAGGAGGGAGCCAGCAGTTCAGGGATAATAATCTAAATAAAGCCAAGGGAGCAAGATTGGGCGCAGCGCTAAGCCAGTCGCTTGAAGTCGCCCTTTCCTATTATAAGGGGAAATATGATGAGGAGAATGAGCGAGATCTTATCCTTCAAGGAATAGATTTAATCTGGTCATCAGAAGGATTTAAAATCCTCTCTGAGTATTTAAGAGCTACCTTACAAAATCCTGAAAGTTTTTCCGACGGCAAAGTTGAAGGATACTATGTCCAGGCTTCATTCGAATCAGGAAACATTCGTCCTGTCGTAAGCTACCAGCAGATAAAATACGAAGATCCTTTTCATGGCCAAGGCTTTATCGGTTTTGGTCCTGGGGCGGGGATCTTAGAGGAGAAAAACCGCTGGTCGCTAGGGCTTGTGTATTTTGCTTCTGAAAATGTTTTTCTTAAATTCGAATACGATTATAACCGTGAGAAAGACCCAGAGATTAAAGATAACTCCTACTCGTTTCAGGTTTGCTTAAGTTTTTAGAAGAGAAAAAAGTAGCCTGTCCCCTTTTTTTTTGATACATTTTCTGATAAAATTCGCTCTCAATAAGATTTCTTCCTGAATAAAAAAATAAGAGAATTTCATAAAGAACTTTTATGGCTAATTTGCTTGTTGCTGGCACCCAATGGGGAGATGAAGGCAAAGGAAAAATTATAGACCTCCTTACTCCATCCTTCGATGTTGTGGCTCGCTATCAGGGAGGTCATAATGCCGGACACACGGTTTATCTGAACGGTAAAAAAATCATTCTTCATCTCATCCCTTCAGGGATTTTCCACAGCGGCAAGCTTTGTATTATCGGGAACGGAGTTGTCATAGACCCCAAGGCGTTTCTGGATGAAATCGAAGAATTGATAAAATGTGGGATTGAGATAAGTGATAATATCGCAATAAGCAAGAATGCCCACCTCATCCTCCCTTATCACTCGCAGCGAGAGATTATCGATGAGGAAAGAAGAGGAGCGAAAAAAATCGGAACGACTTGCCGAGGCATCGGCCCTTCTTATGAGGATAAAATGGCGCGCCGCGGAATCAGGGCTGGAGATCTTTTGGATTTATCTATCCTCGAAGAAAAGATTAAGGAGAATGTAGAAGAAAAAAAAGCCTACTTCGCTCATTATCAGAAGCCTCTCCCTGACGCGGAGAAAATCTTTAGAGAATATGCTTTTTACGCTTCCAAGATAAAAAAATATGTACAAGATGTTTCGCTTCTTTTGGATGAGAAAATGAAAGAAGGGAAATCCGTTCTTTTCGAAGGAGCCCAGGGAGCTCTCCTGGACATCGATCATGGAACCTATCCTTATGTCACCTCTTCCAATTCGACTGTCGGGGGTGTATGCACCGGCCTGGGCGTTCCTCCCCAAAAAATTGATTCAGTTTTGGGTGTGGCGAAAGCTTACACAACGCGGGTTGGAAGCGGGCCTTTTCCCACAGAAATTTTTGATGAGAGAGGAAAATTTCTGCTTGAAAGGGGGAATGAATACGGATCGACCACCGGCCGCCCCCGGCGATGTGGCTGGTTTGATGCTGTGGCGGTATCTTATTCATGCCGCTTGAACGGAATAGATAAGGTTGCCTTGACAAAGCCTGATGTGCTTGATAGTTTTGATGAAATTCTGGTGTGTGTGGGATACAAATATAAAGGGAAACCGCTGCCCACCTTTGCTTCAGAAAGCTGGATTTTAGATAAAGTAGTCCCTGAGTATAAGAAAGTGCGAGGCTGGAGGAAACCAATCCAGAAGATAGTAGATTTCCATTCCCTTCCTCAAGCTTTTAAAGATTACCTTAAACTTATCGAAGATATTATTCAAGTCAGGATTGCTATTGTTTCCACAGGAGTTGAAAGAAAGGACAGCATCCTGAACGAAGCTGAGTTGAAAGACATTGCTGATCTGGATAAGGTCAAAAAAGAAATAAGCTAAAAATGTCAGCTGCTAAGATTGACATAGATGAAAATTAATGGTAAAAATTATTATTTAAATACAATAATTCCTATCGGGGAGGTATTGAATGCCAGTCAAGAAGACGACAAAGAAGACAGCAAAAAAGGCACCTGCCAAGAAAACAAAGAAAGCCGCACCTAAGAAAAAAGCTGCTGCAAAGATGAAAAAAGGCCAGGCTTATGAATGTCACGTCTGTGGTTTAAGAGTTGTCGTAAATAATGTCTGTGGATGTGTAGAGGAGCATGCGTTAATCTGCTGTAAAAAGCCTATGAAAAAGAAAAGGGCAAAAAAGTAAGAGAGCTATTTTGAAAGAGTTAAGGCAGTTCGTAGAAGATATAAAAGCGAAATTCAGTTATCTGTTCAAGCTCGTTTCAAGTTTATTTTTTATGAAGTAGGGAATTATATTTTCATCAGGAAATAGGGGAACGTCAGCTCTCATTCTCTGTTCTTCTTCGTCTAACTTCTGTTGTCTAGATTTACCTCTCTATCGAGTTTTCATATAATGAGATGAAAGAAATAGATCACCTGTTTTTTTCTTGAAGGAAATTGAGAAAAGAAAAATTTTATGATAAAATATAATTACTATTAACACTATATATTAAGTAAAGAATAAAGCCTAAAAATTTTAGTGAGAATAGTCAGGAATATAAATTATTAATAGCAGAAAAAATTAAGATTTTGTAACGAGATAATGCAGAAAAAAGGAAAGATGATAACAGATATTTCTGTGATGATTGCTGGGATGGCAGGTGATGGAGTCCTCTTTACAGGTAATGTTCTGGCTAAGATTATGAAAAGGCAAGGATGGGAGATTTCAACTTACAGGGATTTTCCTTCTAACATAAGAGGTGAGCCGACCAACTACACGATTAGAGCAAGCCTTGAGAAAATCTATGGGCGAGCGGATGATATTGATGTTTTCATTGCTTTTGATTGCGACTCAATTTTCAAGCATTCCGAAAGAATGGCCGAGAGAGGAATTCTTCTTTGTGATGGCGAAGACTTTGTTTGGCCTTCTCCTTCAAAGAGTAAGGCAAGAACATACCATAAGTTTCCTTTAAGGAAATTAGCAATTGGTAATTTTGGCAAGGAAATCTTCAAGAACATGATTGCGCTCGGAGCCTTATGTTATATCCTTGACTTGAATTTTTACGTTTTAGAGCGAATTATCTCAGAAGCTTTCTTGAAGAGAAAAGGGAAAGAAGTCGTTCGAAAAAATATTCAGGCTATTCACCTGGGATGTGACCAGGCAAAAGAAATTGTAGCACCAGAAGGAAGATATTCCTTAAAGAGAAGAGAAGATTATGACAGGCTATTTCTCTCTGGAGATGAAGCAATTGCTTTTGGAGCCCTTGCTGCAGGATGCCGGTTTTTTGCTGCCTATCCTATTTGCCCTGCCTCTGAAATCTGGCAGTGGTTAGCCGTTTATCTTCCCCAGTTCAATGGTCTTGTGGTTCAGACCGAAGATGAATTGGCTGCATTGAACATGGTCCTGGGAGCTTCATACACAGGAGCGCGAGCCATGACATCGACTTCAGGACCTGGAGGCTCTTTGATGATGGAAGGATTTGGCCTGGCTGGTATGGCGGAAATACCGATCGTGATTGTCAATGTCCAGAGGGCTGGACCGAGCACAGGTATGCCGACGAAAACAGAACAATCTGATTTGAATCAGTGGGTTTATGGCTCTCATGGAGATTTTCCCCGCATCGTTCTTTCTCCCGGAACAGTGGAAGAATGCTTTGAGTTCATCATAAGAGCTTTTAATCTTGCCGAAAAATACCAGTGTCCTGTGATTCTTCTTACAGAACAAGATTATGGTCAAGGCCTCCGTTCTGCAAAGAAATTTGACTTATCAAAAGTTGAAATCGAGAGAGGAAAACTCCTCAACCAGGAAGAACTTATAAAAATAAAAGATTTTAAAAGGTATGAGTTCACGCCTGAGGGAGTTTCTCCTCGTGCCCTTCCTGGCATGAAGAACGGCCTTCATATGGTGGAGAGCAACGAGCACGATGAGAGAGGATACAGAGATGAAAATCCAGAAAACAGAATAAGGATGATGCAGAAAAGGATGAAAAAGCTAAAAAGTGCCTCGAAGGACCTGATCGCTCCCAAAATATGGGGCAAAAGAGATGCTGAAATCGGAATCATAGGATTTGGGTCCACATTTGGACCTATTCAAGAAGCGATAGTGCAGCTAGAGAAAAAAGGAATCAGAGCTAAATACCTTCAGATGAGAACACTGTGGCCTTTCCCTTCGAAGAAAGTAGAGGAGTTCATCGCCAAGAGCAAGAAAACTTTTATTGTTGAAAACAATTTCTCTGGACAATTGAGTTTGCTTTTAAAAAGCCAGGTGCGAACGCCCTTTGATGCGAGAAATATTCTTAATTATTCAAGCCAGGCCTTCAGGCCCAGCGAGATATCAACACAGATCCAAAGGGCTCTATAGATGAGAAAAAATAAGGACTATCATTTGACTGAACCGACGTGGTGTAAGGGCTGTGGCATTTATAGTATTTTTGCTGCTCTTAAGAAAGCAGCTGTAGCGCTTAACCAGGACCCTGAACAATTTGTCATCGTAACAGGGATTGGCTGCCATGGGAGGTTGAACAATTATTTTCGTTCTTATGGATTTCATGCTCTCCATGGCCGGGCCTTGCCTGTAGCTTCTGGAGTTAAGCTCTCCAATCCCAGCCTTTCTGTCTTAGGAATAAGCGGAGATGGCGACGCCTACTCCATCGGTTTGGGACATTTTATTCACTCCTTAAGACGGAACATCAATATCACCTATTTGGTAGTGGATAATAGGATTTATGCCCTGACTCAAGGTCAGACCTCTCCTACTAGCGAGCCGGGTTTTGTTTCTGTTTCTACTCCATACGGATCTAAGGAGCTAAGTCTCAACGGGCCTAAACTGGCGCTAGCTTCAGGCGGAAGCTTTATCGCCCGAGGATTTTCAGGAAATCCCACGCAATTATCCACTCTTATCGAAAAGGGTATGAAGCACAGAGGTTTTGCTTTAATCGAAGTTTTGAGCCCCTGTGTAACTCACAATAAAGTTAATACTTATCAGTGGTTCAAGAAAAATACTTACAATCTGGATAATGATTCGGACTATAACGCGAGGGATAAGATGAAAGCCTGGAAAAAGTTGAGCAAGGAGAAAAAAATTCCTTTAGGTTTGATCTATGTTGAAAAAAGACAAACCTATGAAGATGTTGTTTTTCAAAAAGAGGCAGAGCCTATTGTTTTTAATGATTTAAGAGTGGATGTCCCTAGATTGGAAAAAATCATGGAAAAATTTAAGTGAAATCTATATCATTAAAACTCTATGAAAAAGGAGAATTTTTTATGAAAGAAAAAGTGGAAAAATCTTTAGATAAAATTCGGCCTGCCCTTATGGCCGATGGAGGAAATATAGAGCTTGTTGAGGTTAAGGATGATGTGGTTAAGGTCAAATTGACCGGTGCCTGTGGCGGGTGCCCGATGTCTCAGATGACTTTAAAGATGGGGATTGAAAGGCACTTAAAGAATGAAATCCCAGAGATTAAAGAAGTCGTTGCAGTTTGAGATGATTAACAGATAGAAAATTTAATCCAGCTACCTTGACTTCTGGCAGTCTTTTCAATTAAGGGAAAAGGAAAAGAGATGAGACGAGTGTATTTAGATCGGATTGCAGCAACTCCTATTCATCCTCAGGTGTTTGAAGCCATGCTTCCTTATTTGAAAGAAAATTTCGGAAATCCTCAGAGTCTTCATTCTGTTGGCCAAGAAGCTTTAAAAGCCGTTGATGAGGCAAGAGAGAAAGTAGCTCAGCTCGTTAATAGCGAGGCCTCAGAGATTTTATTTACATCCAGCGGTTCAGAATCCAATAATTTTGCTCTGAAAGGACTTGCCCTTGCTCATCAAAAAAGAGGAACTCATATCATTCTCACTGCGATCGAACATCAATCAGTTCTTCACTCAGCTAAGAGCCTTGAAAAACTCGGGTTTAAGGTAAGCTCTGTTACTGTTGATAAATGGGGATTAGTGAATCCAGCGGATGTTCAGCGAGCTTTTTCTGATGAAACCATACTTGTTTCTGTAATGTTAGCCAACAATGAAGTGGGGACTATAGAACCGATTGGCGAGATTGCAAAGATTTGCCACTCCCGCGATGTTCTGTTTCACACAGATGCGGTGGCAGCTGTAGGGAACATTCCTGTTGATGTGAAGGAGCTGGGAGTCGATGCTTTGAGCTTAGCAGGTAATCAATTCTACGGTCCCCAAGGTAGCGCGGCTTTATTTGTGAAAAAAGGAACAAGAATCCTTCCTTTCATCGATGGTGGTATTCAGGAGAGCGGAAGGAGAGCTGGAACAGAAAATGTATCTGGTATTGTTGGCCTGGGAAAAGCGGCAGAGATTGCAAAAAATGAGATGAAAAATCGGAATAAAAGAGCAAAGCCTTTGAGAGACAGACTTGTGAAACTCCTTCCCCAGAAAGTGGAGCACGTGTTTCTCACCGGCCATCCTGAAAAGAGGCTCCCTCATCATGCGAGCTTTTGTATTGAGTTTGTCGAAGGAGAAGCGATGCTCTTGAATCTGGATATGCAGGGTATCTCTGCTTCTAGCGGTTCTGCCTGCACTTCAAGGGCATTAAAGGCTTCCCATGTTCTTCTGGCCATGGGTATAGACCATGCTATTGCTCAGGGTTCGCTTGTTTTCAGTTTGATTGAAGAGACGACTTCCAAGGATATAGATTATCTCCTTGAAGTCTTCCCACCAATAATAGAGAGACTGAGGAAAATGTCTCCCTTATATACCCAATATTTAGAGGAGAAAGGAAAATGATTTACAGCGAAAAAGTTATGGAACATTTTCAAAACCCAAGGAACGTAGGAGTTATAAAGGATGCGGATGGAGTTGGTCAGGTAGGCAATCCTGTCTGCGGAGACATGATGAGTTTTTATATCAAGGTGAAAGATAATCGAATCGAGGATGTTAAGTTTCAGACCTTTGGTTGCGGAGCTGCTATTGCTGTCTCCAGCATGGTAAGTGAAATGGCTATGGGAAAGAAAATTGAGGATGCTCTTAAAATCACGAACAAGAGTGTTGCCGAGGAGTTGGGAGGATTACCCCAGAATAAACTCCACTGTTCAAACCTGGGAGCAGATGCGCTCCATAAGGCGATTGAAAATTACAAAGAAAAACAGAAGGCCAAAGCTGAGAAAAAAGAGGCTCAGGCGAAAGCCGTAGATAAGGAGAAATGTTATTGTCCGTACTGCGAGGGGCCTCTTGAGGGTATGGAAGATTACTGCACACAGTGTGATATTGAACTTGAGGAATGTCCAGAATGCGGTGAGCCTGTTAAAAAAGGAGAAGAAAAATGCCCGCACTGCGGTGCAACGAAAGTTAGGGTATAAGTTTCTTGAGTCATGTAAATCTTTCCTGAAATCAAAAAACGAAGGTAAAAGGAACAAGACAAAATAAAAATAAGGATGATAGAGAAAAGAGTGAAGGCTGATGTGAAATTAGATTGTTTTGGCTTGCTCTGTCCTATGCCCATTATCCAGACAGCAAAAAAAATAAAAGAAATGAAGATCGGAGAAGTTTTAGAAGTAATATCCACCGATGCAGGAATAAGAGAAGACATGCCAGCCTGGTGCAGGCAGACCGGACAAGAATATATTGGATTGGAGAAAGAAGGAGAAACCATAAAAGTATATGTCAGGAAAATTAAGGAATAGCGGAAGCATATCCAAATCAGTGATTGGAGAAGGTTTTGGGAAATAGCCTAGCTCCCTTCAGATTTTTAACGCCATTCTCCATTCGCTCTTCTCGGCGTCTGCGTAAATCGCTCCGCTCAGACATACTCGACGCCCTACTCCGCAGGGTTCCCTTCGGTTGGCGAAGGCTGTATGGTGAAAAAACCGTGAGAGAGGCTGAGCGGGCATGGTTTCTCTCCGGAGGAGAGGAGAGCGAAGCCTTGATCCGAGTTGCTTTTGACTCGCTGGGGCAAAAGCAACGTGTTTTTGAACCATACAGCCTGAGCCTTTTTTCAATGGTCGCTGCAGCTATTTCCCAAAACCTTTGTCCTGAACATAGCAACCGGTTATCACGGAAATGGAGATGCTTACAGAGTTACCCAACTTTATCCGAACAAGTCAAAGATGGAAGATTAAATGGGCCATGCTAAGCATGGAAAATAGAATGGATTTGTAGAGGTTTGATTCATCAAACCCTCCTTTGATTTATCAAATCAATTTTGAGGAAAAAAGTGAACAAAGAGAAGATCAGGGACAAAATAACGAAATTAAAAAAAGAAAAGAATGCCGCTATTTTAGCCCATAATTATCAGATTGGAGAAGTTCAGGATGTGGCTGATTATATAGGGGATTCCTTAGGCCTGAGTCAGAAAGCCGCTCAGGTGGAAGCAAAAGTTATTGTATTCTGCGGGGTTCACTTTATGGCCGAGACAGCTAAGATCCTTGCGCCGGAGAAAACAATCCTTATCCCGGATGAAAGAGCTGGCTGTCCTATGGCTGACATGATTACTGCCTCGGAGCTCCGGGAGTGGAAAAAAAATTATCCAGGAAGCAAGGCCGTCTGTTATGTCAACACAACCGCAGAGGTAAAGGCTGAATGTGATATTTGTTGCACCTCGTCAAATGCCGTCAAAGTTGTGAATTCACTTAATGCAGATGAAATCCTTTTTGCTCCTGATAAAAATCTTGCAGCTTATGTCGCCCGCCACACGAAGAAGAAGATTATTCCCTGGGATGGCTACTGCTATGTTCATAGATACATTAAAGACAGAGATATTAAGGATAAAAGAAATCTTTACCCCGAAGCTGAAGTCTGGGTTCACCCCGAATGCCTGCCTGAGGTCATAGATCTTGCAGATAAAGTTCTTTCCACAGGAAAAATGGTTCAAGAAGCCCGCAAGACAAAAAAGAAAGAAATCATAATAGGGACTGAAACCGGGATAATCTATAGAATGAAGAAAGAGAATCCAACCAAGAATTTTTATCCTGCCAGAGATGTTGCCTTTTGTTTTAACATGAAAAAGATAGGTCTGGGAAAGGTTTTAACGTCCTTAGAAAATATGATTCATAAAGTTGAAGTTTCCCTCGAGGTGAGCCAAAAGGCAAGAGGATCTATAGAAAGAATGATCGAGATTTAAGGAGGATAGAGATGAAAAAAAAGACAGAAGAAAATTTAAAGAATGCCTTTGCCGGAGAGAGTCAAGCGCATATGAAATACTTGGCCTTCGCTGATAAAGCAGAGAAAGAAAATTATTCTAATGTTGCTAGGCTCTTCAGAGCTAATAGCTTTGCTGAGCAAGTTCATGCCACAAATCATCTCAGGACTTTGTATGGGATAAAAAAGACTCCTGAAAACCTCAAGGAAGCAATAGATGGGGAAACCTTCGAGGTGGAAGAGATGTATCCCGCTTATATCAAGGTAGCTGAAGAGCAGCAGGAGAAAGGAGCAGAAAGTGTGACTAAGTGGGCTTTGGAAGCAGAAAAGGTTCATGCTGAACTTTACCAGAAGGCTAAAGAAGCTGTAGAAAAAGGGAAAGATATAGAGTTTAGGCCCATCCATGTCTGCCAGGTTTGTGGTTTTACTACGGAAGGGGAAGCTCCTGATATCTGTCCTGTCTGTGGCGCGCTCAAAGATAAATTCAAAAGATTTTAGCTTTAAATGCAGGGCCTTGATTCACTGAATCCGTTTTTGATTGGATGATTTATAATTGGAGGGAATTGATACATCAAACCCGCCCTTGATTGTATGATTTTTATTGTAGGGGCTTGATTTATCAAGCCCACCTTATGGAGATAAAAGGAAATTAAAGGGATTAGATTTATCAGAGCAGATTAAATGAATTTGTAGGGGCTCGATTCATCGAGCCCGCCCTGTTTTTCGTGTTTTTTCATTTTGATAAATTTCATATATAATTAGATAAAAAGATCAGAGAATAAAAGCAGTCCATTTATCGCAAGAGCCTTTTAAGATCAGACGGACGTTATCTTAGGAATTTCTGTTTTTTAGGAGGAGGAAGAGTGAGACATTCTTGGCGCATAGCAAAAGTTTTTGGCATAGATATTAAAATAGACTCAAGCTGGATTATTATTTTCATCTTATTCAGTTGGGTTTTATCCGCAAATTATTTTCCCCAAAGATTTCAAGATTGGCCCCGAGGCCTTTTCTGGATCATAGGGATAATAACAAGCCTTCTCATTTTTGCCTCGGTTTTGGTCCATGAGCTGGCCCATTCCCTTGTGGCCTTAAAACAAGGGGAAAAAGTACGAAGCATTACTCTTTTTCTTTTGGGGGGAGTTGCTCAAATAACAGAGGAGCCTAAAAAGCCTTTGCGGGAATTCACCATGGCTCTAGTTGGCCCTATGGCAAGCTTGTTAATCGCTTTTCTCTTTCTGATCTTCTCTTTTATCGTCAGAGGAATAAGTGAGCCCCTCTGGGCATCTGCTTCATACCTGGCTATGATCAACGCTGTGCTGGCGGTATTTAACCTCTTCCCCGGTTTTCCGATGGATGGAGGGCGAGTTCTAAGGTCCATTATCTGGAAGGTCACCGGCAACCTGAAAAAAGCCACAAAGATAGCTTCCAGAGTAGGGCAAGGCTTTGCTTTTTTCCTGATATTTGTCGGAATTCTTCAGATTTTAAGAGCAAATCTCCTTCCGGGCATCTGGCTTATCTTCATTGGCTGGTTTCTGCACAGTGCAGCTGTAAGGGGCTATGATCAAGTTATGGTCCAAAGCTTGTTAAAGGGAGTTCGAGCAGAAGATTTGATGACAAAAAATTTTGAGACTGTGACAGTAGAGCTTTCAGTCCAGAGTTTAGTTGATGATTATATTCTCAAAAAAAGAGAAAGAGTTTTTCTTGTTTCAGATGAAGGGAGCCTTAAAGGCATAGTTTGTTTAGAAGATGTGAAACGAACTCCTTCAGAAAAATGGCCGGAGATCAAAGTCGGGGATATCATGACACCTAAAGAGAAACTGGAAGCGGTTTCTCCAGATGCTGACGGAAGCCAAGTTCTTAACAGCATCACCACCAAAGACATCCATCAGATTCCTGTTATGGAAGGAGAAAAGATAGCGGGTATTATCTGTCGGAGCGATATTCTCCGTTTCATACAATTCCGCTCAGAGCTTGGTGTTTAAGAGGGAGAGATAGAAATGGAGATTTTACCCAAAAAAATACGAAAAAGAGACCATTCTCTGGTTGCCTTTGATGAGGAAAAGATAAAAAGAGCTATCTTTCGGGCTGCTCTTGAAGTGCTCAGAGATGAAAAGAGGGCAACTCTTATAGCCGATGTTTCTGGGAAAAAAAGCTTAGAAAAAGTAGCCTCATCCTTTAAGGATAAGATTCCTTCCGTGGAGGAGATTCAGGACATTGTGGAAGAGGCTTTGATGGAAGAAGGATTCAGTTCAATTGCCAGAAGCTACATTCTCCATCGGGAAGAACACAGAGATCTAAGGCAGGTTAAGGTCATCTACGGAGTTAGAGATGACTTAAAACTTCCCCTGAACACTCTTGTTGTTCTCAAAAAACGTTATTTATTAAAAGATGACGAGAGAGACATTATTGAAACTCCCAGAGAGCTTTTCAGAAGAGTTGCCAGGGCTGTGAGCGAAGGAGAAGCGAATTTCAAATCAGAAAAGAAAAAGGAAGATGTTGAAGAGAGGTTTTTCCAGATGATGGCCGACCTTGAATTTTTGCCTAATTCTCCAACCCTCATGAATGCTGGAACCTCCTTGGGTCAGCTTTCTGCCTGCTTTGTGTTGCCTGTGGAAGATTCAATAGAAGGAATTTTTGACTCTTTGAGTAATATGGCCAGGATTCATCAGACAGGTGGAGGAACAGGTTTTAATTTTTCTCAATTAAGACCCAAAGGAGACCTTGTATCTTCCACCAAAGGAGAAGCATCCGGGCCTGTTTCCTTCATGAGTATTTTTGATCAGGGTACCAGCGTCATAGTCCAGGGAGGAAGAAGAAGAGGAGCCAACATGGGCATTTTGCGTTGTGACCATCCAGATATCGTGGATTTTGTCGAAGCCAAAGTCCAAGAAGGTGCCTTTTCCAATTTTAATCTATCAGTAGGTGCGACTGATGAATTTTTTGACGCTGTTAAAAAGAATGATAGCTTTGATTTAATAAACCCACGGACAAAGAAAAAAGTCAAATCTATGAACGCAAAAGCTCTGTTTGATTTGATCGTCTATTCAGCCTGGCGTTCGGGGGATCCGGGTGTTGTCTTCCTGGATGAGATCAACCGCCGAAATCCCACTCCTCAGGTTGGTCGGATAGAGGCTACAAATCCATGCGGAGAGATCCCTCTCTTTCCTTACGAAAGCTGCAACCTTGCTTCAATAAACTTATCTAAATTTGTGAATCGCAGTACTGTAGAATGGGAGGAACTAAAAGAAAGGATATGGTGGGGAGTTCGTTTTCTCGATGATGTAATAGAAGTCAACAAGTATCCTCTGCCTGAGATCCGGGAGGTGACATATGCCAATCGTAAAATTGGCTTAGGAGTAATGGGTTTTGCGGATATGCTGGTAAAGTTGGGTATCCCTTATTCTGATGAAGGAGCTCTCCGATTGGGCTCGAAAATTATGAAATTTTTTCACGAAGAGTCCGTTAAAGCCTCCCAAAATTTAGCTAAGGAGAGGGGAGTATTTCCGAATTATGAGAAATCAATATATCCACAGAAGAGCCTAAAGCTCCGCAATGCCACATTGAACACTGTTGCTCCCACGGGGACAATCAGTATCATCTCTGGCTGTTCTAGCGGTATTGAACCCCTGTTTGCTCTGAATTACGTCCGCAATGTATTATCAGGAAGAAAGCTTTTTGAAATGAACCCTCTGTTTGAAGAGGAGCTTCAGAAAAGAGGACTTTATTCAAAAGAACTCGTGGCTGAAGCAGGAAAATTTGGCTCTATTCAAGACATACGTGAGTTGCCACCAGAGTTAAAGAAAGTTTTCGTAACTGCCTTTGATATTCGTCCTGAGCAGCACCTGAAGATTCAAGCTGCTTTTCAGAAGTATACTGATAATTCTGTTTCCAAAACCATAAACTTGCCTCCTGATGCCACTGTGGAAGATGTAAGGAATATCTACCTCATGGCTCATGAGTTGAAATGTAAAGGAATAACTATTTATCGTTACGGAACAAAAAAGAATCAGGTCCTCTCTTTTGATACAAGAACAACAGAGGAGAGCGGAGAGGATTTTGACTTTATCACCGCAGAGTCCGAGTACTCAGGAGGATGCCATTCCGGGCAGTGTCCGTTTTAGTGCGAGGTTAAAAAATGAAAAGTTCAGTAGGGAGAATCGAAGAAATTATAGCCATTCTTAGTGAAGTTTATCCCTCGAGTCGAACAGCTCTCAAACATGAAAATCCGCTCCAGATTCTTGTGGCCACGATTTTATCTGCCCAGTGCACGGATGAAAAAGTAAATCAAATCACTCCGTCCCTTTTTCAAAAATACCCGACGCCTTCAGATTTTGCTTTTGCGGATAAACAAGAATTAGAGGAAGAAATAAAGCCGACAGGATTTTTCAGGAACAAAGCGAAAAGCATTATTAACGCTTCCAAAAAGATTGTGGAGGATTTCGAGGGTGTTGTACCGGATAATATGGAAGACCTTATAACTCTGCCCGGAGTGGCAAGGAAGACAGCCAATATTGTGCTTTCTAGCGCTTTTAAAAAGGCTGAGGGGATTGCTGTCGATACCCATGTGAGACGATTATCTCAAAGATTGGGTTTGAGCAAGGAAAAAGATCCAGATAAGATCGAAAGAGACCTTATGAAGATTGTTCCAAAGGAACGCTGGCTTGACTTTAATTACATGCTCGTCAATCATGGCCGGAAAATCTGCCCGGCTCGAAAACCGCTCTGCCTTCAGTGTGGTCTAAAACACATCTGCCCCTCAGCTAAAGACTTTTATTCTGAAGCAGATCTCAATCGTTAAATGCAAAGAAAATGATGAAAGAAGCTATGCTTTACAAAGCTCTCCCTGAGAAGAAAGTGTCATGCTTTCTCTGCGGCCACCGCTGCGATATTGTTGACTCGAAATTCGGTACTTGCGGAGTGAGACAGAACAGGGAAGGAAAACTTTATACCCATGTCTACGGGGAAGTGATAGCTGCCCATGTCGATCCCATCGAGAAAAAGCCCCTTTATCATTTTTTACCAGGGACAACATCTTTCTCCATCGCAACAATAGGCTGCAATTTCCGCTGCCCCTTCTGTCAGAACTGGCAGATTTCCCAAGCCTCAAAGAGAAAAGAGGAAGGATTACGAGGGCAAAAACTTCTTCCTGAAGATGTCGTCCGTGCAGCAAAGAATTACGGCTGTCAAAGTATTTCTTATACTTACACAGAACCAACAATTTTCTTTGAGTACGCATATGATGCGGCCAAGCTTGCCAAGAAAGAAGGCCTGGCAAATATTTTTGTCACAAATGGCTTTATGACTCCGGAAGCTCTGGAGACCATAAAACCTTATCTAAGCGCATGCAACGTCGACCTCAAATCATTCAGACAAGAGTTTTATAAAGATATATGTAAAGCTCGCTTGCAGCCTGTTCTTGACTCTATCCGCCTTATGAAAAAATTAGACATCTGGGTGGAAGTTACAACTTTAGTGGTTCCGGATGAGAACGATGGAGAAGAGGAGTTGCGGAGCATCGCCCGCTTTATTGCTGAAATAGACCCTGATATCCCCTGGCACATAAGCCGCTTCCATCCTAATTATGAATACTCAGACACTCGGCCAACCCCCATTGAAACCTTACGTAAAGCTTGTTCCATAGGCAAGAAGGAAGGCCTTCGCTATCTTTATGTAGGGAATGTCCTCGGAGAATCAGAAGACACTCTTTGCCCTTCCTGCGGAAAAACGCTTATTCGGAGATCTGGATTCAGTATTTCAGACTACAAGGTGAAAGATTCTGCTTGCGCTTTCTGCGGAACGCCTTTGGCGGGTGTTTTTAAACTGACTGATTAATTCAACTGGACCGTTTTTCGGTTTTGTTCGGTCAAACTTAAAGTTTGATTTATAGCCTGTATTAAATGATAAGATAAAATAATAAAAAAGATTGATATGAACTAAATTAATCTGATGAAACGAATAGAAAACTTAGCCTTACTCACAGACCTCTATGAATTGACTATGGCTGCCAGCTATTTCGACCACGAGATGTTCGAGCCGGCAACCTTCAGCCTCTTCATTCGAAATTATCCTCCTCATCGCCGCTATTTTGTATCTGCAGGATTAGAGGATGTTCTCTCTTATCTTCAAGATTTAAAATTCACTCCCGAAGATTTGGAATACTTAGAAGAGACAGAACTATTCAATCCTGAATTTCTCTCCTATCTTGAAAGATTTCGTTTCAGAGGCGATGTTTATGCTATTCCTGAAGGCCGTCTTTTTTTCGTGAATGAACCTCTCTTGGAAGTGACAGCATCTTTGATCGAAGCTCAAATTGTTGAGACATTCATCATCAACATCACTAATTTTCAATCGATGATAGCCACTAAAGCTTCCCGCTGTATTCATGCAGCCTGGCCGCGCAAGCTTGTGGATTTTTCTTTGCGGCGCACCCACGGAGCGGATGCAGGGTTGAAAGTCGCAAGGGCAAGCTTTATCGGAGGATTTATAGGAACGAGCAATGTTCTTGCCGGGAAAATCTATGGAATTCCAATCTTCGGGACCATGGCTCATTCCTTCATAACGAGCTTCGAAGATGAAATCGAAGCTTTCCGGGCTTTTGCTCGTACATTTCCTGAAGATACTGTATTGCTCGTGGATACCTATGATACTCTTTCAGGGACAAGAATAGCGGCTGAGGTAGGAAAAGAGATGGCCCTTGAAGGGATGGAAATCAAAGGAGTGAGGCTCGACAGCGGCGATATTGCCCGCTTGAGTAAAGAAGTGAGGGGCATACTAAGGAAAGAAGGTTTTGCGGAAACAACAATTTTTGCCAGCGGTGGTTTTGATGAGTACAAGATCAAAAGCGTTCTGGACCGGGGAGGCGATATAGACTCTTTCGGAGTGGGCACAAAAATGGGAGTCTCAGCAGATGCTCCTTACTTTGATATGGCTTATAAGATGGTCCAATATGCCGGACGCCCTGTGCTCAAGCTCAGTCCTGAAAAAATGACCTTGGCTTCGGATAAACAAGTCTTCCGCTTCACAACGACCAAAGGAAAGTTGCTGAGCGATGTCATAGGCTTGAGAGATGATATCTTAGAAGAAGGGGAGCCTTTGCTGAAAAAAGTGATGAGTAGCGGGGAAATAACAGCTGAATTGCCTTCCTTATCGCAGATTCAGGAGAGTTTCCTTGATGAATTCTCCCTACTGGATAAAAGATATAAATCCATAGAGAAACAAGGAAAAGAGTATCCTGTTGGCCTTTCTCCGAGGCTCAAGAGCCTCCAGGACCAAATCATTCGGCGACTCAAGACGAGAGAGAGTCATAAACTGGGGGAAAGTTAAAGGTGGAAAGATACAGGTTTCTCCGTCATACGGCTGATGCAAAATTTCAAGCTTTTGGCACAACCTTGGAAGAAGCCTTCGTTAACGCAGCCTTGGCCACAGCATCTTTGATGTGGGATTGGCAGAAAATAGAGAAAAAAATAGAGCACAGGGTCGAAGTGAGAGGAAAAGACCTCAAGCAGTTGCTTAGCAGTTTCTTAGAAGAGATAATATACTTGTTGGATTCGAAAATGTTTCTTTTGGGTTCTCCTGAGAATTTGAGAATTGGGAAAAAGGGAAGCCTTTATGTATTGAATGCTTTCTTCAAAGGAGATCAATATTCTGATAAGTATAAAATCCATGGGGATGTCAAGGCTATAACCTATAATGAGATGGAAATCGAAAAAAACGCCCATTTCATGGTTCAGGTTGTGGTCGATGTTTGAGGTGTGAAGATGGAACTAAAAAGAATAAATGATTATACCTGGGAAATTCCGAAAACAGGTGATATGAAAGTCCCTGCGCTTATTTATACTTCGGCTAAGCTTCTCGAAAGTGTAAGGCGGGATATGACCCTAAAGCAGGCAAAGAATGTGGCTTGCTTGCGTGGCATACAGAGGAAGTCTTATGTTATGCCCGATGCTCATCAGGGATATGGATTTCCGATAGGTGGTGTAGCTGCTTTTGATATAGATGAAGGCATCATTTCTCCTGGCGGAGTTGGCTATGATATAAACTGCGGAGTTAGGCTGTTGAGGACTGATTATACTGAGAGAGATATTCATGAAAGGCGGCAGCAGCTTTTAGGCGAAATTTTCAGAGAAGTCCCAGCAGGTGTAGGTAAAGGAGGTATCACTCGCCTGAGCCGGAATGTTCTTCTCGATGTCTGTACTAAAGGTGCAGAGTGGGCAGTTGAGAACGGTTACGGAACAAGGGAAGATTTGCAGAGGACTGAAGAGAGCGGAAGGATGAAAGGAGCAGACCCCAGTCATCTTTCGCCTCGAGCGGTGGAGAGAGGGATTCCTCAACTGGGAACCTTGGGTGCAGGAAATCATTTTTTAGAGATACAAAAGGTTTCGGAAATTTATGATGAACAAGTTTCTAGGGTTTTTGGGATACAGTCCGTAGGTCAAATTCTGGTGATGATTCACTGCGGAAGTCGAGGACTGGGACACCAGGTTGCATCTGATTACATCCGGTTGATGGAAAATAAATTTGGGACCAGAGGATTACCAGATAGAGAACTGATAAACGCGCCAATCCACTCGCAATTAGGCCAGCAGTACTATAAATCCATGAGTGCAGCAGTCAATTACGCTTTTGCCAACCGACAGATGATAGTTCATTGGGTCCGCAATGTTTTTGCCAAAGTTATGGGAAGCTCAGAAGGAATGAATCAGGTGTATGATGTTTGCCATAATGTAGCTAAATTTGAAAAACACAGGATAGACGGAAAGGACAAAGAAGTTTGCATTCATCGCAAGGGAGCGACAAGGAGCTTTGGGCCAGGCCGGGAAGAAATTCCTGAAGTCTACCGTTCTGTCGGACAGCCGGTCATCATCCCTGGAAGTATGGGAACAGCTTCTTATATACTTGTCGGGACTTCAGAAGCAGAACAGTTGAGCTTTGGTTCCACAGCTCACGGGGCAGGGAGAGTAATGTCCAGGCATGAAGCTCTGCGCAGATTCAGAGGAGAGCAGATTAAGCAGGAGATGGAGACCAGGGGAATTGAACTGAAGTCCACTAGCTGGAAAGGAGTGGCCGAGGAAGCCTCCCAGGCCTATAAGGATGTGGATGAAGTCGTAAATGTCTCCCATAAAGCGGGAATAGGGAAACTGGCAGCAAAGGTTACTCCTATTGGAGTTATGAAAGGCTAGTTCCCTAAATTACAATTTTATCTGTATCTTTTTCAGCATATTCCTTATTTTTACCGCAACATTTTATGCTTATAAAAAATAGGTGTGGATTAGTGATATTGAATATCGTTTAAATTGGAAGGAAAATATAAGAAATAATAAGAAGCCCCCCTTTCCAGCAAGGGAGGCTTCACTTTATGAATTAAAACATTGTTCGGATTTGCAACGCAACTTCATGCTTTTTGAGAGCAGCACTGCTGAGATCAAATCGAGCAGCAATCCCTGCTTTAAAATTTTGTCTCATAAAAAGCCAGATAGAAGGAGATAATTTTTTATTTTCTAAACCAAGGATATCATCTGAATCAATCTGATCGTATTGAAGGATTACATACACAGGGTATGTCCAGTAGGCTGCAGATACTGTAAATCCTTGAAAATCTGCACTGACTGGAACAACTTCCAGAGTATAATTGTCATCCTTACCGATCTGGTATGTTGCTTGGAGATCAAATTTATCCATATAACGAGCGTTGGCTGAAAATGTGTAGCGCCTAAAATCATTTTCCACTCTAGCGGTGGCGGAATCCGCAGTGTCAGTACCAGAATAGTAATGAAAGCCAACTGTGCTTCCCTCAAAGTTACTTTTTATCGTGCTGGGTATTTCTAAACGGAGCCCTCCCCAATAATTTTTTTGTCGATCAAGGTCGGATGCGTCTTTGCCGTTATCGATACCTGCGAACCAGAGCACAGGTCCTTTGTAGCCATAATATTGAATTCCTGGACGAGATTGCCTAATTGTGACCGAGTTTTCGCCGTCACCGCCAGACGATTTAACATTTAAAACTTCCGACTTCTGCCACATGCGCAGCCGGTCAGGAAATGGTGTAAAGTCAACGGGTGAAAGATTGCCAACCTGGAAGTTGACGTAAGTATCGGCAAGATTGGTAAAAAAGAGATGGAACCAGCTGAATTTAGAACCATCTACTTCAAATTCTTGCTCAATGAATATGGATACATTTTTAAAGATTGAACCAGCCACGAAGAATTGCATCCAGTTCGGATTTCCAATGTTGAATGAATCTTTCGTCTCTCCATCAATTGTCACATCGTTTGTTTTGTATAACAATGGAGTAAAACTCAATCGGGCGCCAAACCAGTTACCAACTTTATCGACGAACAGATTATCGGATACTTTATCCTTTCCAGCTGTATCCCCGTCAGGTTTGTCGTCTGGCCACTGAAAACCATTGCGCATAAATCTTTCACCGAAATGAGTTAACCTAGGAAAGGATGTGTGGCACGTGGTGCAATCAACCTCGTATTTCCTTGCCCATTGCGAAACAGCTTCAGCATCTCTGGGCAGAAGTAAAAAAAGACCTGCGATAAAAAGAAAAACAAAAACTCGTGGAAAAAACTTACTTGATTCGTTTCGATTTGATTTCATATTTTACCTCCCTTGGAATTAATTTAGCTAAAATTTTTTTATAGTGTAAATTTTTAATAAAGTCAAGTATTTTTACAAGTATTTTTATAATATTTATTATTTATATATAAATATGGTAGAATAATTCAAGTAATTTTATAAAAGGTTAAATGAATATAAATTTCTTTGTTTGGTTTTAAACGGTGAACATCCCTGGAAGTATGGGAACAGCTTCTTATATACTTATCGGGACTTCAGAGGCAGAACAGTTGAGTTTTGGTTCCACAGCTCACGGGGCGGGGAGAGTAATGTCCAGGCATGAAGCTCTGCGCAGATTCAGAGGAGAGCAGATTAAGCAGGAGATGGAGACCAGGGGAATTGAACTGAAGTCCACTAGCTGGAAAGGAGTGGCCGAGGAAGCCTCCCAGGCCTATAAGGATGTGGATGAAGTCGTAAATGTCTCTCATAAAGCGGGAATAGGGAAACTGGCAGCAAAGGTTACTCCTATTGGAGTTATGAAAGGCTAGTTCCCTAAGTTACAACTTTATCTATGTCTTTTTCAGCATAATCCTCAAAATCCTGAGCAAGGACATATTCGCTCTGCAGCATCATGTAATGGCTGTGTTCGACTTTGCTCAAATAGTTGAGAATTTTTTTCTGGGGATCCTCAAATCTTTTGGAAAGATTGGCATAAAAGTTTTCAGCTGATTTCTCTGATTCCATGGCTTGATGCAGGATGTCAGCAAAAGATGAAGAAGGGTCAATGTGGATAGACGGAAGCAGAGTCTCATCAACAGTATCCGGGACTTGAGGCTCATCTCCTTGATAGAGAGTTTTATAAAGTTTTTCTAAGATTTCTTTATGCTTATTTTCTTCATAAGCCAACCATTGAAATTTTTCTTTTAGCAGAGGATTTGAAATCCTTCTAGCCAGGTCAGAATAGGTTTTATTCGCCTCCATCTCTGCTTTGATGGCTATTTCCAAGAGTTCATTTACAGATGCTGTAGAAACATCTAGCATTTTTTTCTCCTTTGGATAAAGTTTTTAGGTCTTGAAAGATGAAAGTTCAAACAGCGAGACATCCTTCCTGGTCAAATATTACATAAGCTTTTATTCTAATCAGAAAATCCAAAAATGAAAAGTTAAAATTAATAAGTGCGGACTGATGTCTTGAACACAATCAAAGTTCAGTTTTGATAGAATATCTAGTGTTATGTGTGAGAAAGCATAAATTAAACTTTTGACATCTAATTTTCCTTGTGCTATAGATAGTTTCATTCTTGCCATTTGGAGAAGAAGAAACTAAATTTGCCGTATCTTTCAATAGCTTAATCCACTATGCGTATTAAGTTTTCAAGATTCAGTTCCAAATTAAGAAGGGTGTTCTCTATTCCTCGCTTATATGGCCTTTTGGGTCCCCGTGCTTACACGGTTATGATGTTTAGTGCGATATTTTTTACCCTGACTGTAAAATTCTTTCATTCATACCGAACAGGTCTGATCAACGAATACTTTGGCTGGATACTGGCTGATATAGCTGTGCTGTTGGGAATCGAAGTTATCCTTGCCCTCGTCTGTTTTCGCTGGCCGCGGTCATGGATTATAAGGGTAGCTTGTGTAGTTGCCGCTGTTGTCTGTACCTGGTCAGTCATAAACGCTGGCTGGGTGATAAGGTCAGGGATG
Organism: Candidatus Aminicenantota bacterium; assembly: GCA_011773465.1. Lineage (GTDB taxonomy): Bacteria > Acidobacteriota > Aminicenantia > Aminicenantales > Aminicenantaceae > SOIV01. Next base: position 12,417 of record WVXO01000061.1, on the reverse strand, counting down.
CAAATTCTGCCAACAGTCTTTGTGTCGTTATTTCTCGACCCGGTAACCTCGTTAGTCACGATTATCACTAATATAATAGATATGAAAGTTGTTGGCCTAATCCTGCTCCTGCCTGCCGCTATTGCTATTGTCTTTTTCTTTTTCGTTTTAGCTAAGCCTCTGCCGCCGCTTTACAACCGCAAGCCTTTTGCTACAAGAATCATTGTTTGCGTCATGTTTATCCTTATCGCTATTCTGTCTCTTAGTGCATTGGCCAGGCGAGGTTCACCGTCCATAGCTTCGGCAGGGTTGCACTACAATAGTCAATTAAAAGCAGTAAAGAGCTTATTCTCGGCTGATCCCTGGCGGCTAACCAGAGTCGATTTAGTCAACGCCAAAAGGAAAATACCTACCTTTGACCAGGTGCGGATTCCGCTAAGATCAGAGCCGAAAAACTATAATATTATTATAATAATCCTTGAGGGCGTTCAATACAGGAAAACTTCACTCTGGGATAGGCAAAGTAACTTAACCCCCTATCTTGCGGATTTGGCTCGTCATGGTGCTGAATTTACGAACTTTCGTTCCTCGCTTACTCATACAACAAAAGCTCTGTTTGGCCTCCTGACCGGCCGATTTCCTTCGGCCTTCCCTGATATTGCCGAGGCCGTACCTGCTGTTAAGCCCTATGCCAGCATGGCTACGATACTTGAGGGTCAGTTGAATTTCAGAACTGCATTTTTCCAGTCAGCTAAAGGCAACTTCGAATCTAGGCCCAGTTTAGTCTCTAATCTCGGCTTCGATAAGTTCTGGTCTAGAGAAGATTTGAATGATCTAGCCGCTTTTCTTGGCTATCTGGGCAGTGATGAGTTTTTGATGGTAGAACCTATTGTCAGATGGATAAAGTCTGAAGATAAGCCCTTTTTCTTGACGGTTCTTTGCTCAGTTAGCCACAACCCTTATGAGGTTCCCGAGTGGTTTGCCACACCCTTTGGGAAGCCGATAGAGCGTTATAAACAGACGATTTATTATACCGATAAATTTATAGCTGAGCTGGACAGCAAGCTTACGGAGCTTAATCTTGAGAAAGAAACCATTTTTTGTGTTGTCGGAGATCACGGCGAAGCATTTGGCGAGCACGGTATGTTCGGCCACATTCGCATAGCCTTCGAAGAGCTCTTACACATACCCTTGATTATACGCGCTCCGTCTTTGGTTAGGCCGGAAACCAGGGTTACGGAAACAGTCAGCTCTATTGATTTAGCGCCGACGCTGCTGGCTCTATTGGGTTTTGATGCCAACGCAGCTGGCTTTGACGGCATCAATGCCCTTGCGACCTTGCCGAATGACCGCAAAGTGTTTTTTTCCGGATGGCTGCAGGAGAGTCCAGCGGGTTTTGTTATAGGCAATAGAAAGTTCTTATACAGTCCAACAGACAAAACGGTCTCTCTCTATGATTTGAATGCTGATCCGCATGAATTGATCAGGATAGAGCTTCCTGGACCGCAGGCTCAGAGGATTGCTTCCGAGATTATCACCTGGCGAAAAAACAGCATTTTTCAGCTTGACCAGGAACGGGCTGGAAGAAAAATATTTTTTGACTCCTGGCAGTGCCGCTGGATCAATCGACTTGCCTGGGCTAAGCATTATCCTGATGAGATAGACTAAGTTTTATTATCTTGCCTTTCTAGGCTCTTCTCTCTTTTTATTTTGGTAAAACCATGCATGTCATCCTTGCCGGTTATAATGTTGACAGTGAAGTTATCGAAGAACTTAAGAAAAACTCCCCGCCTCGAGAGGACGTTACTCCTGAAACCCTTTCTGCTTCCTATGCCCGTATTTCCAGGGACCCGCGTCCAGTAAACGAACTGCGAGCCGTTGCCAGAGCTCAGGTGGAGAAAGCGAGGAGGTCCAACCAGAACATTATTTTCAAAATGGGCCATCACTCTGTTGCCGAGCATGCTGTTTTCAATTTCGATATCATCGGAGTGAGCAGACTGGCAGTAGAAGAAATAGAAAAGTTTCGTCTCTGTTCTTATACAGAAAAGTCTCAACGCTACATTGCCCTGAAGGATGATCTTTTTATCCCAAAGGAGATTAAAAGCTCCGGGAAGCAAAGTGTTTTTGTAAGAACAATCAAAGCCCAAAATTCTCTTTACCGCAAGCTCTATAAAAAATTAAGAGCATATTTCTTTGATAAGCACAAAGAAGCTGCCAGCAATCCTAAGAAGCATTTTATGCTGGAGGGATGGGCCAAGGAAGATGCTCGCTATGTGATGAGCTTAGCAACAAGAGGTCAGCTAGGCATGACTGTTAATGCCCGGAATCTGGAATTCTTGATCCGCCGGTTTGCCTCTCAGAAACTGGCAGAGCTCAAGGAGCTCAATCAAAAGATTTATGCCCTGGCGAAAGAAGTGGCTCCCTCAATCATTCTTTTTACTGAGGCTAATGATTTCGATTCAAAGACATACCCTGAGATTGGGGAAAAAGCTCAGTTTTACCTGGGGTTTTCGAGGAAAAGCAAAGAGCTGGTTTGTCTTGTCGATTTTACTGCCGAGGCAGATGCTAAATTGATTGCTTCTCTTCTGCATACTTCTTCATCTTTGCCTTACGAGGAATGTTTTAGGAAGGCTAAAAATCTCAGCCTGGAAGAAAAGAAAGAATTTCTGAAGTCAGCTTTCAAATACATGGAATTTTATGATACGCCTCTCCGCGAATTCGAATATGTGAACCTCACTTATGATTTGATTATCTCCGCCTCATGTTATGCCCAACTTAAACGACACCGTATGGCTACTCTGACGGCTCAAAACTACGATCCTGAGTTAGGAGTGACCGTTCCGCCTTCAATAGAGGCCGTTGGATCAAAGAAGGAATTTATGGAGATAATGGAAGAGACTAGCCATGTTTATTCATTCTTGAAAAAAAATATGGATCAAGGGGCTGAGTACGTTCTAACAAATGCCCATCGAAGAAGAGTCTTGCTAAAGGTCAATGCCAGAGAATTGTATCATATCTCCAGGCTGAGAGAAGATGCCACCGCCCAGTGGGATATCCGGAGAACAGCCGGGGCGATGTCCAAGTTGGCAAAAGAAGTAATGCCTCTGACCTGCCTTCTTATCGGAGGAAAAGACTCTTATCCTGAAGTATATAAGGATATATTCGGCAAGCTCCCCAAGCTTTCCCCTCCAGAAGAATAATCTATTTTTACGCTTTCTTTTTTACGATTCTATAGAATTTTCTCTTGCCAATTTTAAGGATTAGATCGATCTTTTTGCTTAAATCTATTTTGAAGGCGACATCTTCGATTCTTTTCCCGTCTAGATAAACACCTCCCTGGCGGATAATCCTTTTTGCCTCTTTTCTTGAAGGAAGAATGCCTCGCTCTACCAGCAAGTCCATAAGAGGAATAGCTGTTAACCCGGCCTCAACTTTGGGCGCTTTTACTTTAGCTTTGAGTTCTACTTTTTTAACTTTAATTTCTATGTCTTCAATTTCTGCAGGAAGTTCTTTTCCTTTGAATACCCTTTCAAATTCCTCGGAAGCTTTTTTTGCCTTTTCCTTTCCCCAAAAATCAGACACGATGCACATGGACAATCTTGACTTGAGGTCCTTGGGATTGATCTTTTCTTCTTTGACCTCTTTTTTCCATTTTTCAATCTGGGAGAGGGATTCGTCTGTGAGAAGCTCATAGTAGCGAAACATCAAAGGATCTGAGATGGACATGATTTTTCCGTATATTTCCGAAGGAGGCTCAGTTATTCCTACATAATTGTTTAGAGTTTTGCTCATTTTCTCCACGCCATCCAAGCCTTCCAACAGGGGAGTGGTCATGATCACCTGGGGTTCCTGGCGGAATTCCCTCTGTATTTCACGGCCGACGAGGAGGTTGAATTTTTGGTCTGTTCCCCCTAGTTCCACGTCTGCTTTTAAGGCAACGGAATCATAAGCCTGCATAAGAGGGTAGAGGATTTCATGGACGGATATGGGTTTGTTGTTTTTCAGGCGGTTGGTAAAGTCGTCCCTTTCCAGTATGCGGGCCACTGTGTATTTGGAGGTAAGGTTAATGATATCAAAGCTTGTCAGTTTTTCCAGCCATCGAGAATTAAAATTGATGATCGTTTTTTCAGAGTCGAGAATCTTGAATATCTGCTTCTTGTAAGTTTCGGCATTTTTATTGATTTCCTCTCGGGTCATGGGAGGGCGGGTGGAAGATCTCCCTGAGGGATCGCCGATAAGTCCTGTAAAATCGCCGATGAGAAAGATAACATCATGGCCCAGGTCTTGAAAGTGTTTCATCTTCCGCAAGAGCACAATGTGGCCTAAATGAATATCCGGCGCTGTGGGATCGAATCCCGCTTTAACTTTTAAAGGCTTATTTTTTTTGCGAGAATGGGCCAGTTTGGCTTTTAGCTCTTCTTCCTGAATAATATCCACACAGCCTTTTTTTAGGTATTCAAACTGTTCTTCAACTGATTTCATTGTCTTTTCCTTCTAGTTCGTCTTCTATACTCAATGCCACTTTTTGTAGTTTATGGTCTGCCTTTCTCACCCCTCAACCGGATGAGCGAAAATTCCCAGGGGCATTTTTTGTTCCATTCTATCTTGTCCTTTTCGCTTTAATAACTGATCAACCATATGAGCCTTGCCTTATTTTATATACACTCTTCTTCCCCTCACTTCGAGTCTTCCTTCAAAATAGAGCCTTATCGCTTCGGAATAGATTTTATGTTCTTCTTTTAGGATTCTATCGCTCAGAGTTTCCTCTGTATCATCCTGAATTACGGGCACCACAGCTTGTACGATGATTGGACCCATGTCCACATCATCTGTAACAAAGTGGACAGTAGCTCCAGAGTATCTAACTCCCCAATCAATAGCTTTCTTTTGGACATGGAGTCCTGGAAAAGAAGGGAGAAGGGCTGGATGAATATTAATGATGGCGTTCTTAAACTCGCGACAAAGGGAGGGGCCTAAGATTTTCATATAACCTGCTAAGCAGATTAGATCTACATCCCTCTTCCTGAGTTCTTTGATAATTTCTTTCTCATAATCTTCGCGGTCGGAGTAGGCTTTTGGATTGAGGAAGAGTGTTTCAAGATTTCTGTCTTGGGCAATCTTAAGCCCTGGTGCATCTTCTTTGTTGCTGAAGACGAGCGCAATCTCGCAATTTAGTTTTCTAGCAAGAATGGAATCGTGAATGGCTCTAAAATTTGAGCCCCGGCCAGAGATGAAAACTGCAATTTTTCCCTTTTTTTTGGGGCTTAAAAAAACCTCTTCTGACATTCTATTTTCCTTGAATCTAATTAAAACTTTTCCTTCGGTCGATTACACAGTTACTCAGTTTATCTTTTATCAAAAAAACTTTCAATTTTTTTATTGCTTTTGTAAAAAAGTAAGCGCTTTGGGGATGGATGAGAGGACCTTCTACAGATTAACGGCAGATCAGATAAGAGGCTTTGTTGAACTTATTATTTTATCCGGAAAATATCAGGAATAGCCTCTTTCCAAGCTTTATGGGCTTCATCAACAGGCACATCTATAATTTTCTTATTGAAATGATAAAGAATAATCCTGTTCCCAGCAGTCTTTCCTAGAACAGATGCTTTCACTTTTCTTTTTTCTGCAAGATTAAGTAATTTTTGAAGTTTTTGGCTGCTGGATGAAACTACTATTCTGGATTGAGTTTCTCCAAACAGGAGTGCGTCTCGACGCATATCATCTTGAAGATGGAGCCTAATACCAATTTTTCGCCGGCTTAGCAATGAACATTCTACAAGGGAAATACTAAGTCCTCCTTCCGAGATATCATGGGCAGATTCGACAAGGTCCAAAGAAATCGCTTCCAAGCAGAATTCCTGGATTCGCTTTTCTTCTTTTAAATCAATTTGCGGAGGAATTCCCTTTTCCATATTAAAAACACACTTGAGGTATTCAGAACCACCCAGTTCTTCTTTGTTTTCTCCCAGAAGAACTACCGAATCTCCTTCTTCCTTGAATCCAGGGCTGACCGCTTTACTCACGTCGTCCACAATCCCGACCACGCCTATCACGGGAGAGGGATAGATCGAAATTCCTTCAGTGTCGTTGTAAAAGCTTACGTTTCCTCCAGTTACAGGAATATCAAAAGCTCTGCAGGCCTGGGCTACTCCTTCGACAACTTCCTTAAATTGCCACATTATTTCTGGTTTTTCTGGATTGCCAAAGTTCAAGCAGTTGGTGACCCCAACAGGCCTTGCTCCTACACAGGCTAGATTCCGGCAGGCCTCTGCTACGGCTATCTTTCCTCCAGTCCGGGGATTCAGATAAGAATAGAGGGAGTTTCCATCAAGAGTGAGGGCCAAAGCTTTTTTTGTATTTTTAATCCTTAAAACAGAAGCATCGGCTCCGGGAAGGAAAGCAGTGTTAACCTGCACCGTATGATCATATTGACGGTAGACCCATTCTTTTTCTGCGATGGTGGCTGAAGAGAGAAGTTTGAGAAGAGTTTGATTGTAATTTTTTGGCTGGGGTAGAGGTGGAAGAAGAGTTTCTGATTTCAGGTAAGAAGGAGCTTTTCTCTCTCTATTATAGACAGGACAGAGGTTGACGATGGCATCAACCGGAAGATCCACGACAATTTCTCCTTCAAATTTGACCTTGAGCCTGCCTCCCTCAGTAACATGGCCGATGATAACGGCTTCTAAATCCCATTTTGAAAAAATTTTCTGCACTTCTTTGAATTTATCTTTCTTGGCCACTATAAGCATTCTTTCCTGAGACTCAGAGAGCATCATCTCATAGGGAGTCATGCCTTCTTCTCTTTGAGGAACATGGTCGAGGTTGATTTCGATGCCTGCACCAGAATTGGCGGCCATCTCGGTAGTAGAGCAGGTCAGACCTGCGGCCCCCATATCTTGAATTCCGACGATAATGTCTTTGGCCATTACTTCTAAGCAGGCCTCGACTAAAAGCTTTTCTTTGAAGGGATCTCCGACTTGGACATTTGGTCTCTTCTCTTCTGAATTCTGGTCGAATTCAGCTGAAGCCATGGTGGCACCATGAATGCCGTCACGTCCGGTTTTTGAACCGACATACAATACCGGATTCCCTATTCCCTCGGCTTTTGCATAGAAAATCTTATCCTTTTCCGCTATTCCCAGGGCAAACACATTAACCAACGGGTTGAGGGAATAGCAGTTGTTGAAATAAATATCGCCTCCCACTGTCGGAACTCCAATGGAGTTTCCGTAACCCGCAATCCCTGAGATCACTCCTTCCATGATGGATTTGTTTTTGGATTTAGAAAGAGGCCCGAAGCGAAGAGAATCCAGGAGAGCAATTGGCCTGGCTCCCATGGTGAATATATCTCTGAGTATTCCACCAATCCCTGTTGCAGCGCCCTGGTAGGGCTCGATATAAGAGGGATGATTGTGCGACTCGATCTTAAAAACTGCTGCTAGACCGTCCCCGATATCGATAATTCCCGCATTTTCACCTGGCCCCTGGATAACATTTTTTCCCCTTACTGGAAATTTTTTAAGATGGATTTTTGAGCTTTTATAGCTGCAGTGTTCTGACCACATGAGGGAGAAGATCCCGAGCTCTGTGATATTGGGCTCTCGCCCGATAAGCTCGACAATTTTTTCGTATTCTTCCTGCGTGAGGTTGTATTCTTCGATAATCTTCTTATCAATCATGTTAACTACTCCGCTTTTCCAGGAAAGGCTAGTTCAGTTTCGCTATTATTGATTCGAAAATAACCCGGCCATCTTCGCTGCCTAGGAGGATTTCAGAAGCCCTTTCCGGATGAGGCATCATGCCCAAGACATTGCCTGCTTTGTTGATTAGACCTGCTATACTCTCCGCAGAGCCGTTAACGTTGGCTTCTTCGTTGATCTTTCCTTCAGCGTCTGAATAGCGGAAAACAATCTGATTGTTCTTTTTTATTTCTGCTATTGTCTCAGGAGGAGCGAAATAATTCCCGTCAAAATGAGCAATAGGAATCTTTAGAGTTTGTCCTTTCTTTGCTCGGTGAGAAAAACGAGTCTTATCATTTTCTACTCTTATGTGGACGAACTGGCAGAGAAATTTCAAATTTTTATTTCTGAGCATAGCCCCTGGAAGAAGTCCCAATTCCAAAAGAACCTGGAATCCGTTGCATATTCCGAGCACGAGCCCTCCTTTTAGGGCAAATTCTTTCACTTCCTGCATTAAAGGGGAAAAGGCAGCGATTGAGCCTGACCTTAGATAATCTCCGTAAGAAAATCCTCCTGGAAGAACGACGCAATCGACGTTTTTCAGGTCATGTTCTTTGTGCCAGAGAAATATCGTCTTTTGCTTACAGACGTCTCTTAGGGCATAATATGTGTCATAATCACAATTTGATCCCGGAAAAATTACCACTCCAAATTTCAATTTAGCCATTTGTTACAGTGAATTGATATCCCAGGTTTTTGTTAAGATTTCAGCCTTTTTCTAAAATTTGCCAGGAGAATTTTTCGATGATGGGGTTTGCTAATACTTTGTCAGAAATTTCAGGGATGATCTTTTCGGCTTCTTTCTCAGAAACTCCTTCCAGTTCAAGTTCAAAGACTTTACCCTGCCTTACATCTCTTATGGAACCATAGCCAAGAGTATGAAGAGCATTTTTTACAGTCTGGCCTTGAGGGTCTAGAACACTGTCTTTAAGAGAGACGAGTATTCTAACTTTCATCACAAAAAACCCTGTCGAAAATATAATCTATTTTTTTTAAATAAGGCTGCAGTGAAAAACAAGAATTGATTTCTTCCTTGGTTAAGATTTTTCTGGTTTCCTTATCAGATTGCATAAGCTCTTTAAAATCAAGGCGCTCTTTCCAGGCTTTAAGGCTGTTCCTCTGGACAATCCGAAAGGCTTGCTCCCGAGATATCCCTTTTTTGGTGAGAGCAAGGAGAACACTCTGGGAAAAAATAAGACCTCGTGTAAGGCCGACATTTTCCTTCATCCTGTCAGCATTGACTTTCCAATTTTTTATGATGTCAGCTGTCTCAGCCAAGATAAAATCTGTGAGAATAAAAGAGTCAGGGATAATGATTCTTTCAGCTGAGGAATGAGAAATATCTCTCTCATGCCAGAGGGAGATGTTTTCCAAGGCGGCCTGAAGATTTGACCTGACGACGCGGGCGAGACCTGAGATTCTTTCGGTGCGAACAGGATTCATCTTGTGCGGCATTGAGGATGAGCCTTTTTGACCTTTGGTGAAAGGTTCCTCCACTTCCAGAACTTCTGTCCTCTGGAGATGGCGTATTTCCACTGCAAATTTGTCCAGGGAGGAGGCGAGAAGCGCTAGCCCAGAGAGGACTTCGGCGTGCCTGTCGCGCTGAAGGAGTTGGGTGGAAACCTTTGCGGGCTTAAGGCCTAATCTTTTTAAGGCATGAAGCTCAATTTTCGGGTCGAGATGAATGTAGGTCCCGACTGAGCCAGAAATTCGGCCGTAGCTAATAACCTCAAGAGCATTTTCCAGACGAAGAAGCTGGCGCTTTATTTCTTCATACCAGACAAGGAGTTTAACTCCAAAGGTGATTGGCTCAGCATGAACTCCATGAGTCCTGCCCACCATAACTGTTTTTTTATAGCGCAAAGCTTCATTTTTAAGATTATCTTTAAGCGGCACGAGATCTTTTAGGATTTTTTCCAACGCTTCTTTGATAAGAAGAGAGAGAGCTGTGTCGACAACATCGTAGGATGTCAAGCCAAGATGAATAAAACGGGAGTCTTTGCCTACTTTTTCAGCTACAGACGTAAGGAAAGCAATCACATCATGTTTCACAACTTTTTCAATCTCTTCGATTCTCTTTATGGAGAAACTAGCTTTTTCTTTAATCCTTTTAAGAGCTTGAGGAGGAATTTCACCTGCTTTTGCCCAGGCTTCACAGACAGCCAGTTCAACGTCAAGCCATTTCTGGTATTTGCTTTCTTCGGTCCAGATGGCGCCCATTTCAGGACGTGTGTATCGTTCAATCATGGAGATAATCCTCGAGAATGAGGTAAAAGAATAACAGTAAGCCTCTCTCTTGTCAACGTTTGTAATAAATGGGGACAGGCCCCATTTTTGGGCTCATTTTTTGATGCTGGGATCAGGCCTTATCTTAATGAATGCTGTACGACGAGAGTGCGCGAAAATATCTTTTACTGATGGCAAGGACTGACTCCGTGAGAATATCCTCTCTCTTACAAAAATGGGGCCTGTCCCCAATTTCTATTTAAATGAATGCTCCCAAAGGACAAAGGATTATGTATAATAAGTGTCTAAATAAATGAATGGAAATATGGCAGATTTTGCCGATGACCATCTGGTCAAACTGGCAAAGCAAGGTGATGTTGATGCTTTTACCGAGTTGGTGCGCCGTTTTGAGGAAAAGATATATCATACAATACTTTCTTTGACGCGGAATCAACAGGATGCTTATGATTTAGCCCAGGAGACGTTCATGCATGCCTATAAATCCTTAAGGAATTTTAAGCAGCGTTCTACATTCTACACATGGATTTACAGGATTGCTGTGAATTTGACTTTGAATTTTCTGAAAAAAAGGAAAAAGGATGAAAAAAGAGAAGTTCAACTTGGAGATTATTCTCTAGATGTGAAATCAGCAACTTCGACCCTATCTCCAGAAGGATATTCTATGAAGAAAGAACTCTCAGAAAAATTGAAAGAAGCGATAGATTCCCTACCATTAGCCTATAAAGTTTCTTTTGTTTTGGTAGTCTCTCAAGGATTGACCCATACCCAGGCTGCAAATGTCCTTCGTTGTTCGGAGAACACAATCTCTTGGAGAATGCACAAGGCGAGAAAAATGCTCCAGCAAAAATTAAGGCCATATTTAGAAGGAGAATAGGATGAGACACAAAAAAATCGAAAAGTGGCTTTCTGATAATATTGATGGTGAGCTTCCAGAGAAAAAGAAGAAGATACTCGAAACGCATCTCAGAAAGTGTTCATCGTGCAGTTCATACGCTGAAAATATACAGAGAATCCATAAAGAAGCCAAAAGCCTAGAAAAGCTTGAGGTTTCTCCCATTCATTGGGAGGAATTTACATCCCGAATCAAGACAGAAATTTCCTCTGCTCAGCAAGAGAGGCTGCTAGGCGCGCCTCTATTCTTGAGATGGAAATGGGCCTGGGCGGGTGCGACATTGTTATTTGTAATTATTGTCGGATTATTCTTATACCTTACTAAAAACAAGACACCTCAGCAGGTATATGTCTTTTCCTTCGAGAATTCTCTGGCGAAAATATATCAAGAGATCGGCAGTGACCAAGAATTGGAGGAGTTATTCAATTCAGTCATCTTGGGCTCTATAGGTGAAACCCTTGAAGATTCGGAATGGGGCGAGCGCCCTGATTTTTATGAAAATCTTATTCTCTGGGAAAATCTTACAGAAGAGGAAATGAGGTTTCTTGAATCTGAAATAAAGAAAGACAATAAATTATAGGAGGACTTCTATGAAAATAAGATACATTATTTCAATTCTACTCTGTTTAGTTGTTCTGAGCTCAACCTTAACAGCTGCTATTCAAGATGACCGGCTCCAGAATAGAAGGAGAGCAAGAGAGAATATGAGAACACTATGGTTATTAAGAATGACTCGTGTCCTGGAGCTTACCGAGGAACAGACGGCAAAGATTTTTCCGATTGTATCCCGAATCGAAAAGGAAAAAAGTGAGATATACCAACAGATTGGAAAACAGATAAGAGAGCTTAGACTGACCTTAAGAGAAGAAGAGCCTGATCAGGAAGAGCTCAAAAACAAAATTAATAATATAAAAGGGTTAAGAAATCTTATCAAGAAAAAGGACGAAGAGCTGGAAGCTGGAATGGAAGAAAACCTGACTTTGGTCCAGAGAGCAAAATATCTGATGTTTGCCGCCAATTTTTACAGAGAGCTAAGGGATAACCTGGAAAGGGCAAGAATTCAGAGGGAGCGGCTGCGACAGAAAATTAAAAAATAAAAAAAATCTCCAATCATAGAAAAAAAGATGGTCTCTTCTATTGACAAGAAGCGTAAATTGATATAGCATTCAGTATGTAGAGTTTTATATTTTTAAAAAAAATTCTAGACGGCAGCTCCAGCAGGTCAAAGAGAGGAAGCCAAAGTTTCAAAAGAAGAATCCTTTCTATTATTCAATTATTCCCTATAAAGCAATAATTTAAGAGCCTGCAGAGGGAAGATTGCGCCAGCGTAGCTCAGTTGGTAGAGCAGCTGATTTGTAATCAGCGGGTCGGGGGTTCGAATCCTCTCGCTGGCTTTTAATTGAGTGATAAAGTTATTGGGTAAATATCCAATTTTCAAAAATAGAGACAGATTAATCTCTTATGAGCTAAGTGATATTGAGACCTGATAACTTTTTAAGCTTTGGGCAGGTACCAAAGTGGCCAAATGGGGCGGGCTGTAAACCCGCTGCGGAAACGCTT
>WVXO01000051.1:3647-27551 GCA_011773465.1 Candidatus Aminicenantota bacterium | reverse complement strand
GCGCATAGAATTGAAGTGAGTCCGATGACAAATAAAGCAGCCATCAGGACTTTAAGTAAGTTCCTTGTCAATTTTACCTCCTTGGTTAATTATTCCGGAGTTTCCCTTATCCTGCTTTCACAGGATGCCCTCTCCCGACTTTCAGACAAAGTTTAGGGAGAACCTGTTGAGATTTTTGATTCTTTTTCCTTCTCCTCTTTTCACCTCCGTTTTAAAATTGCATATAATGTACCATATTCATTATTAAGAATACCTCACGCAATATTTATGCCAATCAAGCCATTAAGCTAATTGATTTTAAATCAATAACTTAAGATTAAAGGCTATTTAGTTGAATTTAATATTCTTTTGCTTAGCGATATTAAAGTTGTATATAAAAAGAGATATTAAAATATTATTTAATAATAATAAAGTCAATAGAAATTATGAAAAAATTCCCACTTTTCGTCATCGAGTCTCACCTATTTGACAACGCGCTAATTTTATAAATAATAGAGGATACTCCATTTCTGTAGAAATCATCTTGATTGATTCTACTTTTTTATCCCGAAATAGTAGAAAAAGGAGACTTTGAATGAAAATCACCCAGATAGATGTTTACCAGGTTAACTATAAACTTCTCGACCAAAAGTATTCCTGGTCCAGAGGCCATGCAGTCACTTCCTTGATTAGCGCAATCATCAAAATATCTACTGATGAAGGCCTAAATGGGTTTGCAGAAGTTTGTCCTTTAGGCTCCGCTTACATGGAGGCCTACGCGAGAGGAGTGCCAAGTGGAGTAGGGGAGATAGGTCCTCTTCTCCTTGGCCAGGACCCTCTTCAGATTAATGTAATAAATAACCTTATGGATAGAGCATTAGCCGGGCATAATTACATCAAGTCACCTCTCGACATAGCTTGCTGGGATATTCTCGGTCAAGCAGCAGGTGTTCCCATTTGTACTCTCCTGGGTGGCTGTTTTGCAAAAGGTTTTCCTCTTTACAGGGCAATATCTCAAGGTTCTTCAAGGGAAATGGCCGATGATGTGGAACGTTTCAGGGAGGAAGGATATCGACGCTTCCAGCTCAAAGTAGGAAATGATCCGGATAGAGATGTCAAACGCATCAAGGCAGTGCTTAAGGTGCTTCAACCCGGAGATATCCTTGTGGCTGATGCCAACACAGGATGGCTCATGCACAAGGCGCTTCGAGTGGTTAACGCCTTAAAGGGGGAGGATCTTTACATTGAACAACCATGCTCTACTATCGAGGAATGTCTTGCCGTTCGGAAACACACCAGCTTGCCAATGGTCTTAGATGAAGTGATCAAAGGGATTGACTCACTTATGAATGCCTATAATTTACGGGCCATGGATGTTGTAAACCTTAAGATTTCTCGGTTAGGAGGTTTGACCAGAACCAAACAAATGAGAGATTTATGCCAGTCGCTCGGAATCGCGATGACAATAGAAGATAGCTGGGGAGGCGATATTACTACTGCCTCAATTGCTCATCTCGTTGGAAGCACCCAGCCAGAATTCTATTTCACATCCACCGACTTTAATAGTTACAATGATGTTCATCTTGCAGAGGATGCGCCGCTAAGAAAAGAGGGTAAGCTCGAAGTTCCTTCTGGCCCAGGACTCGGCATCCATGTAGACGAGACAAAGCTTGGCAAACCAGTGCTGACTTTAAAATAAGGGAGGTAAAAGTTAAGGAATCTTCTCATGCAGATGTTAATTATGTTGAAAATAGTCAATTCTATAGGGACTTGATTTATCTTGTGTAGGTATTTAATTCATTTTATGCGGCTGTTTGATTTATCAAACACACCTTATTTTGAATAAGCGAACGAATAACATATGTCTATTTTTATCCTTCGTGGGTGATTCCCTAATGAAAAATTAGTAAAATATTCCTTGAGGATACGGAAAGTGGCTAAAGGCATAATTTTTGACATCAAGCGCTATGCTATCCACGATGGTCCTGGAATTCGAACTACAATTTTCCTCAAGGGATGCTCTCTCCGATGCCAATGGTGCCAAAATCCAGAAGGTCAAGAAACTTACCCTGAAATTATGCTGCGGCCGTCCAGATGCGCAACAGAATGCAACGAATGCGTATCTGTTTGTCCTCAGGATGCAGTATCAAAAGATGCAAATTCCATCGAGATAGACAAAGCCAAATGTGATTTATGCCGTAAGTGTGAGGATGTTTGTGTCTATGAAGCTCTTGAAGTAGTTGGCAGGGAAATCACAGTTCGGGAAGTCATGGATGAGATTGAAAAAGACAAAGTATTTTTTGACGAATCAGGCGGAGGAATCACATTTTCTGGCGGTGAACCGCTGATGCAGTTGGATTTTTTAGAAGCTCTACTTAAAGAGATAAAAAAGAAAGATATTCATATCACTCTGGATACTTCAGGATATATTGCATTTGACGATCTGGACAGGATAAGCGACAAAGTAGATTTATTTTTGTATGATCTTAAAATCATGGATGATGAAAAGCATGAGAAATTCACTGGAGTTTCAAACAGGCTTATCTTAGATAATCTAAGGAAACTCGCAGGAAAAGAAAAATCCATTGCTGTTCGTATTCCACTCGTATCAGGGATTAATGATGATGACCAGAGTGTTCAAATGTTTGCTGAATATATTATGAGCCTCGAGAAAATAAAACAAATAAATGTCTTGGCATATCATAAAGGAGGGTGTGAAAAATATAAAAGATTAAGAAAGGAAAAATTTCCAAAAACCTTTCAGTCGCCGTCAAATGCGAGGATTGAAGAGATCAAAAAGATCTTTGCTGATTATGGCTTCTCTGTAAAAACAGGAGGTTAAGGCGTGAAGGAGAGGATAAAAAAGTTAAGAGAGCAGAGCTTGAGCATAAAGCCCTATGTTACTCCAGAGAGAGCGAAGCTCATCACTGAGTTTTATAAAGCTAACGCGGCTAATAATGTTTCTTCTCTTGTTCGGAGAGCCTTAGCCTTCAAATATTTGCTTGAAAACAAGGCAGTATGCATCGGCGAAAATGAGCTTATCGTCGGAGAAAGAGGGCCTGCACCAAGGGCAACTCCAACCTATCCTGAAATTACGGCTCATAGTCTTGAAGACCTAAGAATACTGGATACGAGAAAGAAGACATCTTTTGCAGTCGATGCAGAAACTAAGAAGTTATACGAAGAAGAAATCATTCCTTTCTGGAAAGGCAAAGCCATAAGAGACAGAATATTCGGCAAGATGTCTGAGGAATGGAAGGCAGCTTATGAGGCAGGAGTATTTACTGAATTCATGGAGCAGAGAGCACCCGGGCATACTGTTTTAGACGATAAGATATACAACAAGGGCTTTCTTGATTTTAAAAAGGATATAAAGACGAGTATTAAAAGTCTTGATTTCTTGAATGATCCTGAAGCTCCTAAAAAAAGCGAAGAACTGAATGCGATGGAAATCTGTGTTGATGCCCTAATTATGTATGCAGAGCGTCACGCTGAGAAAGCAAGAGAATTGGCTAAAAAGGAAAAGAATCCAGGAAGAAAGAAGGAGTTAGAAAGAATCGCTGAGAACTGCTCCCGTGTTCCAGCCCATACTCCCAGGGATTTCTGGGAAGCCTTGCAGTATTACTGGTTTGTGCACCTTGGGGTTATCATAGAGCTTAATACCTGGGATTCTTTTAATCCAGGAAGGCTCGACCAGCATCTGTATCCTTTCTATAAAAAAGGGCTGAAAGAAGAGACTCTTACTTCAGATAAAGCAAAGGAGCTGTTACAGGCATTCTGGATAAAATTCAATAATCAGCCTGCGCCTCCCAAAGTTGGAGTAACTGCAGAAGAGAGTGCCACTTACACTGATTTTGCTTTGATTAATACAGGGGGGATAAAACAAGATAGTTCTGATGCAGTCAACGAGCTCTCTTATCTAATCCTAGATGTAGTCGAGGAGATGAGGATTCTACAGCCGAGTTCCATGGTTCAGATAAGTAAAAAAACGCCCGATGCTTTCTTGAAAAGGGCACTGAAAATAATAAAGACAGGCTTTGGCCAGCCTTCTGTTTTCAACACAGATGCCATTATCCAGGAGCTTACAAGACAGGGAAAATCTGTTGAGGATGCTCGAAACGGAGGAGCCAGCGGTTGTGTCGAGACAGGTGCTTTCGGAAAAGAAAACTATAACCTCACGGGCTATTTTAATTTGACCAAAGTTTTTGAGGTTACGTTGAACAACGGAGTTGATCCTCGGACAGGAAAGGAAATTGGCCTTAAAACCGGCGATGCATCTTCATTTAAATCGTTTGAGGGACTATTCGAGGCATTCAAAAAACAGCTCAACTATTTTGTTGATGTCAAGGTTAAAGGGAATGACATCATCGAGAGATTGTACGCCGAATATCTCCCATCTCCTTTTCTCTCTCTTCTCATAGATGATTGTATAGCCAAAGGAAGGGATTACCATGATGGAGGAGCACGTTACAATACATCTTATATTATGGGTGTGGGCTTGGGATCGATAACCGATGTATTAGCATCCGTAAAATATAATGTCTTTGATGAAAAACAGATCACTATGCAAGATCTTCTGAAGGCGTTGCGGAATAACTTTGAGGGGGATGAGACTCTTCGTCAGAGATTTTTAAACAAAACGCCAAAATACGGAAATGATGATGATTATGCTGATGAGATTATGAAATTGATTTTTGAAGCTTATTATGACGCTGTGAAAGGACGGCCCAATACAAAAGGAGGATTTTACGAGATTAATCTTCTGCCAACAACCGTTCATATTTATTTTGGGAAAGTTGTCGGTGCCACCCCAGATGGAAGAAAGGCCTCAGAGCCTCTATCTGAGGGGATATCTCCGGTCCAGGGAGCGGATAGAAAAGGTCCGACCGCTGTTATCAAATCCGCTTCAAAAATGGACCATTTACGGACAGGAGGGACGCTTCTAAATCAGAAATTTACTCCGCATCTTCTGGCAGATGAAGATGGCATAGCAAAGCTTGCTCACCTTATAAGGTCGTACTTCAAGCTCGATGGACATCATATACAGCTTAATGTTGTTAGTGCCGATACTCTGCGAGACGCCAAGAAGCATCCCGAGAAATACAGAGATTTAATCGTGAGAGTTGCAGGCTACAGTGATTATTTTGTTGACATTGCTGTTGATCTTCAGGATGAAATCATCAAACGCACTGAACACAAATCATTCTAAATTACATGCGCATTGTTTATATTTTGTAGGGGCTTGATTTATCAAGCCCACATTTTTGCCATATATAAAATTATTTGTATGGATTTGATCAATATTGTGCAGAATTCATAATTTGTAGGGGTTTGATTCATCAAACCCACACTTTTTTATTGCATATATTTTTTCGTAGGGGCTTGATTTATCAAGCCCACCTTGTTTATTGTAAGGATTCGATTTATCGAACCGACATTAAATTGCACGTGTATGATTTACATTCTGTAGGTGCCCAAAACATCGCGCCTACACTAATAAAAAATGGTCAAAATAAAAAAGGAGAAAAGGGATGTTTGATGCAAGAATTTATGTTCAACGGAGGAATCGTTTAAAAGAAAAAATCAAGTCAGGCTTGATTATTTTTTTGGGGAATGAGGAATCTCCGATGAATTATCCAGGAAATCCATATCATTTCAGGCAGGACAGCTCGTTTCTCTATTTTTTTGGTCTTGATTTTCCAGCTCTTGCGGCTGTCATAGATATTGATGAAGACAAGGCGATTATTTTTGGGAACGACGTGGAAATTGAGGATATCATCTGGATGGGCTTTCAACCATTATTATTAGTAAGAGCCAAGGGAGCAGGTATTGAAGAGACCGCGCCACTCAATCAACTTGAAGAGACAGTAAAAAAGGCTACCAAAAAAGGAAGAAAGGTTCATTTTCTTCCTCCTTACAGACCTGAGACGAGATTGAAGTTAGCTCAATTGCTGGATCTTGATCCTGATGTCATAGGGGATAATGCTTCTAAGGAGCTTATAAAAGAAGTGGTGGCACAGAGATCAGTCAAGATAGATGAAGAGATTGATGAGATGGAAAAAGCTCACAGCATATCGTATGAAATGCATACAACTGCCATGAGGATGGCAAAAGCCGGTGTGTATGAAAGACAGATTGTAGGAAAAATAGAAGGAATTGCCTTTTCTTATGGCTGCCAATTGGCTTTCCCGACAATATTAACGATTGATGGTCAGATTCTGCACAATCATTATCATGGTAACGTCCTTAAAGATGGACGGCTTCTCGTGAATGATTCTGGCGCAGAGTCTGAGATGCACTATGCTTCCGATATTACCCGGACAATACCTGTTGGTGGAAAATTTACCGAAAGACAAAAAGAAATATATGAGATAGTGCTCAATTCTCAGGAGACAGCAATTCAATCGATTAAAGCCGGCATTAAATACAGAGAAATTCACCTTAAAATTTCAAAAATTATTGCCTCCGGATTGAAAGATTTGGCCATGATAAAAGGCGATATTGAAGATGCGGTGAGGGAAGGAGTTCATGCCATGTTCTTCCCCCATGGATTGGGTCATTTGATAGGCCTAGATGTTCATGATATGGAGGATTTAGGAGAGGATTATGTTGGCTATGATGATAAGACAAAAAGGAGCGATCAGTTTGGTTTTGCCTATTTAAGGTTTGCCAAAGAGCTTCAGCCTGGTCATGTATTGACAGTGGAACCTGGAATATATTTTATCCCAGCCCTGATCGATAAATGGAAAGGAGAGAAGAAATTAGCCCAATTCATAGATTATGAGAAAGTTGATAAGTACAGAGATTTTGGTGGGGTTCGAATAGAGGACAATGTTCTGGTTACAGAAGATGGATGCAGAGTTCTTGGGAAATCCATTCCTAAAAAAGTAATTGATTTGGAGGAAATTACAGCTAAATAGAATAAAGGTGGGTTTGATGAATCAAACCCCTACAAAAAAATAAATCCTTTCAGATGAATCAAATACCTACATAAGTTAATTTAAGTCCTTGTGATAAAAAATAAGGTGGGCTTGATAAATCAAGCCCTTACATAAGAAAAATTGATTCCCTACGGGAAAAAGGCCTGGCGGTAATTATTCAAGTTTTGCAAGTCTGACCCCGTTTAATCTTTGGGGCCGATGACGATTTCCACTCCTTTTTCGGGATTGAGGACATCTTTGATGTAGGTATTAATTTCATCAAGGTTGATTGCATCTATTTCCAAGAAAAATCCATGAAGAAACTCGTGGCCAAGACCTAGAGCTTCAAAGGAGGCAAGATTTTCTGCCCTTATTTCTTTTGTTTCGTTGTCTCTCAGGAAGTAGGCTTTTGCGTGGATTTTTGTAACCTCAAGCTCCTCTTCAGTAATGCCTTTCTCGAAAAGACTCATCATAACCTTTCTTAAGGCAACGAGGGCTTCCTCTTTTTTCTCTTTATCTGTCTCAATATAAGCTTCGAGTATCCCTCCCTCTTTCATCAGCGTTGCCTCCGCATTAACATTGTAAGCAAGCTTCTCTCTGTATCGTAAGTCCCAGAGTCTTGATCCGACTCCTTTTCCGAGAAGATTTTCTACAATAGAAGCGAGGGCAAAATTTTTACTTGTGATCTTTGGCAGAGGGAAACCAAGAGAAATGAAGAATTGCTTGGTGTCTTTTTCTATGAGAACTTGTCTCTCGTCTGGGATTATCACTGAGCTAGGCTTTGGTTCCGCCGGCTCGCCAGAGGGAAACTTTGCTAGGTATTCATCGAGGATCTCGATAAGAGACTCCTTTTCTAAATCGGAGATAACAGCTACAACCATATTGCCTGCTTTGAAATAGCTATCATAGAAATCTTTGATGTCTTTCTTTTTGATAGCTTTCAGAGATTCTTCAGTGCCTAAAACGGAACCTCCGTAGCCTTGTTTTGCGAACAGTTTCTCTAAGTAAGTCTTATGGGCCACATTTGCAGGATCATCTTCTTGAGTGTTTCTCTGGTAATTTATCATTTTTTTGGTTCCTTCTATCCTTAGGCCAGAAAAAAGAGGCTTCAACATGATTTGAGTTGTAACCTTTAAGGTTTCTTCAAGGTGTTCTGATAAACAGGCTATTTTAATGAGAGAATAATCATTTTTCCCATTCATGGAAACATGTGAGGCCTGGCTCATCAGGTCTTGGATTTTGCTTCTATCCGGGATTTCCAGCATCAACCGTGTAGAGAGGTAGGCCAATCCGCTTTTCTCATCAGGTTCAACTGCTTTCCCCCCCTTGATGAGGATCTGGAAAACAGTTATGGCAGAGGATGCGTCTCTTTGATAAATCAGCTTGAGGCCGTTGGATAGAAATTCTTCCTCGGGTAGATTTCTTGAGAGGGAAAGTGTCTGGTTAGAGAAAATCGGGGATAGAGTGAGAGTCCATAAGCCCATTAAGGCCACAAGTTTTAAATAAAAATTTCGTAAAGTCATTATATGAATTTCCAGCTATTTTTTCTTTTTTGGGAAAATGGTTAATATGACATAACGTCCCTTACCCAAATATTTACCAGCTGCAGTCCGCAAGTCTGAGGAGTTTAGCCTCTCGATAATTTCAATATAGCTCCCTTCCTCTTGGCTTTCATTCAGAAGTAGGTACCTCGCAAGACTAGTTGCAACGGCCAGGCCTTTTTCCTGAGATTGATGAGAAATAAATTTGATTTGATTTTTAGCACTCTCTAAATAATCTAGAGCATATAACTTGGATTCCCCCATAATATCCTTTTTTGAATAATTAAGACGGCTTGTTCCTTTTAGAAAATTGATCGTTTCTCTTCTTGTCATGCCAATGTTTTTTGGGTCCAAAGTGATATAGATAATAATTACCCCCCCGTATTTATAAGCACTATACTTCATCAAGAGGCTCTGGGCTAATTTCCTTCTTCCACGCAACGGATAGTTCAGCATCGGATTCACTCCTCGGCCCAGAATTTGGGTTAAGATATCTATGGCGTATTGATCTTTATGGTAATAATCTGGGCCGAATATTCCTATCACCAGGTAAGCTTGATTAACATCCATCTCTTGCTTAATCTCGACTGTTTTTTTTAATTCAGGAATTTTTTCGTATTTTGGGGTAGATATTTCCTCCTTTTTTAAATCTCCGAAGATATCTTTTGTTTTCTTCTCCATCTCTTCTATTTCGAAATCACCCACGATTGCTAAAACAAAGTTTGAAGGAATAAAAAACTTTCGATAGAATTTTTCTACCTGTTCTACAGTTAAAGCCTCAATAATTTCTTTTTTTCCTTGGACTGGCTTTTGGTAGGGATGGTCCTTAAAAAGGTTTTGATAAACGAGAGTAGTAGCGTATTTAAGGGGGTCGTCCTGGATTTGACTTAGCTCTTCGAGAATCACTTTTTTTTCTTCGTCGAGCTCTTCCTGAGAAAGCTTTAGGTTAAACAAAATTTCCTTTTGGTTTCTCAAAGCAAAATCTGCATATTCAGAAGGAAGGGATATTTCAAAGAGAGCAAAATCAAGGGATGTGTGGGCATTAAAATAAGCACCGTGTCGCCGAATATCCTGGCTGATTTCTGGCCCGCTCCTGAATTCAGATCCTCTGAAGAGAATATAATGTTCCAAAACATGAACAAGCCCGTTCGTTTCTTCTGATTCATCTTTAGTGCCGAGATTCACGGCAAACACTAAATTTATAAGGGGGAGGGTATGTTTTTCATACAGGAATACTTTTAAACCGTTCTCAAGCTCAAAATATTTTTGAGTTTTGTGTTGCGAATTGATGGGAGTTATAAATAGTAAACAAAAGAAGATAAGGGCTGCGCCGAATTTGCGCTTTCTGTAAGCTTTGCGGTCCACCTTGACTACATAATCAAACAAAGAATGGTGAATCAACTTACAGTACTTCAAGATAAAGCTCTTAGATAGATGTTATCAAATTGATTGACTGCGTTTTTATCTCCTAAAACAAGGAGTATATCGCCTGTTTTTATCTTTATGTCAGGAGAAGGATTGAATTCAATATCTTTCCCAGGTTTTTTCATAGCCACAACAATGACATTTGCCGTTCTTCGTATGTCGCATTCCATAAGGTTGCGGTTGACAATCTTAGAGTCCTTTTTAACTATTAATTCCTCCAAATATAACGGCAGCTCTTTTCGCCTGATAATGAGATCCATATAGTCCAACAAAGTCGGGCGAATCAGCCCCTGAGCAATTTTAAGTCCGCTCAGTTTAAAGGGGCTAACGACTTTATTCGCTCCAATCTGCAGGATTTTTCTTTCAGCCTCTTCATCCAGGGCTTTGGAAAGGACGAAGATAGATGGATTAATCAACCTGACGGTTAAGACAAGATAAAGGTTATCAGCATCAGTAGGAAGTAGCGCAGCCAGCCCCTTGGCTTTTTTTATACCAGCTTTGGTTAATATATCTTCATGCGTCGCATCTCCCTCTATAAAAAGGCAACTGTGTGTCTTCTTAAGCTCTTCTAGTTTTTCTTCTTTATTATCGATAACAACAAAGGGCTGTTTTTCCTCCTCCAGCCTTTCTCTCACTGTTTTTCCCATTCGTCCGTGGCCACAGATGATGTAATGATCTTTTAGGTTGTTAAGCTGTTTCTCCATTCTTCTTCTCCGCCAAAATTTATTAATTCCTCCCTCAAAGGCGATTTCGGCAATTTTGGTGATAGCAAATATGGCTGTTCCTACACCTCCTAAAATAACGAAAATGGTGAATATTTGGCCTTGAGGGGAGAGTTCTCTGACTTCCTTAAACCCGACTGTGAAAATGGTTATGACAGTCATGTAGAGGCAGTCCAGGAATGACCACCCTTCAATCATATGGAAGCCTATGCTGCCAATAAATATCATGAGAATAATTAGCGCTAAAGGCTTCCACATCTCGTTTTTATCTTACACTAATGATAAACAGGAAACAATGGGGCAATTAATGTAGGGGATTTGATTCATCAAACCCACCTTATGATTGTGTATATAATTATTTTAAGGGTGCTGATTTATTTGCAGGGGTTTGATTCATCAAACCTACCTTTTGTTTAAATGATTTTATTTATAGAATCCAAATTTATTGTTACGGTTAAAATGTGTGTTTGATATATCAAACACCTACGAAATAGGATATGCCCCCCATTTTCCGTACCACTTTGAAGGCCACTTTTCGCAAGCATATCAGCTTAATGATAAACCCTTCTTTTTAAATTATATTATACAACAGAAACATTAACAAATGGCTCATAATAATTAATTTAGCGACATTTTATGACCAAACATAAAGGTATTCATCAGAGATGTGAGAGGCTCCGCTCGCTATGTACTCCAGATCACTCATGAATTCCAGCACTCTAATTAAGCACTGTTTTTTAGGTATACAGCATGAGATAATAACGGGCGCATAGGAGGACAAAGACAATTGAAGCCGCGGTATAAAGCGTGAAAAACCATCGTCCGATGGGTGATCGTTGTCTTTTTTTCCATTCCAAAAAAGTAAAACCCGCAAGGAGTACCAAAATACAGGCAGAAACAAGAGGAATGACCATAAAAATCAATTTCACGTCGGCCTGAGTGTCAATAAAACCGTTTGTTAATAAAAATTTCAGTACTCCTTTTGCGATAGCCACAAACACATAAAACAGGCCCAATACGCCATTCACCCACGCCATGAATGTCCCCACAGCCGATAGCCTGCTCTTTTTCTTCGAAATCGTGACAGCCTTCGATTTGCGACTCTTAAGGAAACGTACGAGTACACCGACTGGCCATATGATGATCGCGAAAAGGAAGATCACACCGCAAATGGTCAGGATCAGCTTCAGGATAGGATCGACCACGGGTTCTTGCCTCTGGCCTGTAATGGCTGAATCCAGTAGCCTTTGAGAAGGAGTGATTTCTTCGGGAGGAATGATCACAGCCGGGCGGCGGGAAGCTGTCATATCTCCTGTTCCGGTTGATTTCTCTTCATAAAGGGAAATTCCCCAGAAAGCATGATCCGGTGGAAACGACATCCAGTGCTCAAATGAATGGTTTTTATCTGTCTTAAAGTGCAATCGGTATGTTCCCTGCGGAAGCGAGGTCACACGGTTGGCAAGTCGGTTTGTGGGGTCCCCTCCGGCGTAAACGGTCCCCTTGTAGTCCATCAGCCATATAAGTTTTCCTGTCTCGGTATTCTCTATACCGCCGAAATCATACATTCCCGTGTTAGTGCCTTCTCCAATTCCGTAAATCCGTACCGGAACGTCTCGCTCCAGCGTAAATTCAACCACCTGGTAGACGTTATCTCCGACGTTGTTGATCTCCGCGATGACCGATTGACCAGGATACGCGGCTGGTGTTGCCTTCGAGAACAAGTCGGAATAGGCGTTCATCAGTCCAGTGGCTCTTTCTCCCTGGCCCATGGAATTATACACTCGCCAATAAGCCATCAGTTCTTTCTTGTACAGCTCGACGGTTTGTTCCTCCTCCTCTTGTTCAAGTTGCGAGATAATGACTTCGGGAGAGGATTTCCAGTTTACAGGCGCAAGCTCTCTGCCGGTTTTTCGGGGATAAATGAACATTCTGAAAAAAACGACCGCCACGGGAGATGTGAGCACATCGCCGCCACCGAGGGGAAACGGCCGGCTCAATGAATCCATATTCGCCAACACGATCAGCGTCATTTTTTCGTCTGGAACTTTCAGGATCAAAGTCGATTCGCTGGGAGGGTAATACCCGTAATGCCAGATCAACCGGACGCCGTTGTATTCCTGGGTGAACCAGCCGAGTCCGTAGGGAAATCGCCGCCCATCAGCAGAAACGAAGGGAGTAAACGCCATTTCCTGTGTTTCGGGGCGAAGAAATTTATTTTGAGAGATGGCTATATCGTATTTGGCCATATCCAATACCGTAGATATGAGCCCTCCGGAAGCGAGAAAACCGGTTTCATATCGTCCTTTGACCACATTGCCATTCGCGTCCAAGCCATAGGGTTGAGTCCGTCTTTCATAAACCTGAGCAAATGGGATATCGTCATCGCTTTTTCCAGTCGCATTGGGAGCAGTACCGGTCATGTGGAGAGGCTTCAGAATGTTTTCAACAACGAGCTCCCTGAAAGACCTTCCCGACGCTCTCTGGATCACTTGGCCCAGGAAAGAAAACCGATAACCGTTGTAACTATAAAATGTCCCTGGCTGGCCTTCAGATGTATGAGATAACAAATGTCGAACGGTGATTACTCCTGGACTATTAGCCCTAATACCAAATGCAGAGATTGGAGCATCCAAGTCCAGTTTCCCCTGTTCAACGAGTTGAAAGACAATCGTGGAAGCGAAAGTTTTTGTTAACGATGCGAGGTAATAAGATGTTTCTGGGGTGGCTTTAATTTTGTTTTCCAAATCGGCATAACCGAATCCCTCAGACCACAAAACTTTCTCGTCTTTTACAATCGCAGCAGAGAGGCCAGGGATTTTCAAATCCTTTCTCAGCTCTTCAAGGAATTGGCTGAACTGTTTTGTTACGCTCTTTTTGTCTTCCAGGGAATTGTCCAAAATCTGCGTTGGAGCGAGCGCAACATATGATGATAATAGAAATATCATTGTCAAAAGAACCATTTTCTTCTTCATTCGATTTAAATTAGGTGTGAATAGGCTCGAAATAATATTGCATATTAAATAAAATATCGCTTCTTGCCATGAATTTCAATTTTTATTTCCGGAATATTCAGGAACATAAAGAAGACAAACTCTACATTGTTTAAGGCAGACGGCGTTAAATGTAATATTTCACGACATTCAGTTATAAAAATGAAAACATTGAACGATCAATCTCCATTCTAGTGTTGGTTTTTTCTATTCAGATACTCGAACGGCGATTTGTTTCCAAGCGCTGAATGCCTCCGAACTCGATTAAAATACCTAACACATACCTTAATAACTTCCTCCAAGGCTTCAAAATCATCCTGCTCCCAAAACAGTAAACGATTTTCTGATTTGAACCTCCCAATAAAGGATTCTGAGTAGACATTGCCCTTTGCTCCATCCATAGAGTAGGAGATAAGAACTTTATCTTTCACTACAACCTGGTGCAACCATCGATACCCAATATACACCCCATCCTGATCATGATGGATGATAGTGCCATCGATTTTTTGGCCGAGCCTTTTCAACATGAACTTCGCTTTTTCCCAGGCTTCCAGTGCCAACTCTGTATTTGCATTCTCACCAAGTGCATGCCCTAAAATGACTTTACTGCAGTGGTCAATAATCGGCATCCAATGAGCCTTATTTCTGCCCTGTTGGTAGCAGATCTCAGTAAAATCAGTATAGAGAACTTCAAAATCAGCAATTCTCTCAAGCGATTGTACAAGGTTAATCTTGGATCCAGCGTCCCGCAAAATAACTCGTAGCGGATTCTTCTTGGGGTGTTTAATGTTTTTTAGGACGGAAAGATCCCAATACGAATGCAGTTTCTCTATAACCTTATGATTTACATGAATCCCCCGAGCTCTTAGCTCTGCGGTTGTTCTTCGGTATCCATACTCAGGATGGGATCTGGCTATCTCAAACAATGCTTTCTTTAGAAAATAATATTTATCTTCATATTTTCGTCTTTTTTGAGCGTAGTACCACGTGTCCTTGGATAAACTCAACACCTTTAAGACTCTATTGAGCCCATATTGGTCCTTAAACTTCTTTACGAGCTCTATTTTCTCTTCACGGGTGAACTCCCGGTTAAAAAATTTTTTAGCAAAGCTATCTCCACCTCCTTATGACCTATTAGCCGCTCAAGTTCTTGAATCTTCCTCTCATACTCATGGATCGTAGTCTTCTGACTAAAAAGTTCAGGACCTTTCTCCATAAACTCCTTCTTCCAGTGAGAGATGGTAATTGGATGAACACCAAAAGCGCGAGCTATTTGACCTGTGGTTTTTGAGCCTTTCAGAAGTTCCAGGATCATTTGAAATTTGAACTTTGCTGTGTATCGCCTGCCGTGTTTAGACATCATCATAAACCTCCTTAGGAAGGGTTCTTATCCTCGCTGATGATGCCTATTATGTCACGAAAATCTTAGTACTATGGGTGGTCTTAAATTTTGGGGGCAGTGCCATATGAATCATTATCGTACATAATATTAATCATAACCATATAGAATATGAATCAAGCCTGTTTTGTGCTAAAATCCAATTTAGACGAAGAAAGGAACAGGAATAATGAAGACTCGGCGGAAAGAAAAAATATTGGTCGTGGATGACGAAGAAAACATCCGAAAATCTCTTAAAATGATTCTTGAGTACGAGGGCTACAGTTTTCTTGAAGCAGCGGATGGAGAAGAGGCTCTGGACATCATCGAAGAAACTGTAGGATTGGATTTAGTCTTGCTGGATGTAAAACTTCCCGGAAGGGATGGATTAGAAGTTTTAGCAGAATTGAAAGAAAAGCCTTACAGGCCAGAGGTTATCATGATATCAGGGCATGGCACGATTAAAACAGCGGTGGACGCGACGAAGCTGGGAGCTTTTGATTTTCTAGAAAAGCCTCTCCACAGGGAAAGAGTCCTGCTCTGCATCCGGAACGCTTTAAATCAGAACAAGCTCTTAAGAGAGTGCCAGGATCTGAGAAAAAAAGCTGATAAGAGATACGAGCTTATAGGAAATCATCCATCGATGAAAAAACTCTGGAAAGAGATAATAAAAACTTCTCCCACGAATGCGACTGTGCTTATCCATGGCGAAAGCGGAACTGGAAAGGAGCTTATTGCCCGAGCTATTCATAGCCATAGTTTGAGGGCAAAAGAAAGGTTTGTTCAGGTGAATTGTGCGGCAATACCCGAAGAGCTCATTGAAAGCGAGCTTTTTGGTCATGAGAAGGGCGCTTTTACGGGGGCTACAGAAAAAAAATCGGGCAAGTTTGAGCAGGCAGATGGAGGAACGATATTCTTAGATGAAATTGGCGATATGAGTTTGAAAACTCAATCCAAAGTCTTGCGCGTTCTTGAAGAAGGCGAGGTTCAGAAGGTTGGCTCGAGCAAAATCAACAAGGTAGATGTCAGAGTAATAGCAGCTACTAATAAAGATTTAGGCAAAGAAAAAAAAGAGGGAACATTCCGGGAAGACCTTTATTTCCGCTTGAATGTCATTCCCCTTTATTCTCCTTCCTTAAGGGAGAAGAAAGAGGACATCCCTCTTCTTATTGAATATTTTAGCAAAATTTATGCAGAGGAAAATAATTTCAAATTAAAGAAATTTTCAGAGGATGCGGTAGAAGCAATGATGAAATATCCTTGGAAGGGGAATGTTCGGGAACTGAAGAACGTTGTGGAAAGATTGATTATCATGACCGAGGCAGATATAATAGAAAGGCAGGATTTACCGGAACGCATCAGAGGAGAAATAGGCATATATCTCCCCGAAGCAAAGGGAATAAAAACACTCAAGGAATTCAGGGTGTTAGCTGAGAAAGATTTTATTTTAGCCAAGCTTGAGGAGAACAACTGGAATATATCTCAGACCGCAAGAGAAATTGATACACCGCGCAGCAATCTTTACAAGAAGTTAGAGCATTATGGCATAAAAATAGCGGCTGGAGTAGGCGAGGCGGTTGCCCCTTCTTCTCTTCGTGAGAAAGAGGGGGAGGAAAGTCCGAACTCCAAAGGGCAGGATGGTCGCTAACAGCGACTCCGGGCAACCGGAGGAAAGTGCCACAGAAAATATACCGCCTCATGAAATGACGGTTTCGCGCCTTTCGTGGGGTAAGGGTGAAAAGGTGAGGTAAGAGCTCACCGTCCTGGTGGTGACATCAGGAGCGTGGTAAACCCCATCCGGAGCAAGACCAAATTGGCCCTTTTTGGGATGGCCCGTCCTATGGGGCGGGTAGGTCGCTCATCCCCTTGAGCAATCAAGGGGTTAGATAAATAACCGCCCTCGCTAAGCCTTTAGCGGGAACAGAATTCGGCTTACGTCCTGCTCCAGCCCCTTTTTTATTTGAGGGTACGTTCCGCGACCTGAGACCCTTTCTGTCATTCAAAGTATCTATACAAGAATTAAAGAATGTTATAATGGCAGGCTAAAAGAGAGGCAAATTTGTAAAGGTGGTACCTTGAAGAATGTCTCCTTAAAAGAAGGAGCTTACAGCTTGATTAATCAGGACTAGGATGTTTCTGGGATAGATACCCAATTGGAGTACTCCATACAGGCAGAAAAAAAGGACCAGGAATAAAGCTGGGTTTTCTATGGCTATTTCTATTTCACGGGCAGGCTCTTTCATATACATATAGACGATGATCCTCAAGTAATAAAAAACTGAAACAAGACTGGCCAGGACTCCGATTATAACCAGAGGCAGAAGACCCTGCCTTACAGCAGTAGAGAAGACATAAAACTTGGCCAGGAAGCCTCCTGTGGGTGGAAATCCTGCCAGAGAAAGAAGGAAGATAGAAAAAGTCACGCCAATCCAGGGATATTTAAATCCGACTCCAGCGTAATCCTCGAGTTCAAGGTATTCTTTCCCTTTTCTGCTTAAAGCAATAACAGCGGCAAAAGCTCCTATATTCATGAATAGATAGACTGTAAGGTAGAAGACCAGGCTAGAATTATCCTGGGCCAGGATGGCTATAAGCAAGTAGCCTGCATGGGCAATGCTAGAGTAAGCCAGTATTCTCTTCAAGTTTGTCTGGCGAAGAGCCACGAGATTTCCTACCACCATGGTCAGGACACTAATAACCCAGAGTATCCAGAAGATGGCCTGAGTATTGAGGGCATTTTTCCAGTATGGAATAAATATTCTTAAGAATACGATAAAGCCAACTGCCTTGGGCACTACGGAAAAAAAAGCAGTGATTGGAGTGGGAGCACCCTGGTAGACATCGGGCGTCCACATATGGAAAGGAACAACAGCAATCTTGAAGCCAAAACCGATGACAACTAAACCTAAGCCAATAAGAGCCATGATGCTCAGGTCGGATTCTGTTATAAAGAAATTAATGATTGAGGAAATATTAGTTGAATGGCAAGAGCCATAGAGAAGAGCTAAGCCATAGACGAGGAAAGCTGTGGCGAAGCTTCCCAAGAGAAAATATTTGATGGCCGCCTCTGAAGATTTCACGTCTTTTCTTTTCAAACCAGCCAGGGCATAACTGCAAATGGAAAGGACCTCTAAGCCTAAGAATATTACCAAAAGATCTATGGAGGAGAGCATGATCGCCACCCCTGATAAGGCTAAAAGAAGGAGGGCATAGAACTCGCCGTAGTTCACATCCTGAAAGGAAATGTACTTCATGGAGAGAAGAATAACAAAGCCTGTTGCCAGCGCTAGAATAAAGATAAAGAAAAGAGCAAGATTATCCAGGAAAAGATTGCCGTCAAAGTATGTATAGTTTTTATCCCAGAACTTGATACATATAAAACCACAAATAACGAGGAAAATAAGAGAAATGTAAGCCAGGTAATTTTTATTTTCTTTCTTTAGGAATACATCAAGAAGCAAGACAAGAAGAGCGGCAAAGACAACTACCAGGATAGGGGACAGGGCATAAAAACTATTCATCTGAATTTATCTTCCTTTTCCTCATTTTTTGCTTTGGTTGTTTTAGGCTCAATTTCCAGCAAGAAATCCTTATCCTTTCGGCTTTGAGTGAAATAGATTTCTCTCTTGCTGACTCTGTTTAGAAGATGAGTCACAGAGCTATCCATTTTTCTCAGGAAAGGCTTGGGGTAAATTCCCATCCAGAACATCATGATGACTATGGGCACAAGATAGCCAATCTCTCTTTTGTTTATATCCTTGAAAGAAAAAATCTTTTCATTCGTAATAGGCCCCTGCATAACTCTCTGGAACATCCAGAGCAGATACGCAGCTGCCAGGATAACGGTTGAGATGCCCAGGATAGCAAGAAGTTTGTTGGCTTTAAAAATTCCAAAGATACACAATATCTCTCCGATAAAGCCATTAAGACCAGGAAGCCCAACCGATGAAAGCATGCAGATCAGGAAAAAAGCAGAAAAAACAGGCATCTGTTTACTGACTCCACCAAAATCACTAATCATTCGAGTATGGGATCTTTCGTACAGGATGCCCACGATCAAAAACAGAGCCCCTGTGCTCAATCCATGGTTGAGCATCTGGTATATAGCCCCTTCGATTGCTTCAGTGTTCAAAGCAAAGACTGCCAGCATGATAAGCCCCATATGGCTGACGCTGGAATAAGCAACCAGGGACTTGGCATCTTTCTGGATGAGCGCCATCAATCCCCCATAGATGATCCCTATCAAGCTCAGCACTGCCAGAAGAGGGAGAAATCTCATTACTGCATCAGGAAAAAGAGGAAGAGCAAAACGGAGGAAACCGTAAGTTCCCATCTTTAAGAGCACAGCGGCCAGGATCACAGAGCCGCCCGTGGGAGCCTCCACATGAGCATCAGGAAGCCAGGTGTGAAACGGGAATAAAGGCACTTTTATAGCAAAAGAAAGAGCAAAAGCCAGGAAAAGCCAGATTTGAATATTGGGATTCAGGATAAGCCTGTAATAATCAAAAAGATTGAAAGAATAGACGCCAGTGGCCTTGTAATACATGGAATAAAGGAAAAAGATTGCCACTAACATCAATAAGCTTCCGAGCATCGTAAAAAGGACAAATTTCAAGGTGGCGTAAATTTTCCGGGGACCACCCCAAACGCCGATGAGAAAATACATTGGAATAAGCATGGCTTCCCAGAAAACATAAAAGAGAAAAAGATTGAGAGCGACAAAGACCCCGATAATCCCTGTCTCAAGAATAAGCATGAAGATCACGTATTCTTTTACTTTCTTTCTGATGTATGTCCAGGAAGAAAGGATGATTATAGGCATTAAGAGAGTTGTCAGAAGTATAAGAAAAAGGCTTATCCCATCAACTCCGATGTGATAATTAATTCCATAGCCGAGCCAGTCAGCTTTCTCCACAAATTGTGGATCAGGAATTTGATCATTAAAATTGAAATAAAGAGTAAGAGAAAAAATAAAAGTAATGATGGTTATGACCAAGGTAAGAATGCGGAGAAGGTTTTCCCTTCCGCGATGAACAAAAATGAGCAGAACGGCTCCTGCAAGGGGGAGGAACGTAACTAGACTCAAAACTGGTAAATTCATTTTTTAAAACAATAAATAAGCTAAAAAGATAATTACTCCTAAAAGAAAAATAAGGGCGTAATCTTTTATCAAGCCACTCTGGAAATAGCTCAGGATTTTTCCTGTAAAGCCGGTAGCTGTTGCTGTCCCGTTGACAGCTCCATCTATGACTTTTAGATCAAAATTATCATATATAATCTCTGAGCCTTTAACAGTTGGATTCACGAAGACTGCATTATAGATTTCATCCACATAATATTTGTTAAACAAAAGTTTATAGATAGCTGGAAATCTGGTAGCCAGATTGCGTGGAATCATAGGCGATCTGATGTAGAAAACATAGGCAATAATAATTCCCAGAAGGGCCACAAAGGCTGCAATCGCTATTAGAATCCACTCTGTTTGCAGGCTGAGATGAACTTCGTGGACCTCTTTTATCACAGGCTCCAGGAATTTGCTGAAAAAGTTGAGTTTCTCTCCCAGGACAACAGGAAGTCCTACATATCCTGCCACAACAGAGAAGAAAGCTAGAATGACCAAGGGTATGGTCATGACTTTGGGGGATTCATGAATGTGTTTTTTTACTTCAGGATCAAGGCGTTCAGTCCCGTGGAAAGTCACAAAAATGAGGCGGAACATATAAAAGGCTGTAAGCACTGCGCCCATAATCCCTAGACCCCAGATAAAATAATAAAATGCTGAATACTGACCTTGAGCGAATGCCTTGGTCAGGATGGCGTCTTTTGAGAAAAAGCCAGAGAAAAACGGAACGCCAGCGATGGCAATTGCCCCTATAAGGAAAGTAGGATAAGTTAGAGGAAGATATTTTCGCAGCCCTCCCATTTTTTTCATGTCTATTTCACCCGATAGCGCATGCATGACACTTCCAGCAGCCAGAAACAGCAGGCTCTTGAAGAAGGCATGAGTATACAGGTGGAACATACCTGCTGCGTAGGCGCCCACACCGCAGCCTATGAACATGTATCCTATTTGAGATATCGTAGAGTAGGCTAAAACTCTTTTTATGTCATTCTGAGTTAAAGCCATTGTGGCTGCATAGACGGCTGTGACAGCACCCACAAGTGCTACAATCTGAGCTGCAGTTTCGGATAGAGTGTAGAGAAGATTCATCCTGGAAACCATGTAGACTCCAGCTGTGACCATAGTAGCAGCATGGATAAGGGCGCTGACAGGGGTAGGGCCTTCCATGGCATCAGGAAGCCAGACATAAAGAGGAATTTGGGCGGATTTTCCTGTTGCTCCCACAAACAGAAGAATGGCGAGCAGAGTAGCTAGCCCGGCGGAAATAGCTCCTCCTGAGATGGCCTGGTTAATAGCGGTAAATTCTGCGCTTCCTATATGAATGAAAATGAAGAGAATGCCCAGGAGGAAGCCTGTGTCACCTATCCGGCTAACGATGAAAGCCTTTTTACCTGCATTTGCAGCCGAGTGTTTTTCAAACCAGAAACCGATCAATAGATAAGAACAAAGTCCGACTCCTTCCCAGCCGACAAACATCAAGACTAAGTTAGAAGCCATAACAAGTATAAGCATGGCAAAAGTGAAGAGGTTTAGATAGGTGAAATACCGGGTGTAGCCTTCATCATCTGCCATATAGCCTACCGAATAGACATGGATGATAAAACCCACCCCGCTTACAACCAGAGCCATGACAGCAGATAAGGGATCAAACATAAGGGAAAGGTTGACCTGGAAGCTTCCTGCTTGAATCCAAGAAAAAAGATTTTTGACCAGCGGGTAGCTTCCGTGAGCTGTCTGAAGAAGTCCTAAAGCTGAGATGACCGAGATAACGAAGGAGGCAAAGACTGCAAAACAAGCCTGGAAGGAGACATATTTTTTGGGAAGCTTTTTTCCAAAAACAGCCAGGACAAAGGTGCTCGCTGCAGGTATAAACGGAATGAGCCAGAAAATCTCAGTCATTTTATCCTTTCATTAATTTTATATCTTCGGATTTTATTGTCTTTTTTTGCCTGAAAATAAGAATAATGATAGCCAGTCCAACAGCCGCCTCAGCAGCCGCAACAGTGATTATAAAAAAGACAATGATCTGTCCATCTGCGGAATTTGCTGATCTTGCTAGGGTAATAAAAGCAAGGTTGGCTGCATTGAGCATAATCTCTATGGACATGAACATTGTGATGAGATCTTTTTTTACAAAAAACGCGATAGCACCCAGAACGAAGAGGACGACGCTTAAGATTAAGAAATAATTTGGAGGAATCATACTTTTTCTTTTTTCTTAATTAATACAATAGCCCCGACTAAGGCGGCTATAATCAAGATGGAAGTGATCTCAAATGGATAGAGATACTTTGTAAAAAGGAGGCGGCCAAGATCAGTAGGGCCAGCTTTTATTATTGCCGTAGAAACAGGGAGAGTGAAAGCTCCTTTTATAGAAAGAATAAGCTCGATGACAAGGACAACGGCGAGGACCAGAGAAAGATAAATAGTCCATTTCTTTTTTTCAGCGGGAATGCCGTAACGAAAGTTGATCATCATAATCACGAATATAAAGAGAACCATTATAGCGCCGGCATAGATGATGATTTGGATCACTGCGATGAAAGGTGCTTCAAGAAGAGCAAAAATACCTCCCATACAGGCAAAAGCAAGGATCAGAAAAAGAGCATTGTAGGCTTGGTTCTTGGAAATGATCATACCCAACACTGCACCAGTAGATAATGCAGCAAGGAGAAAAAAGAGGAAATAGCCCATTTTTTAAGTGTTTCATTATATTTTTTGCAACGAGTTAATGTCAAGAAAAAAAACATCTTATCCCTTCTTTTGACAAATGGATGAATTCTGTTATAATATCTCTGAAATTGCGGGGTAGAGCAGTCTGGTAGCTCGTCGGGCTCATAACCCGGAGGTCGCTGGTTCAAATCCAGCCCCCGCTACCATCCTATTCTTCCTTTTTCCCCTATAAGTTACAATTTTTTCCCTTTTTGGCTTTTCAATCCTAATACCATAATTTCAGCGTAATTCAGTCATTTTTGTTACACATGTATGACATGAGGAGAAGTCTATTTTGAATAAGAAGACGCAAGGGACTTAAAATCCCTCGTTGGTTATCCAACATGCCGGTTCGAGTCCGGCCCTCGGCACACCTTTTCTTCCTGAGAAACCTAATGTTTTTTTGCTAGTTTTAAGCCTTTTTCATTCTTCCCCCCTAAATAATTCTATTTTTACGTAAATAATAGTATCCGTATGTACAACAAGTTGTCAATTCAAAGTCTCTATATTGATTCTTCTTAGATTAGTCCTCCAACTGAGAATTTCCCTTCCCTTATTA
The DNA here is from genome assembly GCA_011773465.1 of Candidatus Aminicenantota bacterium. Lineage (GTDB taxonomy): Bacteria > Acidobacteriota > Aminicenantia > Aminicenantales > Aminicenantaceae > SOIV01. The sequence continues at coordinate 4,203 of WVXO01000051.1, read as the reverse complement.
CTATTACTATTGAGGTGACTCTATTGCTAATGATGTCTTGCTTGGAATTAAGGAGCTGGGTAATATGCTCCTAAATATGCACAAATCACCCTCAGCAACCTTTTTCAATCCAGGGATGCAAGGGCTTTATGAGATTTGAGTTCTAGGTGCTTTTACTCAAAAGAGGCTTTTATAAATAACATAGGATACCGATAATCCGTTAAATCGAAAGTCCTCACACGGCACAGAGTGAAGCGAGGATATAATTACAAGGAATAAATTGAATTAAGAACTTCTTGCTTTACTTCCAAGCGGCTGTTCTAATTACTTATGCTTATGCTTTTTACTCTGATTACAGGACTTAATATGTATTTTTCACTTAGACCAGCATTTACGACATGTATCGAGTGTTCTGCCTCAAAATCTAAGACTATTTCGGTCGAAGCATCTTCCATAATATTGAAAACCAACGGGATTTTAACCTGCGAACTGGGGACAGTCATATCGTGAGGTGGCTCGCCTTTAATAACAATCTGCCCTGAGACTACAACTAATCTGATTTGGGTGTACGTCCCTT
>WVXO01000051.1:0-3626 GCA_011773465.1 Candidatus Aminicenantota bacterium | reverse complement strand
GTAATGCAAGCAAATCATATTCTTTTGTGCCCGACCATACAGTTAAAAAAGCTTCCTTCGCTTTCTGGACACTTATTTCACTAATAGTGACCTTTATTTCTTTTGCATCACCAATATCAATTGGCTTATCTGTTAAATAGATCCGGAGATTTCCTGTTCTATCAGAAGCACATCCGCTTAAGAGTAAAGCTATGGAAAGGGCAGAAAGAATTAGCTTTTTCATTTTTTCCTCCTCTTGGCTGTTTTTTTATCTCATAATTCTTTTAAAAAGTCAATCCCCTTTACGGATGAGATAGAAGGTTGCTACTCTCACCCCTTTAGAAAATACTAATATTATTTTGAGAAAACGCCATAATGAACCGTCTAGATTATAAGAAGCTAGTTCGCTCTGCTGTTTTTTTCAATCCAGAGAAGTAAGGGCTTTAGGGGATTTGGCTTCCAGCTGCCTCTCGATGGATCCAGGGTGTGTCACTTATAGTCACGAAGATGAGCTTTCTTGCGTAAGTAGTCCAGAGTCTTTTGGATTTCCGCGTCAGTCATTCCTTCAATTCTTCGTTCTACGACACGGTTTTTATCCTCTATTTAACTCAATATGGGGCTATGTTCATATGGTCCCCACTCTTTATTAAACACACCATGAGGGGGTATTTTTATCGGCTATCTATTCAATGCCTTATCTGTTTATATCGCATCTCTGTTTGTTATTCTCCTGAGTGGATAGATATAGGTTTAACCCCTACCCCATAAGGACTCCGTGACTCCCATTCTTATCAGCATACAGATTGTTTATGATTTTTGTACAAAGACTATTTTTTTGGTAGCTAATAATTACGATTTAAACAACTTAGCTTTCATTTAGTATTTAAATTGAGATTAATCAGAATCAGGAACAAAAAAGGAACCTGTCCCCTTTTTTTGCGAACCCCAATTTATGAGATTTAAGAGAATTTATTCTGTATTTTATTGAAAAGCATTAGGTTGATTACATGCAGCATAATCCAACCTATATAACTGAAAACGGATATCCATTCCAATAATGAGCCGCTTGTTGTTCCTTCTGTTAGCGCATAGATCACAAAAACAGAATTGTATGCAGCGAGTATAAAACCTGAATAACTGATGATTCTATTCAACCCGGAATATCTTCTCAGATATATACTGAATAGGATTAAAACAGGTATGAATGCTATGAAAATCAATAAACTCCATGTGAAATGGACTTGATAATGAGGAACTTCTGCATAAACGGCTGACATGAATATGGAAAATCCATTCATGGATCCAAATATCAAAACGGCAAAAAGGATTTTGCTCCTGTCTCGCATTGCATTCCATATAACAAAACCTATATAGAATAATAAAAGAGATAATCCAGTAATCATAACTCCAAGATTGTAAAACATGGCTCCGTTTGGATTTCTATTCACGTTTCCTAAAACACTCAAATAATGTTGATTGGCTGAAAAAGTTCCTGGAAAGTGCTGTATAGCTATAATCGTCAAAATACAGAAAAACAAAGAAGCAGCCAATCCTGCCAAGATAGTCATCCACTTGATAATATTCTTTTTTCCATTAACAGCAGCCATGCTGACTCCAGCTTATTTTATTTGGATTAACATTAATTTTATTCTATATATAATGCTCATTTATACAAAGAATAAATAAATCTTGAAATAAGACAGAAGTACTATTTATTAAAAATCATACTTTTGTCCTATCTCTAATATTCAAAGGCTTATCTGAACATGTTGAATCACTTGAATAAATATTCCCCGCATTGACTTTATAAAAGAGAACAGCCAGGATTCCGTTGCTCTTTAGTTAGGCAAAATTTTGAGGTGATTCCGATATTTTTTGAATTCTCGTTTAACGTGTGTCGTTCGTCAAAACGAAGTGTTTATTTGTACAAGAGACACAGATCTTATCAGCTTTACGAACGTTGGGCATTTTTGTTGTAGCAATATGTGTTTCTCTACTTTCTGGCAATTCGTCAGCCCTTGTGAACAGGCTTTGAATTACCAGATTGCACTTTTCTGGATTGTCTTTTCTTGTAGAACAGAGCATGTATACGGCCCTTATTTCTTCACCTTCGGCTTTGTACCATACGCTGCACTGATCACAGTAGCCAAGAGAACCATATTGCGTTACACCTTTGAGACAATATTTACATCTCATCTTATACGTCCCTTTTGGCTTTAGGGAGATTATACTCTCAGGAGTCTGTGAAGTCAAGGAGGGCGGTATAGAGATCCCGGGACTCCTAAGGGCATCTGCATAGAGATTACTTATGACACAAAAAAATACATCTTTATATAAATGGGGAATATTTATTTCTGTTCGAGTACGGACATTAACTGTTAAAAAGTGATACAACTCTTTTTCAACCTAGGGAAGCCAAGGCCTTAGGGAATTTGGGTTCTTGTCGCCGCATTCTTTACTTCTGCTTAATATGTATGTTTGTCTTCAAGTGGTTTCGGACAAATGTGCTTACATTTTAAGCTACAGTTTTCGTAATTCATGATAAACCTAATTGATTCCATTTGACAAGAACTCAAGCATTATCATTTTATTGATTTTCTTTCTTTCTCGGATGGTTTGCTTTTTGATTTTCATCCGGTTTTTCAGGATTTGCTGGTCCCTGGCAAAGTATTTATCAGCCGGTGTAACGTTGTCTATGGCTTCGTGATACCGGTGATTGTTGTAATAATCGACCCATTCCCGGATTCTTTCTTCCAGCTCCGATGGAGTGTAATAATGATCCAGGAGGATGATGTTTTTCATCGACCGGTGATAGCGTTCGATTTTGCCTTGAGTCATGGGGTGGTACGGCTTTGTCCGGATATGCCGGATCTCAACGTCCTCAAGATAGTCTCTCAGCTCCTTGGAGATATAAGCCGATCCGTTATCGGAGAGCAATCTCGGGCGGTAGACCACATGGACATGCTCGACTCCTGTCCTTTCTATGGCCATATCCAGAGTCTTTTTGACGCTCAAGGAAGCGCCTTCGACCATGCGGATGATCTCCATTTTCTCAGACTGCGTGTATTTCATGTATCGTTGGATTCGTATTCCAAACCCTTCAAGGTTTTTTTTAGGATTCTGGTCCTAAGCGAAAGCTCTGCAACGAGCATTTTCAGCTCGTCATTCTCCTCACGCAGCTCTTTGACCTCACTGGAAGAGGCCTCTCTGATGGTATCACCGTTGAGCTGGCGCTTTCCTGCCTCAAGCAATGCCTTGCTCCACTTGTATTACATCGTGGGATGGATTCCTTCTTTGCGGCAGAGGTCGGTAATACTTTCTTCTCCCCTCAATCCGCTCAGAACGACACGGATCTTCTCCTCCGCGCTGAATTTACGCCGCGTCTTGCGTTTGATTTGCCGTACGATGGATTCAGGCGAAGGCTTCGACTCTGTTTTGGCTGTCATGCATTTCTCCTCGCTTAAGATTATTACAAATAATCTGTAGCTTAAGAAATGCACTCATCTGTCCGAATTTCGCTGAACCGAAGCAGACCCACGCGACCTATCACGGAGTCAAGTGGGCTCAATCCATCATGACGTTTCCGCGCGGGGTTTGCCCGTATTTTCGGCTCTTAGGCCTACTCACGCAGTCCTTGAAGGAAGGAA
>WVXO01000029.1:448-4958 GCA_011773465.1 Candidatus Aminicenantota bacterium | reverse complement strand
GGGTAATCTATCACAACATAGACACCCTTTGGAGGTACATCACATCATCATGTTACCTCATACAATAAATTATCATTGCGAGGAGCATAGAAGATTGCTTCGCTTTGCTCGGAAAAAGCTGAGTAATCTAAGACTTTTATGAGATTGCTTCGCCCCTTCGGGGCTCGCAATGATAAGCGGAGGATATAAAGAGAGCAAGAACAAACATAGAATCCAGAGAAAAAAATAATTTAATCGAGGCTTTTTTCGATTATCTGGATTAATCTTTTAATACTTTCCTGCTGTGAATTCAAGCTTAAAGACGCTCTCAGAGCATCCAGCGCCTTCTTTTTTTGGTGGGTCTTATAGAAGCAGAAACCGAGGGAATTAAGAAGGCTGACTTCGGTGTTATAGATTTTGTTAGCCTCAAGCAAATTATCGATAGCATCTGAGTATTTCCCCATTTCCATATATATGTTTCCTCTTATCAAGTAGTAATCAAACTTAAAGTTTTCATCTTCTCTAATACCCTCGATCAATTCTAAGCATTTATTAAACTTTTTATTCTTTAATAGAAAATATGCATACTCGACCAATCCCGCTTTGCATTCAGGTTTTAACAAATAGGCCTTTTTATAGTTAGCTTCGGCTTTTTCTAGCTCATTCATTTTGTCGAACTGGTAGGCTATGGAATAAAAAAATAAAAAGTTATTAGAAGGGGAAATTGACTTGGCCAAAATAACAGGGTGAGGAACTATCTTTTTTGGGGATACAATAAAGTTAGTAGCTTCCTCATCAATTATTGCTCGTTTTCCATCTTTTAAGTTTATCTTCATTTTATAATAATCAGGGCGTAATCCTTGCAGCGAGATTGAGCGAATGACGCAAAAGGTTTTATTAAACGGATAATTCCTCAAATACAGGTTAAAAGATTTATGAGGAGGATTCTTATTGCTAAGGTCATCTATTAGAACTTCCAATTTGCCTTCTTGCCATAAATCTTTTGTGACGTTCCTAAGATTAAAAAAGAGAATTATTTCATCTGTAGAAGTAAAGATTTTGTTGGGGTCAACAAGCAGTTTTGTATCCATCACTTTAAAAGGAACATAAAGATGAGTTGGAGATTCTTGGAGTTTGACTCCCAAGACTGGCCCTGTAAGCACTGGTGGTCCTGAATTTTTCGGGACAGAAATATCTTTCTCAAAAACGCTAAACTCTTTTCCCACGGAATTCTGAATAAGAATATTTAATCTATAATTGCCCTCAATCACAGGGAAGAAATCCTGGATTGAGATCCCGTTTCTCTTTATTCTGTCAGCTTCATCAGGATAAAAATAAAAGGGGAAATCTTTAGAGTATTGAAAAATAATTTCTGTATTTTTTCTTAAGCTCACACTGAGTTTAAAATTACAGTAATACTGCTCATTCAGCTCAATATAATCAGTAGAAAAGAAAACAGGACTGATAGAGAAATGTAAAAAACTGATATTAAGGATTGGATCTAGGATTAATGCGATTTCTGTGATGCTTTCTATATAATTCGTTAAATTATCTGTGCTCACTGCTCCTTTATAATTAAAAAAATGATTTGCATATGAAGTTGCTACATCTTTTTCCTGAGGAGAAATGGTGGAGCTTGTTTGTCTTAGCCATTCTTTGTATTTTTCAGAAATATCTTTTCCTTTAACATTTGAAGCTGAAAAGATAGCAGAAACTAATAAGAGAAAAAGAAGAAGGAATGTTGTCAGTTTATATCTCATAATATTCCTCCTACTTATAGTTATTTTCGTTATTTTTGTTGGCTTTTTTGGATTAAGGCATCTATAACTTCAAATTCCATTCTGCGGCTGAAACAGAAGGGATGAAACCCCTTCCGCCCTAGGGCGGAAGGGGCCCAAGGAGGGTAAAATTGAACTGAACAACTTAAAAGTTGAACCTCTTTCCAAATCTGAAAACTCTTAAATTCAGAAACCTCTGCTTTCATCTGCAACACTTTCTCCGTTGTAATATTCCTGATTGGTCAATCTCACATCGAGATCTAGCCAGGAAACAATTTAATCAAAGGCCCCTATGTACTCACCTTTTAAGGTTACCTTTACACAAGGAAAAGGGCCGCCATTCTCGTCCCCTTTACCACTCCTTGGCTAGCTCCAAATACTTGACCTGGATCATAAAGTACAGTCAGGAACAGCAAGATAAGAATAATCGCGATAAGGATTATGATTTTTTTCACTTTTTCTCCTTTATCGTTAATAAAAAAGGATGACTCCCTTGGAGCAAAAATCTTTGCCTCTCCTTGTCATTCATTAAATCCATTTTCTATGGTAATTCATTATTTATTTAGCAATAATCATGCCAATTAGATCAGGGGAGCTGGAGCACCAAGAAAAAATGCGGAAAAAATAGCCAATCTGATAGCGAATGATATTATTTCCCCAGGAAAATAATCAAGCTATAATTCATAAATTTTTAGTTCGTCTAAAACAGATGTTGGGGGATGATCCCTTTTTAGCTAATCAAATTGTCTAATTTTTAGACATTAAGAGATAAAGGCAAGGAAGGAAAGGATTGGAATTTATAGAAAACAAACGGGATAAAAGCAGAGAGAGCAAACATGTCTAATTTTTATATATGTTGTTTCTTGATTTTATACTTATTGATTTTGTTATCTAATGTCTGGCGTGTAACTCCCAATATCTTGGCAGCATCGCTTTTGTTCCATTTGGTGTATCTCAAAACTCTTACAATATGATCCTCTTCCATATTTTCTATCGTGCCAAGAGGAGATGGAATTATCTTGCTGCCTTTACGGATATGCATGGGTAAATCCTCTGGCTGGATGACTTCTCCCTGTCCCAGGACAACCGCTCTTTCTATGCAGTTCTTCAGCTCTCTCACATTACCTGGCCAGTCATAGGCTAATAATAATTTTTCTGCATTATGTGAGATATTTTTTATCCTTCCAGCCATGAAGTTTTCCGCTAGGGGAATTATATCTTCTTTTCGCTCTCGAAGTGTCGGAAGCTTCAGTAATACCACATTTAACCGGTAATAAAGATCCTCGCGAAATTCTCCTGATTCAACATATTTTCCCAGTTCTCTGTTTGTCGCTGCAATCACTCGAACGTCAACATTTATGTTTTTAGACCCGCCAATTCGCTGGAATTCCCTTTCCTCTAAGGTGCGCAGTACTTTTGCCTGCATATCCAGACTCATATCGCCGATCTCATCAAGAAAAATAGTGCCGCCGTCAGCCAATTCAAACTTTCCCTGTCGTGTGCTAACTGCGTGAGTAAAAGCTCCTTTTTCATGTCCGAAGAGTTCGCTCTCAATCAACTCTTTTGGCATGGCTGCACAATTGACGGGGATGAATGGTTGATCCCGGCGCGGAGATAGCGAATGGATTGCCTGGGCGACCAGTTCCTTACCTGTTCCCGTATCACCTTGAATAAGGACTGTAAGCTCTGTGGGAGCAACTTTCTTAATCGTTGCGAAAACCTTCTTCATCTTTTCGGATTCACCCAGGAACTGGAATTTTGGCTTTAAGGCTTTTCCTAGCCGGATATTCTCTTGGACCACTTGCCTGTGAAGCCATGCATTTCCTAATGCTATCCCGGCCTGGTGACAGAGAGCTGTTAAAAACATCAGGTCATCTTGAGAGAAACTTCCTGCAGAGACACGGTTGTCTAGGTATACTACCCCCATAACTTCTTCTCGAAAGAGCAGAGGAGCACATACGGCGGACCTGATGCTATATTCCCTTACGCTTTTTATATCCCTGAATTGGCTGTCTTTGAGAGCATTAGCTGTCAGGATTGAAACACCACCTCTAAGCACCTTATGGATTATTGTTCTGCTTACTTCTAGCTTCTCCGGTTCTTGATCGCCTGTATTATCTCGAACAAACTCACAGGTCAAATCTCCAGTATTTTCATCGACCAAGGCGATGAAACCTCTCTCCGCATCAAGCGTTCTTAAGGCTATACTCAAGATTTCATCCATCATATGATGAGAATCTTCAAAGTGTAAACTAATAGCTTTGCCAACTTCATACAGAAGCATCAGCCTCTGATGGTCCTTTTGGAGCGATTGAAGATCCAAATCAGCAACGGAGAAAACTGAAGTCTTTTTGGCGTCCAAGGAGGCAACTTCCAAGGTCTCTTGAGACATGTCTTCAGTGGCGAGAAATTCAACCTGAGCAGTGGAAGGGGTTTCCTCTGATTTGAAGATCAAGATTGAGTCGCCTAATCCTATTTTATCCCGCTCTCTCAATCTATGAGAAGAGACGATTTTTCCATTGACGGTTGTAGGATGCCTGGCGCCCACGTCTTTTATCTCATAACCACCATCTTTAAGTTTTATTATCTTTGCGTGATCACGGGATACACTCTCATCCATCAGGAATACATCGTTGGTGTGTCTTCTACCAATAGTTGTAACGGCTTTAGTGAGTTTGAAAATTTTGTCTTTAGAACCTGCTCTTTTCAAAATCAAATAAGGCATGTTTCTTAATCCTTTTCTATTTTGCTAT
>WVXO01000029.1:0-432 GCA_011773465.1 Candidatus Aminicenantota bacterium | reverse complement strand
AATTTCTTACGAAGTTCTTAATGGCTGCGTAACTCACCTGGGATCAGCTAAAAAAAACGGCAAGCCACTTTCTCTGAAAAAAGGAGATGGGCTTCTTTTTCTTATTTTCCCTCTACAAAAAGAGACTGTCCTTTTCCTTACAGAAAAAGGGGCTTATCCTCTTTTTTCCATTATACAGAAAAAGTAGCCTGCTCCCTTTTCTTCTTTTTTTTACACAAGCTTGTAACTCTTTAGACTCATTATTCGTAGTATCTATTGTGATATAATATTTGCTAGATTTATTACATTTTATACTTTTCCCATTAATTAATATTCTTTCGATATATGGTCAAGAAAAGAGAATAGGTCATGGAATGCCCCAAGTGTCATTCTGAAAATCCCGACGACAGCCGCTTCTGTGGCAAGTGTGCAACACCTCTTCCTTCACCAGAG
>WVXO01000046.1 GCA_011773465.1 Candidatus Aminicenantota bacterium | reverse complement strand
AGAGAAAAGAAGGGAAAACAAAAAAAAGTACTTGCATCACATCATCATAGAAGATTGCTTCGTCGTTACGCTCCTCGCAACGCTCTGCTCAAACATACTCGCCGCCCAACTCCGTTGGGTCCCCTCGAAGAGCGAATTCCGAAGGCTGAATCTTCGATGGTCGCTGCAGCTATTTCCCAAAACCTACTCCTCGAATATAGTAACTAGCTATCAAGGATTTGGAAATGCTTCCTGGGAAAAACATGAAATCTTGTTCTCCTCGGACCATTATTGTATGCTTAATGATTCAAGAAATATCAAGTGAAAAAATTGAGAAAAACACTGTGTTTCTTCCTGCTTTTCCTCTGGGTTTTTGCCAGTTTAGCCTTGCCTGTTTCTTTGAGAGAAGATCTCAGTATATCTCTTGAGCAGAAAAAGATTAAGGATTTAAACGTCTCTGGGCTTTTCCTTATTTTTTATGTAAGCATATCGAACTCTTCCTCCTCGCCTTATTATCTTTCAGGTTATGATTACCGATTTGTTGTCAATCAGAAGGAATACTTCCGCTTATCAACTCCCTTAGAAAAATACATACGCATCGAGGCAAAGGGAAAAACACTTCTTTCTTTTCCGTTAAAAATCACCTATGCGCATCTTTTTCGTGTCGTAGAGGGAGTAGAAAAAAAAGATAAAGCCCAGTGTTATTTGACAGGAACTATGACATTTTCGGATGGCCGGAGGGAGAAGGGGAGGCTTCCTTTTGGCCTTTCCGGAGAGTTCCCGATCTTCAAAAAACCTGAGATTAAATTCCTTACTCTTCAGGTGAGGGAGATGACGATCGGAGGAGCGGATTTAAGCTTCAAGGTAAGCTTTAAAAACAGTAACGCCTTTGAGCTCTTGGTAGACAGGATACGCTATGGACTTCGTTTGGCAGGGAAATCCGTTGGCGAAGGGATTATAAGCGGAGATAAAAATATTGAAAGCGGAGAAATAAGAGTTTTTTCAATTCCTTTTCTCCTGAGTTTCTTTGAAGCCGGAAAAGAGGCCTACACCGAACTTCGCCAACCTTCAGCTCTTTGCAGTTTCTTCGGGGAGATAGAGGTGAGGACTGCATGGGGACGTATAAAGATTCCTTTTGATAAAAGTGACAGAGTTATTATCTCAAGAAGTCCATAAAAAGAGCCTTCTTGGCAATGATTAGTGTAATTATCCCGACATACAACAGAGCCTCTTTTCTGGCGGAGGCCATTCAATCTGTGCTGAGTCAGGATTATTTTGTTCGTAACAGCTCTAGTTCATTCGAGCTTTTGGTGATTGATGATGGCTCTACGGATAATACGAAAGAAGTTGTAAATTCTTTCGGGAAAAAGATGAAATACCATTTCCAGGAGCATAAAGGAGTAAGTGCGGCTCGGAACCTCGGGCTTGATCTTGCGCAAGGTGAATATATTGCCTTTTTAGATTCGGATGACCTCTGGAAAAAAGAGAAGATCAGCATCCAGATGAGTTTTATGAATGCTTTTCCCCAGGCCAAGGTTTGTTACACCGAGGAGATATGGATGAGGCGCGGAGTCTTTGTAAATCCCAAGAAAAAACATAGGAAGTATTCAGGTTGGATCTTTGATCGAGTGTTGCCCCTCTGTCTTATAAGCCTTTCTTCTGCCCTATTCAGGAGAGAGGTTTTTGAGGTGACGGGAAAATTTGATGAGGAATTGTTGGCTTGCGAAGATTATGATTTTGGTATTCGGCTTGCCCTTAAATGCCCTGTTTATTTTCTGCCTAAGCCCCTGATCATCAAACGAGGGGGGCACTCAGACCAGCTGTCTCGAAAATACTGGGGCATGGATAGGTTCAGGGTCAAAGCTTTGGAGAAGACGCTGCGTCTCGACTTAACGCCTCATCAAGAGATACTTGTCAAGCGGGAGATAGTGAGGAAGTGTCAGATACTTGCGAGCGGTTTTGAGAAAAGAAAAAATAAGCCTGCAGCTCGAAAGTATCTATCGCTTATAGATAAATACAGATTAACTGAGCAAGGTCAAAAAATGGAGGAGAAATGAAAGTTTTAGAAGTTATTCAGAAGAGACGAAGCATAAGAAAATATAAAGACGACCCCATTCCTGAGGAGGGTCTTTTGCGTGTGCTTGAGGCTGCTCGCCTGGCTCCTTCTGGGAAAAATCTTCAGCCCTGGAAGTTCATCGTAGTCAAAGACAAAGTATTGAAGGAAAAGTTAGCCCGGGCGTCCGCTGGACAGTTTTTTATCGCCAAAGCACCGATTATAATCGTTGGCTGCGGTTTTCCTGATAGTTGTTACGCTCGTATGGGCCGCTACATGAAATCTTGGTCTGTAGATGTCACGATTGCTTTAGAGCATCTCATCCTCCAAGCACAAGAAGAGGGGCTTGGGACATGCTGGATAGGTTCTTTTGAGGAGGAAGAGGTAAAAGCAATCCTGCACGTTCCTGAAGAGGTAAAGGTTCTGGCTTTGACACCCTTAGGCTATCCTAAGGAAATTCCCCGATTTCGAGGAAGAAAAAGCCTGGATGAAATCGTCTCCTACGATCGGTATTAGAACCAGTAATTCAGCCCCAAAGAAATCTGGTACGCGCTGAGGTCAAAAGGCTCAAAATCCAGGAAAGCTTCTTTAAGTTCTCCTTGAGCTCGGTTATACTTGAATTCCGCTTCAAAAGACATTCTTTTTGTAAAGGGCACCATAATTCCGGCAAATGCGTGATACCCGAATGAGATTCTATTACTTTCCCAGGCATCAACGGATATAATGGGGTATATATCAATATCATCAGGTACATAAACCCAGACATCATCGAAATCGATCAGATCACCATTCAACCTTACGTTCCAGAGATATAGCCCAACTCCACCCCCTAAGTAGGGGATAAATTTTCCTTTTCTTCCGGTGGGTGTGAACTTTGCAGAAAGCTGGATGGGGGTTATGGAGACATTAAAGACATGTGCAGGATAAAAATCTTCCAGATAATCTGTTGGGAAGGCAAAATCTCCATCGACAAGCTCGATGCCAACATAATCTACGTAGGTTCCGACTTTATTCTTCGAGTAGCTATCGACTCCGAGTACTACACTAACTTCCCTTGTGAGGAAGTATTCGTAGGCAAAACCGAAGTTTGTGGTATTATAGTGGCTCTTGTTGAAAGTCATTTGGTCAAATTCTGTTGTCCACAGGTCGCTTTGAGCTCGGGGGATAAATAATCCTGCCTTAAAAGTAAAAATACCAGAAAAGGCAAGGCTTGGAGCCAAAAAAATTAAGGCCAAAAAAAGAATCAAACTTTTTTTCATTTCATTTCTCCTCTATACAATTATAATGCAAAAATTATGCCAAGTTAAATATTAGAAGGACTTAAGCCGCTTGTTGTGTCTAAAAAAGGTCAACTGTCCTCTTCTTTATATTTCTTTTTATTAAATAAATGTTTATAAATCAGATAACGATTATAGTCAAGTCATAATCATATTTTAAAAAAAATGTTTGTGTTTGTAGGGGCTTGATTCATCAAGCCCGCATTTTTTTTATTAAAATCAGGATTTGATTCATCAAATTGATTTATTTGTATATTTAATAATGTGTGTTTGATAAATCAAACTCCTACAATATCAAGAGTGCGGATTTCATTTATCAAATCCCTACATAAGATGAATCAAATTCCTGCCTATGCTTTACGAATTCCGTTTTACTTTTTATTCTTTACCTTTTACTATTTAATATGGATACAGAGATGGCTGTAAAAACTAAAATCATAAAGATAGACCCGGCACTTGTTGAGTTTGATAAAATTAAAATAGTTGCTGAGGTTTTGCAAGAAGAAGGGCTGATTGCCTACCCTACAGATACTTTTTACGGCCTGGGAGCGAGCTGCTTTTCTGAAAAAGCCATCCAGAGAATTTATCATCTAAAAAAGAGAGAGACATCAAAGCCTATCTCTTTAATAATCTCTGATATCAATATGGCTCGAGACATTGCCAAGGACATTCCATCCCTTTTCTGGAAAATGGCCGGTGAGTTCTGGCCCGGGCCTCTAACCTTGGTCTTAGAAGCCTCCTCAACTTTGCCAGCGAGTCTGCTCGGGCCTGGAGGTTCAATAGGTATCCGTCAGCCTGCGCTTTCCTGGATTAGAGAATTGCTGAACGAGACAGCTTTTCCGATAACGGCCACGAGCGCCAATATTTCAGGAGAAAAGGAAATTTCAAATCCTGAAATAATAAGGGATTCTTTTTTCGGATTAGTTGATCTTATCGTTGATGGAGGGGAAACAAGAGGAGCATTGCCCTCCACTGTGGTCGACCTCACATCTGAGAAACCAGTGATTCTAAGAGAAGGAACCGTGCCACGTTCAGTCCTCGGAAAATACCTTAAATGACTACCTGAATTTAGAGAAAGAATTCCATCCCCTCTGAGGCAATCCCGAAGCCTTTCTCTTCGACCTCTTTCCTAGCTTCCCCTTCTGGGTCAAGGGCTAAATTAGAATGGTTTAAATGGGTGAAATAGATCTTTGTTTTTCCCTCTTCTGCCACATTTTTTAGAGTTTTTAGGCTAGTTTTAATGAAGGGATGTCCTATCTTAGAAAGGTCTCGTCCGGGTAGCTCTTCTGAACTGCAAAAGGTTCCATCCAAAAGAGCAACATCTGACTTTCGAGTCTCTTTGACTATCGACCGGCTCCAGGCTTCCCAGCTCTGGATATCCGGAACATAAAGAAGCTTTCTTTTATCTCCAGATATTATAAAACCGAGGGTGTCTGTGTATTCGTTCCGGTGAGGGACCAGAAAGGGAGTAAAAGAAATGCGTGGCGTTAATAAAAACTCTTTTTCCATGGAGAGGGTATGGATTGATATATTTTCCAAGCTCACAAGCTGACTCCACGGACCGTTACTGGATAAAAAACTTTTCATACGAGAAGAACAATAAACAGGCAGTTTATGAGCAGACATAGACTCATAGCCATAAAACATCAAGCCAGTGTAATGGCCGATATGGGCATGCGTAAGGAGGATACCATCGGGAAAGTTTTTTCTTCCTTGCTTGAGAAGAGCTAATCTACTGAAGGCTATGTCTGCTTGGATTCTGATATCAGGAGTGGCGTCCAGGATGAAGTATTTTTTTTCTCCTAAATCTATGATAGCCAGCGAGGAAATGAGACGAGAAAATCGCTGGTCTTCTCGTGCTCGAAGACAATTCTTGCAGTAACAGCCTATCTGAGGGAGGCCGCCATCCTGGGCAGTTCCCAGAACTTTAACCAGAACATCGGTTTCTTCTTTTTCCTTTTTTAAATCTTTTATAGAAAACGTGCGCTTGCCGGAAGTAAAGAAAATATTCATCCCGGCAAGGCCTCCAAGACAAGCATTGAAGAACTCTCTTCTCTCCATTTTCCTCTCCATAACTTATTTATTTGGTTATTGCTGGGGTCAGATCTTGTTTTTTGCCTTTACTCGTACAAAAGCAATTTATGCTAACGCATTAGATTGCGGGAGATCTTGGTTTTTTTATAAATGGGCAGGGGATGAGGGCAAAATCTCATCCTGAAGATAAGAGATATCTGTGTCTCTTTCATCCTTGCAAAGAAATTTTTAAGACAGGCAAAAAGCAAGACCTGACCCCACTTATGATGCCACTTACATGATCCCACTTACGTATCAATTATAAAGGACTTATAGTTATCTGACTTTGGCGCCTGTGAGGACATCCTTATCAAAGAAAGGTATGGTCGCTTTCCCTTCTACCTCTGCCGCCAAGAGCATGCCTTGGGATTCGATCCCCCGAATAACAGCAGGTTTCAGGTTAACGATGACAATGAACTTTTTTCCTACCAGTTCCTCAGCGGTGTAGACATCTCCGACACCCGCCACCATGGTCCTTTTTTCGGTTCCTATGTCGACTTCAAGTTTGATGAGCTTATCGGTGCCTTCCACTTTTTCTGCTTTGAGGACTTCACCAACTCTGAAATCCATTCTTTTGAATTCATCAAACGTGATGTGTTCCATTTTTTCCTCCTTTCTCGCTGGAGAAGGCTTTATTTCCTCTTCCTTTAAGAAATCTTTCAAAGCAATTCTTGGGAAAAGGGGCTTAGGCTTTTTGATTTTTTGGCCCAGCTTCAAGTCTTCAAATTTCAATTCTGAGAATATTTCTTCCTGGATAGGTTTTTCTTCTCCGAGAAAACCCCAGATTTTTTCTGATGATTCAGGCATAACAGGGAAGATAAGATAGCTTATACCCCTTAGAGCTGCTGCCGCCATGTAGAGAATTCTTGCCAGCCTTTTTCTCTTGGACTGATCCTTTGCTAATTTCCAGGGTTCATTAACCGCCAGGTACTTGTTGACCACGCTGATATAAGCCCAGATTTCCTCCAGTATTTTGCTTAAGGCATAATCCTTGGAGAACTTGAGCACTTTCTTTTTAAGGCTGTCAAACTCCAGACGGATTTCTTTATCAGCTTTCTCCTCTTTATCAGCTTCTTCGATTTTTCCGTTAAAGTAATTCTGGATCATAGTCAGAGTCCGCTGAATGAGGTTTCCCAGATCATTGGCCAGGTCAGAATTAACTCTGTGGACAAAACCTTCGTGGGAGAAGTTTCCGTCAAGGCCTATAGGAATTTCTCGAAGAAGAAAGTAACGCAAAGGATCAGGGCCAAATGTATCTAAGATTAAATAGGGATCAAGGACATTGCCTTTGGATTTGGACATTTTTGTCTCGTCTTTGAGCCACCAACCATGGCCGAACACTGTTTGCGGAAGGGGAAAATCTGCTGCCATAAGAAAAGCAGGCCAGAAAATTGCATGGAATCTGAGGATGTCTTTGCCGATGAGATGGACTGTTGCTGGCCAGAATTTCTCGAAAAGCTCGATATTCCAATCATACCCGATTCCTGTCAAGTAGTTGTGGAGAGCATCAAACCAGACATAAATTGTATGGTCAGGATCACCCGGCACAGGAATTCCCCACTTCACTGTGGTTCGAGTGATACTTAAATCCTTGAGCCCCTGTTTGACGAAGCTTACGACCTCGTTCATCCGAGACTGAGGCCGAACAAACATGGGATTTTTTGTGTAAAAATCAAGTAATGGCTTCTGATAAGCAGAAAGTTTGAAGAAATAACACTCTTCAGAGACAATGTAGGCTTTTACGCCACACTCGGGGCAGATTTTATAGCCGCCTTCTTCAAGAGGGACATCCTCGGCCAAAAAGTGTTCAGTGGAAACACAATACCATCCCTTATAAGTTCCTTTATAAATGTCGCCCTTTTCCATTAATTTCCTGAAGATTTTCTGGACGGTTTTCTCGTGGAATGGTTCTGTTGTGCGAATAAAAAAATCATAGGATATATTTAAGACTTTCCACAAGTCTTTATACCTTCCCACAACCTGATCTGCTAGCTCTATAGGCTTTAATCCTCTCTCTGTTGCCGCCTTTTCCACTTTCTGTCCATGCTCATCGGTGCCGGTAAGGAAGAAGGTTTTGTTTCCTAAAAGCTTTTGGAAGCGACTAAGCGCATCTGCAATTATGGTGGTGTATGTATGTCCGATATGAGGGATATCGTTTACATAGTAGATGGGAGTTGTGACGTAAAAAGTTGTCTTAGACTTCTTTTCCACCCGACATTCCTCCTTTGATCAGAGTTATGGCCTCTGACCGTGTTGCGCTTTTGGTACGGAAGGAACCTCTTAGAGCAGAAGTGACAGTTAGAGATTTTGGCTTCTTCGCCCCCCGCATGGACATGCACATATGCTCAGCCTCGATGACAACCATTACTCCAAGAGGCTTAAGGTGATCCATGATGAGGTCAGCAATTTGTTTAGTCAGCCTTTCCTGCACTTGCAGCCTTCTGCAGAGAATATCAACCACGCGGGCAATTTTACTCAGCCCTACGATTCTTCCTCCTTTAGGGATGTAAGCTATATGGGCAACGCCAGCAAAGGGAAGGAGATGGTGCTCGCACATGGAATAAAGAGGGATGTTTTTGATGAGAACCATCTCATCATGCTTTTCGCTCTGGATCGCCTGAAGCTGTCTAGCAGGATTCTCCTTCAATCCTCCAAGTATCTCCGAAAACATACGAGCTACCCTTTGAGGAGTATCTTTGAGCCCAGGTCGTCCGGGGATTTCACCAACGCCCTCTAAGATGAGCTTGACTCCTCTGGCAATCTTCTTTAGGTCCACCTTTTTCTCCTTGTCTTTTGTGGGCATTTTCTGGCCTATTCACAAAAGTCGAGCGTATTTCTTTTTCAATCCTTTCAAGATTTATCGCGTTTTTTATAAAATTCTTGAAAAGCAAGCTGTATGATTTCTTTGACAGAAAGATCGCTCTTTTTTGCCAATCTCACGCAATCTGAAAATTCAGGTTGAATGTTGACTTCTTTTCCCTCTTGGTAGGATATTTTTATCGCTACTTTTTCTCCAAGGATGCTAACCTTCTCGATCTTCCTTTCCAGAACACGCCTTTTTACGGGGAAGTACCTGACACCTATAGAGCTTGTTTCTTTAAAAATAGCACTGATCAGGGAATCTATCTTATCAATCTCAGCCATAACCGTCAATTTTGTGGCCAACCTACCTTTTTTCATAAAAACAGGGGTAAGAAATACGTCTAACGCCCCTATTTTAAAGGCCATTTCAGAAAAAGCAGCCAAGACCTGAGGGCTTGAATCGTCGATATTGGCTTCAATTATGTAAACTTTTTTCTCTGCCTTAAATTCCTTCTTATTTCCATAGAAAGCTCTCAAAATGTTAGGCAGTTCACGAAAGTTATGGGTTCCGGCTCCATAACCGATTTTTTCATAAGATAATTCAGGCAGAGGAATAAATTTTTTGACCAATATAGAGACGATAGCTGCTCCTGTAGGTGTAACGAGCTCTTGTTTTATCCAGGCTGAATAGACGGGGATGCCTTTCAGCAGTTCAGCCACTGCAGGGGCAGGCACGGGAAGGCGCCCGTGAGATGATTTGACCCATCCCTGTCCGAGATTCAAAGGTGAACAGTAGAATTCACTGATTTCGAGGATCTCAGCCAGAAAACAGCAGCCCACGATATCCACGATCGCATCGTCTGCTCCCGCTTCGTGGAGATGTCCCTCATTGATGCTGTGGCCGTGGACTCTTGCTTCAGCTTCGAAGAGCTTCTTAAATATGGCTGAAGCGTTCTTTTTTACAGAGGAGGAAAAGCGGCTTCTCTTTATGATATCTTCGATATCAGATCGTTTCCTCTCGACAGTCTTTTTTGCTTTTACCAGAACATCCACCTTTAATCCTCGA
The DNA here is from genome assembly GCA_011773465.1 of Candidatus Aminicenantota bacterium. Lineage (GTDB taxonomy): Bacteria > Acidobacteriota > Aminicenantia > Aminicenantales > Aminicenantaceae > SOIV01. The sequence goes on along the minus strand of WVXO01000046.1, from coordinate 47,028 downwards.
AGAGTAGCCCTTTTTGTTTCTTTGAGTTGAATCTCTACAGGAAGATTTAATTCGGCCATTTTTTCTTTAAAGAGTGAGGGGGATACGCCCAAATCGAGAAGAGCTCCCAAGATCATATCTCCGCTCAGGCCGGCTGAAGCATCAAAATATATATATTTCATCTCAAAATTTTCCTTTTATGCCTTGGACGTTTTTTTTAATTCTTCATCTATTAGTGGCAGGATCTCTCCTGATTTTCCTCTTATGGAAAAATCAGCGTAGAGGGAGAGAGGAGTCGGGTCAAGGTTGATCTCCACAATCTTAGCCCCGGCTTCAGAGGCTTCGAACGGAAGCGAAGCAGCCGGCTGGACTACTGCCGAGGTACCGATGACGAACATTACATCACATTCAGAGCTGAGTTGAATAGATTCTCGGAGTATGGTTGGTGACAGGGATTCTCCATACCAGACAACATGAGGCCTGAGGAGGGCTCGGCAGTTAGAGCAGAGAGGAGGAATTTCTTTCAAGGGGATATCATAGTTTTCCGTTATCGTTCCCTCCTCGGTGCAGCGCAGCTTCCAAATGTTGCCATGGAGCTCCCAGACGTTTTTTGAGCCTGCTTTCTGATGCAGGCCGTCGATATTCTGAGTGATTAAGGAAACGGTTGGAAAGGTCCCTTCCCAGCGAGCAATAACTTCATGGCCAGGATTCGGCTCCTTCTGACCAATGATGCCGCGCCGCCAGTCATACCATTCCCAGACGAGCTTTGGATCCTGGCTGAAAGCTGCAGGAGTAGCCAGCTCTTCCGGACGATATTTTTTCCACAAGCCCTCTTCTCCTCGAAATGTTGGAATTCCAGATTCGGCTGAGATTCCGGCTCCTGTCAGGACAGCAACACGGTTTGCTCCTTGGAGGACTTCGAAAAGCGGTCCTGTTTCGAATTTTTCAGCCATTTGTTTTCCTTCAGCTTCATAGAATAATGCTTTCTTGTTGAAAAATCAAAACATAATGAAGGGCTTAACTCTACTTGACTTGGTATCTCATAAATTATATATCAATTATCGCATACGGGATGAGACATGAAAGCAGTGAAGAAAGAAAGTTTTCCTCGTGCGGAGATAGGAATCCTCGGAGGAACAGGATTCTATGAAATCGAGGGAATCAGAAGCATCGAAGAGGTCAAGTTCGAGACTCGCTTCGGAAAAACCTCTGATGCATTCATCACAGGTTCCTTGGAAGGAAGGAGAGTTGCCTTTCTCAACCGTCACGGCAGAGGTCATAAGATTCTTCCCTCAAAGATAAATTACCGGGCAAACATCTACGGCTTTAAAATGCTGGGGGTAGAGAGGATTATTTCTGTGAACTCTGTAGGATCTTTGAAGGAGCAGATAAAACCAAGAGATATAGTGTTCTCTGACCAGTTCTTCGATAGAACGCACCGGGAAAACTCATTTTTCGGAGAAGGAATTGCTGCTCATGTCAGCCTTGCCCACCCCGTCTGTCCTGATCTCTCCGCAGTTCTGTTTAAGTCAGGAGAGGAGCTTAAGTTAAGAGTCCATCAAGGAGGAACCTATATTTGCATCGAAGGACCTGCTTTTTCATGCAAAGCTGAGTCTAACATCTACCGCTCCTGGGGGTGCAGTGTCATCGGTATGACAAGTGCCACAGAGGCGAAGCTGTGCCGGGAGGCAGAATTGTGTTATGCCACCATGAATTTAGTCTGTGACTATGATGTCTGGCATGAAGTTGAGGAGCCGGTAACAATCGAAATGATTCTAGAAAGCATGGAGCAAAATACGCAGAATGCCAAGGCCATAATTAAAAAAGCTCTTTCCTCGCTTCCTTCTCAGAAAGAAAGCCGATGCGATTGTGGACAAACTCTCAAGAATTGTATTGTCACCCAACCCGATTCTATAGCTGAAAAGTCAAAAGAGAAACTCCGGTTTATCATCGGAAAATACATAAAATAAAAACAAATGGCTTAATCGTCCTATGAGTTTAATAGTCATCTGCTCTGTAGCCTTTGATACTCTTGAAACTCCGCATGGCAGGAGAGAGAAAATTTTGGGAGGATCAGGTACTTATTGTTCCCTGGCTGCAAGTTTTTTCACTCAACCAAAGATTGTTGCTGTCGTCGGAGAGGATTTCCCGGAGGATGCGATTGAATTATTCAAGAGTAGAGGGATTGATGTCCAAGGACTTGAAATTCAGTCAGGTAAGACTTTCCATTGGGAAGCACGCTACGGCGATGATCCGAATCAAAGGACAACGATAAAAACAGAACTGAACGTGTTTGAGGATTTTAGCCCTCAACTTCCTCCAGATTACACGGAAGCTGACATTGTATTTCTGGCAAATATCGATCCTGACCTTCACGAGGATATTCTTTCCCAGGTTAAACACCCAAAGCTCGTAGCCATGGACACCATAAATTTTTGGATTAAGACCAAGCCGGACCCTCTTTTAAAAGTTTTGGAAAAAGTCCATGTGTATTTTGGCAACGATGAAGAAATAAAAACATTGGCCAAGGACCCGAATATAATCAGGGCAGGAAAGAAACTTCTGGAGAGAGGGCCTTCTTTTATCGTCATCAAAAAGGGTGAACACGGTGCACTGGTCTTAGGTAAGGATTCTGTTTTTGGCGTTTTAGCCTATCCCTGCGAAAAGGTGATTGATCCTACTGGGGCTGGGGATAGTTTTGCTGGCGGCTTCTTAGGTTACCTGGATAAAATAAAGGCTTTTGATAAAGAAGAAGAAATCCGCAAGGCTTCTGTTTATGGGAGCGTTATGGCTTCTTTTACTATCGAGGATTTTGGCATCAGCCGCCTTAAATCTTTGCAGCTCAAAGATATAGAAAAGCGATTTTCCCAGTTTAAAGAACTTGTTTCATTCTGAGCTCTCTTTTGTAATCTGGGACTAGTTTATGTGATCTGAACTTCCTGCCCACTTCATTAATATTTAGCTCCTTTCCTGCCTAGGTTTGAATGAAAACATTCCTTGGTTAGGAAGTTGATTACTGAATATTTTCCAAGAGCGTTATGTTGGGGATATCTAATATTGCTGTCTAATTTGTGATGGGTAACTCTAATATCTTCTCTAGGTGGCTCGTAAAGCCTTGCATTTCTCGATCAGTATGGGAAGCACCTCTCTGTAATCTCCGACTATTCCAAAATCAGCTTCCTTAAATATGTGAGCCTCAGGGTCCTTGTTAATGGCAACAATGCACTTTGAACCTGAGCATCCAGCAAGGTGCTGAGGGGCACCAGAAATCCCGATGGCAAAATAGAGATCCGGGCTTACTATATGACCAGTTTGCCCGATTTCCAGACTAGTTGGCATCCAGCCCTCGTCACAGGGAACTCTGGTTATTCCTATTGTCCCGCCGAGAACCTGTGCCAGCTCTTGAATTAACTGGAAGCCTTCGCTGCCGCCGATCCCCCCACCCCCAGCCACAATGACCTTCGCTTCCTCAAGCTTTATCCCCTTAGCCTCCTCCTTCACGGTCTCCAGGAGCTTACCCTTAATAGTTGATTCATCTATCTCAACCGTAATAGGCACAATCTGACCTTTCCTGGAGGGGTCTGATTGAGCTGGCGATGCTGATCTTGGTCGCATGGTAACTACATGAGGCCTGTAATTCACTGAAACCCACACCGCCATAGCATTCCCTCCGTAAACCGGCTTGGTTTGAAGTAGCGATTTAGAATCCGCGTCTATTTCCAGCTCAATGCAATCCATACAAACAGTAGTACCCAGGCTGGCGGCTAATCTGGGGGCGATATCGCGCCCCATATCAGTGTGGCTGAGAAGAACGATTGACGGTTTTATTTGATTAAAGACAGAGGCGATTATGGCTACATAGTGTTCAGGGAGTGATTCAGCAAACGGAAGGCCCTCAGCTATATAAAAAACCCTATCAGCACCGAAGGAGATGGCCTCTGCAGCTGTCTCTTGAATGTTCTGACCGATAAGGAGAAGGCTCAGTGGCTGGTTAAGATCATCACTGAGTCTCCTGCCAGTATTCGTTAATTCTTTGGTAACGGTAGTGATCTTGTCTTCTGCGAGTTCACCGCAGATTAACACTCCTTTATAGTCTGCCATTACTCTATTGCCTTGGTTATATTCTAAATCGCTCCTGCCTTAATCAACGTGTCAACCAGTTCAATCGATGCCTCAGCCGTTGTTTCCCGCTCAATAATCTCGCACTTCCTCTCCCGCTCTGGGATGAAGAGCTTGACCAACTTTCTTCGGGCAGCGCTTGCTCCCGTTTTTGACGAGTCAGCCTCGATATCATCCACACTCCAAACAGGAATTTGCTTTTGGGATGCCGATATTATTCCCCATCCTGAGGGCAATCTGGGTCGCCCCACCTCATTGCTTACTGTTACCACTGCCGGTATGGGAACAGTAAATACCTGATAGCCGTCAAGGATTACTCTCTTCACCTTCAGTTTCCCATTGGCAACATCCACTGCTTCAGCCAGTGTTACCAGGGGCAAACCTAGGTTTTCAGCAATTATTGAGCCGACTAGGCCTTCATCCCAATCTGCTGCCTGCCTGCCGCACAATACCAAGTCATAGTCACCAACCTTTTTTATCGCCTGACTTAGGATGTAAGCTTTTGAAAAGCTGTCTGAGTCCTCAAATGCCTTATTAGTTATGACAATACCTTCGTCAGCGCCCATCGCCAGAGCATGCTTGGCAATACTTGAGGTGGCTTCGCTGCCAAGGGTTAATACCGTTATCTTGCCTCCGTATTTGTCCTTAAGCCTCAAAGCTAACTCAACTGCTTGCTCATCATAGGGATTCATCACCGGCGGAATTCCTTCTGGTGGCACAACCTTCTTAGATTCAATATCCAGCTTAAATTTTGATGGGGGTATTTCTGGATCAGGGATTTGCTTAACACAGACAATTATATCCATCTTGGCTCCTCTTTAAATTATGCAGGTAAGTTCGGATGCCCGCAATGACTTTCTTCTTTATCTCATCTTGAAGGGGGATTAAATAAATCAAACCTCTCCGCCGTTCCAATTCTTATAACTCACTCGCCAGTCATAAAAGACCCAGCGTTCAGCACGTAACTTTCTATCCGTATTGGTAACATATGCCAAATCCACCTCTCGGCAACGCCCAATCAACGGCTTCTTTATCACAGACAATCTGGCAACTGCCACACTCCAGGCAGCCCTCATAGGAAAAGGTGATATGGTCTTCTGTTATCTTAAAACAGCTGGCTGGGCAGGCATACAGACAGTAATGCTCCTCGCATTTCTTACAGATATCTTCGCGTATGCGGATGTGGACTTCTTTATCTATATCGAATTTATTAACCGCCAGTTTATCTTCAACTTTGGCAGGATTCATAATGCCTTCTTTATCTTCTTTAGGTCGCGAAAAACCTGCCAGAAGGAAATCTTCCTCTCCATCGATTTCCTGAGCAGTTTCCAGATTTTCCTTCTTGGTTTGCCATCATTGGTGAAAATCTTCTCGGCCAAATCACAGGCTATTTCAGGATATAAACTGTAGATACGGGGATTTTCGAGGAAATGGGGAGCTTTTTTGAAGGTCTTCAGGTCCTTCAGGACAAAACTCTTTTTTAATAGCTCTGGGTAATAGGAAAGAGACTTCTGGGAGAAATCTCCGATTTGCTTGGATCTGATAACTGTTTCAGCGGCCGCTAATCCTGAGGCAATGGCGAAATTAGCTCCCTCAAGGGTCAACCCTGTGGTCAGGGTAAAGGCTGCAGCATCACCAGCCACAAGAAAGCCATCTGTGTAGAGAGCGGGCATCATGGCGCTTCCGGCAACAGGTATCAGGTGCGCCGAGTATTCTAGCAGCTTGCCTCCGGCGAGATAGGTTGCAACCTCTGAATGCTGTTTAAATTCCTCGAGAAGATCATTCGCTTCGATTTTGTTCTCAGCTAAAGTGCTTAGCTGGACCACAACTCCTATTGAAAGGCTTTCTTTATTGGTATAAATGAAAGCCCCACCTGGTATGCCTCTGGTGAAAGAACCGATAAACTCCCAGGCTATCCCTTCTTCTCCAGATAGGTTAAAGCGTAGCTCTATTAGGTTACGAGGTAAATGAATTACCTCTTTTACTCCCTGCTTCATATCCCGTGGCGAAAGCTTATCTCTTAGCCCGGCTTTTTCCGAAAGGAAAGAATTCACCCCATCACAGGCAATAACCGCGCTGGAGGGCAGCTCATCACCTCCTGCCTTTATTCCTGCCACTCTATTCCCGTCCCAGAGGAGATCATCAGCCTGAAGACCGCTAGCGAGGATTGCTCCCGCTTGTTCAGCCTTAGCGGCAAACCAGCGATCAAACTTGGCGCGGAACAGAGAAAAGCCATTATAGGGAACCTTCCCGAATTTCTTGGCGGTGAATTCAGCAGATAATGAGGCATCCTTGGTGAGCAAGGAAAGTCTATGGCGCTTGATATACCTTTCTACCGGGGCTTCCTGCCAAAAGCTCGGAAATAGCTGGTTTAAGGTTGGGCCATAGAATACTCCACCCCACATATTCTTTGCGCCAGGGAATTTTCCCCTCTCCACCAATAGTGTCTTTAAGCCGGCCTTGGCCATGGTGAAACTGCAGGCACACCCTGCCGGGCCAGCCCCAACAACTATGGCATCAAATATTTGTTTCACAGTTACTGCCTTAAAATCCTACCTAAAAGCAGCCATCTCCAGAAGTTGCTGTCCGATGGTCAATTGGTGCATTTGCGCTGTGCCGCCAAGTATGGTAGCTGTGATCGCATCTTGATAGTGGTGACCTACCGGATAATCATCGATAGTTCCAAATGAGCCGTGAATTTTGACTGCCTGTGATGCTATCCAGAGAGCGGCCTCAGTAGAAAAATATTTGGCATAGGACATCTCTTTAATATGGCGAATACCACGGCTCTTGAGGTCAGCGGCCCTGTAGGTAAGCCATCTGGCTGCATCAACTTTGGTTGCCATTTTAGCTATTATCTCCTGTATCAACTGGTGGCCGCCGATGGGCTTTCCAAACTGTACGCGCTCCTTGGCATACTTTATGCTGGCCTCAAGGCAGCTCTGGGCGAGACCAACCGCTCCGGCAGCAAGAAAAAGGCGAGCCGTGTCAATGCCTCGCAAGGCATCTCTCAATGCGCCCCCAATCTCTCCAACCTGGTTCTCCAGAGGCAACTCCATGTCGGTGAATCTTAAGGTGCCTTCACTGCCACCACGCCAACTTATTTTTCCCTTCAAAGGGGTACTGGAAAAGCCTGGGGTGTCTCTTTCAACAATAAAGCTAGCCAATCCTTTAAGACCTTTACTCTTATCTGTCTGGGCTATAAATAAGACGACATCAGCTATTTCGCCGTTAGTAATAAAGATTTTGGTTCCATTGATGATCCAACGATTACCGCTGCGTCGAGCGACGGTCTCAATCATAGATGAATCGCTGCCGGCGGTAGGCTCAACCACGGCTCCGGACATGATTGATTCACCCTTACATACTGGGGGTAGGTATTTCTTTTTCTGCTCCTCAGTGCCGGCATCGAGAAGGTTGGTTGCCGGCTGGATGGGGCCACTGACCGCTGCCTGTGTTACCGATAAGCTAGCACCGCAGAGTTGCTCCCAAATAATGGCTGAAGTAATATAATCGAGTCCCAATCCCCCATACTCCTTTGGCATATGGGGGGCTAACAGCCCTTGAGAAGCCATCTTTTTTATAATTCCAGGATCAAATTTCTCCTGGCGTTCATTTTCCTTGAGTGTGGGCAAAATCTCCTGCTCGGCAAACTTTCGGGCCATATCATGAAACATTCTCTGTTCTTCGGTAAGTTCGAAGTCCATTTCTTATCCTCCAGAAATTCAAATTATTATGACCAACATTTTCACTATTCCTTTTCTACGAGTTCAACCAGAACGCCATGAGTGCCTCTAGGATGAAGGAAGACACTCGTTCCTTCAGCCCCTGGTCTTGGTTCACCAAGAACTTCTATTCCTGAGGCCTTAAGCGAGGCAACCTCTGCGTTGATATCGTCCACTTCATAACAGATGTGGTGGAAACCCTCACCGCGCTTTTCCAGAAATTTTGCCATAATTCCCTCGCTTCCGAAAGGCTGAAGGAGCTCAATTAAAACATTGCCAACTTTGACCATGCTTACCTTAATCGTGCCATCACCACCAATGATGGGATCAGACGATTCCAGCCTGAAAACAGAGTGATAAAACTCCCTCGCTTCTTCAAGATTCTTTACCGCTATCCCTAGATGACTAATTTGTTTTATCATCTATAGCCTCCTGTCCTTTATGAGTGCAGGATGTATAATTACAGTTAGAATAAATGATGTTATTGGGACTTATAACACAGGAAAAATTTGATGTCAAAAATCGGAAAAACTGCAAAATTCCAATATGATTTTATGATTTGTTCTCGCAATTTATGAGCAATTCTGGCATAATTCTTCTGATACTTCTTCGATTATAAATTTTAAGGACGCGATATCATTCCATTAATCGCATGGGAAAAAAGATTAATGGAAGATAGTTGGAAAAGGACTTATACTTTTATTTGGGTGAGAATTCTGTTGTTCCTTTATACATTTTAGTCTATAGGATCTGATATTATATGGGGCCTGTTATTAATTTCGAATCGATAAATCTGACCTAGTCTTTTTACATGCCAAACAAGACTAGCTTAAATAGAAACCCTTTATTTGATAGAAGCAGTATAATAAGAATCTTAAAATCATGAAAAAGCTGATAAGAGATAACGTCTTAAAGATTGAGCACTATCAGCCAGGGTTGCCTCTTGATGTTCTCAAAAAAGAACTTGATTTAGACAAAGAGATTTGCAAACTTGCCTCCAATGAGAATCCCCTGGGCCCTTCGCGTCTCGCCATCGAGGCAGTCAAAAAATCTCTGGCAGATGGTCACCTCTATCCTGATAATAACTGTATTTTTTTAAGGGATAGAATAGCTGATTATCTGGGAATTTCCAGCAAGAATCTGTGCATAGGTAATGGCACGACGGAATTGATCTTTCTCATGGGTGTTGCATTTTTGGATCCTGGAGATTCGTTCATCATGAGTGAATCTTCCTTCATCATGGCCAAGATTGTTGCCCAAGTCATGGATCGCAGGTTGATAGAAGTCCCCTTAAAAGAATATAAGCATGACCTTGACGCTATCTTAAAGACAATAACCAGCGATACAAAAATAGTCTATCTTGATAATCCGATGAACCCGATTGGCACTTTAATCACCCAGGGAGAAGTTTCAGAGTTTATGGAAAAGATTCCCGAAGATATAGTTGTGGCCTTCGATGAGGCTTATTTTGAATATGTGAATAAAGATGGTTATCCGAATACACTGAAATATATTGAAGAAGGAAGAAATGTTATAGTTTTTCGTACTTTTTCAAAATTGTATGGCTTAGCTGGGCTTCGAGTTGGATATTGTGCAGCTAAAGAAGATTTCATTAATGCTATCCAAAGGGTAAGTCCGCCGTTTGCAGTTAACAGGTTTGCCCAAATAGGTGCGGCTGCGGCTTTGGAGGATAAAGAACATATAAAGAAAACCAAGGAGATGAATGAATCTGGCAAAAAATTCCTGTATGAGAATTTCGATAAAATGTCTGTTTTTTACATACCCTCTGAAACAAATTTTATAACTATAGATGTAAAGAAAGATGCAGAAAAGATATGCGAGGAACTTCAGAAAAGCAATGTGATCGTTAGACCTTTAACTATGTACGGAAAACCCACATTCTTGCGGGTGACAATAGGAACAACGGACCAAAACAAGAGATTTATTGATGCATTTAAAAAAATCTATCAGTAAAAAAAGTAAAATAAATGGGGCCTGGCCCCATTTTTTTAGAAACTGCCTCCTTGCCGTATGTTGATTGACTCAAATTTTTCACGCGTAGCAGGTTCCGCTGGCGCCTTCTTTCTTAATTCGGTAATAAAAGAATTGAAATGAGGAAAACAAGCCAAGAAGAAATTAAAGTATTGCTGGGTAATGTTGCCATTGCCAGAGGGATTGTTGAAGCTGGTTGTCATGTGGTTACTTCCTATCCCGGGACTCCAAGCTCTGAAATTGTCCCGGCAGTAGTGGAATTAAAAAAAGAACTGGGCCTTAACACCTACATTGAATGGTCAGCAAACGAGAAGGTTGCCTATGATAATGCCCTGGCAGCAAGCCTGACAGGGAAGAGGGCAGCAGTAGCAATGAAACAGGTAGGGCTTAATGTGGCGTCTGATTCTCTGATGAGTTCAGCTTATACCGGTGTTGTCGGGGGATTGGTCATAATTAGCTGTGATGATCCGGGTCCTCATAGCTCTCAAACCGAACAGGATTCCCGTTTCTTTGCCATGTTTGCCAAGGTTCCTGCTTACGATCCCTCGACTCCTCAAGAGGCAAAAGAAATGGTGAAAGAAGCCTTTGAGCTTTCTGAAACATTCGAGATTCCTGTAGTTTTGCGTCCTACAATCAGAGTGTCGCATGCCAAGCAGAGCGTGAAACTTTCACCCCTTAGGGTTCTCGATCGGGAGGCAAATTTCGAAAAGAACCCTGAAAGATGGGCAGCTACCCCAAAATACAGGCTTGTGCTCCACAAAAAGCTGAATAATACCTTACAGAAAATAAGTGAAAGATTTGAAAGCGATACCAAATGGAACTATGAGGTTGGGAAATCCCGGGGTGCTTCCCTTGGCATAATTACCTGCAGTGTGAGCTTTGCTAACCTCGTGGATATTCTTGAAGAGCTAAATTTAAGAAGTGCTATCAACGTCCTGAAGATAGGAACCCCTTATCCACTCCCCCAAAAAAGAATTGCGGATTTTATTGAAAGACACAAAAAGGTTCTAATAATTGAAGAGACTGACTCTGTTATCGAATCTCAAATTATCGATAAAAGCAAGGTGCTGGGGAGGCTGACAGGTCATATTCCTTTAGAGGGAGAACTTGATCCTGATGGGATCCATAATATTCTGGCAGATGTTTTGCGAGAGCTTGGAATAGCTAATCTAGAAAAGGTAACAGATTCTAAGCTTGATAAACTTGTCGAAAAAGTTAAGCCTCTGGTTCGAAAGCCAACCTTATGTGCCGGCTGCCCTGAAAGGGCTGCATTTTTCGCTATAAAAAAGGCACTCCCAAAGGCAATCTATGCCAGCGATATAGGCTGTTACACTCTAGGACTCAATCTGAAAGCAGTTGATACTGTCCTCGATATGGGAGCTGGAATTACCTTGGCGAGCGGGTTTTATCAAGCTTATCATCAGGATAAAAAAGATATTCCTATCGTTGCCACTATGGGTGACTCTACCTTTTATCATTCGGGCACTGCTTCTCTTTTAAATGCAGTCTATAACAATGCGCGGTTCATTCTAGTCATCCTGGATAACGAAATAACTGCCATGACAGGGATGCAGCCCACTCCAGGCTTGGGAATAACTGCTGATGGAAGCGAGGGCAGGAAAATACCTCTGAAGGAATTGATTAAAGGGTGTGGAGTCAAATGGATTAAGACCATAGATCCTTATGATGTGAAAAATTTGGTAAAACTTTTGAAGGAGGCAAAAGAATATTCTCAGAGAAAAGACGGGGGAATCGCTGTGATCATTGCCAGGCATCCTTGTATTATCCGATTCCCAGAGGTGTGTGAGGAAAGCCCTGTAGAAGTGGAGATTACAGATGACTGCAACGGCTGTAACTACTGCCTCGATTTTTTTGAATGCCCCGGACTTTATCTTGATGAAGAAAGAAATGTCGTCGAGATCGACCGAAATTTTTGTGTGGACTGCGGAGTGTGTATTGATGCCTGCCCAAAAGGAGCTATCATCCCGATTAAGAAATAGATCAAAGTTGGCCTCTGATACAAGCGTATTGATTGAAATGTCATTGCGAGCGACCGAAGGGAGCGAAGCAATCTCAGTATAAGCTATGAATTTGCAGATAATATTAGCCGGGATTGGGGGACAGGGAATACTGTTTTCTTCGAAGGTATTTTCTGAACTTGGACTTAAAATGGGCCTGGAAATCATGGGCTCGGAAACCCACGGCATGAGTCAACGAGGAGGCTCAGTTATCGCCCATCTTAAGCTTGGCAAGTTTCAAAGCCCTCTGATAAGAAAAGGCGCTGCTGACATTCTCTACTCTTTTGAGGAGAACGAGACCTATAATACATTGAAATTCTTAAAGCACGGAGGCATCTGTTTTGTAAATCTTGAGAATGTGGATCAATTCAACAAGAGTATTATGAAATTTCTGAAGGAGGAAGAGGTAACATTCAGGACATATGATGCAACCGGAGCGGCCTCTAAAATTGGTTCGATAAGGTCTGCTAATATAGTCCTCATCGGCTATTCTGTAGGAACAGGATTAGTCCCTTTTAAATACGAAGATTTGAAATACGTATTGGAATTAGTTAGTGGAGAGAAAAACCTTAAAGTAAATTTGAAGGCGCTGGAGTTAGGTTTTCAAGAAGGAAAGCTGACAGGCAACAATCCGTAAAAATTGTAATAAAGCTATTTTTGGCTTAGCTATTTTCGTCCCCTTGGCCAGGAATAATCACCTTTTTTGTGATAGCAATATACTTTGCAGGGGGGAGCTTAGAGAACGTAAGATTTTAGATGTTATTATTCTTGGGTGCTGTCGGTTGGAGGTTTTTCTTTGAGATGAAAGAGCACGCTTACTCCACCTGTAATGATTATTATTTTTAGAGCAAGGACGCCTAAGGCAAGGGCAGCATAAAAACCAAGTATGGTGTTCATTGGCCAAGGAACAAAACCAGGAATACCAAAGCTAGCTCCCTCATCAGCACTTAATATGGGCCTTCCAGTGGACAACGCCAGGACAGGAACTACCATGAAAGAAACGACCGGTAGACTAGAGTAGAGAGATAAATAAAACGACGTTTTAAGGGCTTTGTGCGGTGATGTGCGGGCCCGGAGCCACAAACCGAAACAGATGCCCCAAACAAATGCCAGTCCTATACTTAAAACTGGTACCAGCATCATCGAGACTATAGCCACACACTCAAGAAAGTAGATGCAGATAAAGATTACATAGTAACGAAAAACCCTTGGCGGTTCTCTATCCAATCTGCCGAAGAGTCTAGAGAGAGGAAACGCACAACTGAGTCCAGCAACCAGATTAAGCGTGACTACAATATATTCGGCAGGTTCCATTCTTATTTCCCTTCAATCAACTTTCCGATAAACTAGCAGGAATGTATCTCTTCGATTTTTTCTTAAGTAAGCATTGTGGAATAAAAGCCAACATCTACTCGTTAGCTCTCAGACGTCTCCTCATCGCCTGAATGGCCTTCCTTATAGGTGTCCTGCTTGGCGACAGCGCGAGCGGCCATGTATCCCAGCAGAATCACAGCGGTGGAGATGATCGCTTGCTGCATTTCGAGATACTCCTTATATATTTATAAGAATTCTGTATATTATAATCTTCAAAATCCTTTGTTGCAATGAATTCCCCTCTTCTTGTAAAATGTATCTTCTCTTTTTTTATGAAGTTATGAAGGGAAAGCACTTATGTCAAAGAAAGACTATTCATATGCTCTAGCTAATCCGCTGTCCGCTATTCTGGATAAGCCCAGTCAGGATTTTCAAAGGGCTGATTTTCTAAAAATCATCGAGCATAAGCAGATCGAGCGAGTCACGTTTCATTACACGGCTCTGGACGGCAAGCCCAAGGAATTGAGACTGCCTTTTTCGAGCCGTCGCGAAGTCGAGAGTATTCTTGCTGATGGCGAGCGTGTTGACGGATCTTCTCTGTACAAGGGGATGATCGATGTGTCTCTCTCAGATTTATACGTGGTGCCAGAGTATAAGACAGCATTCTTGAACCCGTTTGATAACAAAAGCCTGGATTTTATCTGCCGGTTTTTGACGAAAGAAGGAAACCGCGCTCCTTTTGCTGTGGACAACATCTTAGCCAAAGCTTACCAGCTCTTCCGGGAAAACACTGGATTGGAACTGTATGTTTTAGGAGAGGTGGAATTTTTTCTTATCAGTGATTGGGGTTGGAAACCTTACCCTCTCCAGAAACAGCAGGGTTACCATGAAGCGGAACCATTCATGAAGAGCGGTGAGATTCTAAACGAGATGGTGCGTCATATCACTCAGACAACGGGTGCTGTAAAGTATATCCATTCTGAGGTTGGCTCTATCGAGACTATCCAGAGTAATGTGGATGAGATTAACGGAAAAAGCGCCGAGCAGCTTGAAGTGGAATTCCTATCTAAGCCAGTGGAAGAAATGGCGGATGCGCTTGTATTGGGGCGCTGGTTGATCCGCAACGTTGCCTACAAACATGGCTGTATAGCAACCTTTACTCCGAAGCTGGCGGAGGGAGTCGCGGGGAACGGCTTCCATTTTCACCTGGAACTAAAAAGAAACGGAAAAAGCATCATGGTGGGCTTAGACCGTCAATTATCAGAATTTGCGCTTCGCCTTATCGGAGGATTGTGTGAGTATGCCGATTCGTTGACAGCTTTTGGAAATACTACGGCTTCTTCTTATCTGCGTNNGAAATGCGATGATTCGTGTCCCCCTTGGCTGGTCGAATGTAACGAATCTTGCCCGACTCTTAAATCCCCAGGAAGAAACCGAACTCGAATACTCAGAAAACCGTCAAACCGTTGAATTGCGCACGCCTGATGGCAGCGCTCTTGTTCATCTTCTTCTTGCCGGAATCGTGATGACTGCGGATTGGGGTATGAAAGACGAGAACTCTCTGAAGCTGGCTGAAAAGCATTATGTAAAAGGCGATCTTCCCAAAGACCTTGCCCATCTCAAGTCTTTCCCCAAGCTGCCCGGAAGCTGTGATGAATCCAGCCGGATTCTGCTGGAGAAAAGGGCCTTGTATGAGCGAGAGGATGTATTCCCGCCCGGTGTTATTGATTATGTTGCCAAAATTCTTCAGGAAGAGAAAGATAAAGGGTTGAGTAAAAAGTTAAAAGGTCTATCCGGGAAGCAACGTCTTCAAGAAGTTCAAAAGATCATGCATAAAGACCTGCACCGCCATTGATCTTTTTTTGCTTTTCCGTTTTGGCCTTTTATGTGGCTGTTAAATTCCTCTTTCAAATTTATCCGAATATTTTGATGTTGAAGACATATTCCAGGAGCCAGTTGATACCCACAAATAAAATAGCAACGGGGACAACAATTCTTATCCACCAATAGAGGAAAAGAGGGAAGGGCTTTGACCGTCCTTTGGTTAGTTCTTTCAAGGACTCTGATCTTTTGATACACCAGGCTGCAGTGATGACTGCCAGAAGCGAGCCTAAAGCTTGCATTCCTGATCCGAAAGTCAAATCCCAGGGGAGGAAAATCTTAAAATTAATCATGGGAGGAATGGCCAGGACATAGACGATACAACAGATAAAAAAGACTGCTTTTTTCCTTACTATATTTGAGTTATCCACAGCCCCTCCAACCAGAACTTCAAAGGCTGCCACATCTGAGAGATAAGCAGCACCAAAAAGACCAAGAAAAAAGAGGAGACCAAAAAGCCATCCTACGGGCATCATATCAAAGGTTTTTGGCAAGGTTGAAAAGATAAGACCTGGGCCAGAATCAGGCTCTAGGCCGAAGGAAAAAACTGCCGGAAAAATCACAAAACCAGCCAAAATGCCTGCTGTCGAAGCACAAATTCCCGTAAGTACGGCATTCTTTGGCATATTGGCCTTTTTGTTAAGGTAGGAACCGTAAATAACCATGAAGGTCCCTCCAAGGGACATGGAAAAAAAGGCCATTCCCAAAGCTGCGGCCATTACAGAAGGCGTGAGCTCGCTGAAACGGAAACCCCCGATGTACCACTTGATTCCCTCGCTGGCTCCTCTCAAAGTCACCGATCGTATGATGAGGATAATCAGGATAGTAAAAAGGGTGGGGACAATCCACTTGCTGGCTTTTTCAATGCCCTTCCTCAAGCCTTTTATAAGGACAATCCCACAGGTAAAAATGACAAAGCCCGTCATCATGAGCTGCAAGAGAAATGAGGTGAGATTAAAGCCTTCTTGGGGAGGAAGGATGGCCGCAGCGTTTATATTCACACCAAAAGCATTCAGGAATTCACCCAGGGCATGAAATCCTACCCATCCAACAGCATTGGAATAATAGCCTGTAGCCCAGAAAACAATGAAGAATAAAAAGGCTCCAACATACTTCCCGCCAGGAAATCCCCCTTTATCGTAAGAGCCTAAGGTGCCTCTTCTCGTGTATCGACCCAGTGTCCATTCTGCCATCAAGGCGGGTATGCCTACGAAAAAGACAATCGCCATATAAAAAAGAACAAATGCTGCTCCGCCGAATTTCCCGACCATATAAGGGAAACGCCAGACTGCTCCCAGCCCGACAGCAACTCCGATCATGGTCATTAAAAGACCAAAAAACGAAGCGAATGTTTCTCGTTTTGGCCCCGAGTCCTGACCGCTCATATGATCCTGCTATCCTTCCCATTTGTGAATCTTGTAATACTCGTCCACCATTCCTTGGATATCTATGGTAGAATCTTTTGTCGGTCCTTCAGACAACGGCTCTTTCTGGAATCTTTCGGGCAAGGTATCGTCTTCTTTTTTTGTCCCGAATCTTCTGTTTAGTTTAAAGTCCCTATCAATGCTATCTCCCATTATTTTTTTCAAGTATTCAGGAGAGTAGTCTATCCCTGTTCCGGCCTTCAAGAGGGCGGATGTGTCTTCGAAATTTAAGATATCCATGCAGAGGCCGATATTCTTGCACATAGTCAGGGAATCAGTGAGAAGAGCAATCTTTTCTGAATAGGTTACCAGGGCAGCTTTTCCTTCTTCGGCAAGCCTGTCTGCAGCTTTCTCTGTTCCAAAACGCCTTTTTGCCTCCTCTTTCCTGTTGGTTAATTCGAAGTAGGGTTCTGCCCGCAGGTGATCAGAACCCCTGGAAGCAATAGCGTAAGTAAGTCCATAGGCTTTAATTCCGCGGGGATCGCCGCAGATCATATCCAACCCCTTGACGTGCATCACCAATTTTCTTGCCTCCTGGCCAAAATTTTCTGACAGTCTTTTCGCCCCATTTGCCAGTTTATCTCCAATTCCACGGCGCCAAGTGATCATATCTACAACTTCCCGGATCTTGCTTGTCTCGCCCCAGGTAATGCTAAGGCCTTCCAAATCATCAGGATGAATAAGTCCCTTCTCCTGACACTCTATTATCCAGCCGATTACCTCGCCGGTCGATATGGAATCCAGACCCATCTGGTTTAAATAGGCATTCATCTCCAGGGCAAAAGGAAGACTGCGGTTTCCGAGTCGTGAGGTAAAGCTGCAGAGGGTTTCGAACTCTGGTCCTTCTGCCTCATGATCATCAACCACATAATAACGGGAGCAGGGAAGATGACAGTTAAAGCAGGCTTTATTCTTAACCTTGTAGTTTTTTGCCAGCTTCTGCCCTGAGATCTCATCCACGTACTTACAAACTCCTTCCTGGAAATGTTTGGTAGGGAGGATGCCTATGTTATTCAAATCCTTCATCAACATAGTGGTGCCCATCTTGTAGCGCTTCTGGTATTCATTGTGACTTAATATGGCTTTTTCGATTTTCTCGACCTCTGATAGAAAGGCCAGAGGATCAGCCACTTTCAGAGAGAGTGCGCCCCTTATGGCCAACGCTTTTAAATTCTTGGATCCCATAACCGCGCCCATTCCGGCGCGTCCGTTTACCCTATTGCCACTCGAAACTATGCTTGAAAAAAGGACAAGATTCTCTCCGGCCGGTCCGATGGCAGCCACCTGTAAGGAATAATCTTTTTTCTCGTCTCTTATGGCTTCTGTTGTTTCAATAATAGTCTTTCCTTTGCATTCCGGGCATTCTACAAATTCAACGCGTGATTCTGTTACCATTAGATAGAGAAGACTATCAGCCTTTCCCGTGATGATAATCTGGTCAAATCCTGTGAGCTTCATCTCGGCGGCAAATTGCCCTCCTGCTGCAGAGTCTCCCAGGATGCCCGTCAGGGGGGATTTGGCGCTAACGGTATAATAGGCAGACGCTGGCAGCAGAGAGCCTGTCAGAGGTCCGATGCCGAAGATAAGGATATTATCTGGTCCCAGGGGATCGCAATCTGGGTTTAGCTCTTCAAAAAGCCTCTTTGTGTTTGCCGCCCTTCCCCCAATAACAGGCCTAATCCAGGAAGAATCAAGAGGCTCTATGCAGAATCTTCTTTCTGTAAGATCTATTCTCAGTACTCTACTGCCGTAGCCATATTTAAGCACGCTTTTTCCTCCATCTCTTCCTTTCTTCAACTCCGAGCTTCTTCAGGTAAAAATATTGTTTCTGGCTTGGATTCATTTTTTTTGTTTCTTTTTTAAAAATGGCAAGAGAAGGATGATGTGCCTTATCAACCTCATGAGTGATCGCTCCTTCTTTACAAGCTTCAATACACCTGGGTCTTCCCCCGCAGAGGTCGCAGACGTAAACAAAATCATTAAATATTTCTATGGCTCCTATGGGGCAGGCTTTTATACAAACTCCGCAGAGTGTACATAGTGTTTGGGAAACAACCACCTCTCCGAGAGAACCCATGGTTATGGCATTTTCGGGGCAGCAGTCACAATAGCGCTCCTTGCATTGGTTACATACAACTGCACCATCAATTCCTGTCTCGTATAGATTCATAGCTTTTATCCTGGATATGCGGTTATTTATTCTTCCGGAACGGAAGAAAGCGCAGGCAGTCTCGCACCTTTTACAGCCAGTGCATTTGCTTATATCAACACGGATCATCCTTAGCTCCTAGTCCCGCAGGTCATACCTTAAAAATAGCCGGAGGTCAGTTTTTGATCCCATTCCTATTCGATTACATCAAGACGAAATTGGACAAGTCCCTTTGGATCAGGGCAGGAAAAATTTTTAACCCTTTTTACCCAGTGCTCGTCTTCCAATCTATCTCTTTCAGCTAAAATTGGAAAGATTGGCATCATGCTTTGTAATGCCCAGATACAGACATACATGCCTTCAGGAACATAAAGCTTGGAATCCTCTACATAAAAATGGTCACCCACGTGCACAGGAAGGGTGCAGGAGCCATCAATCCTTTCAACACTCACCTTTATTTTTGCCATATCTACTCTCCCGATAATGCTTTTTGATTGTAATCACAAAAGCTAATCGATGGCAAACGATTTTTGCTCAATAAACAATAAAACGGGGTTAGGTCTTGCATTTTGCTTTTATCGGGGTCATGTTAGGTTATGTGCTGCTTTTTAAATTGTGTTTGTCTAGGCAAAAGCAAAAAAAGGACCTGCCCCCCAAGTGAAAAACTTGACATCTGCAAAATTCTATACTATAGAAAACACCCGTCCTAATAAATCGGGACAGCACTTTTTGGGATACAATTGGAAGTATCAATAGGCTTAAAAGAAAACCGTAAGGAGGGGTATTATGGCCTGGAAAATTTTTGGGCGAGCAATCAATAAAGTAGGAGTGATTGGCTCCGGTAATATCGGACCAGATATCGCTCTCTATTTCAGCAAGGTTCTTCATGGCCACGGAGTTCCTGTTGTCGTCGTCGACATAGCTGAGGCCGCACTCAAATCTGGAGAAGCTCGAGTCAAAGGAAAATTGGGCAGGGGAGTTAAAACCGGAGCATTTAAAAAAGATGAAGCAGATTCAATGATGGCCAATATCTCTTGGACAACAGAGTATTCGCAGCTAAAAGGCGCTGATTTGGTGATCGAGGCGGCAACCGAAGACAAGGCGATAAAAGGCAAAATCTTCTCTGAACTCGAGAAGATTTGTTCAGAGAAAGCGATTCTTGCTTCGAACTCTTCCCATTTAGAGCCCGAATCCATTTTCGAAGAAGCCAAGAACAAAAAGAGATGCTTGGTCGTCCACTACTTTTTTCCTGCCGAGCGAAGTATCATCGTCGAGATTGTTCCTGGCAAAGACACTTCATCCGAGATAACAGATTTTTTAATGAAATTCTATGAAGAAATCGGCAAAGCACCAATAAAGGTAAAAAGTCGATATGGGTATGCGATAGACCCCATCTTTGAAGGCGTCTGGTTGGCTTCCGCCCTTCTCGTCGAGAAAGGGATAGGAACGGTTAAACAGGTGGATGCCATGGCCCAGATAGCATTGTCCCTTGGAGTGGGTCCCTTTACAGCAATGAATCTGACAGGGGGGAACCCGATAATAAATCATGGACTCAGTGAAATGAACAGTAAAATTAACTCTTGGTTTCACTCCCCCAAAATTTTGGAGAGCCAGCTCACGTCCGGGAAACCATGGGATACTCCTGGAAGAGGCGAAGAAGTCAAATACAACGAAAATACTTTTAAGACAGCCTCCGACCTGTTAAAAGGTGCTTATTTTGGTCTTGTTTGTGAAATTCTCGACTCTGGAATTGCCAGTATTGCAGATTTAGAGATGGCGGTGGAGAGTGCCCTTGTTATGAATGCGCCTTTCCAAATGATGAACAAGATTGGAATAGATAAAGCTCTTGAACTTGTTGAAGCATATGCCAAAGAATGGCATGAATTTGTCGTTCCCAAGGTTCTTGTGGAGCAGGCCAAATCAGGTAAGCCATGGGATATCCCTCTGGCTCTTAGAGAAGACAGGGATGAGGTTGCTGTTGTCACTATCCGCAGGCCAAGGACGTTGAATGCTCTAAATTCCACGGTTATGAATCAGCTTAATAAAATATTTAAGGAAATAAAAAAGGACAACAAAATAAAGGGCGCTGTTCTTACGGGCTTTGGCATAAAGGCTTTTGTTTCAGGTGCTGATATCAATTGGCTCGCTCGATTAAGGACGCCTGAAGAAGGAGAGGCTCTGGCACTAAGCGGCCAAGAGACATTAAACCTGATCGAGAATCTCGGCAAGCCTGTCATCTGTGCCATGAATGGCCTTGCCTTCGGTGGTGGGAATGAGATGGCTATGGCCTGTACAGCAAGGATTGCCAAGAAGGGATTAAGGGCTTTAGCAGGCCAACCAGAGCCCAAACTGGGAATTATTCCTGGATTTGGAGGGAGCCAGAGGCTTCCGCGGCTTGTGGGATTCTCCAACGCATGGCCCATTCTTCGGACTGGAAATCCGATATCCTCTGAAGAAGCACTGAAGATAGGATTAATCAGGGAGGAAGTGGAAGGTGATGTCAAAGAAGCTGGGATTAGATTTGCGAAGAAATTAATTTCGGGTGAAGTTAAAGTTCCTCCTATCAAAAGGGAGCCGCTAGAGATTCCAAAATCTCTGCCCGATGTTGATATCGGGCATCTTTCACGGAAGACTGATGAGATAATGAAAGAAGCCATACTTGAAGGAGCGAAGACGACTCTTGAAGAAGGCCTGAAACATGAAGCCAGGATGTTCGGAAAATGCTTGAGGACCAAGGATATGAGAATAGGGATGGAGAATTTTATGAAATTCGGTCCGAAAAGGAATGCCGAATTTTCCCACGCATAATCCAAGGTAAGCGCTTGCAAGCAAAAAAAATGGAAACTGGAGGTAGAAATGTTTTTTAAAAAAGCATTTATTCCATATGATGGATACTGGAGCACGCCGTTTTGTCGGTGGCAGGGGAGTTTTGCTAATCTCCATTCAATGCTGTTTGCAGCTGAGATTTGTAAGGGAGCTTTCCCTGCCCGGAGAATCTTCCCAAAGATATTCGACGGAATAGTCCTGGGAATGACAGTACCCCAGAAAAGCTGTTTCTACGGCGCGCCGTGGATGGCAGCCATGGTAGGAGCTACGGGGATTACAGGTCCTTCAATCAATCAAGCTTGCGCGACTTCGGCAAAATGTGTGAGTGTTGCCGCTGAAGGTATAGAAATGGGAAACAACGAGGCGGTCCTTGTGGTCACCTGTGATAGGACGAGCAACGGACCTCATATCTATTATCCTAACCCGTTGGGCGTAGGTGGGACAGGTGATAAAGAAGATTGGGTTTGGGATAATTTTGGCTATGACCCATGGGCTAAGAATGCCATGATTGAAACTGCGGAAAATGTAGCTGAAGAAGCAGGGATATCAAAACAGGAACAGGATGAAGTTGCCCTTATAAGATATAACCAGTACCAGGAGGCTTTAAAGAATAATAGCGCCTTCCTTCACCGCTTTATGGTTGTCCCCGTTGATGTCAAGGATCCATCCGGACGAAAAGTAATAGCCACAGTTAGCGGAGATGAGGGAGTTTTTCCGACATCTGCTGATGCGCTGGCAAGGCTAAGACCTGTGCTCGAGGGAGGGACAGTGACCTACGGGACACAAACATTTCCCGCTGATGGGAACGCAAGTATCGTCATAACTACTCAGGAAAAGGCACAAGAGCTTAGCCGTGATCCTGATATCGAGATAAAAATTCTTTCCTACGCTGAGGCAAGAGCCAAGAAAGGCTATATGGCTATGTCTGTCGTGCCCGCAGCCAAGAAAGCACTATCAGATGCGGGGATAGGGATCAAAGAAGTTAAGGCTATAAAGACACACAATCCTTTTGCTGTAAATGATGTCTATTTCTGCAAGGAGATGGGAATCAAGTTTGAGGATATGAACAATTATGGCTGCTCGCTTATCTGGGGCCATCCTCAGGGTCCCACTGGTGCCCGATTGATCATCGAATTGATCGAAGAACTTGTAATTAAAGGCGGCGGATATGGTCTATTCGATGGTTGTGCAGCCGGAGATACTGCAGCTGCGGTTGTCGTGAAAGTAGATATAAAAAAGTAAAAAGATAATAAAAAGAGGAAATAAAAAGGAGGGGATAAAAAAGGGACAGGCTACTTTTTTAGTAAGGTAAAGGGAGAAAAAAGCCTGTCCTTTTTTCTCAAATTATGAGGAGTAGAAGCTTTACTTCTTGTTGTTTGAGGGGAAGTGGTAAAAAAGTATCCTGTCTCCTTTTTCTTCTGAAAGAGGAGACGGAGGGCTCTATTTAGATTATTTCTTTTTCTTTACCGTGCCTCTTGATACCGTGCCTCTTGATACCCTGCCGGAGGATGTGCCTCTTGACCTTGTTGACGAACTTGACCTTTTAACCGTTGATTTTATCTTTCCAGTGCTCGTTGTCTTTCCAACGGTTCTATGAACATTTCCCGTTGTAACTCTCGAGCTAGTTCTCTTCTTTAACTGTTTCTTTGTGATCACTGTTCTTCCATACCTTGATCTATAAAAGATGGGGTAGCCTCGATAATAACCGCCGTAATATCCATAATAATAATCATAGAATCCATAATAAGAATATGGGCTCCAGAAGAAATAAGGAAATCCTAAAGAAAATCCTCCCCAAAAGATCGGACTATAATAAGACGGCATGTAATGAGAATAGTAAGGGCTATCATCATAGTATTCTTTATGTTTTTCAGGTTTTACTTTTATTCCTTCCCCTGTATACTGCTCATCAATCGTAGTACAGCTCATAACTAAGAAAATCACAGAAAAGATAAGAACTAAATTTTTCATTTGTTCATCTCCTTTCTAACATAACTATTATACATCTTTTGCAACTTCCGTGCCAAGTATTTTCAGGCAAAAACAGAGAATTATTATTGTTTTATTGTCATAAATCTTGAGCAGTTGTCGAAAAAAGGGGACAGCGGTTGGATAGTCGCCAATTCTAGTCATTAGCTTCCTTGAGCTTCTTCAGCGCGGCCAGAATTTTTTCCTGAGTGATGGGGAGATCGCGTATCCGGATTCCGATTGCATCATAGATTGCATTAGCGATGGCAGGAGCTGTGGGTACGAGGCCGGGCTCGGCGACTCCTTTGGCGCCGAAGGGGCCGAAACTGTCATTGGTTTCGATGAACTCAAGATCTACCGGAAAATCCATTTCCTGGGCTGTGGGAATCTTGTAATCCCTGAAATTCGGGTTCAGTATCTTCCCCTTTTCAGATTGAAGCTCTTCATAAAGGGCATAACCGATTCCTTGAGCGAGTGCTCCGTAAATCTGGCCTTTAAGTGCGGGGGGATTCAGAACCTTGCCCACATCGTGGGCAGCGACCATTCTCAGAATCTTGACCTCGCCGGTTTCAGTATCCACCTCCACTTCTGCACCTTGAGTTCCGTAGGCATAAGTCGAAGAGATGTTCCCAAACCCTTTGGCAAAGTCGGGCAATTCGTTGGGTGGGTCGTAAAAGACTTCGGTAGCAAGCATTTGACCCTGAGTGCGGAAGTGGATAGCCCGAAGCAGCCTTCCCAGGTCAAGGCTTAGCCAGGGCTCGCGTGGGGCGTCTTTGATAAATATGGATCCATCCTTTAAATCGAAGCGTTCTCGTTTTGCCGCCTTAATAAAGTCGAAATCAGGCGGTTTGTAGCCCGGGTTTTTCTTTATGAATTTCTCGAGGTTTTTTTCTACCTCTTGCGGAAAAAGTTCTTCTGACAGCTCAAAGATCCTGTCGCGGAGCTTATTGGCTGCAAGGATGGCAGTGTTGCAGGCCATAAACGCACCCCGGCTTGCATGAGTTCCCACATCCCACGGACAGGTTGATGTATCAAGGGGATTAATGAATACCTTCTCAGGGCGAACACCAAGAGCTTCGGCAATCCCAAGAGTCAAGACAGAATGCAGCCCCTGACCCATCTCCACTCCTCCGTGGTAAGCATTCACGTTGCCGAAGTCATCAAGCTTCAAGATCAGGCCGCTGGCATCCGATCGATAGATGCGGCCGCCGCCACCCACATGAATTAAAGAAGCCATCCCCTTACCGCGGCACTTCCCTTTTTTGCTCTTTTTCTTCCAGTCCAGCTTTTTGGCGACTGTTTGCAAACACTCCTTGAGTCCACAGGTGCTGACTTTCAGTCCCATGGGTGTGGTCTCTTTAGGCTTGTTGCAGTTAATCATCCGGAAATCATAAGGATCTATCCCGGCTTCTCCGGCCAGTTCATCCATATTACTTTCCAGAGCCCAGGTGTGCTCAGGATTTCCGTATCCTCGCATAGCCTGGCAATAGGTGTTGTTTGTGTAAACCAGTTGAGCGTTAAAGTAGACGCTAGGAACACGATAAAGAGACGTTGCTGGCATCATCATCACCGAGGGGTAAGTCGCTCCCCAGGAGGTGTAGGCTCCATTGTCTTGTACTACCTCGACCTCACGGAAAGTTAGCTTGCCGTCCTGGCCACAGCCCTGGGTGATCTTGGTAGTAGAAGATTGTCGGGGCGAAAAATATGCAAACTCCTCGTCCCGGGTATAGACGATCTTCACCGGCCGGCCAGTCTGAAACGCCAGCAGGATGGCAATGTACTCGTAGGCATGGGTGTCAAGGCCTGTTCCAAAGCCTCCGCCAAGCGCGGGCACGATGACCCGGGTGTTCTTGTCGTTTAATCCCATATCAGAAAGAGCTCGATTGAAGTCACGCTGGGCCAGAAAAGGGATCTGGGTTTTGGCCCAGATAGTAAGGTTGCTATTCATGTCAAACTCGGCCAGGCACCCTGCAGTTCCCATGCAGCACTGTTGTACCCGTGGAGTTGAGAACTCTCCTTGTGCCATGTACTTCGCTGCCCGCTTTCCGGCACTCAAATTGCCTGACTCGTGGTGATATTGCAGCGGAACCAGGTTGTCGGTTCTGGGGCGACCCTGGGAGTCGGTTTCGTGGATGAGAGGCGATCCTTTCTTCATTGCTTCGTGAGGCGAAAAAAGGCCAGGCAGAGGTTCATACTCCACCTTGATCAACTCTATTGCCTCTTCAGCTATATCAGGATCGATTGCTGCAACCGCTGCAAGCTCGTCTCTGTACTGGCGAACCTTATCTTTCTTCAGGGCGAAGTTATCGCGCAAGAACCCAAAGCGAACCTCGGGTGAGTTGTTCGCTGTAATCACTGCCCTGACACCCGAGAGGCGCTCGGCTTTGGAGGTGTCGATATGTTTAATCCGAGCATGAGGATGGTCGCTAAATTTTATTTTTCCATACAGCATGCCCGGGCGCTGGAGGTCATGAATATAGTGAGCTTTGCCCGCAGCTTTATCGGGTGCGTCTGGCCGCGAAGTTTCCTTTCCGATGTAGCGGAAATTCTTCATTGTTTACTCTTCAGTTGTCGTGCCGCCCGCTTCACAGCCTCGACTATCTGCACGTATCCGGTGCAGCGACAGAGATTGCCCTGTAAAGCTTCGCGTATCTCTTTATCTGATGGATTAGGATTGGAATCGAGTAATGCTTTGGCTGACATGATCATACCTGGTGTGCAAAAGCCGCATTGGATCCCACCATGATCGACAAAGGCCTGCTGGATCTTAGACAATTTGTGTTCGGGCATCTGGAGGCCTTCGATGGTTGTAACGCTCTTGCCCTCAATCTCATTTGCCGGATACAAGCAAGAGTTGACAGCTCGACCGTCGACAATGACCGTACAAGCGCCACACTCACCTTTGCCGCAGCCCTCTTTTGTACCAGTCAGGCTCATCATGTTCCGCAGGACATCGATGAGACGCAGATGTCCATCGACCGTTACATCCACTTCTAATCCGTTGAGGATGAATGAGATTTCTGTTTTCATGCCAAGCTTTGTCCGAGGATTTTCTCGAGTCCGCGCTTCACGTATACTCCAACAATCTGTCGGCGGTATTTCTCGGTGGCGCGGACATCGGTTATCGGAGAAACAGTTTCTCTCGCCAGGTGTTGGGCTTTGGACACCAAATCTTCAGAAACGGCGGCGCCTTCTAGTAAAGTTTCTACTTTGGATAGACGCAGCGGAATCGGCGCCACAGATCCAGCAGCGATACGGGCTTTGCGGCATATTCCCCCCTCCATCTCAAGCAGAAGAGCCAAACTGGCAATGGCAAGATCCACTTTCACTCGACCCTTCTTCAAAAAAGTCGCCTTTGCTTTGTTATGTGGAGGGTTCAACAGAATGTCTGTCAATATCTCGTTAGAGGCGAGGCATGACTCGCCAGGCCCTTTAAAGAATTTGCTGATGGGAACCTCTCGACTTGCCTTAGCGCTTTGGAGCCTGACTTTCGCTTCCAGCACGAGGAGCGGCAGGGCCATATCTGCACAAGGAGAGCAGTTGCAAAGATTTCCCCCTATGGTGGCGACATTGCGGATCTGAACGCTTCCCAGACTCTTGGCTGCTTCTGTCAGCACAGGGTAATTATGGCCGAGTTCAGGATGCTGGAGTATATCACTTATTGTTACCAGAGCCCCGATACGAGCGCCTCCATTGATTTCTATGGTGGCAAGCTCAGGGATGAACCGAAGAGAGATCAGCGCCGATGGCTTCAGCTCTCGGTTCTTGATCTGGACTATAAGGTCTGTTCCCCCTGAAATAAATTTAGCACCAGCTATGGTTTTCTTCAGTTCCAGGGCTTCTTTCAGAGATTTTGGTCTGAAGTAATCAAACCGCCTCATGCCACAATCCCTCGTTCTCTGAGCGATACGATCTCAGAAGAAGATAATCCTACCTCACTAAGGATGGCATCAGTGTGTTCACCATAAGCTGGGGCAAAAGGAAGAGTTTCCTTAATTTGTTCAAGATACTCAGTTTCTACTGCAGGAGGAGGCAGCCGCACAGTGCGTCCGTCAGGTGTTGTTGTCCTCAAGGCTTTTGAAGAAACAAAGGGCAGGTCAGGTACATCTTCTATGGGGGTGATTGGCGAATGGGGAATTCCAGCTTCTGCCAGTACGTTGGCTATCTTGCTTGACGGATGTTGCTGGGTTATTGCCTCTATGGATTTGTGCAGTTCTGTTTTGTCCTTGCGCCGCCCTTCGTTGGTGGTGAAACGTTCTTCGTCAAGAGAGGCAAATAAGGGCTGTTTGACGAAACGGGTCCATTGAGCGTCGCTGCCAATGGCCATGTAGATAAAGCCGTCTTTGGTCTGATAGGCATTCACAGGGATAAACTGACGGTGTTCGTTGCCCGAGCGTTTCAGTTCAGAGGGAGGGCTGTCCATATCCAGCATGGGGAGGAAAGTGTGTAGCCAAGAGACTGCTACCTGGGCCATGGAGATGTCAATCTGTTTTCCCTTGCCAGTTTCGTTTCGTTCCATCAAAGCTAGTATGATCTGTATAAAGGCCTCGTCTCCAGCCTTAAGGTCAGCCAGCGGCGGTCCACACTGAAGCGGCGGTCCATCATTATGTCCAGTGATATCCATATATCCACAAAGCGCCTGGATGACCGGATCGTAGCCAGGGACATCAGGGTGCGCAAGCCCCATAGCAGAGATACAGCACCAGACAAGATCTTTCTTTTCTTGACGCAAAGTTTCGT
Source organism: Candidatus Aminicenantota bacterium (assembly GCA_011773465.1). Classification (GTDB taxonomy): domain Bacteria; phylum Acidobacteriota; class Aminicenantia; order Aminicenantales; family Aminicenantaceae; genus SOIV01. Next base: position 18,893 of record WVXO01000046.1, on the reverse strand, counting down.
ACTCAACGCCTAGTTGTTTGTGGCGTGCCGGCAAAGTGTTGGTGCAAAAAACATCTACTTTGAGTTCTTTAATGAGGCGCTTCAAGAGAGCCTGCCCCTCAGCCTGTTTCAGGTCTAGGGCGATAGCTTCCTTACCAAGGTTTGGAGCTACGAAATAGCTGTGCCTGTCCCCTCCTGCTACCTTTCGGCCTATGTAGCGGTTGGGGTCTCCCTTGGACTTGCGCCCTGCCATCGGTGTTGGTTCCACGCGAATAACACGCCAGCCCAAATGGACAAAGCGCAGCGTTGCGTAGGTTAAGGTCAGGGCCTGCTCCAAACTGAGCACGACTTGCGGTTTCAATATATTGCTCCTCTCTCCCTTATTGAATTCTATGGAAAAATCCCGTTTCTTGCAAATTAAAAGTTTTTCGTATAATCTTTCATGCATGGGTGCAGGCAGAAAACCGGGATTATTCAGATATCGAAAGAGTTAGGTTGAATTCATTGATGACCTTGCCTAGCAAACAACAAGGAGGAGAATATGCTTCCGGGAGAAAAGAGATACCCTAATATATTTAGCCCGATCAAGATTGGAAAGTTTTGGGCAAAAAATAGGATTAAGTACGCTTCTACCGAGACGAACTTCAATTATAGCGATGGTTTTGTCTCGGAGAAGGAATTTGCCTATATAGAGGCACACGCACGAGGGGGCTCAGGGATTGTGACTACTCAGGGTGCCTCTACTGATCCGAGAGGTGAGGGGCAAGGGTATGTGGGAATGATGGGAATCTGGGATGACAAGTTTATCCCTGGTTTGAAGAAGATGGCTGACATTATCCATCAAGGTGATGCGCTGGCCTGCCTTCAATTGATGCACTGCGGCCGTGTTGGGGGAATAAACCTCCCTTATACAGTAGGGCCATCAGCAATCAAACAAAGGCTACGCCGGTTCCGACCGCAAAGGAAGATGAGCATACCTGAAGTTGAGGAATGTATTCAAGAGCATATTGACGGCGCCCGAAGAGCTGTGGAAGCCGGGTACGATATCATCGAGATTTCAGGAATAGTCGGCTACCTCATTTCCAACTTTATCTCTAAATTTACGAATTGGAGAAGCGATGAGTACGGCGGCGACATCCATGGGCGAAGCACATTTATGAGGAAAATTATTGAGGGGATTCGCAAAGAGATTGGTCCTGATATCGCCCTGGGCATACGCCTCTGCGGCTGGGAGATGCTGGATGATGTTGAGGGTAATACCGAAGAGGAAAGCTTGGAGTCGATCAAAATAGCTGAGGCGGCTGGTTGTGATTACATTAGCGTTACCGTCGGTTGGCAGGAGTCCTTGGGTTCGGTCATCTCCAGGGATATTCCTATGGGAAAATGGCTCTACGTGGCTGAACGCACCAAGAAAGCAGTAAAGGTTCCTATCAGCATGGCCTACCGACTGTTTGTTCCAGAGATTCCTGAAAAAGCTATTGCTGAAGGCAAGCTGGATATATGGGAGATGTGCCGGCCCCAGATTGCCGACCCTGCCCTTCCCAATAAAATTAAGTGGGGTCGCCAGGAGGACATTATTCCCTGCATAGCATGTCAAGTCTGCCTGGCCCGGCTCTTCCGCGATGCTCCGGTCACTTGCACCGTTCGTCCCTCCTGCGGCCATGAAAGAGAGCGTGAATGGGGCTATTACGGATTCCCCAAGGCCGAAGTAAAGAGAAAGATAATTGTTGCTGGTGCCGGTATTGCTGGCCTTCAAGCAGCCTGTATTGCTGCTGAAAAAGGTCATGAGGTAGCTGTCTACGAAAAGACCGGTCACATCGGCGGGCAATGGTATTATGCTTCGCGGAATCCCTGGGATGAAAGATCGAGCAAATACTGGGACGACCAGGAATTTATGAGGTGGATTAACAATATGAAGGCTAAGTGTGATAAGTTCGGAGTAAAGTTCGTTCTCAATAAGCCAGTAACCAAAGAGCTTCTTGATAAGGAAAAGCCAGATTCCCTGGTCATTGCCACAGGTGCTGTGCCCGAAGTTCCAGATATTCCCGGTGCAAATAAGCCGCACGTCGTGAGCATGTTCGATGTTTTTACCGGAAAAGCAAAGCTGGGGAAGAATGTTGTGATCCTCGGGGGCTCGGGCGCTGCAATTTCTCTTGCGCTCTTTGTGATCGGAAAAATGGAAAAGGAAAAGATAAAGGATTATAACTTGGCCATGATAGACCCTGCTCCAAGGTTTGGCTGGGATGTCAATCCTTCATATATCTGGCGTTACAGGCTCAGGCTCAGGCAGGCAAAGGTTCAACAATTAACCTACGGGCAGGCTAAAAAGATCACCGATAAGAATGTAGTGGCGGACTGGACGATTGTGGAAAGGAAAACAAAAGAAAAAAAACAATTTAAGGACCAGACTGTACCCGCTGGCACGGTCATCTTGGCTCGTCTCGTCCCCAACAAGGAACTGGGCTACGGATCTTTCAAGGGTGATACTTCTATGATAGGTGATTGTGTCTGGGTCAGGCGCGGTTTTGATGCCATCCAGGATGGTTACCGCTTAGGAATGAGATTCTGAAATGTAAAGAAAGGAGAGGTTTATTATGATATTAAATGAAATTGCGAGTGCTCATCCCCAGGTACCGGGAACAAGAATGAGCGTTTATCCGCATTCTGGCTCGAGCGGCATGGGACTCTATCCATGGGTTGATGCTTTCCGGTGTAACGGCTGCGGAGCCTGCACCAGGGCATGTCCTCCTGGCATCATAGGATTACACAAGGGCAAAGCGGCCATTGTACTTGACCTCTGCCAGCAGTGCGGGGAATGCTTCGAAGCGTGTCCAGTGGAGGGCGCTCTTCTTTTCAAACTCCCTCCTGGTTCACCTGAGACCGGGAATACGCCTTACATCTCCAGAAAATAGAACTAAGAAGAGAGCAATTAGGGCTTTATGATATATTCATGATTTTTTAATTATATCTTTCATCAAAAAGGAGTGTCGCAAATGGCAGAAAAACTTAAAACAAACTATGTGGATCATATCTGTATTGCTGTCAACGATGTAAAAAAAGCGGAAAAGGACTATCTAGATGCCTTTGGCTGGGAAGTAGCTTATCGCTATGTGGATGAGCCAGAGAAGATAAGGGTTACGGGTTTTATGGTCGGACAAACAGCAATAGAAATCATGGAAGACCTTGATGGCACTGGAGAGGTAGCCAAGTTTATTAGACGTGCTGGTGAAGGCGTCATGCTCATAAGTTATAATGTCGATAATTGTGAGGAATCTCTGGAGCTGCTAAAAAGAAATAAGGTAAGGCTTATTGATCAAAAACCTAGATTTTTTGGCGAGTATAAGAGAAATTTTGCCTTTATTCACCCCGCGGCTACTCACGGAATCTTAACCGAGATCATCGACGGGAAATATTGAGTTCCATCATCTGTTTATGACTTCTAGCGGGCAGGACTTTGAGCGAGAAAAGAATCAGGGTGCTTATAGCCAAACCGGGCCTTGATGGGCATGACAAGGGTGCAAAGGTAATAGTCCATGCCCTCAAAGAGGCTGGCATGGAGGTTCTCTACACCGGCCTTCACAAAACAATCGATGAAATAGTGGGCACCGCTTTAGAAGAAGATGTGGACGTTATCGGGCTCTCCGTATACTCTGGTGCTCATCTTCCTTTGAGTAAAAAGTTAATGGAGCAGCTTAAAGAGAAGAAGGTATCCGATAAGTTAGTGCTGGTCGGCGGTAATATACCCTTAGGGGATGTGAAAGTTCTCAAAGAGTACGGTGTAGCTGAAGTTTTTCCGGTTGGAGCCAAGCTGGATGGAATCATAGAGTTTATAAAAAGAAGAGTAGGGGGGCATAATGAAAGAATCTAATAAACCTGAAGAGATCAAAGAGATTAGACTCGAGTCTGGGATAAAAGTTAAGCCTGTCTATGGTCCTGATGACATTAGAGATCTAAACTATGAAAAAGATATCGGTCAACCCGGTGAATATCCTTTCACAAGAGGCATCCATCCCCTGATGTACCGCAAACGCCCCTGGACTATGCGGCAGTATTCAGGATTCGGAACAGCCAGAGAAACAAACGAGAGGTTTAAGTGGCTTCTGGGTCAAGGGCAGACAGCACTCAATGTGGCTTTTGATTTACCCACGCAACTGGGCTTAGATTCTGATGATCCTTTTGCTGAAGAAGAAGTTGGCAGGGTAGGAATGGCCATAGACTCTCTTAAAGATTTGGAAGAAGCTTTTGCTGATATCCCTCTCGACAAAATTTCAACCTCGCTAACTATCAACCCTGTGGCCTCAGTTATGCTGGCTATGTATCTTGTGGTGGCAGAGAAGCAGGGGATACCTTGGGAAGAGGTAAGAGGCACCACACAGAATGATATATTGAAAGAATACATAGGTCGGGGGACCTGGATTTTCCCTGTCGAGCCTTCAATCCGGTTAATAGGCGATATAGTTGAATTCTGCTCTAAGAATGTTCCTAAATTCAATCCCTTCAGCGTCTGCGGCTATCATATAAGAGAATCAGGTGCCACGCCAGTTCAGGAAATGGCTTATGCCTTTGAGATTGCTATTGCTTATATCCAGGAAGTGCTTAATCGAGGACTTAACATTGATGACTTTGCCGGAAGGATCGCCTTTAACTTTGACATTTATGGCAACCTTTGGGAGCAGGTCGCAAAATTCAGAGCAGGAAGAAGGCTTTGGGCAAAAATCATAAAGGAGCGTTTTGGTGCCAAGAATCCTCGTTCAATGACCTTAAGGATGATTGCCGGCGGTGGAGGCGGTGGTTTGACAATCCAGCAGCCCGAAAACAACATAGTCCGTGGTGCCTATTATGCCTTGATCTCGGCTTTATCAGGAACACAAACAATGGCTCTTTGTTCCTACGATGAGGCATACACCATTCCTTCAAAAAAGGCAGCACTAATCAGCTTGAGGACGATGCAGATTCTGGCAGATGAGATGGGACTCAGGGATACAGTTGATCCTTTGGCCGGATCTTATTATATTGAATGGCTAACAGAGGAGATGGAGAAAAAAATAGTTGAGTGCATGAAGAAGGTAGAAGAGATGGGGGGCATGATTAGGGCAGTTGAATCAGGCTATATCCAGGGAGAAGTAAGCAGGCAGGCTTATAATCAAGAGAAAAAGATTCAATCTGGAGAAACCACGAAAATCGGCGTGAATAAATATGTGATGGAAGAAGAAAAGGCTGAGGTTGAGATTCACCAATTCAATCCTAAAGTTGCCGAGCAACAGAAGAAAAAGCTTGTAGAGATAAAAAATCAAAGAAATGAGAGTGAAGTGAAAGATGCCTTGTCTGGATTGAAAAAGGCTGCTCAGACGGATGATAATGTGATGCCTCATATCTTGAAAGGCGTGAAGAGCTATGCCACTTTAGGCGAGATAACAAGAGTTTTCAAAGATGTCTTCGGCGAATTCAAGGAGCCAACCGGATTATAAAAAAACAGAAATAACTATGGAATATAAGATTGGAATAGATGTCGGGGGGACATTCACAGATTTTCTGCTGACTTCCAAGGATGGAAGTTCTGAGATCTTTAAGGTTTTATCCACTCCTGATGACCCATCAATAGGATTGATGGAGGGCCTTGCAGAAATGGCAGAAGCCAGAAACATCTCTTTAAAAGAATTCATTAAGGATATAGAAACTATTGTGCACGGAACAACTGTCACAACAAATGCAGTATTGACTCGCAGAGGAGCGAAAACAGGGCTTTTAACCACAAAAGGCCTAAGAGATGCCTTGGAAATGAGGAGAGGGATAAGGGAAGAACAGTATAACAACAGATACACTAATGTGGAGCCGTTGATTCCAAGATATTTGAGATTTCCTGTAGAGGAGAGGCTTGATTACAAGGGAGACATCGTAACTCCACTCAAGGAAAAAGATGTTCTCGATGCAGCCAAACTTTTTAAAAAAGAAGGCATTGAAGCTATTGCTATCTGTTTTATGAATTCTTTTGCTAATGATACTCACGAATCCGTGGCCGAGAAAATCATAAAGGAAGAATTTGGCCTTGAACTTGGTGAATCTAGCCAAGAATTTGATAAATCAGGCAAGGAGCCTCATGAATCCAGCGACGGGCATGATAAATCAAGCCCCTACATTACAGTTTCATCCTCATTTTTTCCGAGCATTAGATTTTATGACAGGATATCAACAACTGTCTTAAATTCTTATGTTGGTCCTATACTGAAGAGGTATATAAAGAGCCTGATTAAGAAATTAATAGATGTCGGATTTAAAGGCGTCTTACTCATCATGCAGTCTAATGGAGGCGTCGTATCACCCCAGATTGCAATGGATAAGGCTGCCGTAACCCTCCTCTCAGGTCCTGCAGCAGGACCAGTGGCTGGAATCGAATACACATCTGTCCAAGGTTATGAAGATTGTCTAACAATTGATATGGGGGGGACAAGTTTCGACGCCGCGCTTATTAAAAACAAAACACCGCTGGTCACTACTGAGGGCGAGATTAATCGGCTAAGAATAGCCCTTCCTATGCTGGGAATAGTGACCATTGGAGCGGGAGGAGGAAGCATAGGTTGGGTTGATGAGGGTGGACTTTTGCGGATGGGACCACAGAGCGCCGGCTCAAAGCCAGGACCTGCCTGTTATGATTTGGGAGGAGAGCTTCCAACCTGTACAGACGCGGACCTTGTACTCTGTTATCTTGATAAAGATTTCTTTGCCGGAGGAAAGATACCACTGAATTATGAGCGGGCAGAGAGGGCCATCAAAGAAAAAATAGCTGATCCTTTAGGCATGGATGTGGTCGAGGCCGCAGCCGGGATGTATCGGGTGATAAATGTCAATATGGCTTCTGGAGTGAGAGAAGTGAGTGTCAAGCGCGGACACGACCCGAGAGAATTCCCTCTGGTCGTAGCCGGTGGAGCAGGACCGGTTCATGCCTGCATGATTGCATTAGAGCTCGAGATTCCGGTTATGGTTATCCCCAAGGAATCATCTATTTTCTGCGCAGCAGGCATGTTGATGTCTGATTTGAAGCACGACTTCATCCGAACCTATTCAACGTCTCTCAACAAGTTAGATAAGAAGAAATTCAGGTCTCTGTTTAATGAAATGAGAAAGGAAGCCACCGAGCTTCTTGAATCAGAAAACATTCCAGAGGGCTCTATCAAACATATCTATTCTCTGGATATGAGATATGTTAAACAATACCATGAAGTGAACGTGGAGATGACCAAGGACGAGATGGAGAGAGGAAATATCGAATCTGTTGTTTCGAAGTTTCATCCAGAGCATAATCGGCTTTATGGATATTCTTTAGAGGAAGTAGGAACGCCGATTGAGTTGATCAACCTGAGGCTTACAAGTATCGGGAAGACAACCAAGCCAAAATTTAAAAAGGAAGAATATGACGAGCTTGATCCCTCAAAAGCTTTAAAAAAGAAGAGAAAAGTTTATCTGCCTCTTATGCAAGCATTTGAAGAAGTCCCCGTCTATGACGGATATAAACTTAGATATGGAAACAGAGTAGAGGGGCCAGCCCTAATAGAGCAGGTTAATACAACGACTTTCGTAACTCCAGAATATAATATCCTCTGCGATAAGTACGGAAGCTATACGATGTATCTAAAAACAAAAGAAAAAGAAATCAAAAAGAAAGTTGTAGGGGCTTGATTCATCTTGTGTAGGTGTTTGATTTATCAAACCCACCTTTTGATTATCGTAGGGATGTGACTTATAAAAAATAAAAAGTGTATGAAAGGTTGTAGGGGCTTGATTCATCAAACCCAGTTTAAAATGTTGTAGGGGTTTGATTTATCAAACCCAGTTTAAAATATTGTAGGGATTTGATTTATCAAACCCACCGATTGAATATATAAAGGAATTATAAGAAAAGGAATAAATAGGAAATAGCCAGCAAAATGAAAATAGACAAGATATTAGTTTCTGTGTTTCAGAGAAGGTTTAAGTCAATAACAGAAGAGATGAGTATAGTCTTAGAAAAAACGACACGCTCACCTATCCTCTGCGAAGCAAAAGATTTCGTTACCGGACTTTATGATGGAAAGGGAAAGATGCTTGAACAGACTGAAAACCTTCCTATCCTCTCTTTTTCTCTGGGACCTGTTTGTGAGTATATAGTTCGTTATTTCGGCGATGATATTCATCCCGGTGATGTCATCTTCCATAACGATGTCTTCTCTATGGGCAATCAGAACAATGATGTCGCTGTTTATAAACCAATATTTTACGATGATAAACTCATAGCCTGGTCAGCTTCCAAGGGACACCAAGCAGATGTAGGAGGAGCGGTTGCAGGAGGATATAATCCCAGAGCCACTGAGGTCTGGCAAGAGACACTCAGGATACCCCCGATCAAAGTCTATGAAGGTGGGAAACTGAGAAATGATGTCTGGGACCTTATCTTCGCCAACATCCGTTTTGATATCGTAGCTGCGGATATGAGAGCTCAGATAGGTTCGTGTGTGGTGGGGGAGAGAGGGGTGTTAAAGCTTATCGAAAAATACGGGCTTAAAGTCTTTGAATCTCATAAAGAATATCTTTTCGACTCTACAGAAAAGATGATGCGCGCAGAGATAAAAACCATCCCCAACGGAATATACCGAGGAGAGTCAACAGTATATTATGACGGGAGAACACCTGGTTCAAAGTACAAAATAAGAGTAAAGATAACTGTTGAAGATGAGGAGATAACCTTTGATTATTCAGATACAGATCCTCAGACAGATGGATTTGTTAACGGAACATATACTTCATCAGCGAGCGCCACTCTATTAACATTTCTCCAGATGGTCAATCCTGATATGCCTCATAATGACGGGATGGTAAGGCCTGTTAAGATCATAGTTCCAGAAGGCACTATCCTGAATGCTAAATATCCGGCTGCAACCACCTTTGGAAATCATCTCTGCCCTCCGAATGCAGATGCGATAATAAGAGCTCTGTCTCAGGCGATACCCAAGAGAGTAACCGCAGGATGGGACCAGCTTTTATGCTATCTGACCAGCGGTTATGACCCGAGGAAAAAAGATAGCTACGTCGATATAGGCTTCCTGGGATTGAAAGGTGGCTCTGGCGCCACCCACGGAGTGGATGGCTATGACCACATTGGCATGATAGACGCGTCTGGAGGAGTACTGGACCAGGATTATGAGATGTTCGAGCAGCAGACTCCGCATTTATTATTACACCACGAATACTGGACTGATTCTGCTGGGGCTGGTCAGTGGCGAGGAGGGCTTGGCGTTGAAACCAAGTTCAAAATAGGAGGGGAAAAGACGAAAGTTGTGACCTTTGGAGATGGAGACGAAGAAGCTCCATTCGGGCTTTTTGATGGGAAGAGAGCGACGCTAAATAAAATAGAACTTCAATATCCGGATGGAAAAGTATATAAGGCGACAAGTAAGGACCTGGTTGAGGATGTGCTAGAAGGAACCATTCTCTTCCAGCAAGCTGGAGGAGGAGGAGGATACGGAAATCCCTATCTCAGGCACCCAGCTCAAGTTGGCCAGGAAGTGCAGAATGGAATTATAAGCGTAAAGAAGGCAAAAGAACATTATGGAATTGTAATTGATCCTGAGACATTTGAAGTGGATCTCAAAGAGACAGAAAAACTGAGAAAGAAAAAGAAATGAGGCTGATTTCTTGATTCTCGTTCTGTGCCTTCTAATGGATTGAGATAGGCAGAGAAATGTTGACCTTAGTATATTCATACTACAACAGCAGCAAGGCCCTTAAAATTCAAATAGATAACTGGTCTCGATACCCGATAGAGTTGATGAAGAAGCTGCATTTTATCCTGATTGATGATTGTTCCGACATCAAAGCGGATTTAGCTATCAACTTTCCGATTAATCTCACGTTATTGAGAATCACTGATAGCATCCCCTGGAACCAGCCTGGTGCAAAGAATCTGGGATTCAAATTTGCCAAGACAGATTGGGTTTTTACTTCTGATATCGATCATGTTCTTCTGCCCGAAATGTGCGAGAATCTGACGGAACTTAACAAGGATAAGAAAACTGTCTATTACTTCTCGCGGTTAACGGATAAAGGAGAAACGAGAGAGCCTCATCCTAATTCATTTTTAATCCATAGAGATATTTTTTGGGAACTGGGAGGCTACGACGAAGATTTTTGCGGGCATTATGGCTACGATGACATCCTGCTGAAGACAATAATACAATCGCACTGCAAGACTGAGCATCTTAGTTCTATTAATTTAATTAATTATCCTTCTCTTTATAGTTCAGACTTAGACAGGAACAGAAGAAGTAACAAAAGATTGCTAAAGAGGAAGAAAAAACAATTACAAAAAGGTAAATATAAGAACAAAAAAATACTGAGATTCAACTGGGAATTAGTTAAAAATTTTAACACCTCCTCTTGAGATATACCTCAGATTAAACAATACAGCAAATAAGACCTATGGTCTGCCTTTGGGCGCAAGAAAATGATAATGTGAGCCCCAAGAAAATACTAAATAGCCCGCAGGAAGCTTCCGATTATAAGTTTTTAAAGCTTTATTCCTATTGCGAGCGATAAAAAAAGCGGATTTGATAAATCAATACCTTTCAATAAATTACTAGTTTACTTTTCTTTTTGAATTTGACTGCGATTTTCTTCTGTTATATATATTGATAATCGGGGAGCCAGGTTATTGAAATTTATCAAAAGATATAGAAGATTGCTATGACCCGAAGAAGAAAATTCAAATCTGTAATAGGCTCATTGTTATTTCTCACTTTAGTTTTCGTTTTTGAGATCAAGAGTTTTGCAGGCGAATCCAGTCCCCGGCATCTATATTTAGGTTTGGATTCGGTTCCTTATTCGATATTTATAGAAGCTCAGGAGAGGGGACTTTTCAAAGATTTTCGAACTCCTTCAAAAGTGACTGCGCCTTTTCCTGCTTTATCCAATTACGCCTGGGCGGTAATAATGAATACAGAACAAGTGGAAAGCTACCAAGCTAAATACTATCATTTCGGCCTTAATAAAGTCGTTGGACGCTTATTCAACGAGGTAGGAAAGCCTATCTATCCTAATAAATTTGATTTCAGCGACGATAGAGTTATAAAAAAAATTATGGCCTATATCACGGGTGGAGGTTCTGTTAAGGGCGAAATGAAGAGTCTTGCTCGTAAAGTTCTTGCTTCCGATCAACCGCGATTGTTTTTCGTTTTAATAGGGACATCTGACATAGTCGCTCATATGAAGGGAGCCAAAGGTCTTCATAAGCTTCTTAAAATTGTGGATCGAGAACTCGTCAGTATCCGCGCAGAGCACCTTAAAAAATTCAAGGAACCCTTGGTCGTCACTATAGTTTCTGATCACGGTAACACTTTGAAAAGCGGTAAAATCATCAGCGTAAAAAAAGTATTAAAAGAAAATAATTTTAACCTTACTAAAAAGCTTAAAGGTCCCAATGACGTTATTCATCATAACAGTGGAATATTGTCTGTGGCCAATTTTTTTATTCAGGATACACGAAAAATCGAATTAGCCCACACCCTTGCAGCCCAACCCTGGTCGGATGTGGTTGCTACTTTTGATAGAGAAAAAGATGTCTTTCTTGCGATATCTCAAAAAGGGACTTTGGCCTTTGAATATAGCGAAGAGAAAAACGAGTTCAGAATTAGAAACCTTGAAGGTGAAGATCCTTTAGGATTGGTCCCTCACCTTCCTTTAGGAGAGTGGATTCCTAAATCCCAAGTTTTAGAAGCTTCGGTTAAAACTGGCTATCCCGATAGTTTGATGAGGATCCAAACGGGGCTCACCCAGCGGCGTGTGAACCATCCTGCATCCGTCATCGTTAGCCTTAAGAAAGGCTGGGAAAGTGGAAACAAATTTATGAAATTTTTATCAAAGTTAAGAGGTCGATCTGGAACTCATGGAGCCTTAGCAGCTTTCGAATCTGTTGGCCTTATTTCTTCTACAGGTTATGAGTTTCCTGAATGGGTTCCGGCTCGTGAAGTTCATAAACTGATTGAAGGGTACGATTTTGGGAAGCGATTCGAAGCTATGACGTTGATCTGGGCAGGAAATGGAAATTGTAAAATGCGCTTTGGACAGCCCCTCTTGGATATTCCTGATATTGCTTCAGTTCAATTTATTGTACAGATTTTTGATCATCAAAGGCATCGTTTTTCGAGGTCGTATGATCTCTATAAGCTGAAGCTTCCTTCGAGGTACATTCAAGCTTCTTCTCTCGGCAATCCCAGATTCTTTGATGCCACATTACCAAAAACTCCAAAACCAGAAGTCTTGTTCCAACTCCAAGCGCGAGGTTTAGATGCTAACGGCCGAGTGGTTGCTAAGCTGAAGACTAAACGTTTAACTATTATGCGCTATAAAGGATACCAAAAATTTCCCATCAAAAGAATTTTCGGGCCACCCAAGAAGCATTTAGCCTGGTACTAAGCGCTCGCGTAAAATTGCTTGTCTAGTTTTATCACAGATCTTTTTCATTAATCTTTTTAGCATTTCAATAACATTTGTATTCTAAGGATCCAACTTTAAAGACTTTGCTTATCAGGGTGTTCTATAGAATGAACATGCAGTCGCCATAGCTGTAAAACCTGTACTCTTGGCGGATCGCTTCTTGGTAGGCTTTTTTAATGAAATCAAGACCGGCAAAGGCTGCCACGAGCATAAGAAGAGTTGATTTTGGAAGGTGAAAATTAGTTAAGAGTCTATCAACGACTTTAAACTCATACCCAGGATAAATGAAGAGACCTGTGGAGCTTCTACCTGGATGGATTTTTCCGTTTTTAAAAGCACTCTCCAGAGTGCGGACCGATGTTGTCCCCACAGCGATTATAGGCCGTCGTTCTTTTTTTGCTTCATTTATTGTTTGGGATATCGCCTGGCTTATAGAATATGTTTCTTCAAGCATGTGAAAGTTTTCAATGCGTTTTGCTCTGACTGGCTGGAAAGTTGCCAGTCCCACATTGAGCGATATCTCAGCCACTTGAACCTGTCTTTCTATTATTTTTTCAAGAATTCGAGGAGTGAAATGAAGGCCTGCTGTTGGGGCGGCTATGGCTCCTTCCTTTCGAGCAAAAACAGTCTGGTATCTTTCTAAATCCTGTGCCCTAAGCTCAACATTTTTCTTTTTGCGTTTTATATAGGGAGGAAGAGGAGCATAACCTATTTTTTTCAGCATTGAAAGAACATCGCCTGAAGAAAATCGGATCATTCTTTTACCCTCGGGCTCAGTTTTGACGATTTTGCCTTCAAATCCATGGGAAAAGGAAATTACATCGCCTAATCTAACTTTTTTGGCCGGACGGCAGAGGACTTCCCACAAACCTTCTTGGGATTCCTTCAAAAAGAGAAATTCTATTTCTTTTTCTTCTATCTTCCCCAATGCTCTTGCCGGGATGACTTTGGTGTTGTTAAGGACAAGAACATCTCCTTTGTTCAAGTAATTGGGAAATTCTTCGAATCGTGAATGGATGATTTTACCCGTTCGGCGATAGAGAATCATCATCCTGGACTTATCTCTTTTTGGGAGAGGTGTTTGCGCGATGAGATCATGAGGAAGGTCATAATCAAAGTCAGCCGTAAGCATTTGTGATATTAGCTTTTTTTTTATCCTACAGGGTTTTTTGCAGATTTGGTAAATAAAACCGATCCCTATAATAATAAAAAGGTGTGTTTGATAAATCAAACACCTACACAAGATAAATCAAGCCCCTACAAGGAAATGGGGCCAGGCCCCATTTTTCCTGGCTTTGATAAATCAAACACGTGCACAGGATAAATCAAATCCCTGCATTTATTTTTGGCTATCTTTGAAAAGCTTCCCTTGACTTGCGGGTGGAGATAGCAGCCCCAGGTGAGAATAAGCCTTTTTTGTTACTTTGCGGCCTCTGATTGTTCGCTCGAGAAAACCGATACGCATCAAGAATGGCTCATAGATAGATTCAATCGTGTCCTTTTCTTCATCGATTGCAGCAGCAATCGTGTTAATTCCCACCGGACCGCCGCTGAAGTTCTCGATTATGGTCATTAGGATTTTCCTGTCCACTTCGTCAAGGCCGAGGATGTCGACTTCCATCATGTCCAGTGCATTTGTTGCTTCCTTGCCAGTGATTTTTCCCTCGCCCTTCACATCAGCATAATCTCTCACTCGTCTTAGTAACCTGTTGGCGACCCTGGGTGTTCCACGGGAGCGGTGGGCAATCTGATCAGCTCCTTTATCATCGATGTCCACTTTGAGGATCGAGGCAGACCTTTTGATTATCTTTTTCAGGTCTTCTTTCCTGTAGTAATCCAGGCGGTGGATGATACCGAACCTTCCCCTTAAAGGAGGAGTTATGCGGCCAGCGCGGGTAGTTGCACCTATCAGCGTGAATTTTTTAAGCTGCAGTTTGTGACTCCGTGCACTCGGCCCCTGTCCGATGACAATATCCAGCCTGAAGTCTTCCATGGCCGAGTAGAGAATCTCTTCGACCGAAGGGTGGAGGCGGTGGATCTCATCGAGAAAAAGAATTTCTTTCATCTGCAAGTTAGAAAGGATGGCGGAAAGGTCGCCTGTCCTTTCGATGACCGGTCCTGATGTGGGCTTTATTCCAACGCCCATCTCTTTAGCAATGAGATAAGCAAGGCTTGTTTTTCCCAATCCTGGAGGGCCGTAAAGGAGAACATGATCAAGATGTTCGTCTCTTTTGCGCGCTGCTTCGATGAAGATTTTCAGGTTTGATTTAACGGTTTCCTGCCCAACAAATTCCTTAAAATTTCTAGGCCGGAGACTGTCTTCAAAAAGAAGGTCCTCTTTTGTTCTGACCGGACTGAGAACAGCTTCCATATTCTATCCTTTTTATATTTTTGCCATTCTTTTCAGGCTTTCTCTGAGAAGTTTTTCGAAGCCCGCTTCAATAGTAAATGTTTTTATGGTTTCTTCCACGATTCTTTCAACTTCTTTCCTTTTGAAGCCGAGGTTCATAAGGGCTGAGATCAAATCCTCTTTTTCCTGAAATCCTTTAACTTCCAACACTTTTTCTTTCTCTTCGAGTTTTTCCTGGAGTTCAACGGCTATACGCAAGGCTGTTTTTTTCCCGATTCCGGGCACGAGAGAAATACGGGCAACATCGCTTCGCCTTATAGCATCTTCAAGATCTGAAGCTTCGATTCCGGAGAGAATATTAAGGCCAATCTTCGGGCCTATTCCTGAGATACTGATTAATTTAAGAAAGATATCCCTTTCATCCTCGGATAAAAATCCATACAGGGAAAGAGAATTGTCAGTAACATGGGTGTGGATGAAGAGCTCAACTGTCTCGTTGAGATCTCCCAGCTTTAAATATGTGGAAAGGGGAATCCAGACACAATAGCCAACTCCTCCAATATCAAGGACGACCTGATTGGAAGATTTGTGGATCATATTTCCTTTAAGATAGGCAATCATTATCTTTTTTACCTCTCTTCTTCTGATTTCTTTATTTTTTGGCGAAAAATTCTTGAGTTTAGATGGCAGTAGGCGGTTGCCAGGGCATCCGATGCGTCTGTTTCAAGCTTCATGTCTTTTATGTCGAGCAGTGTTTGGACCATAATCCTCACTTGTTTTTTATCCGCCTGACCATAGCCTGTAACAGCCTTTTTTATCTCCAATGGGGAATACTCATAGAGCGAACAGTTGTGGGAAGCAACTGCAACCAAGGTTGCGCCTCTTACCTGCCCGAGGGTAATAGCTGTTTTGATGTTCTGTGCGTAAAAAGGATTTTCAATGGCCACCTCATCTGGTTCAAACTCGGCTATGAGTTCATCCAAGCGTGATTTTATTTCGTTTATTCTATGGTGGAACAGCTTCCGGCGAGAAGGTTTGATGACTCCACAATTAATGACTGTGTATGCGTTATTGGAGTATTCGATGATGCCGAATCCTGTAGATTGAATACTAGGATCAATTCCAAGGACCCGCATAAATATTATTTTTTAGCCAGAATATTTGGCAATTTCCTCTTCATCTATGTCAAAGTTGGCCCAAACATGCTGAACATCATCATGATCTTCTAGTTCTTCCATCAGCCGCAGGAGCTGCTGGGCTTGTTTTCCCTCTAATTTAACATAATTCTGAGGAATATAACCCAGGTTGGAAGCAGCTAGCTCTATGTTGTGCTCTTTAAGAGCATTGACCACTGGCTCGTAATTTTCAGGCGAAGTGAAGATTTCATAGTTGCTGCCGTCCTCTCTTAAATCCTCTGCTCCTGCGTCCAGGGCAACATCTAGAAGCTCATCTTCTGATGCTTTTGTTTGCTCGACGACGATGTATCCTTTGCGTTTGAACATCCAGGCGACACATCCAGATTCGCCGATTCGGCCGTTGTTTTTAGTAAATATATGCCTTAACTCAGAGATTGTTCTGTTTTTGTTGTCAGATAAAACTTCCACATAGATCGCTACTCCACCTGCACCGTATCCTTCGTAGGCGGTCTCTTCGTAGTTTACCCCTTCCAGCTGCCCTGTGCCTTTCAAAATGGCTCTTTTGATGTTATCTGCAGGCATGTTTACTGCCTTAGCGTCGGTGATAGCTTTTCTTAATCGGGGATTGGTATCCGGTTCGCCTCCGCCGATGCGCGCAGCAACAGCTAATTCCCGGATAATTTTTGTGAAGATCTTGCCTCTTTTGGCGTCCTGGGCAGCTTTTTTGTATTTTATAGAGTGCCACTTTGAATGGCCTGACATTTTATCTCCTTCCGATTAAGTCAAAAAAATTCTAACACAAAATAAGGGGGGCTTGCAAATGAAGAAAAGACAAGAAGCAAGGTCTTTTTTATGGGTGTAATATAGAGATTTCAGAGGAAAATTAAGCAGAAAAAGGGACTGTCGGCTCAATTCGGTTAGGAAAAAGGATTTGACTCTGTGCTTCTCTATTGAGATTATCTTCGATATAACAATGATATGTGGATAAGAATGATATACGGATTAGAGAATAAAATAATATGAAAAATATTATATTTAGCCTTATTATATAGAACGAGAAATATGGAAAAACTATACAGAAAAGGTCTTCGCCTCGAATATTTTACGGTTTCTTATAACATACTTGAGGCCGTAGCATCGATCGTATTCGGCAAAATTGCCAACAGCATAGCCCTGGTCGGCTTTGGCCTGGATAGCATAGTGGAATCATTATCAGGCTTTGTTTTGATCTGGAGGTTGAGAAAGCACAAAAAGATCTCAAAAGAGGAAGAGGAGAGGATAGAAAAGAGAGCGATGAAGTTTGTGGCCCTGACTTTCTTTGTACTCGGTCTTTATGTCCTTTTCCATTCTATAAAGAAATTGGTCATAAAGGAAATCCCTGACCCTTCTTTACCTGGAATAATAATTGCTACTGTCTCGATTGTTGTCATGCCTATATTGACCATGCAGAAATATAAGATAGGCGTCCAGATTAAAAGCAAGGCATTAATTGCTGATTCTAAAGAAACCTTGGCCTGTGCCTTTCTCTCTATAGCCCTGCTCATAGGATTAGGCCTGAATTATTTAGTTGGTTTCTGGCAGGCAGACCCGATGGTAGGATTAATAATCGTGGTCTTTTTATTTAAAGAGGGGATAGGAGGCTGGAAAGAATCAAGGGGATGAGGTTGGCTTAAGCTCCATTCCGAGCTGCTCCATTACTCCGAGCATATCTGCAACTCCCCAACCTTCAGCGATTTTTCCTCCTGCAATTCTTACGATCATCATTGCGGTCCACTTGATTTTCTTTCCTGTTGGAGGGATTCCCGCAAACTCCCCTTTTTGAGTTCCGCTGATGGTAACCCGCCACACAACCTTATCAGATTCAGCCACTAAGTCATTAAACTCAGTCTTAAAATCTGGGAATGCCGTCATTCCGAGGCGGGTGGCTTCCCTGTGCTCATCCAGGTTCATCGGCGCAGGGGCACTTGCAAAATGGCATATATAATCAGGCGAGCAGACCTCATCCCAAACATCATAATTCCTTTTATCTGTTTCTTTGATCCAGCGTTTTACTAATTCCTTGTTTTGAGCTTCTATCTCTTTTGTTGTTTTCATTTTTCCTTCCTTTTTAGGAGAGAATCTATTAATCGCGATGGTAGAAATACGATTTGATAGTATATCAATTTAGATGATGGTAATTCTAGGTTAAAAAGAAAATAAAAAAAGCTTGACATACTATAGGGGGGTATACTATATTATATAGACAATGAGATGAAAAACAATAAAAGGAATAAAAAATTTAAAAATAAGGAGATTATACGATGATGTTCGGTAGTCAAGGATTCATGGGAGTATTTATGTGGGTTTTTTGGATTGCCGTAATCGTTGCCATAGTATTTCTAGTAAAATGGATTGTCCAGCAAAGTAGAACTAGGGAAGGTAGCCCTGAAGAGAGTTCTTTAGATATCCTGAAGAAAAGATATGTACGAGGAGAAATTGATAAAGAAGAGTTCGAACAGAAAAAGAAAGATCTGCTATCTTGATAACTCGACCCGTTTTTGAATTGTAATTGATCAAATAAAAAATATGGAGATGATGAATGGGAAAGAAAATAATAACTACGGTTTTTTTGGGATTGTTAGCTTTTGTCATTTTGGCCTGCGGTACGCAAGAAAAATTGGAGGAGAAAAAGACCTATGTAAATATAAACGCTCAGCAGCTCAATAAAATGCTGGAGGAAAAGGATTTTACTCTGATTAACGTTCACATCCCTTATGATGGAGAGATTCCTCAAACTGATTTATTTATTCCTTATAGTGAGGTTGAAGGAAATGCTGACAGGCTACCTCAGGAGAAAAACGCAAAAATAGTAATTTATTGCCGCTCCGACAGAATGAGCAATGTTGCCTCCATGACTTTAGTCGAGATGGGATACACAAATGTACTGAATCTTAAAGGAGGTATGAGAGCCTGGAAGGAAGCTGGTT
>WVXO01000015.1:363-29547 GCA_011773465.1 Candidatus Aminicenantota bacterium | reverse complement strand
TCCTCCTTCTGTCCAGGACAATTTTAACACAATACCTGGACCGATATCAGGGGGGCAGGTCACTACATCCGAGAGCAAAAGAAAGGCTGCCAACGTGTTAGCTTCAATTTTTGAGTCAAAGCGAGAAAAAGAAGGCACAATTAAGGCACAAAGACAAATTGGCGAGAGTGCAACTTCTTTGCTATCAGAATCATAAAAAATTTATCAATTGCACAATCAACTCAATACAAATAAAATGATACAGTAAGAATCTGATTTTCTATGATGAAAGATTTAGAAAATATTCTGAAAGAAGTTGAGAAGCCTGGGCGCTACCTAGGTGGTGAGTGGAATGAGATAAAAAAGAATCCACTCCGCGTGAAGGCGAAAATTGGCCTTATCTTTCCTGATCTCTATGAGGTTGGGATGTCCTATCTAGGTCAAAAAATCCTTTATTCTCTTCTGAATGAAAACACATCGATTTTAGCCGAGCGAGTATTCGCTCCCTGGATTGATTTTGAACAAAAACTTAGAGCAAGAAATACCCCTCTTTACTCTCTCGAAAATAAAATTCCACTTGATCAATTCGATGTCCTGGGTTTTTCCCTTCTCTATGAGCTCAATTATACAAATATTTTAACCATCCTTGATTTAGGTCATATTCCTCTTTTTTCTAAACAAAGAGGTCTGGAATATCCTTTGATCATCGCCGGAGGGCCCGCTGTTTTCAATCCGGAACCTGTAGCTTCGATTTTTGACCTGTTTCTAGTTGGAGACGGGGAGAAAGCTTTCATGGAAATCATTGAAAAATTCGTAATCCTGAAGGACGAATTGAAAGAGAAAAGTGAAGTACTAAAAGAAATGGCCAAGATTAAGGGGGTCTATGTTCCTTCCCTATACACTTCCTACCAACCTCAAAACTCTTTTCTTATGGCAGTAAAACCTGGTAATGACGTGCCAGAGAAGATTGAAAAAAGAATTCATTTCCCTTTTTCTGAAGCCCCTTTTCCTGAAAAAATCGTTGTTCCAAATACTAATGTCATTTTTGACAGAGTAGCAGTTGAAGTGGCGAGGGGTTGTTATCATAAATGCAGATTTTGCCAAGCATTGAGTATCTATTTTCCTCACAGAGCGAAAAGTCCTTCTTTTGTCCTAAGAAAAGTGCTGGATAGCCTTCGACAAACGGGATATGAAGCTGCTTCGTTATCCTCTCTCTCGGTAAGTGACTACCCTTATCTCTGTGATATAGTTGGGTCTTTAATGACTGAACTGGAAAAGCAAAAGATTTCGCTCTCCCTGTCTTCTTTGCGTCCCAAAGGATTATCTTCAGAGCTAGCAAAGAATATTATCAAGGTTAGAAAGACTGGATTTACCTTGGTTCCAGAAGCAGGGACAGAAAGGCTGCGCCGGGTCATCAATAAGAATCTGAAAAATACCGAGATACTCAAGGCTGCGGAGAATGCCTTCTTTCAGGGGTGGAAGCTACTCAAGCTTTATTTTATGGTTGGGCTGCCGACTGAAAGGGATGAAGATTTAGAAGGAATAGTGAGCTTGGTGGAAGACATGATAAGGATTGGGTCTAAAATTCTTAAATCTCATCCTAATATCAATATCAGCGCAACATCATTCATCCCCAAACCACACACGCCTTTCCAATGGCTTAAAATGGAAGACGAAAAGATATTAGGAGAAAAACACAGGTTTCTTAAGTCTCACCTTAGAAAATATCCCTTTGTTAAATTTAAGAATCATTCTCTTAAAAATTCTATTCTGGAAGCTGTCTTTTCCCGGGGCGATAGTCAACTTACTAGGGTTCTCCTTCGAGCGTGGAAAAATGGTGCTCGCTTTGAAAGCTGGAGCGATCTCTTCGGCTTTCATATCTGGGAAAAAGCTTTTGAATCTGAAAATGTCGAGTATGGACTTTACCTTGAAGCCTTGGACAGAAAGGCAGTCCTTCCTTGGGATCATATTGATACGGGAATAAAAAAATCCCATTTACTTCAGGAGTTAGATAAGGCTTTAAAAGAAGAGCGAACTTTGTCCTGTCTTGATAATAGATGTGATTTGTGTCAAGGGTGTAATCTTTCGCCCTTGCTGGAGAGAGAATTTCAGGAGCAAATAGAAATTCCATCAGGGCCTCATTCTTTTTTTGGAAGGAAGACTCAGAATATTTTTCGTTATAGAGCAGTCTATTCAAAGTGCAAAACTGCAAAGTTCATATCTCATTTAGACTTAAGCAATATTATTCAGAGGACTTTCCGGAGAGCTGGCATTTCAGTTGTCCATTCAGAAGGTTTCCATCCGAAAATGGTGATATCTTACCTTCCTGCCCTTCCGTTGGGCATGGAGGGAAAGGCTGAAATTGTTGAGTTCAAGTCCCAGTATCAGTTTAATGAAGACGAATTTGTTTCACACGTGAATAAATTTCTGCCTGCAGGTGTTAAATTTTTAAGCTTGAAGAAGTTCAAAACTTTTAAACCTCGTCTGAATGAAGAGATAAAAACTTTAGTCTATTCAGTTGACTTAAAGAGTCGAGTAGCGAAAGAAGCCTTAAAAGCAATCTGTAAAGAAAAGAATATTTCTTCAGATGATGATTACAAGAAAGTGGAGAAAATAGTCGATGATTTTTTAGCAGATAACAATAATGGAAACATCGAAGGAATATCTTCTGATAGAGAGAAGAAAAAACTTTTTATTTATTTGAAGCATTCTCCACATAAAAATGTTCGTTCTCAAGAAATTGTAGAAAATATTTTAAGGATAAAAAATCCTGTTTTTATGATGGCCAGGGAAAAGGTTTTGTTTAAAAGTGACGAAAAATTGACATAAGGAAAGGTTTCCAGTATAAAGCTTGATGATAGTAGCATTCCTTTAGTATTAATATCGGTCCAAGGAAAAAAATAAGGAGGAGAGAGTGATTGGTTACAGTTTAACAGAAGAGCAGGAAGCTCTTCAGGCTATGGCACGGGAATTTGCAGAAAAAGAAATGAAACCCAAAGCTGCAAAGTATGATGAAGGTCACGAGTTTCCTGAAGATGTCATGAAGAAGGCTTTCGAAGTTGGGTTTCTTACCTGCACAATCCCGAAAGAATATGGAGGAGGAGGTTTATCTGATATTGATACAGTTATAATAAGTGAAGAACTTGCTGCTGGTTGTGCTGGAATGTATACAACGATGATGGTCAATGCTTTAGCTTACACACCGATTATTCTTTTTGGAACCGATGAACAAAAGAAGAAATTCTTAACGCCTCAGACTGAAAAGATGTCTTTTGCCTCTTTTTGTCTGACCGAGAGGGAAGCTGGTTCTGATGCAGGCGCTCTGAAGACCAGGGCAAAAAAAGTTGGCTCAGAGTACGTTATAAACGGCTCTAAATGTTTTATATCCAACGCGGGAATAGCTGAACTATATACTGTGTTCGCCAATTCAAATCCTGATAAGGGCATGCGAGGAATCAGCGCTTTCATTGTTCCCCGTGAAACTTCTGGATTAACTATAGGAAAAGTGGAAGATAAGATGGGACAAAGAGCTTCTAACACGGCAGAAGTCATTTTTGAGGATGTTAAGGTGCCCGAGGAAAATCTTTTGGCAAAAGAAGGGATAGGTTTCATCATAGCTATGAAGACTCTGGATAAAACGAGAGCTCCTGTAGGAGCTGCAGGAGTGGGAGTCGCAAAAGCTGCTCTTCAGTATGCGATTGAATATGCAAAAACGAGAGTTCAGTTTGGAAAACCTATTGCTCTTTTTCAACATATAGCTTTTCAAATAGCCCAGATGGCCATGGAGATAAATGCTGCCCGCCATCTTGTCTGGCATGCAGCCTGGCTAATGGACGAAGGAAAGCCCTGCGGCAAAGAATCAGCTATGGCTAAAGCGTATGCTTCAGACGTGGCCATGAAGGTAACTACTGAGGCCCTCCAGATTTTAGGTGGATACGGATACATGAAAGATTTTCCAATGGAAAAATTGATGAGAGATGCTAAGCTGCTTCAGATTTATGAGGGGACAAACGAAATTCAGCGTTTAGTCATCTCGCGAGAAATTATAGGGCCCATAAAATAAATATTCTTTAGCAGGGGCTTAATTTATCTGTGAAGGATTGAGGCTTATGCAGGATTTGATTTATCTGTGGGGGGCTTATTCTTCTGTAGGGGCTTGATTCATCAAGCCCGCATTTGTCTGTGGTATTTGTGGTTTTTACTTAGTGATAATATCTAAAAGGTCTTCTTCTACGGATTTGATAGGATTTTCGATTATCCTTCCTTTTTCTTGATTATCAATAATGATAATAAAAGTGGGGACTTTTATGATGTTTTTTCCTTCGATAAAAGGCTTTCGGGAATCCTTATCCTTGGGGATTCCGATATAGGTTGTCGTGAAAAGTGGATTATCCACCATATCCATAATCTGGAAATACGCGCTTACATTTCTTTTGGTATCAGGGCACCATGTTCCCAGAAAGATTTCTATCTCGATTTCGTATTGAATTGATTGCAGCCTTTCGATCACTTCCTGGTTGGGAACATAAGAAGCAGCTTCTTCCTGCCAGTCAGGGAAATTCTCTAAGATTTCTTCTTTGCTCAGAGGTCCGAGTAATTCTAAAGTCCCATAGACAAAGATAGAAAGGAAAAGAATGATGCATAAAAAAATAAGTATGTTTTTTTTTATAGGGTTTTTATTAGGAGGAAGAAGCAATGTTTTTTTATAAGGTTCCTGTTTCTTCTTCTTCCGTGAAATATTCAGGGATTATTCCCAATACTTCAACTCCTGCTCCTCTAGCTACGTCTATAAGCTCAATGACTCTGCTGTAAGGGATTCTTGCGTCAGCTCTGATAAATATTGTCTTATCCTGGCGGGGGGCATAAATCCTTCTTAGTTCATTCTGAATGAGATCAAACTCCATGTAATTTTGATTAATATCCACCTTCATGTTGTTATGCAAAGTCATGACAATAACACCTGCAGGTGCTGATGACTGCTCTGTCGTGGTTTCAGGCAGTTTCACGTCCACTCCCTTTTGCACCATTGGTGTTATAACCATGAAAATAATGAGCAGAACCAGTAGCACATCACACAGTGGAACCACATTAGGTTCAGCTTTTGCAGGCATCACGTCCTCCTTGTTTCCAGGATTAACTACAAATTAATTTTACGATAGATTTTTTTGCTTTGTCAACGTGTTTATTTGATTTTTTCCTGCATGACATATATATTTGTGTTTGAACAAATAAAGGAGGAAGCATGAAAGAGTTAAAGGTAGAAGTGGTGGGAGTTAAAGAACGGTGTGGAGCGAAACATAAAGTAGGAGACATCTTTTTCATTAGGGGTGAAGGGACGATTGAAATACCCGAGAGGAAGAAAGTCTGTATTTATGCTCTGAATAGTCTCTTTCCGTTTTTAACTACCAAGCAGAGAGAAGATGAACTTCCTCATGATGATTGGATCTCCGAGACAGAAACCTTATGCTGCCCTGATCCAAAAGGAGTTGTTTTCAAGGTTACCGCTCTTCCTTGAACCCGGAATCTGTTCGTCTGAATATTTAATAGTCTTAGCCTCTAGCTTTAATCACGTTCAGGTTTGTTAAGCCAAATCTCTACGTTAGACAAAATTTTTTTTAAAAGTGCGGGTTTGATGAACTAAACCCCTACAATAGGGTTTGATAGATTAAATCCCCGCCTCAAACAAAATATTTTAAATGTGGGCTTGATGAATCAAACCGCTATAAAAGATAAGTCAAATCGATAAAATAAGGTGGGCTTGATAAATCAAGCCCCTACAGAAGAATCAAGTACCTACAATATGGTTTTATAAATCAAAACCCTCCAGGTGAATCAACCCCCTACAGTTTTTCTTTATTCCCTAAGCTTTTTTGACTTTCGGTTTTTTTGAACAGGATGGCTCGGGCATCGTAAACAATGATAAGTGCTAGGACTATGAGGATAAGACTAACGCATCCTAAAAGATATCTTCTCACCTGGAAAAAGTGATATCCTTGGTAAATAAGAGCGCCGAGAGTAGTAAGCAGCATGAAGATAGCCGGGTAAACAGTATATTTTTTGGGTCTCTTTGTGCCTACCAAGTAGGAAGATACAACTATTAATGCTAGGGCTGCTACGAGCTGATTTGAGGCTCCGAAGACTGGCCAGATAACTTTATAACCTTCGGTTCCTCCCAGGATTGCTGCAAATACAAGAACAACGAGCGATGCTATCCATCTGTTATTGAGAACAGAAACTTTTTTCCCCATAAGCTCTGTGGTGATAAACCGCCCGAGCCTCGTTCCGGTGTCTAGAGTTGTAAGGACAAACGCATTGAGCATGACCATACCAAAGAAAGAACCTATGACCAGAGTAATGCCAGGAAGAGAAGAGACAAGCTTTCCGTATCCTGTGGCAAAAGCTCTGATCGGATCTCCTACTGATGTCATTAAGTACTGAAAACCAAACTGACTCTCCGCTCCTGAGGGATCCCAGATCAAAGCACTTGCGGCGATGAATATTACAAGACCTGCAAGAGCAGCTTCTGTGACCATGCTACCGTAGCCAATCAACTTTCCGCTGGCTTCATCTGGCAATTGCTTGGCTGTTGTTCCGCTGGCAACGACAGAGTGGAAGCCAGAAATAGCGCCACAAGCGATGATGACAAATAGCATGGGCCAGAGGGGGCCGCCCTCCCAGGGTTTGCCGCCTTTGCTCAGGAAAGAAACAAATGCAGGAGCATTCATGGAAGGATGCACAATGATTAACCCAAGATAGCCTAATCCGAGCCCCAAAAAGAGAATCCAGGTACTGATATAATCCCGAGGCTGGAGAAGAAACCAGACAGGAAGCGAGGAAGCGAAGAGGCTATAAATAATAAGGATATAGAACCAGAAATTATGGCTGGACATCCCGATTATCTGAGCGGGAAGGATGATTGGCACCATATTCCCGAGGTAAATAAGGAAAAAAAGGAAAAGGAGAGAGATAATAGTCCCGGCGAAAATATTGATGCCCTTTTTATATATCAGCCAGCCAAAGATCATGGCCATGAATACCAATCCAAAGGTGGGAATGACTATTTCAGGTTGAGAAACAAGCGTCCGAGAAGCAACGACAGCGAAGACGGCTATGACCAGGGCCAGGGCTAGCCAAAGAAAGATAGAAAATATTATCTTCGCTCGCCGGCCCAGAGTCTTTTCCGAGATATCAGCTAGAGAGGTGCCTTTATTACGGACAGATGTCATGAGTGATGTGTAATCATGAACTGCACCCAGGAAGACGCTACCGAGAGCTACCCAAAGGAGAGCACCGAGCCACCCGAAATACAAGACTCCGAGTAGAGGTCCCAGGATAGGTCCTGCCCCGGCAATTGAGGAGAAATGATGACCAAAAAGAAGCGGTTTTTTTGCAGGGGTATAGTCGATTCCATCTCTTAATTCCCTAGCTGGAGTAAGACGGGAATTGTCAGCCTTAACAACCTTTTTTGCAATAAAACCCCCGTATATCTTGTAGCCCAGGATGAGCCATAGAATGAGGATAAAAGCTATAATCAGAGAGTTCATCTCATCTCCATTAAAATTATAATCATATAAGAAATAGTATATATTATTAAATCTTGCAATACAGATTAGAGTCACAAGCCAGGCAATGCAAGCGATAGATAAGATGTTTTACTTTTTAGAACTTTTTACTACAAGATATGCCACTAAACCAATAAAAGCTGCTAAGGCTATGAAATCACCAACATTTCCTGGCCAGACGAGGCCTATTCCTTTAGGCTTTGCTTTGGCGAAATAGGCATATATAGCAACAAAAACCATCAGAATTCCTTCTCCGGCGATAAATCCTGAACCGAGAAGAACTCCTTTTTCTTTTCTTTTGGTCCTAAGCTCTTCGTTAGCGGCTCTTTTCTCGATAAATCGTCTAACAGCTCCTCCCACAAAGACTGGAGTCATAGTAGAAAGAGGAAGGTATATACCCACAGCAAACGGAAGAGAAGGAATCCCGAGAAGCTCGGCTACGATAGCAAAAGCTCCTCCAACAAGAACAAGTCCCCAGGGAAGGTCGCCCCCAAGCACTCCTTCGACAACAGTTTTCATCAAGGTGGCTTGAGGAGCAGGGAGAGCTGTTGTCCCGAAAGAGAAGGCTTCTCCCAGAAGCCAGACCGCTGCGGCTATAGCAAAAGCTGATGCTAACACTCCTACTAATTCTGAGCTCTGCTGCCTTTTTGGAGTGGCTCCGATTATGTAGCCAGCCTTAAGATCCTGGGAAATGTCCCCGGCGATAGAAGCGCCGACACAAACCACTGTCCCCACAGTAAGGGCTGTCGCCATACCTAAGATATCCGTCCATCCCAGGGCTAAGAACAAAAGGCTTGTCCCGAGGAGAGTCACAATAGTCATGCCAGATGTGGGATTTGAGGATACACCTATCATGCCCACGATTCTGGAAGAGACTGTCACAAAACAGAAGGCGAAAATAACGATGCATACCGAAGCTATAAGCCGTACAAGTAAGGTTGTACTGATGCCGAGGATTTGAGGAGTGAGTATTATTATGATTATTACGATAAGAATTCCAAGGCCAAGAACTGTAATCGGAAGGTCGGTATCAGTCCTTTTCTTCTGGAATTGAGCATTTTGTCTACTCAGGCTAAAGTCTTTAATACCTATCTTCAGAGCGTTGAACATCGTGGGCAAAGATTTGACAACAGTGATGATTCCTCCCACAGCTACTGCACCTGCACCTATAAACTTGACGTAATTTCTCCAGATTTCTTCTGCAGACATCTTTGCTAAGGGCAGTTCTGTTTCAGGAAACAAGGGCATACTCAGATTTTCCCCGAAGTAGGAAATCAAAGGAATAATGCCAACCCAGGAGAGAAGCCCGCCAGCCACCATGATTCCTGCAATTCGAGGGCCCAGAATAAAGCCCACACCCAAAAGGGCAGGTGTGGGTTCCATTCCCAGCAGGGCTTTTTTCAAGACCGGAATCTTAAGATAGATTTTTTCGGGCCAGAGTTTCACAATTTCAACTAAGGCTTTGAAAAAAGCTCCTACTCCCAAACCAAGAAATACATTTTTGGCTTTTGCCCCTCCTACATCTGCTGAGATCAGAACTTGAGCAGCCGCTGTGCCTTCCGGGTAGGGGAGGAGTGCATGCTCCTTTACTATCAAGGCTCTCCTCAGGGGAATCATAAAGAGAACCCCCAGGATTCCTCCAAGGAGAGCTAAAGTGCCGATTTTAAAGAGGCTTGGGTTGAAACCCCAGAGAAAAAGCGCAGGTATAGTGAAAATGATTCCCGAAGCCAAGGAGGAACTGGCCGAGCCTGTAGTCTGGGCTATATTACAATCCAAGATTGTGCTTTTTCCGAGGACAGGGCTTAACGCTCTGAATACGGCCACAGAAATTACAGCCAAGGGAATAGCCGTGGATATTGTTAATCCAACCCTTAATCCTAAATAAGCGTTGGCAGAACCAAAAACGACGCCGAATATTGCCCCAATAATAACAGCTTTAAGAGTGATATCTTTAAACGGAGTTATTTCGGGTACGTAAGGTTTGTGTTCTTCCATTTGCGCATCCTTTCGCTAGGTTAAAACAGGAAGCAGTCTAACATATTAGAGGTTTTTTTCCTAATTAAAAAGCCAAAAAATTGCTTCCCATCTAAATTACACTTTTGCTCCGGCCCTTTCAATAATAAATGGCCTAAAATTAGAAGGTTTTGTTGAGATCATAAAAGCTCCTTGGGATTCCTTCTCAAGCTGGGGAACATTTTTGACCTTGTTAAAATGAACTTCGGCCAGAGTTTCCCCTTCTTCTACTTTTTCGCCGATTTTCTTGAAGATTAAAATTCCAGGTCCATGCTCACTTATATCAGATAGTTTCTTTTCTCCTGTTTCCAACTCAAGGCAAACGGAGCGGATTTGTTGCATCATGATTTTATGAATGAAGCCCTTGTTGGGGGAAAGGATTTTCAATCTTTCTTTAGCTTGAGGAAGCAAAGAATAATCATCAATAATTAGAGGATTTCCCTTTTGAGCTTCAATAATTTGTTTGAACTTTTCGAGAGCCTTGCCTCTGATGATTTTCTCCTTAAGGTCTCTTTTTGCTTCTGTTCTGTTTAAGGATTTATTGGCTAAAAGGAGTATTTCTGTTCCTAACTCTAAAGCAAGCTTCATAACGTCTAAAGGACCATTTCCTTTGAGGACTTCTAGAACCTCTCTGACTTCAAGAGAATTTCCCTCAGCTTGGCCAAGAGGCTGATTCATATCACTGAGGATAAATGTTGAGCTTACTCTCAGGCGTTTACAAACATTTTCTAATGATAGGGCCAAGCTTCTGGCTTCTTGTGAGTTTTTTAAAAAAGAGCCCCCACCAACCTTAATATCGAAAGAAACTCCATCCACTCCGCATAATAATATGCTGCTCATGAAGCAGCCTAGGAGCGAATCACGAAAATCTTGCCGAGAGCGGACACCTTTAATGGCAGATATTTTTTTAAAAAATGAAGCCATTTGCTTCGGCGCAGAAAACAGAGCTGCCCCCACCCGGGAGAGTTGGCTCTTGATTTCTTTCGGGCCGAGAGAAGTTTGAAAGCCAGGAATTGATTCCAGTTTATTTGAGTGTCCGTTGAAGTTATCTAGGTAATAAAAAGCCTCCTTCCGAGCTGAGTCTAATAAAGTAAGGGGCTCAGCGATTTTGGAGACAACAACACCTGCTGAGGAAACAAGCGGTACCAAGACAAGAGATACTTTATCAATAGACCATCCTGTAGAGAATGGAGCGAATTTAGGCAACTTTTTATCGGCAGGAATAATTTTTTCTCGCCAATTTTTTATAGTTTTTATGAAGGAATTTATTTCCTCATCATCCAACCTTTGAGACATTACTTCTGTGATAAAAGCAGTTGTCTGATGATTGAGGTGCCCCATGAAGGAAGGAATCATTTTTTTAGGAGGGCGATTTTCTTTTTCTCTAATTATCTCAGAGTTTCGACGGCTTTCTTATTGTCGTTCGTTTTAAATACCAACAAGGCTTTCGCTCCGCCTGAAGAGGTTCCATAGCAATATTCGATATCGATGGCCGCATTTCCGATAAGAGCGCCTACTTCTGCTCCAGCTCCGATGCGGTCATCGATTTCGACGGTAACAACACTGTTGGTTTCCACTTCATATCCTATTCCTTTAAGGGCTTTCTCAGCTTTTTTATTATCAGAAGTTATGAGAAAAAAGATGCCTTTCCCTCTTTCAGAACGAGCACAGAGGGCTTTAAGATTGACACCGGCATTGGCTAAGGTTCCCAGGACTCTACCCAAAATCCCAGGCTCATCCGGTGTAATAACATAGAGTTCAGTTTCTTGTTTTACATTAGGCAATTTTTCTCCTCCTTTGTCGAGACTGAATTATACCAGAATCAACCTCCCAAAAACAAAGGAAATATTATTAAAATAGAAAAACGTCTTTAAATCCTTGGTTATTTAATAAGAGTATTTAGGAATGGCCTCGCTTCCTGGGGGTCAGACTTTACCTAAAGGTGATGTCCACATGATAAAAAGTAGCCCGTTCCCCAAAATAATGACAAAGTCTGATCCCAATTGCATTCAAATTCCGCCCTTCTCAGCGGCTGCGTAACTCGCGCTGCTCAGACATACTCGCCGCCCGATTCGGTCGGATTCCCTAGCTTGGCGAAGGCTGTACGGTGAAAAAACCTTAAGAAAGGCTGAGCGGGCACGGTACCTCTCTGAAGAAGAGGACAGCGAAGCCTAGAGAAAAATGGGGCCAGGCCCCATTTTTCTTGGGGCAAAAGCAACGTGTTTTTGAGCCATATTGCCTGAGCGTTTCTTTTAAGGTCGCCTCATCCGTCCCCAAATACTCTTACATAATGGATGACTGCTTCCTTATCATGGAAAATGAGATTTTTACATAAAATAGAAAGAAGTTGTTTTTTGTTATTGGATACTTATAATTTTAGGGGGAAGCTAATATGAAGAAAGCAAGTTGAGATGAGAAAAAAAGAAGTGAAAGTGGCGTTTATAGATAATTCTATAGATACGTCGATCTACAACCCGCAAGAACACTGGAAGCCCTATTTAGGAGTTGCCTGGGATTCTTTCAAGGCGACTGAAAACCATTTTCCTGATTTAAAAAGGGGCTACACGCATTTAATCTTAAGTGGTAGCGAGGCTTCTATCATAGAGAGAGAAAACTGGGTTTATGAAGAGATTGAGGTAGTCCAAGACGCTGTGGAAAAAGGACTCTCTATACTCGGCAGTTGCTATGGACATCAGCTTCTCGCCCTTGCTCTTTTAGGTTCCGCCAGTGTTCAGAGATGTGTTCAACCCGAAGTGGGTTGGATTCCTATCCAGATCAAAGTTGAAAATGAGCTTTTTGGGAAAAGAAGGCAGGCTTTTTCCTTCTCCAGTCATTTCGACGAAGTAGTGAATTTGAGTGATGCCTTCCTTATTCTTGCTTCTTCCAAAGACTGCCAGATTCAGGCTTTTCAACTGAAAAAAAGACCAATATGGGGAATTCAGATTCATCCTGAGATAAATATTTCTAATGCCCAAATACTCTTGAAAAAGTGCATCTCGTTGAATCTTGAAACCAGGCCCTTTTTTGAGAAGGCCTTAAAATCCACTCCCAAAGATTCCGGGCTTATCCGAAGGATTGTTAGAATTTTTTTAGTTTCGCGGAAGATAGAATAAAACGTGTTACTGCTATAATAATAATTTCTGCTAAAAAATTTTTTTTCTTGACAAATGGATGTTTTATCCGTTTAATTAAAAAACGTAATTGTAAGCATTGACTACGTCTTTTTTAGTCTAAGGAGGAAAATATGAAAAGCAAAAGCATAGTTCTCTTGATGATTGGAATGTTTATTCTCTTTTCTCTGAGTTCATTTGCTGAAACAGGGGAAACAAAGAAACTGAAAAGAGTTGGGGTTTTCACTTTTGTTCGGATTAGAGGCGAAATTCCCGTTCCCGAAGTTATGAAGATTATTCTCGAAAAGTACTCAGCAGACATAAAATATGGTCTCGACCTAGCTGGCTACGGAGACCTGTACCTCCCTTTTATTGAACAGATAGAAACTGCGTCTTTGGAGGAAAAACAGCTGCTTATCGGCGATACATTGATGTGGATGCTCTTTCGTGCTCGCGGGAAGATAAAAGTTGTTGAAAACATTGAATGGGCGGGCAAGGCACCTCTTCCAGTTTTTTCTTTTACCGTGGTAAAAGGTTACAATCATTATGAATTCGTCATGCCCAAGCCATGCGGGAATATTGCCCTCCGTAAAGTAGAAGAAATTATTCCTGATGCAGTCTGCGATATAATGGTTAATCCTGCCAAAGCTAATCTGAATGATCCTATATCCGTAGATATGAGCGGTTCTCAGGAAGCTAAATCCATGGAAGTAGAGGTTTTTGATGCAGATGGGAATAAAATAACTTCTCAAACATTAACTTCTGACTCTCCTAAATGGCAGATAAATTTTGATAAACCTGGAGAGTATGTTTTTAAGGGGACAGCTTTCAATGTAAAAGACAAGCCTTCTGAAAATCCCTGTGAGGCAAAAACATACATCAATTATCCTCCTGTCAGCGCAGTGGAAACCCCCACTCCTGAATATTATGTTGGATTACCCATCATTTTTGATGCTTCGGACGCTTTTGATTCCGATGGAGATGTTATTGGAGTTGATTTTGAGATTACCGATGAGGATGGGAATTTAGTTGATAGATTTACGGTTACCGAAAGGCCTTTTACCTGGGAAAAAACGTTTGAAGATGATGGTACATACACTGTAACTACTATAGCTACAGATGATTTTGGGGCAGTGTCCGAGCCTGCCAGACTTGAGGTGACACAAAAATTCAAGAAACTTTTCCTATTGGCTGATGTTGGTCCTTTGGTTGCCTTTGGAAGTGCTGATTTCTATGTTGCAGGTCGAGTGGGCGTGCTCTATAATATTACCCCTGGCACATTGGATTTAGTCGTATCAGCAGGAGGGGCTTATGGTTTTTGCGATTGTGATTGGAAAGGCTTCTTCATGGCGAGCGTGCTTCTTAATTACTATGCAAGTGAATCTATATATATTGGAGGCGGCGCTGGCTACTCGTCAAGCAGAAAGACTGGTCAGGATCCGGGAGCAGAGATAGTTACTAACATCGGTTACGATGTGATTAATAGAATTAAGACTAAAGGCTCTATTTTCCTTGAAGGGCGGTTCTTGGTCGATACAAAATTGATGATTGGCTACAGGATCCTCTTTTAGTCTCAAGCAAAATTAACCCTGGAAGCATGGAAGCCAGGGAGAAATCCCTGGCCTTTTCTAAACAATAATCCATGGATTAATCAAGATTTTAATTTTAGTAATGGTTGTCCAAAGGGAAGTGATTTTTTAAAGATGAAAATTGCAATCATCGGGGCTGACGGTCAACTCGGCTCTGATTTGGTAAAAGTCCTCAAGGGAGAGAGGATTTTCCCTCTTTATTATCCTGATTTTGATATAACAAAACCTGAAAAGACAAAAGAAACTCTTTCTCAAATTGAACTTGAAGTTGTCATAAATACTGCTGCCTACCATAGAGTTGATGAATGCGAGGAAAATCCACAGAAATCCTTCCAAGTCAATTCTATAGCTATCAGGGGTCTTGCCTTGATTTGCCTGGAGCTTGGCTTGACTTTAGTCCATTTCAGCACAGATTATGTCTTTGATGGGAATAAGAAGGCGCCTTACGTGGAGGAGGATAAACCCAATCCTCTTAATGTTTATGCTGTTTCCAAATTGGCTGGTGAATATTTTGTCCAGAATACTCTGGAGAAGTATTTCCTTATCCGAAGCTGTGGGCTTTATGGAGAAGCAGGTTGCTGGGGGAAGGGAACCAATTTCGTAGACGCGATGGTACTTTTAGAAAAAAGAGGTAAGCCTTTAAGAGTTGTGAACGATCAGGTGGTTACCCCGACATCTAGCGCAGAACTTGCATTGAGAATTGGAGAGCTTATCCGCACACAACATTATGGCCTTTACCATTTAACAAACGAGGGCCAATGCACCTGGTTTGAGTTCGCAAGCACCATATTTTCTTTAACTGGAAAGAGGCCTAAACTTGAGCCTATAAATTCTGAAACCTATGGGGCCCAGGCGCGCCGGCCAGCTTATTCTGTCCTGGAAAACAAAAAAGCAAAAGAGATAGGATTGACTGAATTTTCATCCTGGGAAGAAGCCCTCAAGAATTATTTAATTAAAAAAGGCTACCTTTCTTAAATTAACTCTTATTTTGTTTGGACCCTCCTTTAGATTGACAAGCTTCTTAATATCGCATAAGATTTCTTTATCAGTGAATTTTTAAAA
Organism: Candidatus Aminicenantota bacterium; assembly: GCA_011773465.1. GTDB lineage: Bacteria > Acidobacteriota > Aminicenantia > Aminicenantales > Aminicenantaceae > SOIV01. The sequence continues at coordinate 14,232 of WVXO01000015.1, read as the reverse complement.
GAATTATGCTCCAAGCTCGAATTCCTGATTATAAGTGATATGTCATATCGATTCTTTCCTCATTAATTGTTTTTCATACGACTAACTAATAGAATAAGTATTAGATATGGTTTTAGGGCATTATTTTTTATATTGCTATGCCAGGGAGCGGTTCATTGTCATTGATTCACAATTATTCATCAATTTTAAGCTATAATAATAAAAACATGCTGAAAATAAAAAAATTGAGAAGAGTCATACCGAACAAGAAAATAAAAGTTTTGCCATTATCGGTCGTTCTCATTTTCATTTTTACGAAAATGATAAATGTGTCTTACTTATCATCCTATTCACAGGAAACAAAAAATAAAAAAATATCTCATACCATAGCAGTCAGTGCTATCTCAATAGCCGTAACGGTCCAAAATAAGAGAGGAAGGTACATTAACGACCTCACAAAGGAAGATTTTATTATTTATGAGAAGGATGAAAAGAAAGATATAACCTATTTTAACCATGATTTTAAAGCACCTTTGAGTTTAACCGTTCTCCTTGACGTAAGTGGGAGCATGGAACTCCAGGATAAACTGCGAGAAAGTAAGGAATCACTCAAATATCTTGTGACATCTCTTCTTGATCTTGATGATGAATTCTCTTTATTGATTTTTGCTGATGGAGAAGTAGAGGTTGCTATGAATTTTTCCAATAATAAGAATTATTTCTTAGAGGTCTTGGAGAAGACCGAAGCTTATGGCCAGACAGCTTTAAACGATGCAGTTGCGGTAACTCCAGAGTTTGCGAATAAAGGAAATAACGAAAAGAGGGCTATTCTTTTGATTACAGATGGAATTGAGAATGATAGCCAATATTCTCACTATCAAGCTGTTGAAATTGCAAGAAGAGTAGATATACCTATATATACAATCGGCTATAAAATTCCTTTAAGTGACCAATATTTAAGAAAGTATAAACATTCACCTTCATTAACCTCTTCTGGTATTGTCTACTCTCTTGAGAGATTCTCTAAGTCCACAGGAGGAAAAGCATTTTTCATTAATCAAGCTGAAGAATTGAAAACTGCTTTAGGGGAGATAAAAAAAGAACTTGGTCATCAGTATATACTCGGATATACTTCCTATAGAAGTCCTGAGAAGGAATATCGAGAAATCAAAGTTGTCACTTCGAAAAAGAAATACAAAGTGAGAACAAGAGAAGGATATTATAGCGGTGAAAAGAAATCTCCTTAACAATAATAATGAAAAAAAATTCTGGACGAGCTTCAAATAATTTTATATTATCAAAAGCCTATTATTAATAAAAAAAGAAAGGAGGTGAAAATGAACAAAAACAGAATCATATTTCTTGTTGGCGCCCTGTTTCTCATAGGAATGATAGCTAGCACGGGTTGCGCTTCCAAAAAATATGTGCTGGGAGAAGTGGCTACTCTGGATCAAAAAGTAGAAGGGATGGAAATCGCAGTTGAGGAAAATCAGAAGAGAATAAAAGAACATGATGAACGATTAACCACTCTTGGTTCGCTCATTACACAGCACGAGTCCACATTAGATCAACAGAAGTCCGAATTAGATGGCAAGATAAATGAGGTGAGAAGATTTGCTCAGGGAAAACTGATATTGCAAGAGGTTATAAGAAATGATGAAGCTAGATTTGCATTTGAAAGCTTCGAACTAAGCGATGAAGCCAAAGTAGCATTGGATAAGCTCGTCGAGAAACTCATTGCTCAGAATAAAGGTCTTTATCTTGAAATCCAGGGACATGCAGATAGCACAGGACCAGAGGACTGGAATGTGTATTTAGGAAAGAAAAGAGGAGAAGCAGTGATGGAATATCTCCACGAGAAGTATCATATTCCTCTCCACAGAATGGAAGTGATCAGTTATGGAAGTGCCAAGCCTATGGCTGACAATTCGACTCGTGAGGGAAGAGCTCAGAACAGGCGAGTGGTGATATTAGTGTATGAATAGTAAGTAGTATTAAAGGTTATTAAGCATTAAATTTCAGCTAGTCTATCTGACAGGACGACTATAAAAAGTTCTAAAGTAGATCCGCTCAAAATTATTCCTTTTTGGCCTCAATACCAGGCATTTGCTTACGATTTAGGAGTTGAACAGATTGAAAGCTACCATCCTCAAATGGGAGCTGGGCGGAGTTGTCGTCATTTTCCTCTCAGGGAGTGTTCTTCATTTCGTATTTGATTGGGCAAGAGAATGGCCACCGGCAGCGCTGATTGCCGCGGTCAACGAAAGCGTCTGGGAGCATTTAAAGCTGGCCTTCTGGCCCGGCTTGATTTATGGTCTGATTGAGTTCCTATTTCTTAAAGCAAAAACGAAAAATTTTTGGGTGGCCAAGACTTGCGGGCTCTTCACAATGCCGGTCATCATTGCGGCTGTATTCTATGGCTATACCGCCCTGACTGGCAGCCACATTCTTTGGTTAGACATCGCCCTTTTTGGGCTTGCGGTGGTCGCTGGACAGGTGATCAGCTTCGCACTGATGGTGGGGGAGCCGTTCGGTCCAAAGATAAGAATCGCGGCGGGATTAGTCCTAGTTTTGATGATTGTTGCCTTTTCCCTATTTTCCTATCTTCCTCCCCGATGGCCTCTGTTTCAGGACAGCTCGACTGGTCAGTACGGAATTCTTAAATGATTAAGCAGACGAGCGATAATCTCTAGGACAGGATCAAAAGATTCCCCTAAGCCTGAGAAGCCTTCAGAAGGTTAATTATATGGGGTGGGAGAGAGCAGGTTTTGGCCTTAGAATTAGTCACGATGTGGATTGTATAACCGGAGGCGATCAATTTTTTCTCTTCTCTAGTTACCAGCTCATAAGCAAACTCTACTTTTTTTGGAGTTATATTTTTTAAGAAAACGCGAATAAGGAATTTTTGATCATACTTTAGCGGTTTCTTGTATTTACAGAAAGCTTCGACAACTACCAGATAGAATCCATGCGCTTCGATGTCTTTATACGGAATATTTTTTTTGCGGCAATATTCTGTTCGACCTATCTCAAACCACTCAAAGTAATTTTTATTATGAGCAACTCCCATTTGATCGGTTTCAGAGTAGCGGACTTTTTCTTCGAGCTCTATGAAGTCTTTTTCCCCCTTATTTAAGGTCGTTTTACTCGAGAAATTTTCCGAGCTTCGAGATTTCCTCATTGTAGTATTTACGGTACAGGATTTCCCACTCCCTGCTTCCTTCTTCGATGGCTTTTTTCTGAGACTGGATTTTTTCTATAGCTCTTTTATCTATTAAATCATAGAGTTTTAGCTCTTCTTCGATGCTTTTCACTATAGAGAGCCTTATTTCATTAGGTTCAAAAAGGAATTCGACCTCATCATTTTCAAACAGCGAATTAAGGAGCTGGCGAGCTAGGAAATTAATTTTTTCTCTCGATAATCTCTTAGTCACAGCACTATATTCCTTTCTTTGGCTAATTTTGTTTTGATCATCCTGAACATAGTCTGGTATTCAATGTTTTCGCTTCGGATTTTTTCCATGTGCTGGCTGAGAATTTCTCTCACTTCTTGGTCAAGTTTGTCTTCTTTTTGGAACTCATCGGTTATGAGATTCATAAGGCTCTCGGTAAGCTTATTCCTGTCATCAACGATAATTTTTTCTTCTTTAAGCAGATTTCGGACGATAACGAAAGCCATATGCTCTATTTGATTCTTATTCAGTCTCATTTCCACCTTAAAATACAATATCTTGGATTAAAATTCAAGGATTGATTGAAGATATGGGGGATTAGGCCTGGTTCTATCTATTTTTTGATGATAGATAGAGGCTATATCCAAAGCCGCCCAGACAGACGGCAAAAATAAAAATCATAAAAAGAAGAGCTTCAAGAGTCATTTTTGTTGCTTAACATTTTTTTTGTTATAGTTTTGTTTAATAAAATAAATAATCCAAGGGCTATGATCCATTGAAAAAGCACAGTGCCAACTGAGCCGGAAGAGGCTATATTAAACCAATTATGAGGATCTCCAGAGTAACTTTTCCAGAACCACCATCCGAGCATCGCCAGAAACTGAATAGGGAGGAGGAAGGTGACAAGTATATCGAACCATTTTCTTAATCTTATTTTGCTGGCAGGAGTGGTAATGATATTTTTGCGGAAACTTTTTGGCCCAAATTTGAGGATTGCGATCGTGAAGAAAAAGCCACTAACCATCAAGCCCAAACTCCAAACCCAGTCTTGATTGGTAAAGAATCCCATGCTGATGGCAGAAGGAAATCCGAGAATGAACGCGCAAACACCTATCAGCGTGATAGCCTTCTTTCTTGAGAATCCTGCATCCATCAGAATACGGGTGTCAAGTTCCATCATGGAAATAAGAGAGGAAAAGGCAGCAAAGGAAAGGGCGAGAAAGAAAAGTGCCAGGAAAAAGGAGCCAGCAGGGATTTTTGAAAACAGGTTGGGAATCCAGATGAATGTCAGGCCTTGGTTGTCTGCTTTCATGACTTCGAGGATTTTTTGATGCGAGAAATCCTGCGTTGAAAAATAAGAAAAAACGGTTGGAATGACAGCTACGGCGGCGAGAAGTGAGGCGAGGTTATTTCCGAAACCAAGCGTGGTAGATGTCAGAACAGGGTTTTCTTTTTTGTGAGAGTAAACAGCGTAAGTGAGTATCAATCCCCAGCCCGCCCCTGTAGACCAGGCGGATTGACTCAGGGCATTTAGCCATACTTCGTAATCAGCCAATCGGGCAAGATTAGGAGAAAAAAGAAAATTTAAGCCTTGAAAAGCAGAAGGAAGAGTCAGACTCCGCACGCAGGCTATGATAAGTAGAATAAAAAGAGAAGGGATAAGAATTTTATTGGCCCTCTCTATTCCTTTAACGACTCCTTTGTAGATTATGAAACTGCCAATGCCCAGCGCGGCAAAGTGAAAAAGAACTGGCTCCCAGGAAGAAGTGAAAGAATGCCAGAATTCCAATGAGTTTTTTTTGATTAAGCCCTGGAAAGACGTTGCCAGGAAATATTTCAGACACCAGCCAGTAACAACTGAATAGTAAAACATGATGGCTGTCGTGACAAACGCGACAAAGGTACCCATCCAAGCATAATTCTTGCCGATGATTTTTCCGAATGACCCGATAACTCCAGACCGGGTTTTCTTCCCCATGGATATTTCAATTATAAGGAGAGGAATAGACCAGAGAAAAAGGAAAAGAATCCAGGGAATGAGGAACGCTCCTCCTCCCTGTTGGGAGACAATGCGCGGAAAGCGCCATATATTTCCGGTACCCACAGCCATTCCCAGACCTGCAAAAATAATTCCCCAGCGGGAAGCAAACAATTCTCTTTTTCTCATTGTCTTTAATTTATTGTTCCGCTTTCTTTGAGTCAATGACCAAGAAAGGATGAAAGCAATTTTTTTCAGGCACCTCTTTAGCTAAAGCAACAAATTTTCCTTCAAGACTAAACATCCTGAATACTTTCTCTCCTTCAGGAAAGATATCAACAGAAGAAGATTCGTCAAGAATTATTCTTTGTATATTTTCAGGGGAAATCAAATTGCCATTCTTGGCCAGAACAGAGCCTCTCTCCTTGAGGATGATTTTAGGAAATTCAGGAAGGAGCGATTCAAGAGGGATGAGAAATTTATCTATCTTTGCTGCTTCTGTTAATCCTTTTATTTCCCCAATGGTGTGACTCTCCTTTATGCTAAAATATCCCACGTCTGTCCTAGTGAGTTCGGAGAGATGAGCCCCGCATCCCAGGTCTTGACCTATGTCATGAGCGAGGGATCGGATATAAGTTCCAGAGGAACATTTCACCTTAAATTCAAGAAGCGGGGGATTATATTTTATTAATTTGAACATATGGACAAAGACTTTACTCGGTCGTAATTCAAATTCTTTTTTTCTCCTGACTAGTAGGTACAAAGGTTTTCCTTTATATTTTTTTGCAGAATAAGGGGGAGGGACTTGTTGAATCTCGCCTTCGAATCTTTTCATAGCTTTTAAAAGATTGTCCTTTGAAGGATAGTCTTTCTCTTCTGATGAAGTGGGTTTTCCAGCAGAGTCGTAAGTATCGGTGGAAAACCCCAATCTTATTTGCCCCTTATAAACTTTATCTCTATTAGAAAAGAAAGAAAAAAGCCTTGTAGCTTTCCCCAGGGCGAGAAGCATCAAGCCGGTAGCTAATGGATCCAGAGTGCCACAGTGTCCGACTTTCTTGATGTTTATAATGTTTCTTATTTTGAGAACGATATCGTGGGATGTGAAATTTTGTGGTTTATCTACGAGGATAAGCCCGTCCATGACTTAGTATGAGTCAATAGATTTCTGATCATTCTTGGTTTTGGTTTTTGCTTGTTTTTTCAAGAGCTTGTCAACTTTATCAGGAATTTCTCTCAGCAATCTTTCGTATTGGCCAGTTACAGTAAAGCCTGCCGCATGAAGATGGCCACCTCCACCGAAATGCTCAGCAATAAAAGCAGCGTTAGCCCCTCCTTTTGACCTGAGACTGATCCTGAATGTGTCTTTCCTAATTTCTTTATAGAAGAGGACCATTTGCACACCTCTGATAGAGCGGGCTAATGTGGTGATGTCTTCAGTGTCTATCTCTCTGAGATTCAGAGAATCTAAATTTTTTTTGAACATGGTGATCATGGCAATGTTACCTTTTTTATTCATCTGTAATGTGGAGAGAACTTGGCCTAAGAGCTTAATTTTTTCCGGAGAGTTGTTGTTGAATAAAAGCTCAGAGACTTTTATGGAGCTAGCTCCAGACTCGAGTAATTTATTGCAGACATCGAAACATCTCGCACTGGTGTTGGAAAACTGGAATGATCCTGTATCTGAGACAATTCCGCAATAGAGATGATTTGCTATCTGAGAGGTAAACCGGATATTTAGTTTTTCTCCGAGGCTGTAAGCCATTTCTGCTACCGCAGAAGCCTCGGGTTCAACCCAATTTATATCCGCATAATAATCATTAGAATGGTGGTGGTCCATATTAATCTTAAAATAGTTATCCAGGCTATCCTGCCCTGAGCGGGAAACATTAGCGCATTCAAGGAGAATCGCCACATCAAAACCTTGGGGAGGGATTTGCCCGATCTTGATTTTTTCAATATCGGGGAAGTGGTTGAAAGGAAACGGAGTATTATCCTTATTTATAACCTCTACTTTTTTCCCTAAGAGTTCTCCCATAAAAGCCAGAGCAAGACTGGTACATATGGAATCGCCATCCGGCCTGAGATGTGAAGTGATAACAATACGCTGGCTTTCGAGTATTTTCTGGCTGGTTGAGCTTAGAGGGTCATTTTTCATCTTTTCTTATACTTTTTATGAGCTTATCAATCTTTGCTTCATAATCAGGATTTTGATCAATGAAAAAAATGAGCAAGGGATTATACTTTAATTTGACTTTAGAGGCAATAGATTTTCTAAGGTATCCTTTTTTTTTATCCAAAAGTTCAAGGATAGTCTCTTTTTGTTCACCACCAAAAATGCTCAGATAGATATGGGCTGTTTTCAAATCAGGGCTCATTTCAACTCTAGTGATAGTGATCAATCCAGAAGATGAGTCCTGAATCCCCTCTACTAGAAGACGGCTGAGTTCCTCTTTTATTAGGCTGGCAACTCTTTTCTGTCTTCGCGTGGCCATCAGTTTCGCATCCTTTGTCTTTTTAGCTCTTTTCGTTTTGCGTTTTCGTTTTAATAATATTTTTCAATACTTTTATAATGTGGGTTTGAAAAATCAAACCCCTACAAGAATCCAATCTGTTTTTCAGAAATAATGAATTTGGTGTTCAATGATATGTCCATCTATATTCTCCTCTGCATCTGCAATGATTTTGCTGAAAAGATTGTCTATGGGCCTCTTTTGGTTGTTGAGAGTCACGATGCCGATTTTTGTTCTCTGCCACTTTTTATGATAATCCAGCTCAGCAACAGCCACATTATACCTATTCTTCAGGCGATCTTTTAGACCGGATAGTCTTTTTCTCTTTTCTTTCAGGGAATGAGAGTAGGGAATGTAAATCTCTAAAGATAAGAACCCTATGATCATTGAAGAATAAAGAGCTTATTGCTACTCCGGCATAGCCTTTTCGGTCAGGAAAGCCTCTATGATATCGCCTTCCTCAAATTCCTTGAATTTTTCAAGGCGGATGCCGCATTCATAATCTTTAGTGACTTCGTTGACATTGTCTTTAAGATGTTTAAGAGAGGAAATCCGGCCTTTATGGACAACCTCTTCATTCCTGATAACTCTGGCCTCTGCATTTCGAGTTATTTTTCCATCGGTAACGTAACAGCCAGCAATAACTCCAACCCTCGAAATGCGGAAGATTCTCCTTATTTCAGCCTTTCCTAAGTATGTTTCTTTTATCGTGGGCTCTAATAAGCCAAACATGGCTTTCTTTATGTCTTCGGTTAATTCATAAATAACATTGTAGCTTCTGACTTCTACATCTTCTTTTTTGGCCAGATCCAGGATCTTTTGGGCTGGTTTGGTATTGTAGCCAATAATGATAGCGTTTGCCGCAGAGGCTAGAAGGACATCGGATTCAGTGATGCTGCCAGTAGCTGAATGTACTATCTTTATCTTTACTTTTTCACGATCTGCTTTTTCTTTGGATTTATCTTTTTTCGCTTCTGTCTTTTCTCCTGCTTTAGCAGGCTTTTTGCTGACTTTCATGGCTAGATCACTGCCTAAGTCGGGAAGGATATCTACGAGAACATCAACTGAACCTTGGACATCTGCCTTGATAATAAGAGGTAGTTCCTTTACTTCACCTACCTCGATTTTCTTGAAAAGTTCGTCCAATGTGAGATGCTCAGGCCTTGTTGGCTCTTCTTTTTTGACTTTGGATTGACGGTATTGAGAGATCTGTTTAGCTTTTTCTAAATCTGATACGACCTGGAAAGAATCTCCAGCTTCAGGTACATCAGAAAGGCCAAGAATTTCTACAGGAACAGAGGGCTCTACTTTTTTCAACACTTTCCCATTTTCATCAAACAGGGCTCTGGCTTTTCCATAACAAGTTCCTGAAATAAAGACATCGCCTTGACTGAGGATACCGTGCTGAATGATTACTGTGGCCACAGCGCCTTTTTGGGCATCTAGACGAGCTTCCAGGACAACTCCTTGCGCTTTGACCTTGGGATTAGCCTTGATTTCAATGACATCGCTCAGCAGAAGGATCATTTCCAGAAGCTCTTCCAGGTTTGTTTTTTCTTTTGCAGAGATTTCCACGCTGATAATATCTCCTCCCCAATCCTCCAATAGAATTCCTTCTTTAGACAATTGTTGCTTGGTCTTATCAATATCAGCCTCTTTTTTATCGATTTTATTAATAGCAACCATTATAGGAACGCCTGCTTCTTTAGCGTGGCTTATTGCTTCTCTTGTTTGAGGCATTACTCCATCATCTGCAGCAACCACTAAAACCACAATATCAGTTAAACGGGCTCCACGAGCTCTTAATCTAGTGAAAGCTTCATGACCAGGGGTGTCGATGAAGGTTATGGGGCGGTTATTATGAAAGATTCTGTAGGCTCCTATGTGTTGAGTGATGCCTCCCGATTCTTTCCCAACTAAATTTGATTGTCTGATAGCGTCGAGAAGAGTAGTTTTGCCGTGATCAACGTGACCCATTATGGTGACTACTGGCGGTCTTAGAACCAGCTCTTTGGGATCACTCTCTGCCTGGATTTGCATTTCTTTCTCGATCGAAACCAATTCCAGATTAAGGCCAAATTCCTCGGAGATCAGATTGACTAGAGATTCACTGATAATATCATTCATTTTCAGGGAATACCTGCTTGGCCTAAGCTTTTCGATGATATCTCTGGATCTGATACCTGTTTTTTCAGAGAGTTCTCTTAAGTTCAGACCTTCTCGAAGCAGTATTTTTTTTGGCGGAGCTTTTTCGGCTTTGGCTCTTGGTTTGGCCTTTTTTTTCTTTTCTTGACTTTCCATTATATTTTATCTCTTCAAATTAAGCACTTTAGGCTTTATTCTTCCTTGATTTCTATTTTCCAGCCTACTAGCCTCGAAGCAAGCCTGACATTTGTTCCTTTCTTACCGATAGCAAGCGAGAGCTGATCTTTTGAAACGACAGCCTGCATAACTTTATCTTTTTTATTAAGGATAAAGACATTGCCGACTTTTGCCGGACTGAGGGCAGTTTTGGCATAGGATATGGGATTTTCTGACCACTCGATGATATCAATTTTCTCTCCCTGCAATTCTTGGCTGATGGCCATGATTCTGTTTCCTTTCACTCCTATGCAGGCTCCAATTGGATCTATGTCTTTCTCTTTGCTGAGAACTGCAACCTTTGCTCTTTCTCCAGGCTGACGGACGATATCTATTACTTGAATATTGCCATTTGCTATTTCTGGAATTTCTAATTCCAATAGTTTCGCTAGAAATTTTGCATCGGCCCTGGAAACAATGACCTGAGGTCCCTTATTTTCTTTCAGAACCTGGATGATCACAGCCTTAACTCTATCTCCTCTCTTGAATTTTTCATCCTTTAGCATTTCCCTGCTGGGGAGGAGAACCTCTGTCTTATTAACTTCGAGAATCATATTCTCGTTCGGCTCATATCTTCTTAAAACGCCCGTTACAATCTGCCCCAGCTGAGGAGCGAACAGGTCATAAATTTTTTCTTGCTCTGCATCCCTGACTTTCTGAAAGATGACCTGTTTGGCCGCCTGGGCAGCTATTCGGCCTAGCATGTCTGAAGGGAGGTCGATCTCGATATCATTCCCGATTTCTTTTGAGTCATCTATTTCCTTTGCGTCTTCAACAGCGATTTCAGTGGCCAGATTTTCAGGGTTTTCGCTGATTTTCTTGACGGCGTATACTCTTAGTTCACCCTTTTCAGGCGAGAAAGAGATGTTGACTTTCTCATTATGCGTGAAGTATTTGGAAGAGGCAACCTTGAGAGATTCTTCAATGGCATTGACGATGACATTTGTCTCCACTCCTCTCTCTTTGCTGAGCTGGAGGATAGTATTCCACACGTTTACTTTCATCTTCTTTGCCTCAGTTGCACTAAAGAGGAATATTAAGAGGCGAGAATTATAACTGAATTAGGGAAGAATATCAATAAAAAGGGGACAGGCCAGGTCAGGGCATTGGCGACGATAACCCAAATGGCAAATTTTTTGGATAAATCATAAACGATTCCTGGAGCGGCTGCGCCTAGAACTTTATGGATACCGATTTCTTTTGTTCCCCTTTCCGCCGTACTTGCCGCAGAGACAAAGACCGCTTAGAAGCTTACGGTTGTATTTGAAGAACACTCGCAGCATCTTAGGCAAAGTAAACACGACCTGGCGGTGAGGCACATCCACAAGAAACCGCTCCCTCATCCACTCACCCCACTCCTCACGCCGTTTTGCATGACAGGAGGGGCAGAATCCCCTAACCTTACAGGAAAAATGCAATAAAAGATATATTCCCCTAAGTTTGCTCTCGTAAAACTTTCGCCGTCAGGAAAATTTCTCGGTGAAACATTTGAGTATAGAGATTTAAATGGTGAATATCTATTGAAGTCCTCTCAGGAAAACATACAATAGTCTATTTTTCAATTTATATCCTTTTTTCATATGATTTCTCCTTGTGTATCATCCTAAGCAACAGTCGCAAAAAATGTTCCAATTTCAAAACAAATACACATATAAAAGCCAAACTACTCTTGGATGTCTACCCTTCGATCGGTGTCACGATCCCAAGCACTAGCTCGAGGAGAAGCTTTGCGGTTTCCCCCACGTTGCCGTCCTCAAGGTGGCCAAGGGCTTCCTCTACCAATTTTTTAGCGTATTTATGTGATTTTTCCCGGGCCTATGCGGGAGTGATAAACTCGTCCAGCCCTTCCGGCTTCTCATATTTCTTTCCCCTGGTCATCATACCGTAGGCAAAGGATAGATACTGGCGTGCTTTGGCATTGAAGATAGAACTATTTTTTAACAGGTCCTTGGCGACATCTATTCTGTATTTGATCTCATCCTTGTATTCGGACTCGGGAGTAATTGACACTGCGATATCCAGAAGTTCGAGAAGTGCGCTGACGATTTTATCCTGAGTTTTTGAAGGATCAGGAGAGCCAAAAAATATCCGAGTGGCCTCAATTATCCTGGTTTTTATGTCTCTCGGTGCAGCATGAGTTCCGGACAGAAGGGCAAAAAACATCCCTATAACAACGAGGAAAATCCAAATTCTTGTTTTCATTGTTAGCCCTATTATTAGCAATCAGTAACTAGGAGAGTCTTATTGGTGTATAGGGATTACGATCATCAAGGCTATCTCAAGAAGTCCTTTGACACACGAGTCAGTTTTGCCGACTTTTAGGTTCTTTCTCGCTGTAGCCAATTCCATTTTGACATAATTGACCGCATCCTGAATCTCTGAGATACTGCTTGGCATCTGAAAATCATTGCCAGAATTTACCAGACGATAGGCCTTGTTTAAATAGACTACGCCATCGGGATAGAAGAGAGATGTGGAGTCAGAGACGTCTTTGGCTTTTTCTATATTCTCGATAAATTCGGGAGGAAATCCTGTTTCCGGAGCTACTTGCAATATTGCTTCTAGAAGCAACGTAAACATGATTTTTCCATCTGAGCCTGGTCCTCCTGGTTTGTCCAGATAAGAAGCGACTTCTTTGATTTTTGCATCGACTTCGGCCTTATCCGTCGATTCAACACAGTTGGATATAAAGACAAAAATTGAAATAACTGCAAGGATGATTACTGTTTTTCTCATTATGACCTCCTGATGAGATTTTGAGTTCGTTTTTTGTTCATCCATCATCGTAATCGTTCGGTAACGACGTTTTGTTTACAAAAAAACCCGAATTTCCCATATTTGATTTAATGCCTAATTATTACTTTTTTTATTTCATGGGTAATCTGTATAAATGCCCGGCTAAATCCAAACCTCTTCTTCCTTCGTCAAATCGCCACCTGCATCACCAGTGTTTACTGTGCCTGCAGGCTCAACCAGCATAATTTTACATTCGTTTTTGGCAAAAGGCTTGTGCTCCACTCCCTTTGGTACTACAAACATCTCTCCTGTTTTTAAGTCAACCTTATTGTCACGGAAATCGATGCGCATTTCTCCATCAAGAACTATAAAAGCCTCATCAGTATTTGCATGCTTATGCCAGATAAAATCCCCCTGGAATTTACCCAATTTAAAAAAATACTCATTCATCTGGGCAATGATTTTCGGCGAGAAATGTTCTGAAAACTTGTCAAATTTTTCTTTAAAGTTTATCGCTGAATATTTCATTTGATACCCAACTCCTTATAAAAATGAATTAATTGTATTAAGCCATAAATGTCATTTAAATCTATAATGAAATCTGAATATTTCATTTTCCCCCTCTTTACTGAGAATTTATTTTAACCTCAACCGTCTCTCCTAATGAGGAGCTAACTACGCTCAGCTGTCTTTCTCAATCCAGGTAAGCTAAGACTTTAGGGGATTTGGATTCCTGAGGCCTCAATTACGTAGGCAGATGATAATTTTCAACTCGTATTATCAAGTATATACATAATAATTCGGGAAATTATTGATTACTTAGTTTAATCCTTTTTGTATTACCCATAATCCTATCCCAAGATCTTGCTCGATTATTTGGGATTCTCTTTTTTGTGCTTCAAGATAGTGTATTACCAAAGCTTCCTTTTCAGGATAACGCTTTAGAAGCTCATAGGCGCCTTTTTCTAGAGCAGCATTATTTAATATAAGAATTTCCTTTTTGTGATCGCCACAAATCCCTTGCAATTTTCCGCGATTTCCGCCGGCTGACATCCTAAAATAGACATATCACACACAAGACAGCAAGATTAATTGCAAAAAATAGAGACAAAGCAACAAAAACATCAAAACG
>WVXO01000015.1:0-274 GCA_011773465.1 Candidatus Aminicenantota bacterium | reverse complement strand
AGAAATACTCTCCGCTATCTTCTGCCGCCATTAAGAGTTCCTGTTGGACGACTTGAGGTGGAGGAGGGCGTTCGGCTTGGAATCTGAGTTTGAGGACGCCAGGAAGAGGTTGGCTGGACTGAGGAGCCAGTAGTTTCTTTTACTTCATTTGAGCAAATGACTTCGGACTTAAAGTTCGGTGATCCGAATCCTGCCTGGCGCATCAGAGTTCCGTTTTAGCCGAGAAGCTCCCAGCCTTCAGGAGGTTCATCGGGCTTGTAGCAGACGAGAAGGC
>WVXO01000013.1:1152-18855 GCA_011773465.1 Candidatus Aminicenantota bacterium | reverse complement strand
ACACGCAAATATTTCACAAAAATCGTTGAATTGCGTTGAAACTACGGTATTAGGATTGAAAGGACAAAACAGGGTAAATTGCTGAAAATAAGAGAAGTTATCTGGTACGCCCGGAGGGATTTGAACCCCCGACCTTCTGATTCGTAGTCAGACGCTCTATCCAGCTGAGCTACGGGCGCACAGAAGAAATGTTTTCCCTATTATGCCAGATTTTTGGGATTTTTTTAAGATAATTAATTTCATAGAAACTATAAGATGGGCTTGATAAATCAAGCCCCTACATAAGAAGAATCAAATCTCTCCAGATGAATCAAGACCCTACAAGTTGGTCCCCTACAGCATAACATCAGGTGGATTAAATAAATCAAACCCCCACATTTATATATTTTAGTCGGAAACTCTGAGGACGGCGGCGCCGCTGATTTTGCCGGCTTTGAGGAGCTCGAGGACTTTATTCACATCTTCTAACGGAAAGATTTGGGTGGTTGTGCGGATAGGAATTTCAGCCGCAATCCTGAGAAGCTCCTTCCCGTCCTGTCTTGTTGCGTTAGCAACGCTGCGAAGTGTTCGCTCATGGTAGAGACATTTCACATAATCCATCTCAGGAATCGGAGTCATGTAAATTCCTGCCAGGGCCAGAGTACCCCCTTTATCAAGGATTCTTAGCGCGTCGAGAACCAGCTCGCCAGCAGGAGCAAAGATGATAGAACTGTCCATTTTTGTGGGAGGCTCATCTTTTGATGTTCCTGTCCAGACAGCACCGAGCTTTTGAGCCAGCTCGCGGTGTTCTTCGCTCCGGGTAAAGACATAGACTTTGCAACCCCAGTGGACAGCTACCTGGATGGCAACATGAGCAGAAGCCCCGAATCCATAGAGGCCCAGGCGCTGGCCGGGCTTTATCTCGCTCAGGCGCAATGCTCTGTAGCCTATAATTCCAGCACAAAGGAGAGGTGCGGCTTCCTCATCAGAGAATATTTTTGGAATGGGATAGGCAAATTTCTCGGGAACAACAATGTACTCAGCATAGCCGCCGTTCACGTGGTAGCCGGTAAAGCGTGCGGTTTCACAGAGATTCTCATTTTCCCGTTTGCAGAACGCGCACTCGCTGCAGGCAGAATAAAGCCAAGCAACACCGAGTCTGTCTCCTTCGTTAAAGCGAGAAGTGTTTTTCCCAAGTTTTTCCACAACTCCTACAACCTGATGGCCGGGAATTATAGGAAGCCTGACCTCGGGAAGTTCCCCTTCTACAGTATGGAGGTCTGTATGGCAGACACCACAGACTTTGATACGAAGAAGGAGCTCTTCTGAGTCTGGTTCTGGAATAGGAAGGTCAACAAGCTCAAGGGGATTCTGGTCAATAGGTGCAAATCCTTTTAAGATCATTGTTTTCAATGGAGCACCTCTTCCCTTTGAGTATTTATAAATATATGAAGTTTAAGGGGAAGTCAAAACAATTTTAAGTAAGCTAACGAGTAGAGAAAAAAAGAATTTTATTTTTTCTGGCAGTTTTCGCAATAGCCAAAAACCTGGATCGAAAATTTATCCGTCATGAAGTGGCTTTCTTTTCCTATCTTGTTTAGTATTGTTAGAATTTTCTCATGGGAAAATTCTTTAACCTCACCGCAAGAAAGGCAGACCAAATGGCCGTGGGCTGCTTTGACGACTTCAGGTTCATAGTGGCTGTGGTTCTCTCCAAAGTCAATCTCACTCACCAGGCCGCACTTTACAAGGAGGCCTAATGTCCGGTAGATAGTGGCGAGGGAAACTTTCTGGCCCTTTCTTTTTAGCCTTCTATGGATTTCATAAGCATTAGGGTGAACCTTTTTAGAAGAAAATATTTCCTTAAAGACTAGACGTCTGGGTCGGGTGAACTTAAGCCCTTGAGAATTCAGATAATCCTGGAATGCTTTAATTTCCATATTTGTTTCCAAAAAATGTGGGCTTGATGAATCAAGCCCCTACAATGTGATCTCCTCTGTCTAAAAATGTCGGGTTGACCAATCAAGCCCCTACAATGTGATCACCATAATCTAACAAGGTGGTTTGATAAATCAAGCCCCTTCATCAGTATTTTTTTCACGTCCTACAGTCATAAAGGTGGAGTTGATAAATCAAACTCCTTCATCAGTATTTTTTTCACGTCCTACAGTCATAAAGGTGGAGTTGATAAATCAAACCCCTACAAACTTATTTATTAACAGATTTATTTTTTCTTTTCCTTTTGTTTTTGGATTTTGCGCTTTAGCCTTTCCCGTCTGTGAGCGAAATCTTTCTCGTAATAAGAGGAAAAGTTAAGAGAGAGGACATACCCTTCTTCTGCTATTTTTCTTGCCTCCTCGTATTTTTTCTCTCTATGTTCGAGGTACATGGCAAGTTCTCTGAAGGAGAGAAGCTGATCTTTAGATTGTGTATTGGCAGAGGTCATTTCTTTCCATAATGAAACAGCACTTTTCCACTCTTTATTTTTCTTGAAATAGCAAGAAATTTTTTTCTTGGCCGTTAGCGATAACTCGTCCGATAATCCCTCCTCAAGAGCTCGCTTGAAGAAATGAACCGATTTCTCGGCCTCTCCTATATTTTCCATCACTCTGCCCGCACCGTAGAGGTCCATGGCATCTGTAAGTTCCTCTCCTTCATCTTCAGAAAATATGAAAGAGCCAATGACTACGACTCCCAAAAGAGAAAGAATATCCTCCTGATTATGGTAGAGGATAGGCTCAATCAGCTCAAAATTTCCTGTATTTATATATTGAAAATATCTCCAGGGAATCTCGGCCGCAGGGATATCTTCTGAACGGTCTGCCTCGACGACCTCACGGGCAAGATGGTAAAGCCGGCAGCTTTCGTGCTTATGCCTCCAGAGACTTCTGGCTGAATACAGAAAATCAAGATGAGGAAGTTCACTGAGGATAAAAGGCTGCTTGTGGAGGATGAATCGCGTCTCAAGCAAGGGCATATCGAAACCTTTTCCATTAAATGTAACCACGGATTGAAAGTTCATTTGAGAAAAAAACTGCCCAAGCTCCTGAATCATCCTTTCTTCTTCAGCAAGCTCTCCGAGGAAAAACTGGGCTACATAGAACTTATCGTCTCTGTAGAAACCCAAGCCCACGAGAAAGGCAATAACTCCTGTTCCCCCGGATATACCGGTTGTTTCCAGATCGATGAAGAGGGCTGTGGAGAGATCAAGGTTTTCGAAGGCGCTATCCTTGCTTAGACAGGTGAGAATGTTCCCTTTTATCTCCAGGCCAGAGGATATTGTGACTTTTCCATACCTTACGTCCAGAGGATACGGATTTTCAAAAAACTGAAGTGGCTCCCTTTTAAGAGGCTCGAAGGGCGGGATTTTGGATTCTGAAGGTTTTTCTTGGCGAGTGAGGCTAATAAGACGCTCTAGTTTATCCTTGACTGATAGATCCTCGGTTTTTTCAATCTCTTCCCAGGCATCTTTCACAAGCTGTGATTTAGAGCGAGAGCGAGCCTCTCTCTCCTTTTTCAGTCGTTCCAGTTTGTCTTTGATGTCAGCCATTATTAAGTTAGCTTAAGCTATCTATATTCTGCCACTTATGTTCGCTTGAGGATGGAACATTTCATTCTCTTGATGAACCAAACAGATTAAAATTATAACTCTGAGCTATAAAATTTGGAATAATTTAAAAAAATATAACTGCAAGTTATAAACATATGATCTGTTTTTCTCGTTTTTTCTCACTCTCCCATAAACTGGAGGAGGACCATACGGGAGCGGGAGCGATTATCGAAATCGATAAACACAATCTGCTGCCACGTTCCAAGATTAAGTCTGCCATTGGAAAACGGGACATTAAGAGATGCTCCGACGAGCGCGGCCCGGACATGGGAAAAGCCGTTTCCATCTCCCCACCTTGCATCATGATGATAAGTGGCATTGCTGGGAATTACTTTTTCCATGAGCTCAGAGAAGTCTTTAACGAGGCCAGATTCATACTCGATTGTTGTCAGACCGCCAGTTGATCCTGGAACAAACAGGTTAAGGATTCCGTTTTGAAGTCCGTTCTCAGATAGCTTCTTGGAAGCCTCCTGGGTTAGATCCTTCATGTCGCTAAATCCGCGTGTGGAAAAGCTTAAGGAATCGCTGATAATTTTCATTGCAAAATCTCCTTAATAATCATAAGACAAATACTGTCAGGCGTAAAGCGTAAAACAAAAATGAGAAAAATAAGGTACGATTCTGCCTCCAGGCTTCTTTAAAGATCTGATTTATTAGCCCGTATAAGAAAAGTCGCATGGCTCTTTCTTGTCCTCCTTTTTATTGATGCCTATCTCTTTTGCTTTATTAAATACAACAATAAAGCAATCTATGCTCTTTTTCCTCTCTTCTTTTCCCTAATCTTATTTTTCAACCTTTGGAAAAAAAGTAGCCTGTCCCCTTTTTTTGTTGTTTTTTTGGTCAACGAAAATGCAATTATTTGCGTTTTGGTATATAAAAAAGAAAAAATGCGCTTTTACACATAAATAATATGAACGAGGACGCTGTAATAAAACTGGCCCAGGAAGGAAACAGGGAGGCATTGAAGCTCTTGTTTGAAGAAAATAAGAAAAAAATCTTTTCTTTGGCTTATCAGTATACAAAAAATGCTGAAGATGCTGAGGATATACTCCAGGAAGCATTCATAAAGGCCTACCGTTCCTTGCACAGGTTTAATATCAAAAATGGAAACAGCTTCTCTCCCTGGCTCTGTCGTATCGGCATCAACTGCAGCATTGATCACTTGAGACGAAATAAAATAAGAAAAGAGAAAGATATGATTGTGAATAATATGGAGAACCTAACTTCCTACGACGCAGACTCAAATCCCGAAAATACAAGTGCTCAGAGAGAAATTCGGGAGAAAATAGATCAAACCTTAAATAAACTATCAGGCCAACAAAAAATTATTTTCATCCTCAGACACTACCAACAGTTAACTACAGGAGAAATCGCAGAATACCTGAACTGTTCTGAAGGGAGTGTCAAAAGACAACTCTTTCGAGCGGTTTCAGCTATGAAAGTCCATCTGAAAGGTCTGATTTTGGAGAATAAATATGAAATGCAAAAAATATGAAGAAAAAATCATTCTCCATCTTTATGGTGAGCTCGGCGAAAAGGAAGGAGCAGAGCTAGAGAACCATATCAATGAATGCCCGGAATGTTCTAGAGATTTCGCATACACAAAAAAAGTCTTTAAAGCACTGGATAAAAGCAAAGAGGAAATACCCGAGGCAAACTGGGAGAAATGCTGGAGGGAAATAGATGCTGGCGCGCACAAAAAATCCACTCTACAGAAAAACTTCTTTCTTTTCCCCCGCTGGGCTTATGCAGGTGCGGCCCTTCTCCTCGTTTTTGTCCTGGGAGCAATAATCGGAAGATTCTTGTTTTTCCCGGGCCAGCGAGTTTCGGACGAACAAGCCTTAATCCCCGGCTCTATCCAATTCACGTTGCAGGAATATTTCGAGGAGCTTAAACCGGTGTTGGTCGAATATGCGAACTACACCTCAGCAGAGAAACGTGAAGAAACCATCTTTATGGATAAAGAAATAGCCCGTAATCTCCTCATCCAGAACATTCTTTTGAGAAGTATTGTGGCTAAAACTGACCCAACACTCGTTCAGCTTCTCGATGATGTGGATATAGTTTTAAAAGAGATTTCCAACCTTAAAAAAGAAGATAGACAGACTCCATCTTTGATAAGGGAATTAATTCAAGAACGAGAGATTCTTTTTAAGATGGAAGTCTTACAAAAAATCTAAGGAGATAAAAAATGAAAAACATAAAATCCATCTCGCTTTTTTTAGTTTTAATGTTCTTCTTCGGCGCCTTCCTTTTTGCCCAGCAAAAAGAGGAGGACCGTGTAGCCTATGAAAAAGCCCGCCAGGCCTACGAGAAAGCCCGTGAAATCTACGAGAAAGCCAAGCAATATGTTTATTCGAAAGAATGGGAAAAAGCGATCGAAAAGCTCAATGAAATCATTGAAAAATATCAAGAAAGTGACTATCTGGATGATTCACTTTACTGGCTTGCCTACAGCAAGTACAAGCTCGCTCTCAACCTAAACCTTGACCTTCAGCTCAAAATTCAACAGCAAGCCATAGAAAACCTCAATCTTCTTATCGATAAATACTCTCAGAGCACATGGGCGGACGATGCCAAAATGCTCAGGATTAATCTAGCACAAGAATTGTACAAGAAAGGATTGAGCGAGTACAGAGAATATATCAACAATGTCGTTGTTAAGATAAAAGAAGCTGAACTCGGACACGTCCAAGTCGTGCGTGAAAAAGAAGTAGTTGATCCGGAAACAGAGGTGAAACTTGTAGCGCTGAATGCTCTCTTGAACATGGACGAGGAAGAAGCATTCCCGATTCTTGAGAAAATCCTTAAGGGGAAGGAAAATCCGAAGCTTAGAGAGCGTGCTCTCCTTATTCTCTGCCAGTCTCAACATCCAAAATTCTTCCCGCTACTGGTCGAACTGGCAACCAAAGACCCTGATAAAAAAGTCAGAGAAGGGGCGATCATGTGGCTCGGAACGAGAAAAGAAGAGGAAGCGCTCGATGCTCTTATTAAAGCCTACGACGGAACCACTGATAGCAAGCTAAAAGAAAGAATAGTTCTTTCTATCTCTCAAAATAAGAACAAAAAGGCGCTGAATAAGCTTATGGATATTGCCAAAAACGACAAAGACATGAAGGCGCGAGAAAGGGCCATCCTTATGATCGGAATGAGAAAAGAAGAGGAAGCGCTCGATGCTCTTATTAAAGCCTACGACGGAACCGCTGACTCAAAGCTCAAAGAACGCTTGATTCTTGCCATCGGGCAAAGCAAAGATAAAAAAGCTAGCGATAAATTGTTCAATATAGCAAAAAACGATAAGGATATGAAAGTAAGAGAAAGAGCTATGCTCTGGCTCGGAATGAGAAAAGATAAGGAAATGCTTGATATGCTTATTCAGCTTTATGACGAAACGACTGATCTCAAGCACAAAGAGCGCTTAATCTTAAACATTTCTCAATACAAAGATAAAAAAGCCAGAGATAAACTGGTTGATATTGCGAAGAATGATAAGGAGATAAAGGCAAGAGAAAGAGCTATCCTCATGCTGAGAGATGCAAAAGATGATGAGATGCTGGATATGCTTTCTGATATTTACCCTAAGACAGTTGACGTTAAACTAAAGGGAAGAATAATTTTAGCTATCGGACAGAATAAAAGCGATAAAGCGATTCATGAGCTAATCAAAATAGCTAGGAAAGAAGAAAATGTGGAATTGAAGAAACAGCTGGTTTTCCTTATTAGTCAATCCAAAAATGAAGAAGCTATAAAGTTCCTCAAAGAAATAATCGAGAAATAAGAAAGCAAAAGTAGATTTTTATAGAATTTTTATTTGGAGATTCTTCTCAATTTCCTGTTTTCTTGAAGAATCTATCAATCTTATTCTTAGAGCATACTCTCCCTCAGAGAAACTTTCAAAATTGAGCTTGAACACGACATTCCAAATCCCTGCTTTTTTATTCCATGATTCATCCATGACTTCGGAAAGCAAGACTCCTTGCTCTTTGCCGTTTTGTATAAGGGAAAATCGAGGCTTAAAAGCAACATTCTTCTGTGGAGAATAGACCTGCAAGAATAGGGAGATATCCTCTCTTCGTTTAAATTGATTCAATCCTAGAGGATAAAACTTGTATTGCGAGACTTGAAGAGTACCATCTTCCTGAGAAATCGAAAAAGGCTTGATTCCTCCTTTCGGGCTTTTGAACAATTGCCCGAAAACTGCCGTGGTGATTGTTGGGTCTTTCTCTTTTTTCAATGACGGCACCTCAAACATCTGTTCTACGGTCCCTATCTCACCGCGGATTTCATCATAAAGAGCAAAGATTGCGCGGTATTTATCTTTTTTTAATTTCAATCTTTGTGAGCGCGTGTTATAACCAAAATATTTTGAATTCTTTAATCTGTCTAGGAAAGAAGGCGTGAGTACAAAAGGGATGTTAACTTGGGTGCTGAAAGTATCTTCTTTTTTCAGGTCTTCAATCCACATGTTTAATTTTAGAGTTTTTATTTCCCGGACACTGCTATCTCGGAGAATCACTTCTTGCACCGGCAAGGCAAGATTTATCCATAGGATACATTCATTTTTTCTGTTGATGAACGGGACTACTCGAGCATTGAATGGTATTTGATTAAACAGGGAAGGATTGTAGGAGGCAGAGGCAAAAATGAGCGATTCTCTTTGCTCATCGGAGTAATCGTAGTAGCCTTTGCGAAAACGGATTTTTATTCCCGGTCTGTTTACCTTAACCTTAATTTTATGATACTTTCCGTCGGCTTTATCTCTCTCCGGGTAATAGCTCAATTCATAATAATAGGTTAAATCTCTATCGATGATTTTCTGGAAATATTCAAATTTGTTAGCGCCATGCATTGCAGCGCCCCCTGTATCGAGCGCTAAAAATTTTAAATTGGTCAATTCATTCAGCTTGATCTCGGCAATGTCTACTTGTCTCGGATAATTATCAAAGGCTATATCAGGAAGAACATATTTTAAGTAATTATCCGGATCGAGGCTGTAAAAAGTTATATTATAGCTGTTTGCAAAATGAATCAGGTCATCAATGATATTCTGCCCTCCTCTGCGGCCTGATTTTTGTAGAACTCTAAAAGGATCTAATACCTTAGATGCGGCTACTTCAGAGCGGGCAACGGCCACATCCATTTCTCTGCCTGAATAAAGCTCTTCGAATGAAAGTCCCGGAATTCCTCCGCTGATATACAGGACAGGTTTCCTGCCCGGATAATCCTTAATCATATTCAGAAGAGTCAGCAAGCTGTTAATTGTTTTTTCAAATCTTATTCGTGTTTCGAATTGGTAAGCATACCTAGAGGATTCCCTAACTCGTATAGCAGCTGTCGCCGCACCAGGGCGGTCGAGAATAGCCGGCGCAGACAGAGAATCAGTTGCTTTTTCAACCCAGATATTTCCAGAAGCCTTATTCACTGCCTGGGCAATGAGTTCCTCATCTGAAGTAAAATCCTGGAGGATTTTCATCCCTTTCTTATCATCCAGTTCGAGAATCATAATCTCCTCTCCTAATTTAACCAGTGAAACGAGCTTCTCGATTATCCTAGCCTTACTTCGATCGAGCATTCTCTTTATCGTATTTATAGAATCAAAAATGACGAAAAAGCGCTTTTTTCGGCGCGGCAAACCTGCTTCTTTTATCTTTTTTATTTCCGGAACTTCAAATTCTGGTTTTTTCAGACTGATTAATTCTAAAGAATCTATGCGTATTTTTTTCCCATCTTCATAAATTTCAAAATCATCTTTTGTTAAATCAGTCGCAAAATTTCCTTTTTTATCTACAGCAATGACATCAACAAGAACCAGCCGTACTATGACTTCATGCTCCTCAGGCTGGGGCAATTTCTGCTGCTTACTGAGTCCATAAATAAAGCTAAAAAGGAGAAAGAAAAAAACCAAAAAAGAAAGAAGCAATTTTTTCATTTTATTTTTCTCTCTTATTATTTCCAGAATGTAAAATTTGTATAATTCTTATATATCAATTTCTAGGTTTTTAAGCGAGCAATTTGCTCCTTTTAAGATACTTATGCAAAAAATATGCCAATAAAGAACGGGGAATTTATAAGAAATAGCAGAGCCGCTCTGTCCCTTACAGATGACATTGTATGATTTCTATTCTTTTACAGGCTTGGCCACGAGCGAGGGAAGAAAAGTTTCTCATACAAGCCCAAGGCATAACGGTCGGTCATTCCAGCAATAAAATCCCCCGCCCTCTTCGTAAGAGAATCTTCCTGCGGATAGGGTTTTATATAATCCTCAGGATTTTTTAGAACATATTCATAGAGATCTGTAATGATTTTCTCTGCTTTTTCAATTTCAGGTCTTGCTTGGGGATTGAAATAGACCTTTTCGTACAAAAAATCGCGAAGATCAGTAACGGCTTTTCTTATTTCTTTACTCATGGCAATCTTCTCTAAGCTCACTTTTAAACTGGCATCGACCACATCCTCTACCATTCTATCGATTCGGGAAGCATGCCATTCGCCTAAAACTTGGATAAGATATGAAGGAATATCTTTTTCTTTTATTACTTCAGCCCTCACAGCATCATCGATATCATGATTGACATAGGCAACTACATCCGAGACTCTAACCACCTGACCCTCAAGAGTTGAAGGCATATTCTGCTTTTCATTGTCAAGAATTTCTCCCCGACCTTTTGAATGCTTGAAAATGCCATCCCTGACTTCACGTGTCAGGTTCAATCCTTTTCCTTCCCACTCAATCTTCTCAACCACCCGAAGGCTCTGTTCGTAATGGCTGAAGCCATCCGGCAAGAGTTTGGCCAACGTCTCCTCCCCTGCATGGCCAAATGGCGTGTGCCCTAGATCATGGCCTAAAGCAATGGCCTCGGTTAGATCCTCGTTCAACCGGAGAGCTTTAGCGATGGTGCGGGCTATCTGAGAGACTTCCAAGGTGTGAGTTAACCGGGTTCTATAATGGTCTCCATAAGGAGCAAGAAAAACCTGGGTTTTGTGCTTTAATCTGCGGAAGGATTTAGAGTGGATAATCCGGTCTCGATCCCGCTGGAATTCGGTTCTTAAAGGATGAAGTGCTACTGAGCGCTCTCTCCCCTTCGTCTGGGAACTAAAGCAAGCTTTGGGCGATAAAGTCTCTTTTTCAATCTCCTCAAGCTTTTCTCTGATTGTCATTCAAATTCTTCCCTTTCTAACATTTCTCTCTTTTCCATATTAGTTTATTGCTGGTTATTTGAAAAGGATTTGATGAATCAACTCCCAGCAAACAAACTAAATCCATTCAACAAATGCGGGCTTGATAAATCAAGCCCCTACTATATATTATAAGTTAGATTTTTATTAATCTTTTAGTCATCCAAATACTATAAGCCATTACTCAATCATCAAAAAGGCATAACGATTCATCTTCTTTCTGTAGTCTGAAAGAACCACGATCGGGTAATCATGCTTTCTGACAGTCGAATAGACATCAATACACATCGCCTCTGGAGAGGGGCGTGCTAATTTTGGCTCCTTGCATTTCTCTTTTATTCCCGGGCATTCAGCGCAAATGTTGCAGCTATCCATAAAAAGGAGGAAAGCCTTTTCATAACCAGATAAAAAAATCTCTCGTTCAAGTTTTAAAAGTCTTAAGTTGACCTTCCTTGTCCACTTAAAGCGGTCTTCAGGCTTTGCTACTTGCTTCTCGAAATGAAAGATAACGGCTTCTTTGTATTCCTGGAAAAATTTCTCGCATTCTGAAAATGAAGGAGCATTCGGAGGGCAGGTAGCAGTATTTCCGTACTCGTGGCATCCGAAAATACATTTCATCCGCACCCATTGGGAAATAACAATATTTTTGGGATCGATCCACTTGAAATCTTTGAAATTATGAGCCAGGAATTTTTCTTCAATTTTTTTTCTGTCAGTCATGAATAATGCTCACTTTTGAAAGGTTTTTTTTGGTAACACATTATAGCATAGGCCTACCATCTATTCCTATATTGTAGATGTTTGATTTATCAAACATACGTTTTTCATCGTTTAAACAGGTGGGTTTGATGAATCAAGCCCCTACATGAGACCGCTTGAATTTTTTGAGGTGTTTGATTAAGGTTAAATCTTGACTAAAGATATAAATAGATTTAGCGCTTTCAGCGCAATTGAAGAAGAAAATGATTGAAGAAAATGTAAAGAAAATACTTCAGGAACTGCCCCCAGGGGTTGCACTTATGGCGGCAGCCAAAGCAAGAACGCCCGAAGAGATAATGCGAGCTGCTCAGGCAGGCGTTAAAATCGTCGGGGAAAACTACGTCCAGGAAGCTCTCGCGGCTTTTAATGTGGTGGGACACAGAGTGAAATGGCACTTCATAGGCCATCTCCAGAGAAACAAGGTTAAAAAAGCAGTCGAGATATTCGACATGATCGAAACAGTAGATTCTCCCCAGCTTTCCGAAGAAATCGACAAAAGATGCGGTCAGCGTGAAAGAATCATGCCGGTTCTCATCGAAATAAACAGCGGCAGGGAAAAACAAAAATTCGGTATTTTACCTGAGGATGCAGATGAATTTATCAAGGAAATATCAAAGCTTAAAAACATAAAAATAGAAGGCCTCATGACCATGGGCCCTATGTTTGGCGATCCAGAAGATGCCAGACCTTACTTTGTAGAAACGAAAAAGCTATTCGACAGGGTAAAAACGCTTAATCTTCCTGGCGTGGAGATGAAATATCTCTCCATGGGAATGACAAACTCTTATCAAGTCGCTATAGAAGAAGGTGCTAATATCGTCAGAATCGGAACAAAAATTTTTGGGCCAAGAGACTGAAACTTAGTATCTATCTAAAATCTAAATCAGAAGCCCTTCCTAAAATCAGCGAAAAGACACCTGTCTCCTTTTCTTATAAGAAAAAATGGGGCCTGGCCCCATTTTATCTGGCCCTATTTTAAATAAGGATGCCTTCTTCCCAGCCCAGCTTAATAAGCTCTATCTTGTCGGGATCGCTTACTCCCAGGTTATGACGAGTATCAGCAAGATAGATATGCTTGGCCGGAGGTTGCAAGGGTCTATCTTCACCAAAATACTCTCGGCGCTTGGCCTGTAAAATAAGAACACCCATGGCATCAACAGCCACGGGATCCTGGCTGACCAGGATGCCCTTGTATTCCCAGACGTACTTATCGCTGTAGTTATGGGGTCCGATACCGTGGAACTGAGGATTTAACATCAGAAGAACATTCAGCTTTGTCCTTTCCTTGAGATTATGCTTGTACCAGAGTGTTGCTAAATCTGCACAGGAATCGCCATGATAGGCGGGCGGCCAGGGAACAAACATGATAGGATTTTTAATACACCCCCCCATTCCAGACCAGTGATGGGTTCGAGCAGGTCTTGCATTTATGATTACGGTCGCATTTTTAAATATCCGATTTCTCCTTACTCCCCTGTCGTCTATCCCGATGTTTTCTTCCGCGACACCAGCATCCATGATTCTCGCCTTCAAAGTCTGTTCAACCTCGCGCGTTGTTGGAATCGGTCCCCAGACATTGCTCTTGATGCCGACAATGTCGGATGGCTTTACAAGCTTCTTCCAAGCGCTTACAGGATCTGCTTCTCCTAATAGCGTGGTGATACTATCATCAAGCATTTTTTGGATAACCCTAGGGTTGGGTTTCTTAAAAGATATCAAAGCATTCTTGTCTCTTATAAGAACCACTTTTGCTCTTCTTGCTGCTTTCTTTTTTTCTTGCTTTTTAGAACCACAAGCAAAAGCTCCTGCAAAAGGAGACATGGCAGCCACTCTGAGGAAATCACGCCGTGTGATTGCTCTCTTTTTCATTCTTTCCTCCCGATCCATATGTGAAAATCGAGAAATTTATTTTTACAAAAAAAAATAACAACTAAATTTGGCCTATTCTCTTTTCGACCTTCTCTATTGTTTCTTTGGCCAAAAATCTTGAAGGAGCATTAAGAATTATGATGATAAAATCCTGGTGAAGTTTGGCTGCGGTCCACTTTAGGTCTTCAGTCTGGACTAAGCCCAGTTCAGCCGCATCAGGCATGTAAGACTGCACAAAACTCTTGTACGCTTGGGAAGCCTTACCAATCTCAGGATAGCGAACCAATAGAATGTAACTTTTTTCATCGTTTTCTCTGTAAATCCCGAGGGCAGCTTCTGTTTGCTGATTGAGAAGAAGAATATTCTCATCAGAAACATAAAAATGGTAGTTTAAGATCAGATGATTATGAAAATAATGGGCACTTTTTTCAATGAGATTTTCTGAAGGCAAAAGGAAAACGATATCGGGCTTCTTACCTTCTTTTTTGATAGAAGATGCCACCTTCTTCCCCAAAGCATACAAAGTCTTTCTAGCATCCTCTGTTTCCTCTTCAGAATAAAGGGAAACAAAGAATCGATCTTTCCAGAAGGATAGGAGGCCTCCGTTGTAAGTCGAACCTTGGCCGACTCCTGCGTCTTCTCCTTCAAGGTCATGGGTAAAGACACCAAAAGCATCCCTGGAAGTTTCCATATCGAATAAATCAGCAACTATGTCAGGACTCCCTTCTTTGGTAAACCGTCTCGCCAGAAGCTGTTTGAAATTATAAGAGCGATAGACCTCCCCTGCCCCGTCAATATAATCGAAAATTGTTTGTGGATCATAAATTTCGTCTTTTCCTGTAGCTTGCCAGCCATGAATCTCCTGGGGCAATAAATCTCCGAGGGCTATCTTGTCATCTTTAGATGTATCTTCCATTATCCGCGCTCCTTCTAATTGCACATAATAAAAAAATATCTTCGACCTTTTCTTGTTTATATTCTGCTCTTTATAGGCTTCTTTATGAGCAAATAAGCTTAGTACGCCTACATAGAAAATGATGATGGCAACGCACGATGCTTTTCTCATTTCTAGAAATTTTAGCAAAATTATGTAGAAAACGTAAAGACTACAGCCTAGAAAAAAGTGAAAAAGATTAGCATGTTTCCTTCGATCGGCCCTAATATTACTAAGATTTAGTCGTTACGTTATTATATAAATTTATATAAATTTTATAAATTCTATAAAATATGTTGAAAAAAAATTTTAAATAAGGTAATATCAGAGTGCAATTTTATAATATTTCTTCAACAAGGAGGAACCGTGATAAAACTTTCTACAAAAGGAAGATATGGAACCCGCCTAATGTTAAATCTTGCCCTAAATTATAATAACGGAAATGAAGCAGTCATACTTAAAAGCGTGTCCGATGAAGAAGATATTTCCATTCGTTATTTGGAACAAATCGTTATTCCTCTCAAGATCAGCAGGCTTGTAAAAAGTATACGAGGGGCAGGAGGAGGTTATACCTTAGCCCGTCACCCTTCTGAAATCAAAGTTAGTGAAATCCTGCATGCTTTGGAAGGGGCATGCTGTCTTGTCGATTGCGTAGACGACGCTGATTATTGTGACCGTATTCCTATCTGTGCAACTTATGAAATATGGAGTGAAGCCAGCAAACGATTAAAAGATTATTTCGATGGCATAACGCTTCAGGACCTGATAAAAATTTATGACAAGAAGAACCCTAAGGCCAAAGCAAAAAGCAAAGCCAAAAGCCATTAAACTTTAATTCTTAATTAAACAGTCCAGATAAAATATGTAAGTGGACTTGGCAAACTAGCCACCTACATCAAGAAATTCATCAATATAATAAAGTCTTTCATTGGATTCTCCGTAGTCTAATGCTTCTTCAATTTATTCATAAATCGTAGACCTAATCCTATTCAACAGGGATTTGATTTATCTCTATAAACTTGATTTTGTCAGTAAAAGGGTTAACATTTTTATATTAAGGCTTAATTATTCTGTGTGGGAGCTTTACTCGTTCACGTAAAAAGGGCCCGATTTGCTTTGTGTATGAGCCTGAAATATCTTGTGCAAGTGTGCGATGTATCAAACACACTTTTTTGATCTTAAAAATAAATTGGAGAGTTTTTAAATCAATCTGTCGCAATAGTTAAGTTTTTATCAAATCTCCTTGACAATATATTTTATATTTTATATAAATTCTATTTATATGATTCTTTCTATTTATATTATTTATAATATGAAAAAAGTATAATATAATTTTCTTTTTTATAAATGGTTCTGGAAAATAAATATTTCATGTCCATATATTTATCAAGTTTAGAAAGGGTTAACGCTGAAAGACAGGTATATAAAATCTGTTCCTATAAATTAAACAAAGTGGATATGAATTTCAAAAATTCCATCTTAAGGAGAGAGCGATGAAGAAACGTGGTTTTCTCATCAGATTTTTAGCATTTCTAATCTTATTTATTGCTGTTCTCTTAGTCAAGCCCTCTCTTCGAGCAAAAGAACCAGGAATACAAGAAGAATATGCCGGATCTGAAACCTGTATGGAATGCCACGAAGAAGTTGGAAGAGCTTTCGAGAAGACTATTCATGGAAGACTAGCCGAATTTGAGCTCAAAGGTTACCCTAGAGGCTGTGAGGCATGCCACGGTCCTGGAAGTGCCCATGCTGAGGAGGCAGATCCATCCTTGATTATCCGTCTAAAAGACTTAACTCCAACAGACGCCGGAGAAATTTGTATGAAGTGCCACCGAGGTGGGACGCAGATGAACTGGCAGGGAAGCGCTCATGATTTAAGCGGTGTTTCCTGCACGAGCTGCCATGACCCCCATACAATCGCCAGGAATCAGCTTACGAAAAGAGATCCTGAACTCTGTTATTCATGCCATGCCAGCAAGCGAGCTCAAATTAATTATCCCTCTCATCATCCTATCCGCGAGAAAAAAATGAACTGTTCTTCTTGCCATGATTCCCACGGCGGAGGAGAAGGAAACATCAAAGCTGAAACTCTCACAGAACTCTGTCTTAAGTGCCATGTCGAAAAACAGGGACCTTTCACTTTTGAACACGTTCCCGTTGTTGAAAACTGTGCTATTTGCCATGACTCTCATGGTAGCATTGCCAATCATCTGCAGCGCCAAACCGAACCTTTTCTCTGTATGCAGTGCCACCCAGGCCATGAAGATCATCGCCATCCGGCCTTGTCCGACACAACATGGAACGTCTCTTTCTTCACCAGGTGTACCCATTGTCATTCCCGGATTCATGGCAGTGATTTTCCGTCGTTGTCAGGCCGGGGAAGATTCGGAAGATAGGAGGTCAAGATGAGTAAAAGAACATCAGTTTTTATTGTAATTGTTGGCTTGCTATGTTTGTCATCAAGCTTTGCCGAAACTTCTGAGAAGGAAAATTTAACAAATGCACCTAGCGAATTAGTCAAATCCATGCTCAAAAGCTTTTCTTTAGCTCCTGAAGGAACGGAAGAAGAAACAGAAACTGATATTTCAGGATACGTCTCTATCTGGCAAAGGTTCCTAACTACTAAAGAAGGTGAGTTGCCTTTAAATGTGTCAGGTCTTTCAGGAGGAAGAGCCGCTGAATACGCCACTGTTGGATCTTATCCTGGAGTCGGCTTTGGATTTAGAGGCTTCCTTGGCGATAAAAGCTCATTTGACCTCTCAGGAAAATTCTATCACACGGATGAGCAGTCCTATTTTGCTAGCCTCGATTTGCAAAGAATCGTCAGAACAAAAACCCAGGCCAACCGCCTATTACACCGCCTGGATCACGATCCTTTAACCAACGTTGATCCTGATCCTGCCACACAGGCCGAATTCCCTTTCTTGGACAGCAATCCTGATGACGTATATTCTACTGCCCGGACAGAAATCATAAACAAAACTGGTTTGGTTTTCCCATTTTTCCCTAACTTGAAAATAATATCCCAGGTGAGGTACGTCCATGAAAATGGCCAGCAACAGGCAAGAACTTTGGATATGTGCACTGTATGCCACGTTGAGGCCAAAACTCAGGGGATCGACCAGAGAACCAGGGATTTCATCATTGGAGCTGAACTTAAGACAAAAGGCATAACTGTGAGCTACTCTCACCTAGGACGGACTTTCGAAAACAATGCAAGCCCTGTCTATCATGTGTACACAAATCCTTATGGTTCTTTCGTTTTCGAGGGAAACCTAGAATTTGCCCATATTCCAGATTCTGAAAAAAATGCGGATACTATAAAAGCTAAAATAGTGCCAATGAAGAATGCTTCACTGTTTGGAAGTTACACGCT
>WVXO01000013.1:0-1049 GCA_011773465.1 Candidatus Aminicenantota bacterium | reverse complement strand
ATAGGAGCTGACGCCTCTTACCGAATTCCAAAGCAAAAGATTCACTTAAGAGCTGGATTTGATTACAGCAGCCTGAAGAGAGAATTCAGTTGGGCTGATGCAGTAGAAGATGAAGAAAAAAACATAATGGAAAAGTACCTCAAAGAGATGAAAACCACCACCTATCGCGTGGGTGGAACTTACTATCCTTCTTCCAAAATCAAAGGATTTCTCCGCTACAAAAGCAAAGATATCGAAAACCCGCTTGGAGTCCCTATTACAGCGGCAGAAAATCCCGTTGATCCCACTGCCGAACGTTTTATGAGTAACCTTTACACGGATATTGATTTGCTTTCAGCCGGAGTATCAGCGATGCCGGTAAACAGGCTCTCATTCTCTGCCAACTACTTCTATAATTCAAGCAAGAACGACACGATAAACTCAAGTCAGAAAAGAAATAACTTTGTGCTAAGTCTCTGGTATGCTCTATCAGGCAAGATTTCTCTTACTGCTTCTTACTCCTACTTGGACGATAAAATTGTTAACAGCCTTATTTACGGGACAGAATATGAGTTCGCAGGTGAAAGATTTGCTCGAGAGGATAAAGACGTGCCCTACAACAAGAAGATGAATGTTTTCTTAGTTGCTCTGGATTTCAGACCCACTGATGATTTCTCCATATTTTGTGATATTTCTTCGACAAAAGGTACCGCAGATTGGGACTCTACAGGAATAATACCTGGTGTTATTACCTCAGATCTTGCCTCATTCAGCGATCAGGATTTAATCCATTACAGAATTTCCGCTGGCACGAGCTATGGTTTCTTGAAGAATGTCTCTGTGTTTGGGAAATGGAAGTATGAAGAATATAAAGATAGAGCGTTTATCGTCCACGGTAACGGAGGATACTCAGATTCAGGCAAATACCACATGTTCTATTTAGGATTTGGGTATAAGTTTTAAGTAGAAGTAAAAAATAAATTAAAGAAAGAATTCTCAATTTATAAAGAGGGAGATGCATATCTCCCTCTTTTTTGTATCTTATCTTTATTTTCATTTTTTGATATCGA
>WVXO01000053.1 GCA_011773465.1 Candidatus Aminicenantota bacterium | reverse complement strand
AGATTGCCACGCTCCCTACGGTCGCTCGCAATGACAATATATATTAGTACAACGACAATGTATATTAGCGCAATGACAATATATATTAGCACAATGACAATGTATGTTAGCGCAATGACAATGTATGTTAGCGCAATGACAATGTATGTTAGCGCAATGACATTGGAACTTAGCACAATGATATTTGCCAAACAACTTTGGAACGAAGCTTATTTATCGATCGTTTTGCTAATCTTGGCCCAAGTGTCGCGCAAGGATACGGTGCGGTTGAATACAGGTTTTTCAGCCGTAGAATCGGAAGTGTCAACACAAAAATACCCCAGTCTTTCAAACTGATAGCGGCTTCCAGGTTCTGCCCCTTTAAGGCTCGGTTCAGCTTTGCACGATGTTAGAGTTTCCAACGATTTCGGATTCAAATTAGACTTATAATCAGTGCCCTCCTCCACATCGCTGGGATCTCTTTTTGTGAAAAGATGATCGTATAAACGCACTTCAACATCAAAGGCATGGTTAGCTGAAACCCAGTGCAATGTTCCCTTAACTCTGCGCCCGTCAGGAGAACCGCCGCCTCGTGTTGCCGGATCATACCTGCAATGCAGCTCGACCACTTCACCTGTTTTCTTGTCTTTAATCACATCCTCGCAGGTAATAAAGTAGGCATAACGTAAGCGAACTTCTCGACCCGGGGCGAGGCGGAAAAATTTCTTCGGCGGCTCTTCATGGAAATCATCCTGTTCAATGTAGAGAACGCGGGAAAACGGAACTTTCCTCGTCCCCATGCTTGGATCCTCTGGATTATTAACAGCGTCTAATTCTTCCGTTTTATCTTCAGGATAGTTAACTATGACCACTTTAAGCGGACGTAACACCACCATGACTCGCTGAGTTGTCTTGTTTAATTCCTCTCGAACACAATTCTCAAGCTGTACCAGATCGACAATACTGTTTGCTTTTGCCACTCCGATAATATCGCAGAATTGCCTTATAGACTCTGGAGTATAGCCGCGTCTTCTCAGTCCCGATAAAGTTGGCATACGCGGATCATCCCATCCGCTTACGTGCTTCTCTTCCACAAGTTCCAGAAGTCTTCGCTTGCTCATAATAGTATGACTGAGATTAAGACGGGCAAACTCTATCTGCTGGGGATGATGAACCTTCAACTCATCAAGAATCCAATCGTACAAAGGACGATTATTCTCAAACTCTAAGGTGCAAATAGAATGTGTTATCCCTTCAATCGAATCAGAAAGGCAATGGGTGAAATCATAGGTAGGATAAATACACCACGCATCACCTGTTCTGTAGTGACTTTTTTTACGAATACGATAGAGCGTTGGATCGCGCATTAACAAATTTGATGAGGCCATGTCGATCTTTGCCCGCAAAACGCGAGAACCATCCTCGAATTCTCCGGCTTTCATGCGCTCGAGCAGGTCCAGGTTTTCCTCGACCGACCGATTTCTGTACGGACTCTCTTTTCCAGGCTTCGTCAATGTGCCACGGTATTCTCTTATTTCGTCCATACTCAAATCGCAGACATAAGCCTTTCCCTTTTTTACTAGCTCGACCGCAAAGTTATAAAGCTGCTCAAAATAATCAGATGCATGGTAGAGTCTGTCTTCCCAATCGAACCCAAGCCATCTCACATCTCCCTTTATCGATTCCACATACTCCATCTCTTCCGTCTCTGGGTTTGTATCGTCAAAGCGGAGGTTGCACAATCCTTTATAATCAGCGGCAAGGCCAAAATTGAGGCAGATGGATTTGGCGTGTCCGATATGAAGATATCCGTTCGGCTCAGGCGGAAACCGGGTATGAACCCGGCCTTTATATTTATTGGTCTTCAGGTCATCATCAATAATATCTCTGATAAAATTTGATTTGGTCTCTGGTTTATTCATTTATCGATGCCTCTCATACGCTTTATTACCTTTTCTTTGCCCAGAAGTTCCATTGTTTCGAAAAGCCCAGCTCCTCTTGTCTTCCCGCTTATGGCCATGCGAGTCGGATGGATTATATCCGCAGCTTTAAGCTCTCTTTCCTCGGCAATGTCACGACATATTTTTTCTATATTCTCATGGGAAAAATCTTCCAGCTTATCCAAGCGATCGGCAAAGATCCTTATGTTATCTTTATTCTCCTTTTTATCAAGGTATTCCCTTTTGCCTTCTTCATCCATTGTAAAGTCGTCTTTAAAAAACCAATCGGCAAGATCTCCGAATTCACTTAAAGTCTTGATTCTTATTTTATACAGGTCTACAAGCTTCGAGACGTAATCATCTCTCACCCCGGATATATCAAAACCTGCACTCAAAAGCTGATCCTTTATAATCGGCAGGAGGTTTTCTGTTTTTTCCTTCATTATATACTCGCCGTTCAACCACCTCAGTTTTTGAATATCAAACCTTGCTTGAACGTCACTCATGTCGCTTATATCAAACAACTTTACCGCCTCATCCAGAGATAGAACCTCACGGTCTTCGCCAGGAAACCACCCCAAAAGTATAAGATAATTCGCGAGAGCTTCGGGCAAAAAACCCTCTCTCTTATATTCCTCAACTGAAACACCACCATGCCTCTTAGAGAGTTTCGCTCCATCTTGACCCAATATAAGCGGCATATGTCCGAATTTCGGAGGTGTAAGCTCCAGCGCCTTGTAAAAAAGTACCTGCTTAGGTGTGTTGGATATATGATCATCTCCTCTCAGAATATGGGTTATCTGCATATAAGTATCATCTACCACACAAGCAAAATTGTATGTAGGAGATCCGTCGGATTTAATCATAACCTGGTCTTTTATATCATTCGTATTAACAGCTATTTTACCGTGTATCATGTCATCAACTTCTATCTGGCGGCCTTTTTCCACTTTGAAAATTACGGCCTCTCCTTCTTTGTATGCTTGCCCCTTGGCAAGTATCTCTTGCGCTTTTTCTCTATAGACATCGAATCGCTGGCTCTGGTAAAGAGGCTCTTCATCCCAGTCGATTCCCATCCATTTAAGATCCTCAAGGATCTCATCGAGAAACTTTTTACTAGACCTGACCTTGTCAGTATCTTCTATCCTGAGCAGGAATTTACCACCGGTGTGCCTGGCATAAAGCCAGTTAAAAAGCGCAGTTCTCGCACTTCCGAGGTGCAAGAATCCCGTCGGGCTTGGTGCAAATCTTACTTTAACCATTATAATTTCTTAGGTGAACTGCGTTAATTCATCCACTAGTAGGTCTCATCTATCACATATAACATAGCAAAATTTAAGGGTCAAACATAATAGATGAAAATAATATATACCTTACTAAAATACTAAGAGCGAGGGATTCCAAATCCTATGCCCTCTTAAATAGAGGCGAAAATGTCATGAAATAATAAATTTATAGATAAAGGATTCAGAATGATCCGTATGAGCTAATCGCTTATCATTGGGTATATTTCTTGATATCTAATAAGGTATCGAAGTTAAAATTTGGGCGAAAATTGAGAATTTTTTTTGCCTTATCTATAGAATAAACTCTATCAATGCTCTTAGGAAGCTTCCATCCTTTTTCAGCGAACAATTTATTAATATTGGGAAAATGACGTAATAAAACGCTTGGTGCGTCATGAAAGAGATAATAAGTCTCATCTCTAGAAAATGGGGAAAGGGCAGAAATATTAAACACTTCATATCCTTTCCTTTCTGCTGTCATAGCCAAAATATGTGCAGTGGCTGCGTCTCTGACATCAACTCCTCGATATAACCTGTAAATAGCCAACAGATAATCTGACTCGGGAAAGTATCTGGAAACTCGAAGACTTATGCATGGTAAATCATAATTATTTGCATATATCTCGCATAAACCCTCTGCAGCAATTTTTGTTACATCATAAATATCTCGTGGCCTCGGCAATAAATCCTCAGTAACCCAAACTGCCTGTTTAGTTGAAACCATAGCATGACCATAAAGGGAAGTTGTGCTGGTATAAACAAAACGTCGAATTTTGTTCTCGATAGCGCTTTTCAATAAATTGAGGGTTCCATTGATGTTAGTACTAATGAATTCTTCACTTGAATATGTCTTCAAATGGGGGGCATGCAATGAACAGGTATGTATTATGATTTCTACATTCTTTGTGACAGAGAGAACAAACTCATGATCATTAATATCTCCTATATGTAATGTATACTTTCCAGGAATGAAATCAACTCCGATAATGGAATGTTCTTTAGAGAGCATAGAAGAAATAACTGCACCCAGCTGCCCTGATGAACCAGTCACTAAAACTCTCATAATGAATTTTGCGCCAATTTATTTAGAGCTTCTGATTATCCAATCATGCAAGAAATATAAAAAATATTATGTCTTTATATATTAAATTTCAATAAAATAGATAAGTAAAGAGTCAGATTAATTAGTAATACGCGGAATGAGATGAAAAGTCAGATGGGAAGAAAGATTGTTATCCTAATCCTCGTACTCCTCTGCACTCAGACATTACTAAAAGCTCTTCCGGAAAAGAATGGATTTGAAATAGATCATTTCTCCTTATACATCGAGATAGTCCCTGAAAAGCATCGGCTAGAGGGAGAAGCAACGCTAAGACTTCGTTCTGACATCAAAGGATTAAAATCTCTTCATTTCTACCTCAAACCCTCTCTGCGCATCAGATCAGTCGAAGATGAAAATGATAATCCTCTTGTCTTTTCCCAAAATAAGGTCGAAAGAATCTTCCCCAATTCAGAAACGAGTCTTGTCCGTATCAACTTAAATCAGGAGCTTTCCGAGGGAGAGATAGTTGAAATCGTGGCATCCTATGACGGCATATTTTATATGCCCTCTGATTTTGATCCCAAGGAGAGGCGATACAACAGGGCTTTTTCCTCTGTAACCAAAGAAGCAGCATGGCTTCGTCCTGTCCAGCTCTGGTATCCCTACATCGCTAATAAATCTATGCCTCTGACCATAAAGGCTAAAGTGCCTTCAGAATGGACAGTCATCACCAACGGAGAAATGGAGAGTAGCGCCGAAGAGAATGAGAAAAGAATTTTCGTCTTTCAAGAAGAAGAGATCTCGAGCTTGGACATTTTCCTGTTCGCAGCTTCATATATTTCAAAAAGCAAAACAATCGGTGATTTTCATATAACAGCATACTTTTTCCCTCATCACAAAGACTTTCTTGATCCTTACATCGAGAAAACTGAGGAAATCCTCAGCTTTTATACTCAGAAATTTGGAGCACTTGACGCAGAGAAATTCAATATTATTGAAATCGGAATGGGCTATGGCACTGGCACAGGTTCCCCGTTTGGCTACGGCATATCTTCCCATCTAATTAACCTTAATTATCCTCTGATTCCCCATGAGATCGCGCATCTCTGGTGGGGAGAGACAGTATCTGATAACTTAGGCGAGGACACATGGCTTCACGAGGGGCTGGCCACTTTTTCTGACTACTGTTACAGGACGGAAAAAGCTCCTGATAAAAGAGCCAGGAGAGAAGTGCTATTCGGCTTGCTCAATAAAGCTATTCCCATCGGNNTATGAGAGAGCTGCTTTTGTGGTTCAAACACTAAAGCATATCCTTGGTGAAGAGTTGTTCCTTAAAGCTTTGAGAAGCTACATCGAAACTTTCAGAGGCAAAATAGCCGATACAGCGGATTTTATCAGGATTGTCAATTTAGCTTCTCAGAAAGATCTAGATTGGTTTTTTGATTATTATCTCCGAAGAGGGAGGCTCCCTCGCTATCTAGTAAAATCCGTAGATGTTGGGGGCAAGGTGAGGGGTACTCTCTACCAAGAGAACGTCCCTAAGCATTTTAAAATGCCAATCACCCTCGAGTTCCTAACTAATAAAAGGTCCTTTACGAGAAAGCTTGAAGTAAAAGGAAGTAAAAAGAAATTTTCCTTCGACCTTGAAAGAGGAGAAAATGTTTTACGAGTTACGATTGACCCTGACTTTGAGGTCTTGGGCGTGCGCGATGTCTTAGAAGACAGATGGGAAGCAAGATCCTTGCGGATAGAGGCAGCGGAGAAAAAAAACTTCCAGCGACTTGGACCTCTCCTTTTTTCCCTATTGGAAAAAAATCCAGATAATGCCCACATTCTGCACGAGGTGGGTCAGTTCTATTTTGCTCAACAAAAATGGGAAAAAGGCATTGAAATTTATCAAAAAATCCTGAGCCTTGAGCCAGATGATTTTACTTTTATAGCTCTGGGCAATATTGCCGCAGCTTATGAGTTAATGGGTGATAAGAAGATGCAAAGATATTATTTGGAAAAGGCCCTGGCCAAAGGATCCAGTATGTACTCCATCGTCCGCAGTTTAATCGATAAGCTGGAAAAACTAAAAGAGCAGGAAGACCTTAATCACAAAAGCTAAAAATTGAAACAATCAAACTAAGCGCCGCAACTTACTAGCCGCCACCACCATAAACCTTTACATCCCCAGAACCTGTTTGGCTTTGGCCATATCGCTAACAGTTAAGGCTACTTTTGCCTCCTCACCTGAAGCTTCTAGAAGGTATATCGATTCGATATTGATGTTAGCGTCTCCCAGCTTCTTGGCAAAGGTGCTCAGCTCTCCAGGGCGGTTGGGGACATTGAGCGTCAGCAGCTCCGCTTCTTGGAAGCTCAGGCCCAATTCTTCCAAGCCCTCTCTGGCTATATCTTCCTGATCGACAACTAGCGCGACAAGGTTGACATCTCCAAAAGCTGCAACCGTCAGGATGTTTACTCCACGGCTGCCTAGAGCTTCTCCTACACGCGCTAGCTGCCCTGGCTCGTTTGGCAGTGAAATACGAAATTCTTTCATATTATCCCTCCTTATTAATTAATTATAGCCAAAGCATTTACTAAAAACCATAAAATTGATCTATGTTGTTATTACTTAGCTAATTTTACCCTTTGGAGGACCCAGGAGCTTCTCTTTATAAACAAATAGTGCAGGAGATTCCCTCTGTATAGAGAAAAACCTTTCCTTCTCGTCTAGTGAAGTATCTCTTTTCCGCTAATTTATATCCGTCTATGCCCACACGCCTATATAGCATTTATCCTTCTAGATCTTACTACGGTGCCCGAGTTTTCTCTTATAACGCCAAACAAAAAAGACTGGAATTATGAAAATGAAGAAAATTACAACAGAGGTAATTACAGGACCAAAATGAAGGATCGAATAGCAAAAAGCTATGAGGGGGAGAAGATTGATTCGAACCATAACTTTCAATGTTTTGTGTTTTGCAATGAAATTCGCCACAAAGGGCGAATACTTGTAATAAATGTCAACGATCTTACTGCCAAGCCTGCTTGGCATAAGATATTTGTCCCTGAAGGCCCTGAGGATCCTTACATAAGGATGAAAAGACGATCCATATGCTGCCGTTGCAATGAAGCATTCTTCATATTCGCCTCCATCGCCCCATTCCTCATAATCTCTTCCGCTAGATGGCTCATACGGTTCCACTTTATAAAAATTGGCTTTTATTGATTTGTTTCCATCCATAGTTATAGTTATAGGATTATTCCAAGTCTGAACATTTCCACTCCATTCGTTAAATTGATGCTCACTCTCGGAAATGGCTCTTAGCGTAATCTCTGACCCAATATCATAATTGTATAAACTTGGCTCAGGAGCAGTCGTCCCTCCATCAGAAGCAGAAAGAATCAGAGTGCATTGTTCTGAACCCATCTTATAAACCTTTGCATCACTATCTTGAGCGGAGATATCCGTTTCTTGAGGCGATATATTAGTATTTGCAGGAATTATATCTGTATCCTCAGGACTAAGGCTAAGATATGAAACTATGGCATTTGAGTCTCTTATAAATGTACATAGCGGGTCCATATCTCCATTTGAATATAACTTTAAAATCCAGATGTCTTCCTCTCTGACACCCCACGAGCGAGTCTCACCTGCGATAACGTAACCTCCATCACTCGTCTGCTGAATGGAACGGCCATAATCTGGAGAGTAATTACCTCCATATGTCTTCTGCCACTCAATATCTCCATCTGATAAAAGCTTTATAACCCAAAAATCATCACCGTATGCAGCATCAAAGGAATTTGTCCAGCCGGCAACAATATATCCTTCATCATCTGTCTGCTGAATAGAATAAGCCCTATCCGAATTATTACCCCCGTCATATATTTTATGCCATTCAATATCTCCTTCCGAGGAAAGCTTTAAAACCCAAAAATCATCACCGTATGCAGCACCAAAGGAATTTGTCCAGCCGGCAACAATATACCCTCCATCTATAGTTTTTTGAATGGATTGAGCTCTATCATCACCACTTCCTCCATATGTTTTCTGCCACTCAATATCTCCTTCTGATGAAAGCTTTAAAATCCAGATATCATCATCAACGCCTCCGCCCCAGTCATCCTCTTCGGCCCCAAATGACCGAGTGTGACCCGAGACAATATACCCTCCATCTTTAGTCTGTTGAATGGATCGAGCTTTATCATCGCCACTTCCTCCATATGTTTTCTGCCACTCAATATCTCCCGCCGAAGAAAGCTTTAAAATCCAGATATCAATGGCACCGGCACCGAAGGAGCTAGAACATCCGGCAAAGATATAGCCTCCATCGCTTGTCTGCTGAATGGAGTGAACATGATCCCATTCATTCCCGCCATATTTGC
The DNA here is from genome assembly GCA_011773465.1 of Candidatus Aminicenantota bacterium. Lineage (GTDB taxonomy): Bacteria > Acidobacteriota > Aminicenantia > Aminicenantales > Aminicenantaceae > SOIV01. The sequence goes on along the minus strand of WVXO01000053.1, from coordinate 13,307 downwards.
GCTGCCACTCAATATCTCCCGCTGAGTTAAGCTTTAAAATCCAGAAATCTTTATCTCCAGCACCAAAAGAAAAAGTGCTACCTCCAACAATATAACCTCCGTCACTTGTCTGCTTGATGCATCTAGCATAATCATAGTTACTTCCTCCATAGGTTCGTTGCCATTCAATTGATCCTATTGAAGAAAGCTTTAATACCCAGATATCACCCTCTCCAGCACCAAACGACGACGTTTCACCTGCAACAATATACCCCCCATCAGCTGTCTGTTGAATGGAATAAGCAAAATCACCGGCCCTTTCCCCATATACTATTGCCCATTGGGCATTGAGTGAGAGAAAAGAAGAAAAAAAGAAGAGAGACATTACAGCTAAAATGATTCTTTTCATTTTATTCTCCTTGCAAGACAGAATAATAAATACATTTTTGGATAATTTTCCTTACTTTAATCTTTCGTTTCCCCCAATAACTTATGGCCTTTTTGATTTAAAGTTGTTAAAAATTTGTTAAAAGTTTGCAAAAAGTTAGTTAAAAGGGGATGATTCCAATAGCTTTGCCTTTTTGTTGAATAACGATTTTCCCTCTTTTTTTCTCTTTGTTCTGCTTCTTGCTCGGATTTTATACCACAGGTTAGAGATTTTGGTCAAACGATATTGAATCGGTATGCAGCTTAATCTCAAACTTAATAAATACTTAAACTTATTTCGCCAGTTATATATCCAGAAAATAGTAAATTTTCAGGTTGATATTGATATCATCCTAGATATAAAATGAATTAAACAAAATTTTCTGTGGCAGTTATTCGAGTAAGAATTTTAAACCTTTCAGAACTTTAGCTATCAATGTATAATTCTAAACTTTTTCTTTTTTCCAAAGGAATCATCGATAGAGTTGAAAATTTTAAGATTAACTCTCTTATCTTAACTTTATATCTCTGCTTTCTTATTTTCCTTCGAGAAGTGTTCGAGCAGTTGTTCTTTGAAAAATTCTACAGCGTTTATCAATTCGTACATCATTTCTTTTTTTATTTTCTTGTGCTTATGGCTGGGATTTTGGTTATCAGCTTTATAGGAAAAACAGAAATAATTAAGACAACATTAATAGTTTCGTCAGGTTTTATCCTTATTACTCTCCCGCCGTTGATTGACCACTTTATTTTCTCCAGACGCTTCCCTTATGAGTATATTTTGCCCAGGGAATTCATAAAAAACCTAATAACTTTTTTTCTTTTTACTCCTAAACCTGGACTAGGCATAATGGCTGAAATAGCAGCTATTCTTGTATTGGCTTCATTCTATGTTCTGATTAAATCTCGATCCTTATTGCGGGCTCTTTTGACAGGGCTAATTATATATCTAATGGGAGGATTAGCAGCTACTCCACGATTATACCTCCCAATTCCTTCTATGAATAATTTGTTAATATGGAAGTCCAGGCATATCATCTATTTCAGTTTTTATCTCGGACTCTGCCTAATCTTAGGCATATTTTTTCTTTACAGAATAAACAAATCGCTCCCCAAGGCTCTTTTAAAAGAGTTAAGTTCATTCCGGACTTTGCATTTTATTTTGATGGTTATTGCTGGTGTGTACTTTAATAGAGCATTAAGCTTCTTGCGATTTCCCGATTTCCTCTATATCCTGATAAGCGTTATTCTCATAATAATTATTTGGTTGAGCACAGTTCTTGTTAACAATGTCTATGATTTGCAAATAGACAGAATTTCAAATCCAAACCGGCCTTTAGCCAGGGGCGATGTTAGTCCATCTCTATATCTCAACTTAGGACTTGTTCTCTCAGTAATAGCCGTTTCTGTGAGCATAGCTTTGTGGATTATTCCCTTTATTCTTACTCTTGTTTCCTTATTGAGCTCTCTGGCTTACTCAATGCCACCTTTAAGGCTCCGCAAAAGATTATTCAGCACTCTGTTCATCGGATGGGGCTCATCCCTGGCCTTCCTGATTGGATATTTCAACCACACCAGGATATCGAATATTTCAATAAGTAGCGATGCACTTTTCCTGGCACTTCTAATATTTATTGCCTTCTCTATCGGACCTCTGACCAAAGATATTAAAGATTATGAAGGGGATCTCAAACATGGAGTTAAAACTTTCTTTACAGTTTATGGAATCAATAAAGGAACAAAAATAGTCTCAGTACTTCTTGGAGTCTCTTTACTCGTTCCTTTGTTATTGTTTCATACGATTATGGATATTATCTTTTTTGGGCTGTCGTCTTCCTTTATTTCTTTATTCTTTTATCGTCGAGGCAAATTAATTATATCTTATTCAGGCTATGGGATAGTTTCTTCTTACTGCGCTCTACGGGTGTTAGGCATAATTTAAAATTTCTTTAAAGAAATAATTGCTTTTTCATCATAAAATAATCTAGCTATTGACTAACCTAAATAAGAGTTAAAAAATTGCTAAGAAATTTCCTGATTATTAGTAGAGCAAATATTCAGATTGCTTCCCTGCCAACCGCAGCCTTAGGTGTTGCTTTAGCCGCTAAGAACTGGTCAGATATCCTTAATCTACCAGTGTTGCTCTTTATCATCCTTTTTTTTGTCATACTGACATATTCTTGTAATATTAATTGTTTAAACGATTTGGAGGTAGATGAAAGACATAAAAACTATTTAAGCCAGGCAGTTAAATCGATTGGAACCTCTAAATTAAAAATATTAATGGCAGCAGAGCTCTCAATAGCAGGCATAATCATAATTTCTCTCTGCATCCTAAAAAAGGAAATTCTTTATTTATGTGCCTTTTTGGGAATCGTGTGCGGTTATGTTTACTCAGCCCCACCCTTAAGAATAAAAAAAAGAGGGATTTTAAGTCCTCTTCCGGTGGCATTCGGCTTATACTTACTTCCCATAATAGCAGGATGGTTTATTGTAACTGATCAACTCTCTGCCTTTATTATCCTTTTTGGAATGGGATATGCCTTAATTATGCAAGGGATAGTTTTCATCAATACATGCGAAGATTACAAAGAAGATAGAATATCAGGAATACGTACCTTAGCTCATGTTCTTGGGGTCAGAAAAACTCTTCTATTGGGTTCTATTTTCGTCTTAATCGGAGGGATTACAGATTTAGTCCTAATTTTGTTTTTTAAGATCAATCTCTATAACCTAAAAACTGTCTCATTAATATCAGTATTGATATTAATTACCTTTTTTTCCGGTTCAATTATAAACATTTCGAGAAGACTATATCAGATAAGCATATCTAGAAATCCGGCTGTATTAAGTAAAAGAGAAGCCTCTAAAATGCGCAAATGGTTTTTAACAACCAGGTATCCCCTATTTTTTATAGCCTTGTTACTAATTTCTTAGCCTTCTAGTTTCATTCGAAAACCTGGTTTATACAGGAGCTGAAAATGTCATGAAGTTCCCTTTCTTGAACGATATTGAAGGAGGCATAGCCTTCTGTTCCTTATAAAACTTCTTCCAGCGAAAATCTTTTGTTTACCCAGATCAAAATTACTAATATAAACGCAATATATATTTTTACAATGTCATTGCGAGCCCTGAAAGGGCGTGGCAATCTCCTAAGATGAATTAACGAGATCGCATAGCCTGTTCCGAGCGAAGCGAAGGAATCTTCTTCGCTCCTCGCGATGACACTGGAATAATTGCGTTTGTATTAGGATTTACAAGCGAAAGCTGAATTGATTGCTTTTTCCCCCTTTTATCTGTGTTGCTTCGACTCTTCTGGCTTTATGGCTTCATCATCGGTATTTTTATGCCCTTTTTCTTTGCAAACTTAATCGCTTCTTCATATCCAGCGTCAGCATGGCGGGCCACACCCAGGCCAGGATCAACTGTCAGAACCCTTTCTAAGCGCTTCTCTGTAGAATCCTGACCGTCGGCCACGATGACCATCCCACCATGGATGGAAAGACCGATGCCCACTCCCCCTCCATGGTGTACGGAAACCCAGGAAGCGCCGCTAACTGCGTTTAAAAGCGCATTGAGGATCGGCCAATCGGCAATGGCATCTGAACCATCCTTCATGCCTTCAGTCTCTCTGTTCGGGGACGCTACCGAACCTGTATCCAGATGATCCCTGCCAATGACAATGGGGGCACTTATTTTCCCTTTTTTCACCAGATGATTAATAACAGCACCAAAACGAGCTCTTTCTCCGTAGCCGAGCCAGCAAATCCTCGAGGGAAGACCCTGGAATTTCACCTGATTTTGCGCTTTCCTAATCCACCTTTCCAAGGCTTTGTCTTCTGTAAATTCCTGAAGCACAGCTTCGTCGGTCACATAGATATCCTCGGGTTTCCCAGAGAGAGCTGCCCACCGGAAGGGACCTTTGCCATAACAGAAAAGAGGCCGGATGTATTCAGAAACAAAGCCAGGAATATCAAAGGCATTTACGGTTCCTGCTTTGTAAGCCTGACCGCGGATATTGTTGCCATAATCAAAGGCTTTAGCTCCTCCTTTCTGGAGTTCAAGCATGGCATCAACATGAACGGCCATTGAGTCATAAGCTCTTTTTATATAATCTTCAGGTTTCTCTTTGCGAAGTCGAAGCGCTGCTTCATAAGGAATCCCATGGGGAACATAACCGTTTAGCTCGTCGTGGGCAGAAGTCTGGTCAGTCAAAGCATCAGGGATTATTCCCCGCTTGACAAATTCTGGGAGGACATCAGCAGCATTACCAAGAAGGGCTATGGACAGCGCTTCTCCCTTTTCCTTGGCATCAAAAGCAAGTTCCAAAGCCTCGTCCAAATCAGTCACCATTGTATCGACATATTTTGTATCCAGGCGCCTCTGTATTCTATTCTTATCTACCTCAGCGATTATGGCTACTCCATCGTTCATGGTCACAGCCAAAGGCTGGGCACCCCCCATGCCACCCAGACCTGCTGTTAAGACTAATTTTCCTTTAAGAGAGCCGCCAAAATGCGTTCGAGCAACAGAGGCCAAGGTTTCGAATGTCCCCTGGAGAATTCCCTGGGTGCCGATGTATATCCAGCTACCTGCTGTCATCTGGCCGAACATGGTCAGCCCCTTGGCTTCCAGTCTGCGGAATTCATCCCAGGTCGCCCACTTAGGCACAATCAGAGCATTGGCAATCAAGACTCGAGGAGCTTCAGGATGAGTCTTGAATACTGCCACTGGTTTTCCTGATTGGACGATTAAAGTTTCATCGTTTTCAAGTGTCTTTAAGCTTTCGACTATCGCCCAAAAACTCTCCCAGTTTCGTGCAGCTTTGCCTGTTCCCCCGTAGACAATGAGTTCCTCTGGTTTTTCCCCAACTTCAGGGTCCAGATTGTTCATCAGCATCCTGAGAGCGCCCTCCTGGGACCAGCCTTTTGTTTGAAGCTTAGTTCCGCGGGGAGCTCTTATTTCCCTATAGACATAATTTTTTTGTATGGCCATCGTTGCCTCCTCATGTTTTGGCCTGGAGCTTGAAGATTATCCTTATTCTTATAAGGTGGGCTTGATAAATCAAGCCCCTACAAGAATACATCAAACCTTTATGGCCTTGTCCAAATGTGGGTTTGATGAATCAGTACCCTACAAGAATACATCAAACCTTTATGGCCTTATTCAGGGTGGGTTTGATGAATCAGTACCCTACAAGAATATACCATAACAAAACATGAGGGGTAAACGGTAAAGGACAATATAAATGCTATAGATATAATGGAATTGCCCCCTTCCCCCGTATACTGAGTCTTAGACCCTATTGTTTATTTCTTTATTAAAATTCAAGCCCTAATTCATCAATTAACGATTTTAGATAGTTAACCAGAGATGATATCCGGGCATAATAGTCTTTTTTAAGCTTTTCAGCATATTCATTAAAAAGGTTAAAATCGGTCTTTTTGCTCCAATTTTGCATGCTGAGCTTCTCAAGGATCTCTTTGAGAACATCCATATTCACAATCCCTATGGTATATTTGGGGAGCGTACAGGATTCTTTCTCCAACATTCTGGTACCTGCCAAAATAACTCCTCTCAGGGCTTCTTGACTTCTTATAATCTCCTGTTTCACAAAGAATTGATCTATAGGGGATTCTGTCTTGGCTAGTTTTTTATAGAGCTTTTCTGCTTCTTCTAAGCGGTTACAGACGGCAGAAACAATACACTCACTGTCCAAGATCTTTTTGTCATCATTCTCGTAATAAACAACGTCAGCTTCCTCCTCGGGTTCAGCTTTCTTGTACTTTTCCAGAATTTCTAAAGCATCAGAAGCACGCCTTTTTGGAAATCCACTGATTTCATCTTCTTCCCCGCCTTCGCCTCCCTTTTCTTCCGCTTCACCCATCTTCTTTAATCTCTCCTTGGGCTTTATTTTAATCGTCTCATCCAAGGCCTCTAAGGGACTGATTTCCTCTGCTGGCGCTTCCTCCGCCTGCTCACTGGCGCCTGGAGCTTCCTCGACACCCGGCTCCTCATTTTCTTCAGACACAGGCTCCATCTCCACACGCTCTCTAGGCTTCATCTTAATCGTCTCATCCATCGCCTCTAAGGGGCTGATTTCTTCCTCAGGCGCTTCCTCTGCCGGTTCTTCAAAGGCCGCCCCCTCCTTTTCCTCCGGCGGAAGCTCTATCTCCGCATCTTCTCTGGGCTCTACCCTAGCTGTCTCATCCACTGCCTCTAAGGGGCTGATTTCTTTATCAGGCGCTTCTTCTGCCGGTTCTTCAGGAGCACTTACTTCCTCTACTTTTTCTTCTTTCTTTTCTTCAAACACTTCAGGCCCGATTGCATCTGGTTTCCTCAACAGTTCTTTAATTTCTTTCGCCTTCGAGAGCAGCTGTTCAAAATCCACACGTTCTTCTTCAGTTTTCTCGCTTTCAAGGACCGTAGTTTTCTCTTCGAGGTCTTTTTCTAAAGATTCTACTCTTTCTTCAGCTCTATGATAGAGTTCCTCAAGCATCTTACTCAACTCATCCATTTTCTCGAGCCCTTCAAGAGTTTTTGCTGTCAGATCCTTTATCTCCGTCTGAAAATCGATGGCCTTTTTGAGGTTTTCTTTTATCCTATTTTTAAGATTTGTTCTCTTGTTTTCCATCCCCTCTTCGCTACCGAACTTCACATCATCCTTCTTATTTTCAGTCTCTTCGGTAATCTCAGGTGACTCTTTTCGCGATTTCTTCTCTTTTGGCATCTCGGTGCTCCTTCGCTTTTTTGGTATTTTAAACCCGCCTAACTAAACTGTCAAGTCGTACTTCCTCTCTCAAGAACATAATATAGACCACGCATTCTTAATTATTCTCAGTAATAATATTCGCAAACTTGAAAGACGAACTCCATAGCCTTTAGAGATAATTTTTGAGGGTATTTTTGCCCCTATTTTCTCACCTAAAAAAGCTAAATCGACTAGCCTTAAAGGATGATTTCGAAAAAAAACATATAAGGTAAAGAAAATCTTTGGCGAAGCGTAATCTTCGGCTAAACAGAAATCTCTGCCTGACCAGAAATCTAAGGCTGAACAGAGATTATAGATTTGTGCCCTCAATCAGGTAGGCGGTACCTTTGGAACTTCACTTTAAATTTTTCCCACCGCAACTCTTGAAATTCCGTTAAGGTCTTTAACAAAACTCGCTTTTTCCCAAACAGAACTGGAATCGAAAAACGACATGACTTTATCCTTCTGACCGGCCCCTATTTCTACAAGAAGACAGCCGCCAGGCTTTAAATAAAGAGGTGCTCCCTGGATTAGCTTATGAATGACCTCCAATCCGCTCTTCCCTGCTACCAAGGCACTCTTTGGCTCATGATTTCTTATCTCCGCGTCGAGTTTCGGCCATTCTTCTTCTGTAACATAAGGAGGATTAGAGACGATAAAATCACATTTTCCCTCTAAGCGAAGTCTTGACAAAGCAGAGAATAAGCTTCCCCTGGCAAAAATTATGTTCGAGATTTTCTGTTGAGAAGCGTTTAATTTTGCCAGTCTCAAGGCTTTCATCGCTGTATCTGTGGCCACAATTCGCGCCTGAGGAAGCTCTTTTGCCAGGGAAACTGCTATGTTTCCGCATCCTGTCCCTATATCCACGACTGTCTCCTTTTTCCGCGATGAAAATTCTAACACTTTCTCCACAATCAATTCTGTTTCTGGACGGGGGATTAAGATTCCAGGGGAAACCCTGAAGGGGATAGACCAGAACTCCTTTACTTCTGTTATGTATGGAAGCGGAAGTCCGGCCAGACGTTTTGAGACCAGCTTATAAAATCGTTTCTCCTCTGCTCTCGAGAGTTTGTTTTCGGGGAAAGAATAGAATTGACCTTCTTGTATTGAAGTGCTCTTAAGAAGGAGAACTTTTGCCTCAAGAGCCGGATTGGGCAAGTCTTTTAAAAGAGATCTTCCTTGTGAAAACAGCTCTTGGAGGGTAGTCAACGAAAACTCGTTTTAAGCAGAGGAATTTATTCTCTTTTCCATCATCTGCTTCTGATAATGCAGGATTAAGGAATTTATGAACTCATCCAAACTTCCGTCTAGAACAGCCTCTAGTTTGTGCAAAGTAAGATTCAAGCGATGATCTGTGATCCTCGATTGAGGAAAGTTATAGGTTCTTATCTTCTCACTCCTCTCACCTGTTCCAACTTGAGATTTTCTATCCTTAGCAATCTTTTCTTGTTGTTTTCTCTGGGCAATATCCATCAGCCGTGAGCGTAAAATCCGCAAGACCTTTTCCTTATTGCGGTGCTGGGATTTTTCATCCTGACAGGTTACGACCAATCCTGACGGCTTGTGAGTTACTCGAATGGCAGTGTAGTTGCGATTCACATTCTGGCCCCCGGGTCCAGAAGCTCCAAAGGCTTCGAGCTTCAAATCCTTGGGGTCTAGCTCTACATCGACCTCATCAGCTTCGGGAAGAACGGCGACTGTGACAGTCGAAGTATGGATTCGTCCGCTGGCCTCGGTTTGGGGCACTCTCTGCACGCGGTGAACTCCGCTTTCATACTTAAGCTGAGAGTAGACTCTCTCGCCGCGGATATTAGCAATAATCTCTTTAAGGCCCCCTATCGGAGAAAAACTTGTGCTCATGACTTCAGACTTCCAGCCTTTCTTTTCTGCAAAACGAGAGTACATCCGGAATAAATCCTGGGCAAAAAGCGAAGCTTCATCTCCACCAGCGCCAGCCCTTATTTCCAAAAAGACGTTTTTTTCATCATTTGGGTCTTTAGGAAGGAGCAAAATCTTAAGCTCTTCCTTAATTTTTTCTTCCTCTTGACGCAATTCTTTGAGCTCATCCTCTGCGAGTTTCTTTAGATCTGAATCAGATTTAGGGTCAGCCAGGATTTCTTCTGAATCCTTGATATTATTTTCTATTTTTTGGTAATCTTCATATTTTTTTACCAAAGGTTCTAATTCAGCGCGTTCTTTGGCGACTTTTTTGACTTTTTGAGGATTTGAAACTAAGGATGGATCAGATAAAGAGAGGGTGAGCTGGCGGTATTTTTCCTTGATCTCTTCCAGTTCTTGAAACATTTGGGTTATTTATCGAGCTTAATATCGCCATATTTCTTCTTGAATTTTTCTACTCGTCCGGCGCTGTCAACAAATTTCTGCTTGCCGGTGAAAAAAGGATGGCACTGGGAGCATATTTCTATCCGGATTTCTTTCTTGGTAGAACGCGTGGTAAATGTATTGCCGCAAGCACAGGTTATAGTGCATTCGACGAATTCAGGATGAATATCTTTTTTCATCTTGACCTCTCTCTATAAATGGGGCCAGGCCCCATTTTTTCCAGCCCCATTTTTTATTATCTCATTCTTAATCGTACAATTAAATAAGCTGGGCTTGATGAATCAAGCCCCTGCGTTTACAGGGTAATTATACCAGAGTATAGAGAAAAGAGTAAAGAATATTGTAGGCGTTTGATTTATCTGTAGGGGCTTGATTCATCAAGCCCACCTTATATATCAAAGCAGTTTGATTTATTAAATCCCTACACAGAAAGGTCCTTGTATTTCCAGCCCTTCTCGCTAATTTTTTTCTTATAGCACTCCCAATCAATCTCAAAGCTTAATTGTTCCTTGCTTTCTTTAACCTTTTCTTTATATTTTTTCGAATCAAAATAATTGATCAAAGCCTTGTTTAAGGGGAAAACCTGTTCTTCTGCCTTCCACTCATATTTTTTTCCTTTTTTGTCTCTCATGCATTCGAGATAGACAATCCAGGCCAGCTTCTTAAACGAAACGTCAGGAAAAGACGCTCGAATGGCCAGAACCTCTCCCATTTTTTCAGGGTTGAGGAAATAGAAAAAGCGAGAAAAAAGCAGAGCATTATGGAAATAATTCGGAAAAGCAAGAACCCCATCTTTCTTCGAGAGTCGAGCCAGGTAAACAAAAATATCAAATACCTTTTTGCCAAGATTAAGGCCCGGATGCTTTTGGCCAGGAAGAGGTGACTTTTCCAGAGAGAAATCCAGAAGAGGATTCTGAAGTGTGAGCCAATCCAGGCTTAAAAACTTATATTCAGAGAGGGGAAAATATGAGGCAATTTTTTTTTTAGGATAAAATGCTCCTTCTTTTATCTTCAAATCAACAATCATGTTTTCAGGTTTCGTTTCTCGATAAAAAATTTGAAACCTCTGGAGAGGAAATTCTGACGAATCAAGATCAAATTCCAATGGCCATAATTTTCTTTTTTGAGCTTCTTTGAAAAAGCTTTTCTTGGTCAGGACCGCTATTACCTCATTCAAGGTATATCTTCCCAAAAATAGTGAAGTTCCTCTCTTTTCTTCTAAAGTAGAGAAAATCTCTTCCTCTTCGACGAGAGGACTCTCACGCAAGAAAGGAGATTTTTTAGGCCGCGGTTTTTTCATATTTAATAAGTCGTCCTAATTTTAGGTCTGAAATTTTAGCCCTTTTTTCAGACGAAATCAATCTGAGTATTATCCGTAAATGGAAATCGTATCATCACCAATAGTCACTCGCCTTTTGAGCTTGAAATATTTTGCCTCAAACTTTGTCTTGAAATGATGGCGAAGGATGATCTTTCCTCCGGGCTTGAGGACTTCCCTTTTCTTTATTACTTTTAAAGGATTTCTTTCATCCAAATACTTGTAGGGAGGATCAAGAAAAATGAGGTCAAATGTCTTTTCCTTGTTAGCCAATTGAATAACAGCGCGATTAAAGTCTTTTCGAATAATCCAAGCTCTCGCCTCAGCTTCACATTTCGCTAAATTGGCTTTTATTACTTTCATAGCTGGATGGTAATCATCGATAAAAACCACATTTTCAGCCCCCCGACTTAATGCTTCTATTCCAACAGAGCCAGAGCCTGCAAACCCGTCAAGAAAAACACTGTCTCTTACATCTTCTTGGATGATATTGAACAGCGCTTCCTTGAGCTTATCAGGCACAGGGCGGACAAGCGAGCTCGGCACCCTTTTAAGCCGCTTCCCCTTGTAAATTCCGCTTATTACCCTAATCATAGGTTCCTTTTTCCGTTTAACAGGCCAGTTTAGGAAAAAAGCCCAATTCTTTTACTGATTATATTTTGCAGATTTCCGCAATCCCCTTTGCTCTTGGGGCTTTGGGAATTCCGTTTTACATCAATAATAAAAAGTAGCTTTTTGGCGATTTGTCTTGATATCTTTTATTCCATAAGGAAGCTCATACCAGTCATCCATGCTTGAGGCTTCCGTTTTATTTATTTTGGAGGCAATGTCTAAGATTAAATCTAGAATCGTCGGTTTAACGCGCTGGTCTTCGAGAAAAAGGTCTTTTACATTAAGCCTGACCCTCCCCTTTTTCACTTCAAGTTTTCCTCCAAAGAACAGAATCATCTGCGGGCGAATGAATTCTGGGATTTTCTGTCCTCTTAGGTCTATTAAAACTTTGCCTTCAATCTTGTTTCTTTTGAATAATTTAAGCCGGAGCTCTTTCATTATTTCTTCTTTTTCTGTTTCTATCCGGTAGGCGATGTAGGAATTTAGCTCTTTTTCAGTTATGACAATTTTTTTAAGAGAGTCTTTATCTCCCCTGGATTGTTCGCTCTCCATTTTTTCAATAGCCCCTAAGACCTTCCTGACCTCAGGAAGAGAATATTCCTGGATCCCAGAAGATAAGATTGAAAAAGAAAGCAAAAGAAAGATAAAGGCAATTTTTCTGGGAAATAACGTCCTAAAATTCATCTCATTTAAATGCTAACAAATTGAATTAGAAATTGCTACATGATTAAAGAACTACATTGAGGCATTGGCAAAAAAATGGTGAATGAAAAATGGAATTACAGGACCCATTTACCAAACAGTCCTGGGTTCTTGCATGACTTCTTCAAGGCCCAAACCTCATATTATCTGTCTTTCATATTGCTTTGGCAAAAAAAAGGCGGGCAACTTTAATAACACAAGTTGCCCGCCCTTTTTCTTCTGTTTACTCTATCTATTATTATCTACAGAGCAGGTCAGAAGGTGGAAATTGAATAAAAATGAGCCGAACTCAATGCAGTCCTAAAAACCAATTTCCTATGTTTCTTAAAACTACAAATAAGGTTTTTTTATAATTACCTCATTTTTAATGGAATTTGAGCTTTTAGCCTTTGTATTTCTAATTTATCAATTATATTAATTCTTTTATTTGCTCCCATTTTTTAATCATAAATTTTTTCCGTATTCCTCCTAAATCTCCTCTTCGCATCCTCCACCTCTGGCTGACCATGATCAGTGTTTTTCTATAGGTCAAGGAATTTCTGGTAATGTATGATAGCTGGGAAATGAGAAGGAGGGGCGCTCAAGGACAAATGGTGGCCTGATCATGTATTGCTTCAACGGAGGAAGGTAAATCTTCGAAGGGGAGGGGGTAGTTTAGCCTTCCTTGGGTTGTGGAAGGATTAATGATGAACGCCTGCACATTTTATGTGCTATAGCTTTTTTGGAAAGAAAGGGCAAATCTGGCAGCATTTCTTCAACTCAGAAAAATCGATCACTGCCTTCTTTTCTAATTCTTTTTAATTATCAATCTGCTGGCCATGACCAAGGAACGCAAACCAATTCTTACTACGCTTTTCAGGAAAGGATACTTTGAGATAAAGTAAGCCAGTTTCGGGCCATATCTATAATAAAAAGAAACGAAGGCTCTCCCCAATGAGATTGCCAAAAGATATTCATCTCGGGCCCTACTCAGGACTTTCACGTCCTTTGCGAGGTGAGACCCGTAGACTGCGGTTGCGATAAAACACCCATCTTTTCCCGCCTCGCCATTACTGTGTGGAATTCTATCGTCACCGTCACCGCCCGACGTCAAGATCACCTCAATGTTATCATCTCCTATATTGGTGGGTTCGCCTCCGATGCCGCCGTTGGCGTTGATGAAGTCGCGTGCACCGG
>WVXO01000041.1:3311-3626 GCA_011773465.1 Candidatus Aminicenantota bacterium | reverse complement strand
GCCAGCCAGATAGGAAAAGCGTCAGTGTCCGCTTTGAAGGCAGCCAGTGAATCCATGGCCGAGCTGAACAAATTTCCCTCTGAAGTCATGAGTCAGATGCGGGTGACGACCGCCACGGATGTCACGGGATTCGGCCTGCTGGGGCATCTCAGCGAGATGGTTGTCCAGAGCGGAGTCACCGCAGAGGTTTATGCCAGTAAAGTTCCTGTTTTTGAGGGTGTCCTGGAATGTGTAAAGCAGGGAATAATTTCAGGTGCGGTCGAAAGGAATAAGGAATTTGCCACACAGTACGTTAAAGCGGGAAAAGGCGTAAGC
>WVXO01000041.1:0-3248 GCA_011773465.1 Candidatus Aminicenantota bacterium | reverse complement strand
ATCCCGGAAAAGAAGAGCGGAAAATTAATGGGGCTTCTCAAGAAAAAAGGCGTAGCTCATGCTGCTATTATCGGGAAGGTCGTCGCCAAATCCAAGGGCTGCATAGTCATAAAAAAATGATCATAGGGCTATCCAAAAAAGAGGGCATGCCTGAGAAGAGTCATGGAGTGACGGGAATCAAAAAAAATATGTCACATTGGCTAATATTCGTGATAAACTTAATTTTTTTAATGGAATAGGCACAGTCTTTCCTGAAAGATTCTGATAATGCGGGATTCATACGCAGAGGAGAGGATAGACCGTAGTGATATAGAAACCGGGAAGGTATAGGTTCCGGTGGACCTTCTGGACTTCAAACCCAGTATGGGGCCGAAAAGCCCTGGGTGGGTTCGACTCCCACACCTTCCCGCCAGAGTAAAGCGGGGGTTTTTCTTTGATTACACTTAATCATACTTAGCCGCGTGTACCCAAATTTAGTGACAAATTAGTGACAAAGGGAAAGGTCTGGTTGAGATTCACTTTTCTGCTGATATCTGGTATTTATATATGGAAGATGAACAGCAAAAAATAGGGGGGATTCAATGCCAAGATATATTGATAGGGTAAAGCTATATACTGATGGAGGATGTCGAGGCAATCCAGGGCCTGGAGCTATCGGTTATATCATTTTAGATGAGAACAATAACGAAATTGATTCATTCGCAGAATGTATAGGCGGTACAACGAATAATCGAGCTGAATATTTTGCCTTGATAAGAGGACTGGAATGTGCGGCAAGTCACACCAGGGGGACTGTTTATTGTTTCCTGGATAGTGAATTTGTAATTAAACAAGTTACTGGCGAATTTAGAATAAGAACGCCCGAACTTAGACCTTTTGTTCATCAGGTGTTAGATAATATGAGGCTGTTCAGTGAAGTTACATTTCAGCATTTGCCGAATACAAATCCCATGATTAGAAATGTAGATAGATTGGTAAAACAAGCAATGGAAGGACGATAATTGAGAAATTTTCGTTTAGGATTTTTTCATTTATAAGGGGAAAAACGATAAACAAAACTAAATTAATTTCAATCGTCCTTTCTATTTCAGCCCTTATGACGCTTATATCCTGCCAAGAACAAAAGACTGAATGGAAAGGGACAATAGAGGAGGTGGATGGAGTCACAGTCGTTAAGAATCCGAAAGAGCCTATGTATGGGGAAGATTTATTTAGTCTAGAAGAAGAATTATCCATTGGCGAAGCAGAAGGAAGAGAAGAATATATGTTTTCTAGAATAAGATTAGACGTCGATGAGAATGAGAATATGTTCATACTCGATGAAGGAGCTTCAAAAATAAGAGTCTTTGATAAAAATGGAAAGCACTTGAGGACATTCGGTAAAAAAGGGCAAGGGCCAGGTGAATTTCAAAGCCCCGCATACTTTATTCAGGTCACACCTCAGGAAGAAATTATGGTTTATGACCCACCAACACGTCGTTTTATCTTATTTTCTCAAAAAGGAAAATATCTTAAACAGATTTCAGGTGCAAGAGCAGGGGGAGTGCCAGTAAAATTTAAGATAGACTCCAGAGGAAACTTTGTTGGATGTGTATTAGGAGGTCCTCCAACCATAGAGTTAAAGAAGTTCAATTCAAAGTGTGAACCAATTTCGGTTATCTTTAAAATAGAAGAAAAGCCAAGCCCAAAGGGTGAAACAGATGTAATGAAGCCTTATCTGTATTTTGTATTAACAAAAGACGATAATATTGTATGGGGATTCTCCGATAAGTATGAACTCCAAGTTCACAATCCTGAGGGGGAATTGACAAGAAAAATTGTTAAGGATTATAAGCCTGTGAAAGTCGATGAAAAGGACAAAGAAAGAGTAAGAGAAAGATATAAACGACCTGGTAGTTTAGTCTTTAGTTTAAAATTAAACTTCCCTAAATATTTCCCTGCTTTTGGAAGCTTAACTATTGATGATGAGGGAAGGATATTTATTGGGACATATAGAAAAACAGAAGATGATTGGGAATATCATGATGTTTTTGATGCTGAAGGGAGGTATATTGCCAGAGTTCCCCTTCAAGCTACTCCCCATATTTGGAAGAAAGATAAGATGTATTCCATATACAGAGACGAAGAAGATTATAGATTTGTCAAGCGATATAAAGTTATCTGGGAATATTAACGAAATGGAATCTAAATCCCCTAAAGCCCTGGCTTTCCTGGATTGAAAAGGACTCCAGAACTGAAGAATCGTCTCTTTGGATAGACGAAGGAGAGGGGGAGGAGATTCTTAAAAAATCACCCCCCGAATCACCCCCCGTATTAATTGACTTATCTGAAAAATTTTTTATTTTTAAATAAGAGGAGGAAAAAAATGAAAAAGCTAATTCTATTTGCCCTCTCCGCAGCTTTGCTTTTAAGCGGGTGCGCTTCTTCTGAAAAAACAGGAAACTTTCAGCTCTATTTGACAGACCAACCAGTTGATGCAGATGAAATATGGGCTACCATAAGCAAGATAGAAGTTCAGAAAACTGGGGAGGCTTTTTTAACCATATGGGAAGGTACAAAAGAATATGATTTGCTCACATTAATGAATACCCAAGAACTTGTATTAGATACTACATTAGAAGAAGGGATGTACACTCAAATAAGATTAACTGTGACCGAAGGACGGATTGTGATCGGCGGTCAATCTAATGAAATGACTGTACCCAGTTCAATGGTACAAATCCCTTTGGTTTTCAATGTTATGGAAGATAGTAGTGTTGAAGTAGTTTTAGATTTTGAGGCAGACCAGTCGGTAGATGTGATACATACTGGTCAAAATGCAGAGTATTTATTGAAGCCTGTAATCAGAGTAGAAAACATAAGTTATTAAAATAAGCAGAGTTAATTCATTCTATCATTCAGAAAAACGTAATGCCCTAGCTCCCCTGGATTGAAAGAGGGAGCTTGCGAGTTAATTCTTCTTCTTATAAACAATTCTTTCAGAGGCTCATCCTCCGATATTTGGACATTCTGATTAAATAATTTCACAGGATGTTGACGAAAGTTCACGACTCTCTTGCCCTTGGTATACCTTTTTGTTATCCTAACAGCACTTTGAAGCTTCGATGGGAGTGCAATGTATTTTCGGTTCACTAAAATCCTCTTGGAGAAATCATGAACAAATACAAATCTGTGGCTCTTGTGACCGGAGCGGGCCAGGGGATCGGCCGCGGAATCTCTCTCGAATTGGCCAAAAATGGGTTTGGTAT
>WVXO01000025.1:834-52692 GCA_011773465.1 Candidatus Aminicenantota bacterium | reverse complement strand
TTGGCCCCGATCTTTATAAGTTTCACAAGCAGAGTCCGAAGCGACCAGTGCTTGACTTTACCCGGAAGCACCAGGCGCCGCAGAAAGTTGCCCAGATTGTATGCCAGGACAAACAAACCTAACCTCACCTGATTCGAGAGGAAATGCTTACACGATAATCGTGTCCAGTTGAGAGCATACTTGCCTTCCTTAATCCACTGTTCAGCAATGCCACGCCCATTGTAGAAACGTACGACACTCACTGTTTTGGCACTCATATTGGTTACGATAAAACCTACTCTCGGGAATAAATCTCCACTGTGCCACTCAACTTTCGCCACCACACGACGCAGCTTTTTCCAACTTGCAGCCCGGTACTTGAAATCATGAAACAACACAACCGGTTTTTTCGAAGGACGGCCTACAGGGCGAGTCAGAAGATTTTTTATCTCATCATACAAGAGATCATTCGCTGGAAGGCGGATAGCATACAAGAGCCCTCTCTCTTCAAGGTATTCATAGATCTTAGGCTTAGAAAATGCAGCATCGCCACGAAAGTACTTTTTGACTTTCTTGTTTTCATACCGTTGAACGATCGGTTCCAGCAGCTCTTTCCATCGGTCAGCGCTATGGACGTTGCCTGGACGAAGCATCGCTCCCTCACAGTCGCCATACTGGTTAAAACAAAACAGAGGATGATAGCAATTGCATCTGAAATGACCGTTGTATGCAGAACCTTCCTGCTCTCCATGTACCGGACTCTCTGAACTGTCCATATCCAAAATGATTCGATGATGGGGTGTTTTCTCCATCGCTTTTTGAACCCAGCTTCCGTTAATTTCAGACAAACCCGTAAGGTTTTTCTTCAGGGGAAGAATCTCTGTCTCGAAACGCCCGATTGTATTGATACTAGCAGCATTCTTTCTCTTCTTCTTTCCTGTCACTGCTCTCATGACAGGATCTACTGATAAACGATGAGCATCATTGACATCTTCATATCCTGCCAGCCGACTGTATACAGACTGGCGCAGCAGGTTGGTCATATCATTCTGAATATTGCGCCCTGTCCGTTTATTGCTTATAACATCAGAAACTGAATTAAATAATCCCAATGCCTCATCAAGCTCCCGGTAGGCAAGAAGACCACCATCAGATGTCAATCTTGCGCCATGAAATTCAAGCTTGATTTTTCCGTTAAAACGAATGTTTAGTCTTTCACCCGTTGTGAGTTTCATTTTTTGCGCCCTTATTACCCTCTATCTTGTTATATAATAACAATTTAGGGTGAATTAGTTAAGCGATTTTTGCGTTTAATATGGGGAATATGGGATTATGTTAACTTGCAAATTCTGAGTTATTGACTACCAAGAAATCAGAGAAATAATAAAAAACGGGCGATCTAACAATCTATGTTTAAAATTCGGTCCGTCTTCAGGAGAAGTCGGATTTTATTTTCGGGAAGCCCAAACTCATAATCAATAAAACATTTATATTTTGCCGTACAAAAGGGCAGCAATTTTAACAAAATTTTTACAAGTCTTTAACGACTTCTTAACAACTTTCCACTTACGGAAGCTTATATTAGCAGAGGAGGCTTAAGATGAAAAAAGGCAAAATATTCTTATCTTTGTTTCTTGTCTTCTTTTTATTGGCACTTTCAGGAAATTTGTATGCAAAAAAGCGAGGCGCAGAGCTCGAAGTCCAGCAAAAGGATGGCAGGCAACTAACAGGTGAACTCATCGCAGTTAAGCAGAATACTCTTTTATTGTTAGATTCAGAAACAGGAGCTGATGTATCCGTTGATATTAAGGATATCGTAGCTATTACAATTGTAAAGAAATCACAAGCCTTGGCGGGAGCTACATTTGGAGCTTTAGCTGGGGGAGGTATCGGAGCAATAGTTGGTACTCTAGTTGGGAAACCTGCACCTATCATTTTATCAAGTATGGCAGCTGATAAAAAAACTATTTTACGTGGACTATTCTTTGGCTCAATCATAGGAGTAGTTTGTGGAGGATTAGCTGGTGCAGAGACAGGTACAGATAAAAGAATCCAGATTGAAGGGATGTCAGATTTAAAAATAAAAGAGGCTATGGACAAATTACGCAAAAAAGCTCGAATTCCTGATTATAAATGATATATCTAGGACTCGACTCTGGAATGATTTAGGAGGCGCAAAATGAAAAAATTAATAGCTTTGTTTCTTTTTTTCTCTCTTTTGGTGCTTTCAGGCTGTGTAGCGCCTTTCTCCAGCAATTTTACTGGGAGATCTTTAGGAAAAGGAAAAATCGGACTGGAGGGAGCACGAGGTTTAGGCGAAGTAAAGAGTTGGGGCGGCCTTAAACTTGCTTATGGAATGACATCAAATTTAGATATAGGATTGCAGATTGAACTTCTCACCTTGGGCCTCTTTGGAAAATACTCCTTTAGAAACACTATGGAAAACGATTTCTCCTCTGCAGCTCTTTTCGGTTTGGGGGCGACGGTAAATGGAATGTACGTCTATACAGGGCCAGTTCTTAGTTACAAGATGGATTTCTTTGAGCCGTATTTTGTGGGAAGGTATAATTATGTCCATTATAGTGAGACAGAAGACATTTGGAGTGGTGAGACGATTGAAGCGGGAAATTATTCTTATTTTCAATTTACCTTTGGAAGCATCTTCTGGATCAGCAGGAACGCGGGCTTAAACTTTGAGCTCAGTACATTTTCGGGGGCCACAGGTATTTTAGAGCTTGAAGGTCCTATTTTTATGGGCGGATTAAAATATAGATTTTAGTGTATCTTCTTTGCCGTTTTTTAAGAGAGGAAAACCGAATAGGTGTGAATCAGGTATATTTGTTTGTATGGTAGTAAATGAGATCTGGATTCTGAAAAGCTGGGCATAAACGGCGAAGACGGGGCTGCCCCCATCTCTGAACATCTCCTAATCCATAGGATGATTCTTGGCTCGTTTGCATCCCCGACTGCGATGAAACCTTTAGCCTTTTCAGGTGAGGGAATGAATGTAAAATTCACCTTTCATATCCCCTCTACTGATGATTGACAGTATGAGAGTTCTCTGCAACCATATGAGTTTGCTATGGCTGACCTTTGGACTCTAATTGGAGTAACTGTTTTTGGGAAGAAGAGAAAAATGACTTGCAGTTGCCGTCTATTACCTAAGAATTCTTTGAGAGGTGATTTAGGAAGGACAGGCGTGAAAAAAGTTTACAAATATTGTCAAATTGTTCATTTTAGAGGAACTTCTTAAGGAGCAAAAATGGGCTCGAATCTTGGCGAACTTCTACTGCGGGAAAAACTCATAAATTCAGATCAACTGAAGGCTGCTCTTGATTATGAGAAGAAGAATAAAGTTTCTATCGGAAGTGCTCTGGTAACCTTGGGTCATATTTCAGAAGAAGAAATGGCCCAGGCACTAAGCCGCCAGCTGGGCTATCCTTATATTGACCTCAGTCAATTCGAGGTCTACCCCGACGTTATCAATCTCATCCCCGTAGACATCGCCAAAAAGCACATGATTATGCCTATTCATAGGATCCGGTCTTTTTTGACGATGGCTATGGTCGATCCAACAGATTTGGACGTCATCGAAAATGTCAGGTTTCGCACGAGTCTGAGCATCCAGCCTGTTATCGCCTCTGAGTCGGGGATTAATGATGCCATTAATAAATATTACGGAGCTTCTGATTCCATACGTGTTAAAGAAATAATCGAAGAAATCGAGCATGCTGATAGTACGGGAGCAGTCGATGTCATAGAGGAAGAAGGGGAAGAGTATAATATGGAAGAACTGGTTCACTCCACAGAAGAAGCTCCTGTTATCACCCTTGTGAATACGATATTTATGGACGCCATAAGAAAAGGAGCTAGTGATGTCCATTTTGAGCCGTATGAGCGCTCTTTCCGAGTGAGATACCGCATTGACGGCGTTCTTCATGAAATGATGGATCTTGCCATGAAGTTCAAAAATCCGGTGATCTCAAGGGTGAAAATCCTCTCTACCATGGATATAGCAGAAAAGAGGTTGCCTCAGGACGGGCGGATAAAAATGAGAGTTAAATGGGGGGAGAACAATCGCAAAGAAGTTGATATGAGAGTCTCTGCCATACCAACGATTTTTGGGGAGAAGATCGTTTCCCGTATTCTTGACCGCGAGATGTTGAAGTTAGACCTTACAAAATTAGGCTTTGAGCAGCAGTCTCTTGAAGTTTTTAAGAAAGCTATCGTCAGACCCTGGGGAATTATTCTGGTCACTGGGCCTACAGGAAGCGGGAAAACAAATACTTTGTATTCCGCTATTTCCAATTTAAACGCCCAGGAAAAGAACATCATGACGGCTGAAGATCCTGTAGAATTTTATATGCCTGGGATAAACCAGGTTAATATAAAGGAAGAGATTGGCCTAAATTTTGCCTCATCTCTAAGATCTTTCCTAAGACAGGACCCCGATATCATGCTTGTCGGTGAGATGAGGGATTATGAAACTGTTGATATAGCTATTAAAGCCGCACTAACTGGCCACCTGGTCTTTTCCACGGTTCATACCAATGATGCAGCAAGCACGATTGTCAGGCTGGTGAACATGGATATCGAGCCCTTTTTGATCTCAGATTCTCTCGCTCTAATCGTAGCCCAAAGGCTCGTAAGACGTCTGTGCAAAAAATGCCGTGAGGAACAAGAAATTGCTCCTGAAGCCCTTGTTGATATCGGCTTTTCTCCAGAAGAGGCCAAGAAAGTCACCGTCTTTAAAACTAAGGGCTGTGCTGCTTGTAATGACACAGGCTATAGAGGAAGGACCGGGCTTTTTGAAGTCATGGAAATAAATGACGCTATAAGAGAGGTTATTTTAAGAAAGGGACAGCCCAGGGAAATAAAAATGCTTGCAATGGAGCGTGGAATGATTACATTGCGTCAAAGCGGGTTGATTAAGATAAAGGAAGGCATAACCTCCGTAGAGGAAGTTTTAAGAGAAACCGTAAGAGACGGGGAGATACAAAATGACAAAAACAATCCAGGAAATGCTTAAGATTGCCTGCGATAGGGATGCCAGTGATTTACACATAACAACAAGCATCCCACCAAGGATCAGAGTCCACGGCAGACTGATCTCACTCGATCATCCACCTCTAACTGCAGTTGAAACCAAGAATCTTATCTACAGTTTGCTAACAGATAAGCAGAAGAAAACGTTTGAAGAGAAACTGGAGCTTGATTTCTCCTTTGGCATAAAAGATGTGGGTCGCTTTAGGGCGAATGTCTTCATGCAGAGAGGATCAGTTGCAGGAGCCTTTCGGAGATTTCTCAGCGAGATGTGGAGCTTTCCTAAGTTAGGTATTCCTCCAAGAGTTGCTCAGCTATGCTATCTGCCCCGGGGATTAGTCTTGGTGACAGGGCCAACAGGCTGTGGGAAATCAACAACTCTGGCCTGCATGATTGACCATATCAATGCAGAAAGAGGCGTTCATATAGTAACCATAGAGGATCCTATCGAATATTTTTTCACTCCTCGCAAATCCATGATCAATCAAAGGGAACTCCATGCTGACACACTGTCCTATCCCAACGCCCTTCGTTCTGTCTTGAGAGAAGATCCAGATGTTGTTTTTGTAGGGGAGATGAGAGATTTACCGACCGTGGAAGCTACGTTGCACGTGGCCGAAACCGGGCATCTTACTCTCTCTACCCTTCATACGAATTCAGCCGCTGAGACGATTTCCAGGATTGTCGATATTTTTCCCTCCCAGTACCAGGCTCAAGTGAGAATCACACTTTCCTTGTGCTTAGAAGCTGTATTGACTCAGGCCCTTTTGCCTCGGGCCGGCGGAGGTGGCAGAGTTCTGGCTATGGAGATTCTAATTCCTAATGCAGCGGTCAGGAATCTCATAAGAGAAAATAAAATCCACCAGATATACTCCGCCATGCAGATGGGCCAAGAGAAATATGGGATGCTAACCTTTAACCAATCTTTGGCCAGCCTTTATAATAGAGGACAGATTACCCTTGAGACCGCTATGAGAGTCTCCTATAAACCAGAGGAATTGACAGAGATAATTGAGAGAGGAGGAGTAAGCAAGGTGGCCGCAGAAGCCTATTCTCCAGCTAAAATGAGAGAATAAAAGGAGGATCGAGATGGCTATTTTTATCTGGAAAGGCAAAAATCGTTATGGAGATATCGTCGAAGGAGAGCGTGTCGCTAAGTCCATAGCAGACTTGACAAGAATCCTGAAAAGAGAACAGATAACTGTTTTTGATGTCTCAAAGAAGAGAGTTGAGATAAAGATCCCCTTTCTTAAAAGAGAGAAAGTCAAGCTCAAAGAATTAGCGGTCTACAGCAGGCAAATCTCTGTTTTAGTAGACGCGGATCTTCCATTGATTCAAAGCTTGACCATGCTGGCCGATCAAACAAAGAACGCTTATTTTAAAGAGGTAATTCAGACTATCAGGAAAGATGTGGAAGCTGGTTCCACTCTGAACGAGGCTAAAAGGAAATGGCCAAAGGTCTTTGATGACCTCTACTGCAATCTTGTGGCTTCAGGAGAGCAGAGTGGTTCGCTCGATGTTATGCTGCGGCGTTTAGCCGAGTATTTAGAAAATATTGTCAAACTAAGGGCCCAGGTCAAGCAGGCAATGACATACCCCCTAGCAGTCCTGGCTTTTTCTATCCTAGTAACGATTTTCATGATGTGGAAAGTTGTTCCAGTGTTTTCTAATATTTTTATCGAACTTGGAGCAGATATGCCCCTCCTTACAGTTATAGTTCTAACCATCAGTAATTTTGTCCAGAAATATATTTTGTTCATCTTTGCCGGGCTTATAGGCTCTGTTTTTCTTTTCAGGTATATTAAGAAAACACCAGGGGGAAGAAAAGTCATTGATCAGGCAACGCTAAAAATGCCGCTTTTTGGAGGTTTGATGGAGAAGGTTGCCTTGTCTCGAATCACACGAACCTTAGCCACACTCCTTTCCGGAGGTGTGCCCATGCTGGAGAGCCTCAAGATCACCTCCACTACGGCGGGAAATGTTATCTTAGAAGATCGTATTATTAAGGCTCGAACTGTAGTCTCCGAGGGGGGGAATCTTACAGATGCTTTTAGAGAAAAAGCCCATTTTCCCTTAATGGTAACCCAGATGGTAAGCGTGGGTGAGGCCACGGGAACTCTAGATGGGATGCTAGGGAAGCTAGCCGATTTTTATGATGATGAGGTTGAAGCTGCGGTTGGCTCCCTTCTTTCCATATTGGAGCCCATTCTCCTTATTGTGGTTGGGGGCTTGATTGGAGCAATCGTTATTTCCATGTACCTGCCTGTTTTCAGTCTGATGCAGCGGTTTTAAGCCAAAGAGAAACAAGAGAGAAAAATAATTTTTTCAAGCTAGGAGATGTAAAAGAAACCAGAAGAATACACAAAATGCAAAAAAGACAGGAAACTGAGGAGATAGATACAAAAAAAAAATACATCTTATGGCTAATCCTTCTTCGTTTAATCATAGTCACATCCCTTGTGGTTTCAGCCGTCATAATCCAGTACAGCACATCAGTCTTTCTACCGCTTAATCCCTTTTACTACTTAGTCCTCTTATTCTATATTCTCTCTTTCATCTATTTTATTTTTTATCTCTGGGGAAAATATCTCAAAACCCAGGTCTACTTTCAAATATTTTTCGATCTCCTTTTGATTACAGCCCTTGTCTATATCTCTGGAGGATTACAAGGGTCTTTTTACTTCCTTTATATTTTTGAAATAATTGCAGCCAGCATCGTCCTCTCAAAGCGTTCTGCATATCTGACGGCTGCTCTCTCTGCCATCTTTTTCGGTTATCTTGGGGTTTTAATGTATCGGAGAATAATCCCTTCTTTTGCTCCCGAGGAAACTCTGGAGATTTCTCTGGGTCTTGTTATAAACAATATTTTTATTGCCTGGAGTGCTTTTTTCCTCGTGGCTTTTTTAATGAATTACTTAACCGGGAGTTTAAAGAAAACAAGGGACCAGCTTCGCCTGATTCAAAAAGAGCTTGAAGTAAAAAAACGACTGGCAGTGGCTGGAGAGGTCTCCGCCCACCTGGCTCATGAAATCCGGAATCCCCTCGCAGCAATCTCAGGCTCTGTTCAAGTTCTTAAAGACGAGTCAGGCCTGCGCGGGGAGCAAAAAGATCTGATGGATATCATTGTCAGGGAATCAGAGAGAGTTTCTCGATCCATTGAGCAATTCCTGCATTTAGCTTCCCCTGTCAAACAAGTCTTTTCCTCTCTCGACCTCTCAGCTATTCTGGAAGAAACCATAGTCCTGCTCCAAAGTAGTGGCGAGCTGAACGGTGACTTTAGGGTTGAGGGAAATTTTAAATCAGTCAATGTTCGATATTTTGGAAACGGTAGCCAGTTCAAGCAGCTCTTCTGGAATATCATTAAGAATTCCCTCAGAGCCATGCCCGATGGAGGAACGTTGACTGTAGATTTTAATCAGGAGAAAAAGGATAGAATCCAGTTAAAGGTTGCCGATACCGGGAAGGGCATGACCGAAGAAGAAAAAGAAAGGATTTTTGAACCTTTCTATTCTGGTTTCGAGGATGGACAGGGAATAGGAATGGCTGTTGTTCACCGCATTGTGGACGGTTATAAAGGAGAAATCAGGATTGACTCTGAGCTTAATAAAGGAACAGAGGTTGTTATAACTCTTCCCCTCGAGGGACCCGGAAATCAAAAAGTACTGAAAAGTGTAAAGAAAAAGAAAAATGGAAAAAATACTCATAATAGACGATGAGAAGAGCGTTCTTGATATGCTCAACGTAGTCTTTAAAAAGGAAGGCTATAGAGTAAAGAAATCCCTTTCTGCTCAAAAAGCCCTTGAACTGATAGACGAAGAAGATTTTGACCTTATCCTCTCCGATATAAGGCTCCCCCAGATAAGCGGGATAGAACTTCTCCGAAAAATAAAAGAGAAAAAACCCGGAATTCCTGTCGTCATGATAACAGCTTACGGGACGATCAAGCAGGCGGTGGAGGCTTTTAAAGCAGGGGCCATAGATTATGTAGTGAAGCCCTTTGACGTGGAAGAGCTGAAAATCATTGTTTCTCAAGGACTGGAAAAGATAAAGCTTAAAGAAGAGAATGTTCTTCTTAAAAAGGAACTTAAAGAGAAATACAGTTTCAAGAACATGGTGGGAAAGAGCAAGAAAATGAAAGAGATATACAGCCTGATTGAAAAGGTGGCAGCAACAGATTCCACTGTTCTTGTAACTGGAGAAAGCGGCACGGGAAAAGAAATGGCTGCCAGAGCAGTTCATCTTCTCAGCCGCCGCTGGGAAAACCCGTTTATTTCCCTAAACTGTGGCGCTCTCCCTGAAAACCTGCTGGAGAGCGAGCTTTTCGGGCATGTGAAAGGTTCTTTTACAGGTGCAGTGGCTAATAAAAAAGGTATGTTTGAAGTAGCAGAGAAAGGAGTTTTGTTTTTAGACGAGGTGGGAGAGATGTCTCCTTGGACTCAGGTGAAGCTCCTCGGGGCTATCCAGGATAAAAAAATAAGAAGAGTGGGAGGGACTGAGGAAATTCCAGTTGATGTCCGGATTATGGCTGCTACTAATCAGAATTTAAAGAAGAGAATCGAGGAAGAGAAATTCAGGGAGGACCTCTTTTACCGCCTGAATGTCATTTCTTTTGAAATGCCCCCTTTGAGAGAGAAAAAAGAAGATTTGCCGCTCCTTGTCAATCATTTCCTCAAGAAGTACTGCCAGAAGATGGGAAAAAAGTTAAAGAGGATTGTTCCCGAAGTGATGAATATTTTCGAATCCTATCCTTGGCCAGGAAATGTCAGGGAGCTTGAGAACATAATAGAAAGAATCGTGGCTATCGAGGACAGGGGGACAATAACAGAAGAGAGCCTTCCTGAGGAACTTTTAAAACCTCATAAAAAGCCAGAATCCAATCTCCTTTTTCAGCAGGATTTTAGCCTCAATTCACACCTTGATAAAGTTGCCATAGGCTATATCAGAGAGGCTCGCCAGGCTGCAAACGGAAACCTTAAGGAAACAGCTTCTCTTCTTGGAGTCAGCTACCGCACATTAAGGTACCTCATCGATAAATACGGCTTAAAATCTTCCTGAAAAAACCCATAATAATGAAAACTAAAGGAGATAAAGAAATTTTGCTTGAAAAATGACATATTTTGTCATATATAGAACAAAAGATGTCATTTTGGATCTGAAAAACTTAAGCTTATAATATAACTTATTTATTTTCAAAAAGTTAAATATTTTTAATTTGGCACAGAAATTGCTAAATAAAGATTGCACATGAAATAATGTCGAATTTAACATTTTCTGGAAGACTAAAACAACAAAGTCACCAGAGTAAAGGAGGTTTTAAATGTTAAATAGAATTAGAGGTTTTACGCTGATCGAGCTGCTCATAGTTGTTGCTATCCTCGGAATTCTTGCAGCCCTTCTTATCCCCAACGCTATTACCGCCATTCAGAAAGCCAAGCAGAAAAGTACCATGAAAGATATCACCGTCATTTCCACAGCTGTTACAGATTATGTTACCGATAACGGAATCACTCCAGTACAAGCTGGTACTTACGACGCCACCGCTGCCTTCTACGATGCGCTTTCTCCGTTCTATATCAAGGTTCTCCCTATTAATGACCAGTGGGGCAATAATTTTTATGCTTACTGCGGTACCGATGTAAATGGAAATTATGGAGTCACTGGAGCCGCTGGGGATGATTTCCTAATTGCTTCTTATGGACGCGGCAAAGCACTAGAAGCTTTTTCGTTCGATCCAAATGACCCAGAACTTGGATTGTTTGTAGTCAGCCAAGCAGACCATTTCAACCGTGATTTAGTCATGTGGAATGGTTCCTGGATTCGTGCGCCTAGGACTGCTGCAACAGGCACCTAATTTCAAGCGAGCACGCGCTAAAGTACTTACCAAACTTGGAAGAGGGCGATACATCATGCAGTGTATCGCCCTCTTCTTTTATTAAGTAACTAAATTTAGTGTAATTCTATTTCCGGATTCAACCTAAAAAGAGAATTCGAATGTTGAAAAAAGCAAGGGGTTTCACCTTGGTCGAATTGCTCATCGCTGTGGCTGTCGTTGGTATCCTCTCGACGATTGTCATCCCCAATGCCATAGTCGCCATACAGAAAGCTAAGCAGAAAGAAACTATGAAGCAAATTGTCCATCTAGCCACTGCCTGTGCAGATTATGTGGCTACGGTTGGATACGCTCCTGATTCTGGAAATCAATCTGGTGTTCTTCAAGCTAGCGGCAATTTCATAAGTTCTATCTCTCCAATGTTTTTAAGGATTTGCCCTATAAATGATCAATGGGGAAATCCTTTTCGAGTTTATACAGGCACAGCTGTAGCCTCGGTTTACAGTATTCCTGCAGAAGATATAGGCGACGAAGACTTTTTAATTGTTTCCTTAGGAAGAGACGGGGAAGATGGCGGCGATGAAAGCTTTATTTACCAGGCCGATAATCCTGCAGCCGGCCTGTACCGGATAAACTCTGTTGCGGATTTCGACAATGATTTGATAAATTTGAACGGATCTTGGCTTCATGCTCCGCGAATATTGTTTCGCGGTTCATGATTAAAATAAATTTTTACTATGCAGGGCTGCACATTTCCTAACGTGTTGCCTGGTTTCAGGCCTTGTGAGGGGGAAAAGATATTTTAGTGCCGCCCATATGGGTTCAGGCCTTGCCATCGAGAAGAGATCTTCTCGTGCATACTTGCCAATATGGGGTCAGGCCTTGACGTAAACAAGAGATCTTCTCTTGCCTCTTGCGTGTATAACATTCTAGGGGACAAGGCCTGACCCCGGATAAGGCCTGATCCCATGCCTGACTGATCACCTCTTTCCATTTCTTCAAAGACTTATGCTATAATCTCCTCAACTAGGAATGCGAACAATTGTCCTTTTGCTCATTTATATTTTTCTGACGATTCTTCTCATCCCCGTTCTTCTTTTCTGCTACCCGATAAAGTTTGCTCAGCCTATAATCTTGATTGGTAAGTGGGCTTTGTGGGCAGGGCCGAAAATATTGGGGATTCGCCTTGATGCTTCCGGAATCGAGAGGATAGATAAAAGAATGTCCTATGTTTTCATGGCCAACCATCTGAGTTTAATCGACGGGCCTCTGCTTTTTATGCTCATTCCTCAATTTGTTAGAGTTCTCCTGAAAAAAGAAGCTTTCAGGATCCCTATAATCGGCTTGGCGATGAGGCAGGTGGATTTCGTTTCTGTTGATCGAAAAGGCTTAAAAGGAGGGAAAAAGAGCATAGATCGAGCCACTCGCATGATAAAAGAGAAGGGCTTTTCTTTCCTGATTTTTCCCGAAGGCACAAGGAGTCGGGACGGAAAACTTCAGCCGTTCAAACGAGGAGGATTCTTCCTGGCGGTCAACAGCCAGGTTCCCATATTTCCTGTGAGCATAAAAGGCACCTACGCACTCATGCCTAAGGGTTCTTTTTTTGCCAAGAAAGGAAAAGTGAGGGTGATATTTCATTCTCCCGTTTCTGTAGAGGGGTTCGACGAGAGCAACCTCTCCCGACTTATAGGCAAAGTCAGAAACGTCATACAGAGTGGATTAGATTGAAAATATTCAAGAAACTTTATTTTCTAGCGAGGAGGGAAGATGGATTATAAAAATGTTATCGAGGACTGGCGACATATTGCCGAGGATTTTTTTGAAACCAAGGCTGATCTTTTCCAGAAAGTTGTGAGCCTCTCAGACGAAAGGCTAAGAGCCGGCCATAAGATTCTAATTTTTGGCAACGGCGGAAGCGCTGCCCAGGCTCAACATTTTGCGGCGGAGCTTGTGAATAAATTCCTAAAGGAAAGGGCGCCTATTCGAGCGATATCCTTGACCACAGACACTTCTTCCCTTACGTCTATCGCCAATGATATATCTTACGACTATGTCTTCAGCCGCCAGATAGAAGCTCTTGGGGATAAGGAGGATGTTGTCCTAGGTCTTTCCACAAGTGGAAACTCACCCAATGTGATAGAAGCTATGAGAGTTGCTAAGGAGAGAGGATTGCTCACCGTTGCCTTCACCGGAAAGGGAGGAGGCAAGCTCAGCTCTTGCGTTGATTATCTCCTTGATGTGCCTTCAGGGAGCACTCCCAGAATTCAGGAGGTTCATCTTCTTCTCCTTCATCTTTTAGCCGAGGAAATAGAGAAAAGGTTGGGATAAAGCTCTTTACCTTGACCGCCAGAACCTCTCCCGGCGAGGTCTGGATTTGGATTCCCTGAAAATGATGGGCTTCTCCTCCGCAGCCGGGCTTTCAAGTTCAGGTTCCTCTTCTTCTTTTCCGCTTTTGTCGATGCGAAAGGATCGTTCTGCTGCATAAAGGATTTCTTCTCTGAGCCCTTCTGAGCCAACTGCCTCTGTAAACTTCCGTCTGCCTGCTACTAAATCTCTGATATAGTCCTGAATCTGTTCCTCAGAGTAGAAGTTGCGGAGGGCATATTCATCTAGGGCTTTTCCTTCACAGATCTTTATTTCTTTGGTTCCCAGCAGCCCTTTCTCATAGTGGTTGGTTCCCCTTAAATCGCCTCTCTGGATTTGAGCCATAAGATTGATAGGAACACGGCTCACCTTGCGAACTAATCTTTTTTTCTTTTGACCGTTTTCTTCATGAGTTTCGATGATCTCCCCGACTCCCCCTGTGTTGTACTGCATGAATTTGAGTTTTTCGGGGTAGTTGCTAACCAGGGTCATGATTATTTCATAGAAGCGGTTGATTTTTTTAGCCCTGGGCCCGACGATGAATGGGTCGGTTCCGACGATGCGCACTGATTCACCTGCTTTAAGGGGCTGGCTGGCATAGCTGTGGGTGCTTTCTCCCCAGAGATAAGCAAGCACAGCCTGTTCTGGGGTCAACTGCTGGGCAAAACTCATTATCGTGTTCCTTCGGGTGATAAAAGCAAAGACCAGCCCGTCAAGCTTTTCAAGAGGAGGGAGGTTGATGGATTTGGAGGAGAGGCTGACCGTTTTCCCTTTTATCTTGACCTTGAGTTTATCACGCATCACGATTGCCCTTCCGTTCGCCGTAAGAGTTTCATCGAGAAAATCCACTTCCCCGTTGGCCTTGATCATGACGTTTTCAAGCAGCGCAGATTTGTCGATTAAAGCGTTGTACATCGCTTCCTGGCTATCTTTTTCAACATCTGTTTTCACAAAGAAGTTATTTTCTGTCCCCAAGGCAGATCCATCATTCTTCAAGAAAACAATATCATCCTGGGTAACTAAGGTCTTTTCGCCCTTATCATAATCAAGGTCAAGCTTGTGGCAGGACCAGGTGGATTTTCCTGTTGCTGTCAGGCCAAACAGAAAAACTCCGTAGGTTCTGAGCTTATTGTTTGAATCTCTGACTGTAACGATCTTTGTTCCGGCGTGAAGACCGAGCATCCCCAGCTCATCAGCAGACCACATGGCCTGGCGGAGAAAACCTTTTTTGTCTTCTCCCATGTAATCAGTCCCAAGAGCGATATTAATTTTTTCCTCAGGAAGAGTGAGAACTTGCTGTCGTAGAAGATGCTCTTCCGGAATATGGATCATGGTGAATTCAGGGCCAGGACGATTCCCGGGCTTGAACATGGTGTTTCCCCACATGAATCCGAGGCGGTAGTTCACAAGGTCTGCTTCGGAAACATAAAGGTTACAGATGGGATTGTAGGAATCATTTTCTCCCATCTGTCTCCGGATGTGGTAGAAGGGAAGAGTTCTCAGAAGATGGAGCACCTTGTCCAGCTCTCCCGGTGCCTTGGCGATGAGAGTTTGCTGTTCTGCTGTGGGAGAGGGAAGGCGGATTGCTTCACTCCCTAAGTAAACAGTTTTCGGAGCAATGCGGCTTGATATGGCTGACCGCCAGCCGTAGGATCCGTATTTTGTTTTCACTCCCGTGGCTTTGGCTCTTGGCTCGAGCCATTTGAGGTCTACATGTCTGATGTTCGGTCCCTTCAAGGCTCGAGAGAGCTCCTCCTTGAATTTACTGTAGGCTTCTTGGTTGTAAATTCCTTTGTTATTCATCGGAATTATGCATATTCTTTTATTAGATTATTCTATTTTTGACTCACCTGCCACAATTTTTTTCAGGTCATCGACTGAGGCCTTTCCGCTGTTAAAGAGGTAACAGGAAGTGCCATCGAGAAGACGCTCGAAAAAATTCCTCTGAAGCTCTACCTTTTCAGGAGTTGTGAGCAAAAGATGGGGATTGAAAAAAGGCTGGCTTTTAGAGGGGCTGAGACTGCGCGTTAGTCCAAGGCTCTGTCCAGATTCGAGAAGGCGCAGGGCGTCTTCAACATGGGCCTCCAACACCGGAGGGGAGACAGTATCATAGCGGAGGATGAATACCCAGCGAAGAGAAGTGCGCTTAACGTGCTTTGCTGGTCCCTCGATCCAATAAGGATCAAGAAGTGCATGGGAATCTTTAGAGGCCTTATAGCAATAGGGGGAGCCGCGGTCAAGACGGCAATCGTCGATTCGAAGGCATTCGGCATCCTGGCAATTTTCCTTGAGTGTGATTACGTTTTCACATTTGCTGGAGTCGAAAAGAGGAGCTAAGCGAGGATAGGATTCGACAGTGTTTGTGGGGAAAAAAAGCTTTCTTTCAACAGAATCAGCCAGAGCTGGGCCTCCTGCAAGGCGGACGAAGATGACGTCGTTGGAGTGTAAGCGGAATCGTTCATCTTGAAGAAGACCGAAGAAAAACTCAGTCTTTTTTGTTCCTTTTGGTCCGATCAGGACGAGCCCGCTTCCGCCAATATCAGCCGACATTCCCCGGATTGCGTGGATATTAAAAAGCTTTTCTGATACGTCCATGACAAGACCAAGAGCCAGACTGCGCAGGGAAGCGTAATTGTCTGCGTTGACGAGCACTCCTGTGTTTGTTTCTGAGTTATAGAAAGAGTGCGGTTCGCGTCCTGTTATTCCGTCGACCGCATATATGACGCCATGTGGTTCCAAGTCTGCTTCGAGTTGAGCCGGGTACCAGTTTTCGACCCAGAAATCATTGAGGTGAGAGATATTCGTGCGCAGCTGAACAATGACGCCGTTGATGTTGGCGTTCCATTCAAAATAGTTATCGAAGCTGAGATGGCTTTCCATTTCAGCAATCAGAGCATCCTTCATTTTGACTGAAATTGTGGAATCTACTGGTACTGATTTTTTTCTTCGCGTTATCGTATTGTATAAGGCAAGGCGCTTTATTTTTTTGGCTGTTTTAAGGTTGGATAGGGCCTCTGCAATCCTGTCCATGCCTTTTTCCAGGTTTTCCATGGAAGTGGCATATGAAATACGGATATAATCATCGGCACCAAAGGAATCTCCTGGAACTATGGCTACTAAAGCCTCTTTTAAAAGATAATAAGCCATGCCGTAAGAGTTTCGAATCTGGACATTGTTGAATTCTTTATCGTAATAAGAGGAGAAATTAGGAAAAAGATAGAATGCTCCCTGTGGTTTGAAACAGGAGAGCTGAGGGATTCTCTGGAGCCTCATCAAGAGGTAATTTCTCCGTCTCTGAAACTCAGATGTCATTTTGGAAACTTCATACTGGGGACCGGTCAAGGCTTCTAAGCTCGCCTTTTGAGAGATCGAGCAGGGATTGGAGGTGGTGTGGCTCTGTATTTTGGCCATGCCGTTGATTATATCTGCAGGGCCGGCTGCATATCCTATCCGCCATCCAGTCATAGAGTAAGATTTTGAGACCCCGCTGATGATGGCTGTTTTCTTTTTTATCTCCTCTCCCAGGGAAGCGAAGCTAACAAAACGGAAGTCATCATAGATGATTTTTTCATAGATTTCATCTGCGATAACGAAGATATCTTCTTCCATAACTATATCCGCTAAGGCTTCAAGCTCGCGTTTCTCATAGGCCGCTCCTGTGGGATTAGAGGGATTGTTCAGTATCAAAGCCTTGGTAGCAGGCGAGATGGCAGATTTTAACTGATCTGGCGTCAAAAGAAATCCGTTTTCTTCTTTTGTAGGGATTATGACGGCTTTGCCTTTAGCAAGTGAGACTGAATGGGGATAGGTTACCCAATAGGGAGACGGGATGATGACTTCTTCGCCTTCATCAATCAGCGCTTGAACGAGATGGTAAAGCGAGCTCTTTGCTCCTGAGGAGACGATGATTTCATCCATAGTGTATGTGAGGCCAAAATCTTGTTTCAGGCGGTTTATGATCGCTTCCTTAAGGGGTGGAATTCCATCGTTTGCCGTATACTTGGTAAAATTTTGTTCGATGGCCTGGATACCGGCCTCTTTTACATTATCAGGAGTCGAAAAGTCTGGCTCTCCCACACTAAGGTCAACAATATCTATTCCCTCGGCTTTCATTGCCTGGGCTTTGGTTGTTATTTTTAGGGTGGGAGATATGCCGATTTGACTAGCTTTTTCTGATATCATGACTGACCTACTTTTCCTGGGGAATTATTTTTCTTCTTTCTCTTCAGGCGTAAGTTTTTCTTTGAGATATTTCTTCAGGTCAACCCCTGTCAGGGACTTGACTACCTCTGGCATTTGAGCTAGGACTTCTGCCACCTGAGAGGTGATTTTTGAAGTACCCAGGCCTTTATCGCCTCCGACCATCACGATTTTATCAACCTTGGAGAGAGGTTCGGAAACGGCCTTGGCTAAGTCAGGGAGAACTTTAAAATAGGTGTCAAATAGAGCGGCCTGGTTGTACCTTTCCCAGGCCTGAGCCTTTTTCAGCATTGATTCAGCCTCGGCTAAGCCTCGTTGCTTGAGCTCTTCGGCTGCAGCAGTACCTTCAAGTTTTACTGCTTCTGATTTTCCCCTGGCTTCAGCCAGGATACGGTATTCCTCTGCCTCTGCTTCTGCTTTTAGCTGGTATTTGCGGGCGTCAGACGGTTTGATAACATTGGACTCAAGCTCTTTCTGCTTGCGGCCGATTTCCAAATCCTCTATCTTTATAGCTTGTTCCTTTTCTATGAGCTTTACCTTGGCTTCTTCCTTTTTTATTTCCTGGTCGATACGGAACCGTTCAAGTTCGTAAGAAAGGTCTGCCTTAGCTTTTTTCTGGTTGACCTGAGCCTGCGAATCAGCTTTCTTGCCTTCGTTTTCCCACTCGGCTTTGGCGATGAGGGCTTCGGCAGCGAGGCGTGCCACCTCTCCTTCTTTTCGGGCTTCTGAAGATTTGATCACGGCTTGCTTTTCAGTCTCTGCTTCTGCAATAGCAGCGTCTCGTTTGGCTGCAGCTATCTGCGGCTTTCCGAGGGCATCGAGGTATCCCTGGGTGTCGCTTATGTCTTTAAGGGCATAGGACATCATGGTCAAACCCATCAGGGCAAAGTCTTTATGAGCAGCCTCGATCACTTTAGCTGAAAATTCGTGTCTTCCCGTATAAATTTCCTCTACAGTCATAGCACCTATAACCTCTCTCATCTTTCCCTCCAGGATGGTCATGGAGACATCCTTGATGCCTTCTTTTCCCAATCCTAAGAATTGTTCTGCTGCAAGGCGAATAGAGTGGTCCGCGGAATCTATCTTGACCTGAGCAGTGGATTCAGCCATGAGGGGAACTCCTCCCCGGGTAAGAACTTCTGGGGTTTTGATATTCAAGGTGATCACTTCCATGGGCAAGATGTCGACAGTTTCAATGAAGGGCATAACAAAAGTACCCCCTCCCAGACGATAGCGATAGCCGACTTTTTTCTTAGTTCCATCAGGGGCGATCACTGTTCTCTTTCTTCCTCCAGAAATAATGAGAGCCTGATTGGGGCCGACCTTTCGATACTGTTTAGCCATGAGAAGAATTATTAGGGCTAAGAAAATAAGTATGATGCCTAATATGATCAGCTTGGTTATGATAGTCATTGTAACCTCCTTGTAATCAAGCCTCTCAAGATAAGGCGGGATTTAGATGAATTATTCATCATTATATATATATGCTCGCTTGTTTTTCTTTAATTCCTCTGATAGCGGAAATGTTATAGCGAAGTGGGATTATTGTCAAGAAGGCAGTATCTTAAAGAAAATGGGGCCAGGCCCCATTTTTGCAGACTTTGCTCCGGTCGATGGCAGGGTTATCTTTTCTTAACGTCGAGTCTTTCTCTAAAGTAGGCGATGGTTTCGATCAGCCCCTCGTCTAAATCTGTCTTTGGCTGCCAGCCGAGTTTTTCTTTGGCTAAGGAGATATCCGGACATCGACGCGCCGGGTCATCCGAGGGCAGAGGCTTGCGGACGATCTTGGAAGAGCTTTTAGTAAGTTTGATTATTTTTTCGGCTAACTCGAGGATAGTGGATTCAGTCGGATTTCCCAGGTTCACGGGCTGTGTAAAATCCTCTTTATCCATCGTCATGATGAGAGCATCAATGAGATCTGAGACATAGCAAAAGGATCGCGTTTGACTTCCGTCTCCGTAAACGGTGACTGGTTCTCCTCTAAGAGCTTGAACTATAAAGTTGCTTACGACTCTTCCGTCATTTATGGCCATCCGCGGGCCGTAGGTGTTAAATATGCGGGCTATTCTGGTGTCGACTTTGTTCTGGCGGTTGTAATTCATCATCAGCGTTTCTGCCACTCTTTTTCCTTCGTCATAGCAGCTTCTAGGACCAATGGGATTGACATTTCCCCAGTAACTTTCTGGTTGAGGGTGAGCTGTCGGGTCCCCGTATATTTCAGAGGTTGATGCGAGGAGGATGCGGGCTTTTATCCTCTTGGCCAGGCCTAGCATATTGATAGTCCCCATGACGCTGGTCTTTACCGTTTTTATCGGATTATGCTGGTAGTAGAGAGGTGAGGCTGGGCAAGCGAGATGATAGATTTCATCTACTTCCAAAAACAGAGGATGGATGATGTCGTGGCGGATCAGTTCGAAATAGGCGTGGGTAAAGAGATGCCGGATATTATCTTTGTCTCCCGAGAAAAAATTGTCGACACAGACCACATCCGCTCCCTTTTCTAAAAGAGAGTCGCAAAGATGGCTGCCTAAGAAACCGGCTCCTCCTGTTATCAGGATACGGTTCATATCTTTTTCTCCTTTTACCCGTAAGCCATGAAGAGAAGGCTCTTTTTTTTGAGGGCATCCTTCTGCACTTGGGTTATTTCTTTTATTCCCTTGTACGCTAAGTTTAAAAGAGTACTCAGTTCTTTTCTTGAAAATGGATTTTTCTCTGCTGTCGCCTGTAGTTCTACGAGTTGCTTCTTCTCTGTTGCCACAACATTCATATCAATGTCAGCTTTTGCATCCTCGCAGTAATCGAGGTCCAGGAGGATTTCTCCTTCCACAATGCCCACGCTGACTCCGCAGACCAGGTATTTGAGGGGCATCTGGTCTATGATTTTTTCGTCCATCATCTTTTTCAGGGCGAGGGCTAAGGCAAGGCAGCCCGCTGTTATCGAGGCTGTTCTTGTCCCCCCGTCTGCCTGAAGGACGTCGCAGTCCACTATGATAGTCTTCTCTCCAAGGACGCTAAGGTCTGTCACAGCGCGGAGGGAGCGTCCTATGAGGCGTTGAATCTCTTGACTTCGTCCGGAAATATGAGCGTATGTTCTTTCTCGGATGTTTCTTTTTTCAGTGGAGCGGGGAAGCATGGAGTATTCGGCGGTAATCCAGCCAGTTCCGCTGTTCTTAAGGAAGGGTGGAACCTTCTCTTCGATTGTGGCTGCAGCAACGATTCTGGTTTTGCCTATCTCTATGAAGGCAGAGCCGTCAGCAAAATCCAAATAATCGGGCTTGATTTTTATCGGCCTTAATTCATCGAAAGACCTTTTATTGGCTCTCATTTTCCTCTTTCCTTCAGAATCCTCTCCTTCACCTGGGAAAGCTCTTTGAAATTTTAATTTTTCTTTCCCTGGATATTAAGGATTTGATCCTTTTCAAAATTCAAGCCTCCTCTTCCTCTGGTCTCGTTTTCCACCTATTGTGGAACCAAAACCAATAATCTGGATTTTTCCGTATCTGAATTTCTATAATCTTAGTGCATATTTGGGTAATTTTCAATACTTCCTGATTGTAATTTCCTCCCGAGGTTATGCTTAGAGGGCTGAATATTTTAAGGTGATAGGCATGGGATGAGGTTGGATAGCAAAAGACCGGGATGAGAGGTGATTTTGTCCTGAGGAAAAATGCTGCCAGGCTTGGAGTTGTGGCGGCTTTCTTGCCAAAAAAATCGACAAAGACAGCTTGTTGCCTGAGAACATTCTGATCTATCAAAAAGGCAACCATTTCTCTTCCCCGCAGAGAATGAAGAATCTTTTTTGTTGCCTGATGTTTATAGATGACGTTTGATCCCTGGCTTGTTCTAAGTTTGAGGAGCTCTTTCTCCAGGAGCTTGTTATCCAAGGGACGGGCAATAACACTCAGCTTTCCCTTTTTGGATAAAAAAAACGGAGCGATTTCCCAGCTTCCGTAGTGAGCAGAAAAGAGGAGCGCTCCCTTTTTTTCTCGCAGAGCCTCAAGTAGATTTTCTTCGCCTTCGACATTTATGAGGGCATTCCTTTTCTTTTCTCTAAGATGAGGAAGCTTTATGATATCCATGAATGCCTTTCCGAAATGAATAAAGGAGTTGCGGGCTATTCTCTTGAGTTCAGAAGCGAACAATTCCTTTCCAAATGCGATTTTCAGGTTGGATAAGGCGATCAAGCGATGCCTCCTATCCAGGTAATAAAAGGATAGTCCTAAGGTTTTTCCTAAAAAAAGACATAGCTTCCGGGGAAGAAGGGACAAAGGAGCTTTGGCTATTTGAAAGAGTAAGAATTCCGATAATTCTTTAAAACTTGCCATTATAGAATATTACACCCAATTTTGGAGGAGATTCGATATCCTGGTGTAAAATTTATTCTCCACCTCGAGGCCGATCTTTAAATAATAAGCGGGGATTTTTTTAAGGCTCTCGCTGTGAATAATCTTCAAGGTGTCTTTCTCAGTAGTGATGATTGCTTCAGCGTTTATTTTTTGGAATTTTTCTGCAATTTTTTCTAGAGAAGACTTGGGGTAGGAATAATGGTCAGGAAATTTAAAGAAAAAAGACGGGCTTATGCCTGCTTCGCGGAGAATGGATATGAATCTTTCAGGCCGAGCAATTCCACAAAAAGCAAGGACTTTTTTTCCTTTAAGTTTTTCATCCGCCTGTCTCTGATTATCCTTTAGTCTGAAGAAGCCCTCATTTTTAACCGAGTATTCAAAGACGGTTGATTCAGGAAAACGTTTCATCATCCTTTTTTTTCTCTGGGAATCAGCTCCTTTCTTCATCAGGAGAATGTTGGCTCTTTTAAGGGAAGAGACAGGTTCGCGAAATGTAGTTTTTTCTGCCGGAGTATAGAGAACAATGTCTAAATCTCTGTGGAGGCGGCGATGCTGAAAACCGTCATCCAGCACAGCAAGCTCGTAACCCAGGCTCTTTGCTTTTTGGCAGGAAAGAAGACGATTTTTGCCTATGAAAATTCCTGCCTGAGGAATATTTTGGGCAATCATAAAAGGCTCATCGCCAGAATCTTCCCAATGAGCGAGAATGTTTTTTCCGTCAGAGAGAATGCCTCCGCTCTTTTCCCATCTCCCTTTATACCCACGGGAGATAAGGGCAGATTTGAAGCCGTGATTAATGAGATAGTTTATCAAATTTATGACTAACGGCGTTTTTTCTGTGCCCCCAAAGGCGATGCTTCCCACGCTGATGACGGACAAAGGAGCCTTTTTTGGGATTAGTATTTTCTTTTTGTAGAACCAATTTTTAATCTGGCATCCTGAGCGGTTGAAAAGAGAGAGAAGGAATAAGAGAAATTTCATCCTCTGGGGAATATACTATATTCGATTTTCTCTTTCAAGAAGTCATTTATGAGCGCAAGAAAAGGGGACAGGCTACTTTTTCCGATGTTGGGGTCAGGCTTTATCTTATAGAATGCTATGAGGACGAGAAGTAGGAAAGTATCTTTTCCAGATGGAAAGACCTAACCCACGAGAATGTCCTATTTCTTACAGAAAAAGTAGCCTGTTCCCTTTTTCGAAACTTTTTCGAAATGGCGAACCTTACCTTCTCATTTTTGCTTTGATTTTTTCTTGGCCCTATGATAATTTTTGCTTTCCCTTCAAAGCATACAATCGGTATTTGGGCAAAATGCTCGCCCATCACAAGGAAAAAGGAGGATATGATATGAAAAAAGGAATTTTTTCGTCTCGGTTTCTATTGGTACTGTGTATAGGATTTGCCCTAAGTCTTTCCCTCGGGGCGAAAAAGGCTAAGAAAGAGCCTCAACCTCTTCTCAAAGAATCTATCCTTGACGGGCTAAGATGGAGATGTATCGGCCCCTCCAACATGGGGGGACGGATTGATGATTTTGCTGTTGTGGAAAGCAATCCTAAAATTATTTACGCAGGGACTGCCTCTGGGGGAGTGTGGAAGACCACCAACAACGGTGTAACGTGGGAGCCTATTTTCGATGACCAGAATACGAGCACCA
Source organism: Candidatus Aminicenantota bacterium (assembly GCA_011773465.1). GTDB lineage: Bacteria > Acidobacteriota > Aminicenantia > Aminicenantales > Aminicenantaceae > SOIV01. Next base: position 29,278 of record WVXO01000025.1, on the reverse strand, counting down.
TAGGGGATGTGACCGTGGCGCCTTCCAATCCGGGTATAGTCTGGGTTGGCACTGGAGAACCTAACAATCGTCAGAGTTCTTCCTGGGGAGACGGAGTTTATAAATCTAATGATGGCGGCAGGACATGGAAGAATATGGGGCTTCGTGATACGCATCATATTGGTCGTATTGTCATCCATCCGACTAATCCAGATATAGTTTATGTTGCCGCCCTGGGGCATCTCTGGGGTCCAAATAAAGAAAGGGGCCTGTTTCGAACCATGGATGGCGGAAAAAACTGGACCAATACCAAGTTTATTGATGAGAATACGGGCTTTGTGGATGTTGCCCTGGATCATGAGAATCCAAATGTCCTCTATGCGGCAGCCTATCAGAGGCGCCGCCGGGGCTGGGGTTTTAACGGGGGAGGACCTGGCAGTGGTCTTTACAGGACTACCGACGGCGGAGAAACATGGATTCGCCTGACGAACGGACTGCCTTCAGGGAACACAGGGCGCATTGGAATATATATTTACCGCGGCAGCCCCAATGTTGTCTATGCTATAATCGAACACAAAGAGGGTGGAGTTTTTCGCTCGGAAGATAAGGGCGTGACCTGGAAAAAGATGTCGAGCACGAATCCTCGGCCTATGTATTACAGCAAGATACGCATCGACCCGAACAATGACCAGAGGATTTGGGTTCTCGGGGCCTCTATGTATGTCTCTGAGGATGGAGGTAAGTCTTTCAGCACTAATTATGTAAGAGGAGTACACGGCGACCATCATGCGATGTGGATTAATCCTTCAGATTCAAATCACATGGTGCTGGGTTCGGACGGAGGGATTTATTTTTCTTATGATCGCGGAAAAACCTGGGATTTTATCAATACGCTCCCTCTCGGACAGTTTTACGAAGTAGGTTTTGACATGCGCAGTCCTTATTATGTCTATGGAGGATTGCAGGATAACGGAAGTTGGGGAGGTCCAAGCTCAACCTTGAATAGACTAGGAGTTTCAAACGAAGACTGGGTCAGAATCGGGGGTGGAGATGGCTTTTATACTCAAGTCGATCCCCAAGACAATAACACAATCTATGCCGAATCTCAGAATGGGAATCTCTTCAGGTTCGATGCGAGGACAGGAGAAAGCAAGTCCATAAGGCCTGAACCTAATGATGAGAATGAGCGTTACAGGTTTAACTGGAATTCTCCGATTTTGATATCTACTCACGATTCCAAAACAATCTATTACGGCGGAAACAAACTCTTTAAATCTAAGGATAGAGGAGAGACATGGGAAGCTTCGATTGACCTTACGACGCAACAGGATAGAGAAAAGCTTCCCCTTATGGGAGTCCTCCCTGACAGAGACACCCTTTCCCGGCACGACGGCATCGCTTACTACGGTGATATCACCACAATTTCTGAGTCTCCTCTTAAAGAAGGGCTCATCTATGTAGGCACAGATGACGGCAACCTGCAGGTCACTCGAGATGGAGGAAAGACCTGGAAGAATGTGATCAGCAAGGTTCCTCGGATGCCTAAATATACCTATGTCACCAGGGTTTTAGCTTCGCGCTTTAAGGAAGGGACAGCCTATGCCACATTTGATGGGCATCGGAATAATGATTTTAAAGCTTATGTGTTCGCAACCAGCGATTACGGGGAAAGCTGGAAGAATATCTCAAGCAATCTGCCTAAGGGCGGAATTGTCAATGTCATAAGAGAGCATCACCGGAATCCAAATCTTCTGTTTGCCGGAACAGAAAGGGGTGCCTACTTCTCGATCGATAGGGGAGGGAGATGGGGGAAGCTTAAGAACAACTTCCCCACCGTTCCCGTTGATGACATTGCCATTCATCCTAGAGAGAATGACCTGATTTTTGGCACCCATGGCCGGAGCGTGTGGATTTTAGATGATATCACTCCCTTAGAACAGCTTACAAAAGATACCTTGGCCTCTTCCGCTTATCTTTTTGACATCCGGAAGGCAACAATCTTTAACCCCTACAACCATAAGGGAAATCTTGGCCACAAATTTTTTGTCGCTTCTAATCCGGATTTTGGGGCGATGATAAGCTACTACCTGAAAGAAGAAGCAAAAGAAGATGTAACGATAGCTATTCAAGACAGCCAAGGACAGGAAATAAGGGAGCTAAAGGGTCAGATAAACGCTGGAATCAATCGCGTTGTCTGGGATTTAAGGTACGGGCCTCCCGAGTTGCCCAGTGAGGAAAGGATTAGCCGTCGTTTCAGAGCTCGGGGGCCCTTTGTTCTCCCTGGAGAATACAAGGTGACATTGAAAACAGCACGCCAGGAGATGACAAAGACTGTTAAGGTTGAGGGAGACCAGAGGATAGATATTTCCTTCGAGGACAGGAAAGCCCAGCATGATGCGCTGATGAGCATTCATAATCTTCTCCCTGCTGTTTCAGCAGCGAGCCAGACTTCAGATAGTATTAGAAGGGAGATCAAGAAGCAGGAAAGCGCTTTAAGAAAGATTCCTGATGTCCCGGCAGCAATTAATGAATCGATTAAAGCTATTTCCAAAGAGATCGATGATATTCGGCTTAAATTAATGGGAGACCCGCAATTAGGCTGGAGAGGCATGCGCTTTTCAGTCCGGGGACGTCTCTTCATGACCGGAAGATCTATCGGAGGATATACAGGTGCTCCTTCCAAGCATCATGTTCAGCAGATAAGGAAAGATTCTGACGAGTTAAAGACACTTATTGAGAGGATAAACAAAATAATAGAGGTAGATATCCCCAAATTGAACGAATTGATGAACAAAAACAATATTCCCCGTATCGTTGTTGGGGAAAAAATAAAAATTGGCTAGACTTGCTGGACTGGCAGGAAAGAGAGATGCAGCTTGAATAAACTGAAGGGATTTGAATTCTCATAATACTTGCTCAAATTGAGAGAAAAAAGGAGGGTCAGGATTATAAGAAACGTGGTAGGACTCTTTCTGGCTACGCAGATGGCATTTGTCTCTTTTAGCTGCAAGACAGAGACGGGGATCACGGGGGTAGAACTCGAGGTGAGCTTTCCTGAGGCGACCTTATCAGATGACCTGATTACTGATATCCAGTATAGATGGAAGACGAAGAAGGGCTTTGTCGAGGTAAAGGAAGACTACTATGCTTATGTGCATTTTTGGCATAGATATAACCTTCTTTTCTACGATAATCATTCCCCAGAAATTCCAACATCCAAATGGGAGCCGGGAAAAGAATACACTTATTCGCGGAGAATATATATACCTGCATTTATTGATAAGTCTGACCCCGAGTTCAGAGGAGAAGGTACATTGAGATTGTCAATCGGATTAAATTCTCCTTATAATAGGTCAGGGAAACTACCAAAGCCTCTTTTTGGAAAAAAGCTGAAGTTCTTACCTGCTCCCGCCGATACTCCCAAGATCAGTTACGAAGACGGATGGTATGATTTAGAGATAAGCCCCGAGACCGCTCTTAAAAGGTGGAGATGGGCAGCCAAGGAAGCCAGATGCAAAATTGATAATCCTCGCCAGGATGCTCTCCTGTTTATAAAAGGAGGAGTTAACCTAGGAGTATTGAATAATCAAAAAGTTATCTTCAGGATCAACGATTCGATTTTGGACGAGTTCATCCCTAAGGGAAGTCAATTTGAGAAATCATACAGGATAAAAAAAGATATGCTCGGCGAGGCGGATAAATTTTATCTCGCTATCTCTACTGATAAAACGTTTATCCCGAAGCAGGTTATACTTGGTTCTGAGGATGAGAGAGAGTTAGGGGTTCAGATTTCCTTTATTTATTTTAGATAGGTAAAAGGAAATGAAGGAGAACTTACTTTTTTTCTTGAGATTTGCTGAGGGATAGCGGAATATTTTAGAAAGCTTACTCTTTTCCTTTATTCTTGGCTTTCTTGTCAGGGCTATCTTCTGTTTCTGGCTCCAGACCTTGCCTGCTGATATTCTTTCCTGGCCTTGGCTTCCTCTTCCTTAGCTTTCTGAAGTCTCAGAGAAGTTTCACTTATGTCTCTCTGAATTTTTTCTCTGGAGCTCATGTCGTCCATGCTGTAAAATTCTTGCCAAAGACCGTTCATCCTCGTCGTTAATAAACCCACTTGCTCTCTTGCGTTCTTCCATTTCTGTTCGAGTTCATCTGGTGTGTTTTCTTGAGGCTGTGCTATGTCTGGGCTCTTAGCATCTGGCGTTCTGGATTTGGCTCCTGATGGCTCTGCCTTATCTTGCGCGGATACATCAGATGGACTTCCCGCCGTTGAGCTTCCTTCTATGGCGCCTGCTTGTCTAGAAGTAGTTAGAGCCGGCCCTCTTTTAATGTTTGCTAGGTCAGCATTGGTAACGACTGTCTTTTTTTGGCCCTTAAGTTTTTCTCTTCTTTCTTTTTCCTTCTTGGCTAACTCAACCAAGCTTTGAGAAGAAAGGACAGTGGTAAGGAATAAAGGGAGAGAGATTCCTACGATAATTTTTTTGAAACTCATTGTTCCTTCTCTTTAAAATTTATTTTATACATCAGAAGTTTTTATGTCAATCAAGCGCGTAACTGGGGATCACCAAGAGTTACTGGCTCTTTCTCACCTCAATTTGGCAATAAAAATAATCGGAGATGCACTATTGCCGCAAAATAAAGGTAATAAAAACCCCGATTTAAGTAAATACCCCTTTGAGATGATTTGGGGAATGATTTTTTTTCTTTTTTTCATCACCTAAAAGGATGATCTATCCTCACCATTCCAGTCTATTGAAAAAAAAGAATAAAAAAGGGGACAGAAAAAAGGGACAGGCTACTTTTTCTATAAGAAGGAGGATAGCCCTGGGGTCAAACTTAATCATGGGGAAAAATAGATAATCAAAGACAGTAATTTTGCTTCTCAATGGCAAGGTCTGGTCCCAAAAGGCCCATCAGAAAAAGTAGCCTGCCTCCTTTTTATGCCTTTTTACTGGGCTGTCCGAATAAAAATTGTCTCCCCATCTGAGGAGACTTCTACTGCTCCATAAACGTCGGTGCGGTATACTTTTGCCCCTATCTTCTTGTATCTTTCTAAAATCTCATGATTTGGAAAGCCATACCTGTTATTTTCGCCTACGGAGATCACAACAATTTCGGGAGATACCCTGTTGAGAAACGCTTCTGAGCTTGAAGACGGGCTACCGTGGTGAGGAGATTTGAGCACCTGACTTTTGATTTGCCCGTAGCTTTCTAAAATCGTTTTTTCAGCATCTATGCCGATATCTCCTGGGAGAAGAAATGAAATTTTATTGTAGGAGAGTCTGAGTACAAGAGAATGGTCATTACTTATTGTGCCAACATAAGGCTCTCCTTTTTCAGGATGGAGAACCTCGATTCTAACCTTTTTTTCCAGATGAGAGTGACCGCGGAAAAGTCTTTTGAGAGAGACCGATGAAGAGAGCGATCTTTTGAACTCCATGTATGGATCACTCTCTAAGGGACTGAAAGTTTCCCAGTATTCGCCTATCTTAAAATTTCTGGCAACTGCTTTTAAGCCGTTCAGATGATCGGGATGGGCATGGGTTAATATGAGGTAATCAATTTTTTTTATTCCTTTTTCCCAAAGAAAGGGAGAAACTACTTGTTCGCCTGTATCAAAAGTTCCCTCTGGCTGTCCGCCTCCATCGATAAGCATTTTTTTACGGCCGGGAAATTCAACCAATATAGACTCGCCCTGGCCGACATCGATAAAAGTGAGTTTAAGGTTTTTGGATACGGAGGGAAAGGGGTAGGATATCAAAACAGTAAAGAAGGCAAGAAAAAGGACGGCAAGGACCAATTTTTGCTTCCTTATTTTGGAGGGCAAAAGCAAGAGAAGCAAGAAAAAGAAATAGCCGATTATGGTGAAGATATGGGGTGTGGGTATTCTGTAGGAAATGAAAGAGACCTTATCAGAGAGATGTGAACAACTGATGAGAAAGTTTATGAGATACTCTATCCCTTTGGCGAGATGTTGAGCCAGGAAAGAGCTTGCGAAGGAAAGAAGAAGGAATATATAACCGCCAGCCATGATCAGCCCAACCAGAGGTAGGGCTGCATAGTTGAGGATAAGAGAGGAGAAAGTAACCCTGTTAAAGGAGCTGGCAATAAAAGGAAAAACCCCAAGCTGGGCCGTAAGAGAGAGAACCAGGATCTCGCTAATTCTTAAGGGAAGGCGGGGGAAGTACTTAATGACTCTAGGGAAAAAAAGAATAATGGAAAAGGTAGCAGCAAAAGTAAGCTGGAAGCCTACGTTAAACAGGCTAAAGGGATTGAAAAAAAGAAGGATAAAGGCACTGATGGAGATCGTGTTGATGAGGTTGACATTCCTCCAGATGAGTTTTCCCAAAAGAAATGCTACCGCCATTATTGTAGCCCTCATGACTGAAGGCCTTCCTTCCACCAAGAAAGCATAAAAAAAGAGAAAGACAATCACGAGCAGATAAGAGAGACGTGTAGGCACTCTTGAAAGCTTCAAAAGAGAGAAAAGAAAGAAGGAAATAATTGCAATATGAGCACCAGAAATAGCAAAAAGGTGATAAATTCCTGCCTTTTGGAGAGATTGGGTGATAGAAGGATCCATTCTTGATCTTTCACCTAAGAGGAGGGCTTCAAGAACAGCTCCCTGAGGAGAAAGTACGTTTGCTTCAGAGGAAAAATGATTTTCGATTTTATGCTGCAGGTTTTGGCGCAGAACAGATACCAGATGCAAGGGAGAATACTTTTTTCCGGATTCTAATCTTTCTACAAGAAGTGCGCTCTTGGAAAAAGCCCTGTTGTGGATATTCTGGCTTTTGAGATATGCATTCAAGGATGATGCTTTAAAGTTTCTATAGCCTTTAGAAGAAAGAAGACGGGCGGAAACCTTGATTTTATCATGGACAAAAAGTCTGAGTGAGGATGAAGACTCTGAGGAATGGGGTATAGTGATCCTCAGATTTCCTCGTATTTTTTCCTCTTTATTCTCGTAAATAACTTTTTTTACCTTTATGAAGAGAAAATCCCTATCAGGCCCGCGGGACGGAGATTTGTTCACCGTGCCGTAAAAATCAGCATAATTTGAGAGGCTCAGCTTACGAAGAGAATTTTTGTCGAAATTTTTGTTGGAGAAAGAATAGAGGCTTGCACCGAGAAGAAGAGTAGAGAGGAGAATAAATAGGAAAGCCTGTTTTTCTTTTCTGAGGAGAAAGAAGAGCCAGGCAAAAGCGAGAGATGCCATCAAGGATAAGATCCACGTCAGCAGAGAAAAGGATAGAAAAGAAGAGAGCAAGATGCCTGATGCCAGCGATAAAACCAGGAAGAGAAAGGGAAAAGGCATCTGTTTATTTAACGAAGATTAAGGTTATGTTCTTGAATCTCTTTTTCTATCTGAAGTGCTGCGGCTTTATCAATTGTGAAGCGTTTTAGGGGAAAAAGAAGCGGGGCAAGCGAGAGGAATGAGATTTTATACGTGAGATTCCTGCGCATGGATTTATCTTAGATTTGCTCCAGGCTAATGTCAAGAAATCATATGAGAAGGAAAGAATCTCCATTTCCGTTATTAGAAAAGGTCGCTGCAGCTATTTGCCAAAACTCGCGCTTTAGCAATCGGTTATTATGAATCTTGCGATGCTTGCTTTGAGACAGATGAGGTGGCTCAGATGGCGATTGATTCCTTAAAAGTGCCGTAAGCTTCTTTGAGGACAGAAGATATTTCTCCCAGAGTAGCCATTGCTTGGACAGCATTGATAATATAAGGAAGAAGGTTCTTATTAGCTTCAACCGCGTCCCTGATTGCCTGCAGCTCGCTTTCCACCTGCTTTTTTGACCTTTTTTCTCTTAATAGGCTGAGTTTTCTTATCTGGGCTTTTTCTAACTTTTTTGGTGGATAGTAGAGCCTAAAGCGAATTTTTTCTTCCTTATTCTTGTACTCGTTGAGACCGACGATAATCTGTTCTTTGCTTTCAATTTGTTTTTGATATTTATAGGCACTTTCTTGAATTTCCTTCTGAATAAATCCTTTTTCAATAGCGGCGAGCATTCCTCCCCATTCTTCTATTCTCTGGAGATATTCCATTACTTTTTCCTCAATCTGGTTAGTCAAACTCTCGATAAAATAAGAGCGCCCTAAGGGATCTACTGTATTAACCACTCCACTTTCGTGGGCAATGATTTGTTGTGTGCGGAGCGCTATCTGGACCGATTCCTCGCTGGGAAGAGCCAGGGCCTCATCCCTGGAGTTTGTGTGAAGCGATTGGGTGCCTCCCAGGATTGCGGCTAGAGCTTGAAGGGTGATCCTGACGATGTTGTTTTCAGGCTGTTGGGCCAGAAGAGTCACTCCGCTTGTCTGGGTGTGGAACCTGAATTTCCAGGAGAGAGGATTTTTCGCCTTAAATTTTTCTCTCATGAGCCTGGCCCATATTCGCCTTGCGGCGCGGAACTTGGCAATTTCCTCGAAGAAGTTATTATGGGATGCCAGGAAGAAAGAAAGGCGAGGGGCAAATGAGTCCACCTCAAGGCCCGCTTTTCGGGCAGCCTCGATATAGGTGATAGCGTTAGCTAACGTGAAAGCCAGTTCCTGAACTGCCGTAGCCCCGGCTTCCCGGATATGGTAGCCGCTGATGCTCATCGTGTTCCATTGAGAAACATTTTTTTGGCAGAAGGCAAGAACGTCTGTGATGATTTTAAGAGAAGCATGAGGAGGGTAAATATAGGTTCCTCGTGCGATATATTCTTTGAGAATATCGTTTTGGATTGTCCCTGAGAGCTTTCTCCATTTAACTCCCTTTTTTTCAGCTAAGGCTAAGTACATGGCGAGAATAATGGCTGCTGTGGAGTTGATTGTCATGGAAACGCTGACTTTATCGAGTGGAATGTGATCGAAAAGGATTTCCATATCTTCGAGGGAATCGATAGCCACTCCCACTTTGCCCACTTCCCCTCTGGCAAGGGGATGATCTGAGTCATAGCCCAGCTGGGTGGGAAGATCAAAAGCCACACTTAGCCCTGTCTGGCCCTGGGAGAGAAGAAAGCGGTATCTTTTGTTGGACTCTTCTGCTGTTCCAAAACCAGCATACTGGCGCATAGTCCAAAGTTTTCCCCTGTACATGGTTGGGTAGATTCCACGAGTAAAAGGATATTTCCCGGGATCACCCAGATCCCGGGAAGGATTAAAGTCAGTTAGATCCTTTTCGCTGTAGATTTTTTTAATTTCAATCTGGGAGGGAGTGAAAAATTTATCTTTTCTTTCTTTATCTGAGTCCATAATCTGCTCAGACTTCTATAGTCATCTTCTCTTCGTCAAAGCCTTGGCAAAAAGTGCCTTTCATGATTAAACATATGTTTTCGGCGCTGAATTCTGCTTCCGATCAGGAGACATACCTGGCGAAGACTTGCGAGCCTGCGTAGCTTCCTCTATCTTTTAGCTCCTCTTCGATCTCCATGAGCCGGTTGTATTTGGCAACCCTTTCGCTTCGGCTTAAAGAGCCTGTTTTTATCTGGCCGGAGTCAACGGCGACACTTAAATCTGCTATGAAAGTATCTTCGGTCTCTCCAGAGCGGTGGGATATCACTGCGGAATATTCTTTCTGGTGCGCATATCTTACTGTCTCAATTGTCTCGCTCAGGGTGCCTATTTGATTCAACTTGATCAGGATTGAGTTTCCTATCTTCCTTTCTACGCCCTTTTTGAACCTTTCCAGGTTAGTGACAAAAATATCATCACCTACAATCTGAATTCTTTGGCCAAGAACTTCTGTCATAAGATTCCAGCCTTGCCAGTCATCCTCAGCAAAGCCATCTTCTATGGAGATAATGGGATATTTTTGAACCAAAGACTCGTAAAAATCGATCATCTCATCAGTTGATCTTTTCGAACCATCCGACTTCTTAAAGAAGTATTTCTTGTCGGTGAAGAATTCAGAGGCAGCCACGTCAAGGGCGAGAAAGATATCATCGCCGGGCTTGTAGCCTGCCTTTTGGATGCTTTCAAGAATCAATTCAAGGGCTTCTTCATTGGATTTCAGGTTCGGGGCAAATCCTCCTTCATCTCCAACGGCAGTGCTGTACCCTTTTTTTTGAAGGATTTTTTTCAGGTGATGAAAGACTTCTGCGCAGATTCTGATGGCTTCAGAGAAATTGGGGCTTCCTGCGGGAACGATCATGAACTCCTGAATATCGACGTTGTTATCCGCATGGGAACCACCGTTCAGAATGTTGATCAGAGGAACGGGCAGCCGATAGGTTTCTCTTTTTCCCAAGTAATTATAAAGAGGCAAGCCCATGGCCTGCGAGGCAGCATGAGCGGCGGCCATGGAAACAGACAGGATGGCGTTAGCCCCTAATTTTTTTTTGGAAGGAGTTCCATCCAGTTGAATAAGGCGCTTATCTATCTCCTCTTGCTCAAGAGCATCTAAGCCTATAATTTGAGGCGCAATGATCTCTTTAACATTGGCGACTGCTTTGAGAACGCCTTTTCCAAGATAACGAGAGAGATCTCCATCTCTTAATTCCAAAGCTTCATACTTGCCTGTTGAAGCTCCAGAAGGAACGGCTGCCCTTCCTACCGTTCCTGATCTGAGGATAACCTGGCTGCTTATGGTAGGATTTCCCCTTGAATCTAAGATCTCTCTGGCCTTTATTTCAGTTATCGCTGTTTTTGTCATCATGGAATTAGTTGGGTTTTTTATAGATGTGTTGGTATTTTTGCTGAGAAAGAGCTACTTCTGAGTTGGTCAAAAAAAGAGATTATTTTTTTCTTTCTCCCTCCTTAGAGGCCTCCTCTTTCTTTTTAAAGATTTCTTCCTGCTTCTTCTCAACAAACTCTTTTAATGTATCGAGTCCTTCAGAGGTTTTTTCTTTTACAATCTTTATTCCCCTTTCAGCCTCTTTGGCGATTTTTTCATAGCCTTCTTTAGCTTTCTCTCCTGTTCTCACAGCAGTTTCACCTATTTTCTTCCTTGTTTCTGCCCCGCTTGCAGGAGCAAAAAGGACGCCCAGGATAAAGCCTGTTGCTGTGCCGATAAGAAATGAGAATGTGATTTCAAAGAAACTCGCACCTCTATCGTTTGCCATTTTTACCTCCTTTTTTTTTCATCTGCCGCCAACCAAGACGAAGCAGAGGGAATAGGAAAGGCCAGTATTTGGATGAGGGTTTGATGATTCTTGCCGTGAAGAGCCAGACGATATCTGATATGCTGGAAGCAGTTTTTTTTGTTGCGTCGAGCACAGGGGTCAAATCATCAATCTTTTCGTTTACTTTTTTGTTTGTTTCCTTCAAGTTCTCGATTAGATCCCTGAGTTCAACAAGAGTTTCTTCACCCTCTTTGGCTGTCTTTCGAAGCTGGGCGATAAGAGTAACAAGGAAAGCGACAGATACAACAATGCAGATTGTTATCACTAAGAACAAAAACTGGTTTAAGGTTAACGACATTGCAGTTATTAATAGATAAAATAAAATCTATGCTTTGTCAAATGAAAAGGAATTACCGTAAACATCTTTTTTTCCTTGATTGCAAGTAAACGATCAGGCTGGGTGTTTCGAGAACGCTCAAAAAAAACCGGGACCGTCCCCCCTAAGAAAAAGGAGACTTTCCCCTTTTTCTGAACTCGGAGACAGGCTTCGCTCGGGGTCAGGCTTTGACATCATGTTGAGAATAAGGCCAGATCTCATCTCTGAATTCACTTCACGAAAAAGTCTGACCCCCGCTCAGCCTTCCTCATGGTTTTCTCAATCAGCCAGGCTGATTAATGCTTGTGGTTTTTCCAGCACGTCTATTTCCCGGAAAGAAAGATGCTTGCAGAGTTGCCCTAAACATTTCTTTTTCCGTGATAGGGGGAAAGTTGCCGAATCAAGCCTCTCCTATTTCCAGAGGACTTTATGAATGTCGTTAAGCTTGTATTTTTTTTCTATTTTTTCAAGAATTTGACTGTATATTTCGTCTTTTTTATATTCAAGCGCCTGCTCCCAATCCTTAAATACTGAAGAGGAGATGAACTCGTGTTCTTTTTTCAGCAACCTGTTTATTCCTTTAAAAGCCTGCCAGTGGGTGATCATTAAAAGAGCCAAGTAGCCAAAGAAAACGTTCGGTCCAGGGAGGAAGGCGGCCAATCCGCTGATAGGGAGAAGCAGAGTTTCTCCAGTGAGAAGGAAAATGTGTTTTGTTCTCTGTTTCTGGAGGAAGAAATAAAATTTGATTTTTATTCTCTTCTCATCCAGTCGGCCCGAGTGAAAAACCTGGATTTTCTTCCCCTCCAATTTCAGGACTCTTCCGAAAGCCTGTTCCTGTCTGAGGACTCTTTGAGGCATGAGCATAAGCTTCTTTTTAGCCAATTCCCAGATTTCTTTCCAGCGAGAAGACTTGACTTTGATTTGACTTAAGGTTTCAGAAGAAAAATATCTGTATTTCCTCAAGTGGTCTCGAACGAAGAAGAATTTCATGGGCGCACCATTTTAACACTTCTATGGGATAATAAACAAGATTTATATTCTGTTGTAAGCATCTTTTTTCCGTGATTGCACGTAAACGATCAGGCTGGGTGTTTCGAAAACACTCAAAGAAAAACGGGACTGTTCCCCTAAGAAAGAACTCGGATACAGGCTTCGCTCGGGATCAGACTTTGATATCATGTTGAGAACTGGGCTAGATTTCATCTCTGAATACACTTCACGAAAAAATCTGAAGCCAAACTCAGCCTTCCTTACTGTTTTCTCAACCACCCTGCCTGCTCAATGTTTGTGGTTTTTCCAGCCCATCTATTTCCCGGAAAAAAAGATGCTTCCTTCTTTATTTTCGCTGGCTGAGGAGATAGATGAAGAAAGGGGCGCCCACGACTGCAGTGATGATTCCGATAGGCAGCTCGCCCTGGAGCAGAGTGCGGGCCAGAAGATCAGAGTAGAGGAGAAAGATTCCCCCTGTTAGAGAAGAAAAGAGGAAGAGATACCTGTGGTCAGGCCCTATGAGAATCCGTATCCAATGAGGAACAATTAGGCCAACAAATCCGATGATTCCGCTGACTGAGACAGATGAAGCAGCGAGGAAAGTGGAAAGGGCTAGGAAAATTTTCCTGACGCTACTGACCGGACAACCCAACGATTGGGCTACATCATCCCCCAAAACCAGGAGGTTCATGTCCTTAGCCAGCCACTGAGCGATGATAAAACAAAGAAAAAAGTAAGGTAAGACAGCGGTGATTTGATTCCAGTCGGACAGCGCAAAACTTCCCAGGAGCCAGAAGACAGCCTGTTCGAAGGAGTCTGCTTTCAGGAATATCATAAAGGACGTTAGAGCTGAGGCCAGAGCTCCTGCAGCAATCCCTGTTAGGAGCAGAGTTTCAACCTTGAAAACACCTTTTCTTTGGGAGAGGAGATAGACAAGAGAAACAATGGCAAATCCTGAGGCAAAGGCAAAAATGCTCTGAACAGAGAACCCGATGATTCGTATGTTTAATCCAAGGTAAATGCAGAGGACAGCCCCGAAGGAAGCTCCAGAGGAGACGCCGACAACAAACGGACCAGCCATTGGATTTTGGAAGTATCCTTGGAGGATTGCCCCGGAAAGCGAAAGGCTAGCTCCTACTAGAAAAGCTAAAAGTGCCCGGGAAAGCCTGAGGTCTATGAAGATTGTCCTGAAGGTGCTATCGTTATTGATGATAAGGTTCCATAGATCATGAAAATTCGTCTCAACAGGCCCTTGGAGAAGAGAGATCAGAAAGCCTGCAGCAAGAAGGATAAGAAGAACAAGGAGAAGCCTGAGTTTTTTTACCGTTGTTTTCAACGCTCTTCCTTGAAAAATTGAGGATGGAGGATTCGAGCCAGCTCTTCAAGAGCATCTATTAGGCGAGGACCTGGCCTGGAGGCCAAGTTTTCATCCAGAAAATAGACTCTGTCTGTCTCCACGGCTTTGATTCCCTTAAGATGAGCTTCACTTTTTATCCAATCTTTGACTTTGGAGAATTCTCCTTGCGATTTGGATAAGATGATGATGACTTCAGGGTTATCATGGATGAGCTGTTCTCGGTTGTAGTGAAGCCATTTCCTGGGGATGTTTCCGGCAATATTCACGCCCCTGGCTTTTCCGACAAGGTCATTAAGGAAACTCCCTTTTCCACAGGTCCAGAGACCGGTGCCATAGATAGAGAGAAAGACTCTTGGCTCATGCTGCACATCACGGAGTGCTGTCTGGGTTTTTTTGTATCTCTTTTTCAGAGATTCTATAAGGGTTTCTGCCTTCTTTTCCTTTTGGGTGATTGTTCCTATTTTCTCGATGATGATGAATAGCGTTTCAAGATTTGTTCCCATTTCTAAAACGAACAAAGGAAGATGAAGGCCTCTGAGGCGCTCAATGATTCTTAGAGGATTTCCCCTAAAGCCTATGATTAAATCAGGTTCTAGGGCGATTATCTTTTCTAGATTGAGGTCAATCATCCCCCCGATTTTTTCCTTCTTCAAGGCCTTCTCCGGGAAATCACAATAGCGGGTGACCCCGACAACTTTTTCCCCTAAATCCAGATCAAAAAGAATCTCTGTGATGTTGGGAGCCAAGGAGATGATTCTTTGAGGAGGAGAACTCATAACAAACGGAAAATCCAGATCATCTTTTATAGTTCTCTGCTGGCCCCCAAAGAGAACAGCATTAAGCGAAAATAACAGCAAAACTGCATGTATTCTTTTCGATTTCACGACTTCTCCCCCGCTTTCGGGATTAAGGATATTTCAGGGAGCTTTGAATGGATATTTTCTCTTATTTCCACATCTGCCTCGAAAACTTCTTTTATATTCTCCTTTGTTATCAACTTTTCTGGTTCACCCAAGGCTATGACTTTCCCCTCTTTTAGGAACATGAGTCTCTGCGAATAGGGAATAACTAGGTTAATGTTGTGCTCGGTGGAGAGGATGGTTTTGCCTTTTTCTTCTTGTAAGCGCTTAAGTATCTGATAGATCTCTACCTGGTAGCTTATGTCGAGATGGGAACTGGGTTCATCGAGAAAAAGAAAGGGCGTATCCTGGGCTAATGCCCGAGCGATGAAGACTCTCTGGCGCTCGCCGCCGCTTAGATGAGCTATCTTCTTATCCTTGAGATGTTCAATCTGGGCGAGGCTCATGACTTCCTCCACAATCCTGGAGTCTGAGGAAGAGATGCCTCCTAGACGGCCCTGATGAATATACCTTCCCATCAGAACAGTTTCCATCACACTGAATTCAAAGGAGAAGCTGAATATCTGGGGAACATAAGCTATTTTTTTGGCGAGATGCCGCACTTTTAAAGAAGAGATATCTTCACCATCAACTGTGATGAGACCAGAAGCATTCTTTAGTAGCCCTTGGAGAGCTTTCATCAATGTGCTTTTACCTGACCCGTTTCGTCCAAGAATAGAGAGGAACTCCCCGTCTTTCAGGGAAAAAGAGATATTCTCCACAACATACCCGTTTTCGTATCCTGCGGATAGGTCTTTTACTTCGAGAAGTGCCATCTTAAAGGATAAGAAACTTAATTTTTTAGAAAGACAAGGTGAAAAATATATAATTTCCCGATAATAATCAAGTCATCGAGGATCAGACTTTGAATACTTTGAAAAAGTAAGTGGGATGGCCTCTCGCACTATTCAAAGTCTTTCAGCGCATGACCTGGCCACACTATCTTGACTTTTAGGGGTAATAAATCTAATATTTATGATTGAATTTCAGGGAAAAAAAGGATAAAAGAAGAGGCTGTTTCTCTTCTATCCTAACCCCTGAAAATAACTTAAGAAGATTAAAAAGATGAAGGAAGAGTACAATTTCCAGCAGATTGAGAAAAAATGGCAAAAGATTTGGGAAGAAAAAGAAGTTTTTATGTCTTGTGAAGATTCCCAAAAATCAAAATTTTACTGCCTCGAAATGTACCCCTACCCTTCTGGGGCCATTCACATGGGGCAGGTCCGAAATTATACGATCGGTGATGTGATTTCCCGCTATAAAATGATGAAGGGCTTCAGCGTGATCCATCCGATAGGATGGGATGCGCTCGGGCTGCCTGCAGAGAATGCCGCAATTACTCAGGGAGTGCATCCTCAAGAATGGACTCTTAGTAACATAGCCCATATGAGAAGCCAATTGAAAAGAATAGGCTTCAGCTATGACTGGTCGAGAGAAGTCAACACCTGTTTACCCGAGTATTATAAATGGAACCAGTGGATTTTCCTGAAGATGCTCGAAAGGAATTTGGCTTACCGCAAGAGAAGTAAGGTTAACTGGTGTCCCCAATGTCAGACCGTGCTGGCGAACGAACAAGTAATTGGGGAGCGGTGCTGGCGGTGCGAGTCTCTCGTCAAGCTGAAAGAAATGGAGCAATGGTTCTTAAAGATTACAGATTATGCAGAAGAGCTTGTTTCAGGTCATGATCTTTTGGAAAAATGGCCTGAACATGTCCTTCTCATGCAAAAAAATTGGATCGGAAAGAGTACGGGAGCTTATATCACTTTTCCCGTTCCTGATACTCCCCTATCAATTGAAGTATTTACCACGAGGATTGATACGATCTATGGGGCTACATTTTTAGCGCTTTCTCCCGAGCATCCATTAAGTCAGGAATTGATCGCTGATTCAAGACAAAGAGAAAAATTACAGAAGTGGATAGACAAGAATATAGAGAGCCTCCGTTTCAAGAAGGAACCAGGAGAGATAGAAAAGGAGGGTATCGATACAGGAAAGAAAGCTATTAATCCTTTCAGCGGTGAAGCGATTCCGGTTTGGATCTCCAATTATGTTTTGATGGAATACGGAACCGGGGCGATCATGGCTGTACCTGCCCATGACCAGAGGGATTTCGAGTTTGCTAAGAAATATTCCTTGCCCATAAAGGTTGTCATTGTTCCTGAAGGAGAAGCTCCCTCGGGAGAGCCGGAAGAGTCATTTGAAGATTATGGCATGGTTGTTAATTCTGGACCTTTCTCTGATAAACCTTCTCTTGAAGCTATGGAGGAGATGTGCCAGCACGCGCAAGAAAAGAGATTCGGAAGAAAAAGCATACTCTATCGGATTCGGGACTGGGGCATCTCTAGGCAGCGCTATTGGGGTACCCCTATCCCTGTTATCCACTGCCAGAAGTGCGGAATAGTCGGAGTTCCGTATGAAGATTTACCAGTTGTACTCCCTCTCGATGTTGAGTTAAAAGGAGAGGAAGGTTCTCCTCTTGAAAAAGTGGAAAGCTTTGTCAAGACGACATGTCCCAAATGCAAAAGAGATGCACTGAGGGAAACAGATACCATGGACACTTTTTTTGATTCATCCTGGTATTTCTTTCGTTATACCTCCCCTAGCGAAGAAAAGCTTCCTTTTAATCCTCAAGCTGCCGATTACTGGCTTCCTGTTGATCTTTATATAGGAGGAGTCGAGCATGCGATTCTTCATCTGATCTATGCTCGTTTTTTCTGCAAATATTTCAGAGATTTTGGATTAACGGTAATAGATGAGCCTTTTCCTCGCTTGCTTGCCCAGGGCATGGTGGTCAAGGATGGAGCAAAGATGTCCAAATCAAAGGGAAATGTCGTGGATCCTGACGATATAATTGAAAAATACGGGGCGGATTCGCTGCGGCTTTTTATTCTTTTCGCTTCTCCTCCGGAAAAAGAGTTCATCTGGAACGATGAAGGCATAGATGGCTGTTACAGATTCCTGAATCGTCTTTGGATGACAATCCAGGAAAATCTGGACGTTTTTAAACAGAAGTCCAGTCCTCAAGAAGAGGCAGGAATAGAGGAAAACGCCAGCAAGCTGAGGATAAAAATGCACCAGACTATAAAAAAAGTCAGCGATGATATTGACAAAAGGTACCATTTGAATACAGCCATAAGCTCTATAATGGAATTTTACAACCTGATCAAGAAAGAAAAAGAAACATTAAAGCAAAGCGTTAGAGGGAAGAATCTATTGAGGGAATCCCTGGAGATCCTTGTTTTGCTTCTATCGCCCTTTGCTCCTCATCTTTGTGAAGAATTATGGGAAAGAATGGGTCATAAAACTTACATTATCCATTCTCCTTGGCCGTCTTTCGATCCGGATTTAGCCGCCGAGGAGAAAGTCACCATTGTCGTTCAGGTCAGCGGCAAGCTGAGGGACAAATTTGAAGCGGAAAGAGATTTAGATGAGGACCAAATTGAAGAAATGGCTCTGGGTTTAAATCGAATCAAAAGTCTTATAGGAGAGAAAGAGGTCAAGAAAATAATCTACATCAAGAACAAACTGGTTAACATAGTAGTGTAAATGTTTTTTCTTAGCCTGTTATGAAAAAATTTTTCTTTCTTTTTCTCGCGTGCCTTTTCTTCCTCCACTGTGGCTACCATCTTCGTGGGACTGGAAGCTTCCTCCCCCCTCATATAGAGAGAATGAACATTCCCATGTTCAAAAACTTAACCACACGATTTGAGCTTGACCTGAAGTTAACTCAAAGTGTTATTGATGAGATTGTAGCTAGAGGAAAAGTAGAGATCACCGGAAATATGGAGTCTGCAGATGCTATCCTGATAGGGGAAATCATTGGCTTCCGTGTTACTCCCATAGCTTTTTCGAAAGAGGCAACGGCTGATAGATACAATATAACTATCGCGGCTAAGATCGTCTTGAAAGACCTGGCTAATCAAAAAATTATCTTTTCCAATCCAAATTTTCAATATCTGGAAGAATACGAAGTGCCAGAAGGGGTAGATTTTGAGACCGTTGAATCAGAAGCTTTGGACAAGGTCGCCGTGAAATTCGCTAGAAGTTTAGTGAGCACGATTTTAGAAGGATTTTAGGAGAGTGGTAAATTTCCAGGGTAAAGAAATAAAAGAAGAGAATCTTGTCCCCTGTTATTTTTTTTACGGAGAGGAGACTTTTCTCGCCTGGGAATTTGCTAACGAACTCAAAGAAGCCCTGATTTCTCCTGACATTCAGGATTATGGTGTGGAGAGATTCAACCTTGAAGATAACTCATGGGCTGAAGTCATCGATTCAGCCAGGGCACTTCCTATTTTTATCTCCCCCTGGCGGATAATTGTCGTCGAGGTTCCTAAAGGTAAGAAGGAGAACCTTTCCTCCGGGGAGGAATCAATATTGAAGGACTATTTTTCCTCTCCTCCTTCCAAGACTGTCATCATCATCGTTTTCTCGGGAAAAATAAAAAAAAATACCTCGCTCTTCAAATTTTTTTCGTCCATTTCTTCAGCAGTGGTTAGCTTAAAAGAGTTAAAATATTTAAAAGAAAAAGCTCTTTATGCCTGGATGGATAAAAAATTTCTTACTCAAGGAAAGACGGCGGAGCTTGAAGCGAAAATAAAACTCCAGGAGCTCGTTGGGAATGACTTGAGAAGGGTAAGTAATGAGATAGAGAAACTAATAACATTCGTAGGTGAAAAAAAGGTGATTGAATTGGATGACGTCAACCAGGTTTCCGGTTGGGTCAAGACCTTTTTTGAGTGGGAAATTGCTGATAGCCTGGGAAAGGCTGATTTTGAACGGAGTCTTATCGTTTTGAATAACTTGTTCAAAGAAGGAGTGAAGCCTGAATATATTCTGGGTTCAATGGCCAAGTTCTTCCGTGATATTTTTTTGGCCAAGCTTCTCCTTAAAGAGAAAAGTATGGATAGGAAGGCGATTTTCAAAGAATTGAGGCCACATATCCAAGAAAAATTTGGTAACTTTTATGCATCCAAATTTAAGGAATTTTTCTCTTTGGTTGAAAAATTTTCCATGAGAGATTTGAGTCGAGTTTTGGCTGAGCTTGAAGAAGTTGATCTAAAGATGAAAACAACCTCTATCACTCCTCAGACACTTCTAGAAAGCTTCCTTTTTGATTATTGTGCTCTTCGAAAGAAAGAAAGAGTCACTTGGAGGGAGCGGAGGGATTAATCATTTCAACCTGCCGGCTCAATCTTGACTTGTGCCTGTTTCCTTTGTTTTCATGAATAGTCCCTTTTTTGACTGATTTATCAATAAGGGAGAAAGTGAGAGGGAGAAGCTTCTGGGCTGTTTCCTGATCCTTATTTTTAATGGCCTCGTTTAATTTTTTTATCTGACTACGGAGAGCAGATTTGTTTCTTTTGTTGATAACATTCCTGCGTAGGCTTCGTCTCCACTGCTGTTCAGCTGATTTATGAATGGCCATTTCTCTCTCTTTTTTAGAAATGGTATGATAAGATATCTCTATTCTAAAGTCAACCTCTGGGAAGGAAAGTATTTCTTTTTCATCCTGGGAGACAAAATGATTTATCAGGCTGAAAAAATGGAGCCAAAAAATGGGGCCAGGCCCCATTTTCTCCAGAAGAAGTAGCCTGTCCCCTTTTTTACTTTTTTAAGGAAGTGATGAAGCAGAAGGACCGAAATCGAAGATTAGTGAGGTCGACTTTTGCCGTGGCCGCACCCACACTTCTGAGCAGAATATTTGGTTATATCAGAGACATGATCCAGGCTTATTACCTGGGAACAGGCAGGAGTGCCGATGCCTTTTACATCGCTTATATCATCCCTAATTTGCTCAGGAGATTGACAGGCGAAGGAGCGATGACAGCTGCTTTTATTCCTGTTTTTACTCAGGAAAGAAAGGAAAAATCAAAAAAAGAGCTCTGGAAATTTGCCAATGCTTTCTTTTTTGATTTGACCCTTGTTATGGCTCTTCTCGCAGTCTTGGGTGTTGTCCTTTCTCCTCTTTTGGTTAAGATTATAGCCCCTGGTTTTGGGGATGTCGAAGGGAAATGGGAGCTGACGATCTTTCTTACTCGAATAATGTTTCCCTACGTATTTTTAATCAGTTTAGCCGCGCTGGCTATGGCTATCCTGAATTCTTTCCGTAAATTTTTCGTTCCTGCCTTTACCCCCGTGCTTTTTAACTTGGCGATCATCAGCATCGCGGTTCTTTTTGCCAGAAAGGCGGAAGAGCCGGCTCTTGTTTTTGCAGTTGGGGTTGTTCTCGGCGGCGTTTTTCAGCTTGTATTCCAGCTTCCTTATCTCTGGCAAAGCGGGATGCGGTTTAAATTCGGTCTCTCATTTTCCCATCCAGCAGTTCGCAAGGTGGCCAAGCTTATGGTCCCGGGCATATTTGGCGCCGGGATTATTCAGATAAATTTGGCCATCAGCCGGATGATCGCCTCCGTCTTGGAGGAAGGAAGCGTATCTTCTCTTTACTATGCAACAAGAGTTCAGGAGCTTACCCTGGGGATATTTTCGATCGCCCTCTCCATCGCCCTGCTTCCCACTCTATCGGAGCTGACTGCTCATCGTGATATTCTGGGCATGAAAAGGACTCTTATCTTCTCTTTTAAGCTGGTATTTTTTGTTACTATCCCAGCTATGGTCGGGCTGCTTGTTTTGAGCCGCCCCATCATTCAAGTACTTTTTCAAAGGGGCGTCTTTGATGAACAGTCAACAGCCGTGAGCGCTTCATGCCTGTTCTTTTTTTCCTTTGCGCTTCCTTTTATCTCGGGAGTAAAAATTTTAGCCTCTGCTTTTCATTCTCTTAAAGACACCAAAACACCAGTTATTGTCGCCTTTTTCGTGATGTTGAGCTATATCTCGCTTGCGTGGATTTTGAAGAATCCAATGCGGGTGGGAGGCATAGCTTTGGCCCTCTCCATTTCTTCTGTCCTGAACTTATTTCTTCTTTTTGTCCTGCTGGAAAGAAAGATCGGAAAGATTGAGCGGAAAGGATTTTCGGCATCAGCCTTGAAATCTTCTTTTTCGGCAGCTGTGATGGGATTGGGTGTCTGGTTTTTTATGAGTCATTTTGACTTCCAGCGCCTCGCGTTCTTAGAACAGCTCGGAGTATTGTTATCGGCTATTTTCATAGGGATACTCGTTTATCTCCTGATGAATCTGCTTTTTAACCATGAAGAATTAAGAAGCTTAAGAGATGTCTTTTCTCGCGAGAGAATTTTAAAGGAATAAGAGGAGAAAGATGAAGATTGTCTTACAGAGAGTCAAACAGGCTGCGGTTGAAGTTCAGGGAAAGATCACAGGAGAAATAGAGCGGGGAATTTGCCTCCTGGTAGGCATTGAAAAGGGCGATTCAGAAGATGATGCTCAATATCTGGCTAATAAAGTTGTGGAGCTGCGGATTTTCCCTGATAAGGAAGGGAAAATGAACTTATCCTTGTCAGAGGCTCGAGGAGGAGTGCTCGCAGTTTCTCAGTTCACTCTCGCTGGATCCACAAAGAAAGGAAGGAGACCCAGTTTCGACAGAGCCGAGTTGCCAGAAAGAGCGGAGGAGCTTTTTAGTTATTTTGTTGATCTAATTAAACAGAGAGGTATCAAAGTTGAGACAGGAGTTTTTGGGGCCATGATGGATGTCCGTATGGTCAATGATGGCCCTGTTACTTTTATTCTTGAAAAGAAAAAATCTTATGTGGATTAGATTTTAAAGCAGAGGCAGGATTTTTGTCTTAGACCATATCCAGGATATGGCCCATTTTTTCTTTCTTGGTCTTCAGGTATTTGAGGTTCACCTTGTTAGGGGGGATTTCGATAGGTACCCTTTCCACAATTTCTAACCCATATCCTGAAAGCCCGATGAATTTTCGCGGATTATTAGTTATCAGACGGAGCTTGTTAACTCCAAGAGAAACCAGTACTTGAGCTCCTATTCCGTAGTCTCTTTGGTCAGCCTTAAAACCAAGTTTTCGGTTGGCTTCGTAAGTATCTACTCCCTGTTCCTGGATGGCATAGGCTTTGATTTTGTTGGCGAAGCCGATCCCTCTTCCCTCATGATTGAGTATATAAAGGATGACTCCTTTTCCTTCTTCGTTGATCATTTTCATGGAGCGGTGAAGTTGCTCTCCACAGTCGCAGCGAACTGAGCCAAAAGTGTCTCCAGTCAAACACTGAGAGTGAGCACGGACAAGCGTAGGTTCGTCCTTTTTTATTTCTCCTTTGACCAGGGCTATATGGTGTTCTTTATGGATGCTGTCTTCAAAAATCATCACCTTGAAGTGCCCAAACTTAGTCGGCAAATCGGCTTCTTCAATTTTATTGACAAGCGTTTCGTGCCTCATCCTGTATTTTATGAGATCAGCGATAGTCAGGATGGGAATATCATGAGCCCGGCTAAATTCCTCGAGTTGAGGCATCCTGGCCATGGTACCATCTTCGTTCATGACTTCGCAGATGACGCCTGCAGGCCTTAATCCAGCCAGACGAGTGATGTCCAGCGCTGCCTCTGTTTGGCCCGCCCTTACCAGAACGCCGCCTTCCTGCGCTTGAAGGGGAAAGATATGCCCGGGTCGAGTTAGGTCTGCGGGGCGCGTTTTGTGGTCAATGGCAGTCAGAACTGTTTTAGCCCGGTCATAAGCTGAAATACCCGTTGTGACTCCCTTTTTAGCATCTATGGAAACGGTAAAAGCCGTTTGGAAGGGAGCTGTATTATCTCGAACCATTAAAGGAATATCGAGTTCCCTTAGCCTTTTTTCTGTCAGGGGCATGCAGATAAGACCCCGCCCGTGTTTGGTCATGAAGTTGATGACTTCTGGAGTTACCTTTTCAGCCGCAACCATCAGGTCGCCTTCATTCTCTCTGTCTTCATCATCAACGATAATGATGAGCTTTCCAGCTTTTACCGATTTAAGAGCTTGTTCTACTGAAGCTGTTTGTGATTTCCTTTTCATCTCATATCCTTCTCTCTTTTTCTCTTATTCTGTCGCTTGTCTTTACTTATCCAATTATACACGTATTTTCCGATCGTGTCACATTCTATGTTGACCGCATCTCCTCTTTTTAAGTTGCCTAAATTAGAATTATTTAATGTGATGGGAATAAGCTCAACTTCGAATGAAGAAGGACCTAATAGAGCGATGGTCAAGCTTACTCCGTTTAAGGCTACTGAACCTTCAGGGATAAAGTACCGTCTGAGCTCTGGAGGGAAAGAGATTTTCAGTCTTTTTCCTGGTCTTTTCTGCGATATCAGGAGAACTTTTCCTCGTGCGTCGACATGGCCTGTAATAAGATGGCCACCTAAGGGAGATGAGAGCGTAAGCGGTTGCTCAAGATTGAGTATTTCACCCTGCCTAAGATAGCCCAGATTGGTTTTTTGGATGGTTTCTTGAGAGAGATTGAAGAAAAGGGCTTTATTCTCTTTTTTGATGAGGCTTAAGCAGACCCCGTTCACAGCCAGGCTTTCGCCGATTTCTATTTGAGAAATGATAGAGGGAGCCTCGATCGTTATTTCTTGTTTCCCTCGGCGGTATCCTTTGAACAAACCTGTATGATTAATGATTCCTGTAAACATTAGAGATATCCTTCCATGATGATGTCTTCATCAATTTGAAAAGAGTTTTTTCTCTTCAAATGAATCGAATTTTTTATGAAGTCTGCCCCTTCTCCCTGGAGAAGAGACGGCGCATGCTTTCCCCCGATCAATTTGGGAGAGATGGATACAATAACTTTATCTACAAGCCTTTCTTCGAGCATTGACGTCAGCACTCGGCTACCGCCTTCAACCAGCACGCTCGATATCTCATTCTTGCCCAGCCAGGTTAGTACTTCCTTTATGTCCAAAGTTGGCGAAGAAAGAAAAACGACATCTACTCCCTTTTTACGCAAAGCTTCAGCTTTCCTTGGGGAGGCTTTCTTAAGAGAAAAGACAAAAATTTTTCCCTGGGAAAGGGTGGAGAGAATCTTAGCCGCTAAAGGGAAGCGAAGATGGGAATCGAGGATAACACGCATGATATGTTTTCCCTTCCAGTTAGGATGACGCACAGTAAGCAGAGGATCGTCCTTGACAAGAGTGTTAATCCCAACCAGAAGCGCATCGTACTCTCCTCTTAAGAGATGAAAATATTTTCTTGTCTGCGGAGAAGAGATCCATCGGGACGAAAATTTTCTGGTTGCTATTTTCCCATCGACACTGATGGCAGCTTTAGCAGTGACAAAAGGGATTTTTTTTGTGATGTATTTTAAGTAAGCTTCATTCAGTCGTCTGTTTTTCTCCTCGAGAAGACCCGCAGAGACTTCTATTCCAGCCTGCTTTATTTTTTTAATTCCCTTTTTGAAAACAAGGGGATTTGGATCGAGAGCGGAGATAATCACTCTTTTCAAGCGCGCCCGAAGTATCGCTTCTGTACAAGGAGGTGTTTTTCCCCAGTGAACACAGGGTTCAAGAGTGATATAAGCAGTGCTGTTTAGGGAAAGAGAGCCTGCTCTCTGAAGAGCTACAGCTTCAGCATGGGGCTGGCCAGGCTTTACATGATAACCATAACCCACGATCACATCTTTGCGTACGATCACTGTGCCCACGTAGGGATTTGGGCTTGCCCATCCTTTAGCTTTTTCAGCTAAGGCATAGGCCATCTGGAGGTAGTAAATATCTTTAAGGTTTTTCATGAAAGAAGGGCTCTCGCAAAATCCCGGGGAGAGAAGTAAAGCATGTCCTTTTCATTTTCCCCGATACCGATGAACTTGATCGGGAGTTTCAGTTCGTCTACTATGCTTATAACACTTCCTCCTTTGGCAGTTCCATCCAGCTTGGTGAGGAAAATGCCAGTTAAGCCCGAAAACTTGAGAAATTCTTTGGCTTGAATCAGAGCATTTTGGCCAATACTGGCATCCAGAACGAGCAATATCTCATGGGGAGCTCCTTCGATTTCTCTTGAGATGATCCGTTTAATCTTTTCCAACTCCTTCATTAGGTTGGTGTTGGTATGTATTCTTCCAGCAGTATCTACAAGAAGAAGCTGTAAGGAACGGGCCTTTAAAGATTGAATGGAATCGTAAACGACAGAAGCAGGGTCAGCTCCGTACTGGCCTTTTATAATAGGAATATTTAATTTCTTTCCCCATAATGCCAGCTGTTCCTGGGCTGCTGCCCTGAATGTATCAGCCGCCACCATCAATACATTCTTTCCCTCCTTGGTGAAGTGATAAGCTAGCTTAGCCAGGGACGTTGTCTTTCCCCCACCGTTTACTCCGACCATCATGATAACAGAATGAGAATGATCAAGGTTGAAAGCAGAGGGGAATTGAGAGAGAGTGTTTATAATCTCCTCCTCCAATATTTTTTTAATTGTTTCGAAAGAGTCGCTTTTTTTGCTCTTTTCTCTGATAGAATGAATAATTCTTTCAGTAGAAGAGATTCCTATATCAGCCAGAACCATGGATTCGGCAAGTCTATCAAGAATTTCTTCTCTGTCTTTTTCACTCCGAAGAAGCTCTTCGAACCTTTCTTTAAACGCATTTCGCGTTTCGGCTAGTTTTTCTTTTAGGTTTCCGATCACAGCACGATTATTATATTTTTCGAGTTTTTTAAAGTCAATTGAGAGAAAATGGGGCCTGGCCCCATTTTCTCCTGATAAAAAAGTAGCCTGTCCCCTTTTTTTATGTTAAATTTAAGAGCCTATGATCGAAACTATTTGGATCTTGAAACCATGGCGAGAGGAAGCGAAGACTCTTACTGCTGAGCTTGGCATTCCTTTAGAAATTGCTCAGATATTGGTCAACCGGAATTTATGCGATGCAGAAGCTGCTAGTAAATTTCTTTTCGGGACTTTGGAAGGCCTTCATGATCCTTATTTGATGAGAGACATGAAGGAGGCAGTAGAGAGAATCAGCCAAGCGATTTCCAGCAGGGAGAAAATATTGATTTTTGGCGATTATGATGTGGACGGCATTCTTTCAGTCGTTATCCTCTCCAAAGCCCTGGAGTCTTTAGGGGCAGAGGTCGATTACTTCATCCCAGATAGATTGAAGGAAGGATACGGGATTAAGGAGGAGTATATTGAAATTGTCCTTGAGAGAAAAGCGAGCTTAGTGGTCAGTGTAGATTGCGGGATAAAAGCGACGCGATTTGCGAAAAGTGCGAGAGAGACAGGAGTTGATATCATCATAACTGACCATCATCTGCCTGGAGATACCCTTCCCGAAGCCAAGGCAATCCTCAATCCTATGCTTATGGACTCCGGATATCCTGATAGGAGCTTAGCCGGAATTGGGGTTGTCTTCAAGCTGATCCAGGCACTTTTTGATAGGGAGGGGAAGTCTTCTTCTCTGCAGGGCTATATGAAGCTTGTCTCAATTGGGACAATAGCCGATGTTGCAGAATTGAAAGGTGAAAACAGGCTTTTTGTTAAGTTCGGACTAAAAGAGCTGGAAAACGTTGCCAGCACTGGATTATTAAGTCTGATGGAATTCTGCGGTTTGAGTGGAAAAAGAGTCTCTGCCGGAGATGTCGGATTCAGGATCGGGCCGAGGATTAACGCTGCTGGAAGAATGGGGATGACTGATTTAGCTGTTAAGCTATTTTTTACGAATTCTCTTCCAGAGTCGCTTGAACTCGTAGGCCATCTTGATAAACTGAATTCCAAAAGGCAGAAAACACAAGAGAAAATTTATGAACAGGCCTTGAGGAAAATCAGGAAAAGAACTCTTGATAAACGCTACAAATTTCTGATTCTGGGCTGCGAGGAATGGCACCGTGGAGTAATCGGTATTGTGGCCTCAAAGCTTAAAGATTTCCTACATCGGCCCGTTTTGATATTTGCCTATGAAGATGGAAAAGCATATGGCTCAGGGAGAAGCATCGATGAATTTCCCCTTATCGCGTGTTTGGATGAATGTAAAGACCTGTTCCTGAATTATGGAGGACATTCAACGGCCGTCGGTTGTGTGCTTGCTCAAGAAAATGTGACGCTTTTTAAAAAGACGGCAAATTCCTATGTCGACTCGAGAATAACCGATGAGCATTTAAAAAGAAAAATATACATAGACTCGAAGATAGATTTTTCTGATATAAGCTCTAGTTTTATCGAGAATTTTTCTCTCCTTTCTCCTTTTGGAGTTGGGAATCCTAAACCAATTTTTCTGACTGAAAAAGCAGAAGTCGTGAAAGAACCCGTTAAAATTCAGGGCAAGCACGCCAAGCTTCTGGTAAGGCAGAAANNAGCGTCCAGAAAGGCGATAAAATCGATTTGGCTTATTCTCTTCAATTTTCCGAGTACATGGGGGAAGAAAAGCTCAGTCTTTCTCTTGAAGACATAAGAACATAAGGGAAAGGTTTGAAAGAAAAAACATGAGTATCCCAAAGATCATGAGAGCCGGGATAATAATTCTACTTGTAATACTTCTGGCCATAATGGTGAGATATTTTATGAGTCGCTCGCTTAGAAAGCCTCAGGTCCCCTTGAAAACGGATGATCTAACTCAGCAGAAAATAGAGAAGAAAGATAAGGTTGTCCATTTCGAAATCAAAGGAGGAGAGGAAAGCGTTCGGTTCAAGGCAGATAAGCATTACGTCGGTGAGGATAAGAATTATCACGCAGAGGGGAATGTAGAAATTATTTTTCTGAAAAAAAGAGAAGGCAAAGACGTTTTTATCTACGGCAATGAAGTTATCTATGATAAAGACTGGAATCATTTCCAATTATCGGGCCAGGGAAAAGTTAAATACGAGGATTTGGTGATTGAATCAGTTTCTTTGCATTATGACAACAAAAAGGAACTTTTCAGCACCGAAAAGGGAGTCAGTTTTTCCTCAGAAGGCTTCAGCGGGACTGC
>WVXO01000025.1:466-762 GCA_011773465.1 Candidatus Aminicenantota bacterium | reverse complement strand
AAGGTTGGAATACAGCCGAAAAACCAGACAAGGTATGATGGATGGAGGAGTGCGCCTTTTTCATGGAGAGAGCCGCGCCACAGCTTCGAATTTAAGGTTTGATTTGTCAGCGGATGAAAACAATCTAAGAGCTCTGGTTCTAAAAGGTAAAGCCAAAGCTTTTATTAGAGAAGAGAGAGAAAAAAAAGGTTATTCATCGAGGCAACCTTCACCTTTTTCTCAAAGTGCCATGCGCGAGGTCGAAGCAGAAGAGATAGAACTCAGAGCCTTCCCCGACCTTCAGAAGGTTCAGGCCG
>WVXO01000025.1:0-440 GCA_011773465.1 Candidatus Aminicenantota bacterium | reverse complement strand
CTTAAATTTGTATCTTCTTCAGGAAGTTATACCCATATTTTGGCAGAATCTGTAAAATTTTTATTCGATCAAGAAGGAGAGCTTAGGGAATTTGAGGCATTAAAAAAGGCGAGTATGATCGATCAAGAAGAAGACTCAGAAGAGAGGAGGCTTATTGAAGGAGACTCGCTGATCATAAAAGGCAAAACAGATGTTCTCAGAGTGAAGGGAAAAGGTCCATATGAAGCGCGCGTAGCTTCTTCAGACAGCGAGGTTCTTGCCGAGGAGATATCCATTTCCCTTGATAACAATAACTTAGAGGTAAAAAAGGGAGTCAAGGTCGTTCTGAATTCAAAAAAAGGAGAAAAAAACCGCATCGGCCTCTTTTCCGAAGAATACCCTGTTCTTATAAATGCACAAGAGATGAGATATTTCGACAAGGAAAAGCGTTTTCTTTTTAA
>WVXO01000035.1:4196-4457 GCA_011773465.1 Candidatus Aminicenantota bacterium | reverse complement strand
TTGATGTTTCCATAATGTCTCTCCAATAATTTTACGGATATGTCAGCTTTGCTGGGGCACTCCTTTTGCCGATTTTCATCAAGACACTGAGAAAATTATAAGAATTTCCTTTTTGAGCTTGTGACAAATCTCTCATAATTTTTCCCAATTTCCACCTGCTGACATCCCGAAGCGAGAGTATCACACCCAAAGCGTCAAGGTCAACAGCTAAAAAAGAGAAACAAAACAACAGAGACTATCAAGCACTCAGCTTTCCAGATA
>WVXO01000035.1:0-4085 GCA_011773465.1 Candidatus Aminicenantota bacterium | reverse complement strand
CTGGAAGCTGAGCTTGAGATGGCCGATGATCTTATCGATGGCCTTAGGGTCTTCGATGAAGGCGATGATACGCATCTGTCCTCCGCATCGAGGACACAACAGATGGTCTATCTCATAAACTTTGCGGATCATCTCGGCCCAGCCTCTGGAAGGGACATGATATTCCCTTTCTATGATCGGAGGATGGGAGGGCGAGCCTCCGGCATTGCGCATCTTGCCTCTGTGGGCATTAGAATAAAGACCATAGTAACGGACCATCACTGACCCTTGTCCGGAATATGAGAGGTGACTCTGGCGATAAACTCCAGATAATCCATCCGTTCCTCCTGTGAGCCTTGCCTCGAATACTGATAGCGAACCTTTCCCTCTGTCTCATCAAAGAAGAGCCGCTTCAAAGAAAGCAGAGGCCGGATCATGTATTTGCCGACTCTCTCTGCCTCTCTCTTGGTTTGAGCTCTGACCTGGCTGTGCACGTTGAATCCTGTGTGGCGCCAGGTGAGGATTTTCTCGACAAGTGGAAGACCGATGAGCCCTATAGAAGCATACCTCTCAGATCCAATACTGCCTGGAATGGGTAAGCTACGAGCCAGCCTCTCTTGCTAAAAATGTCAACAGAAGCTGACATTGGGGAAGATGTGCAGTCAACCATAGTTGTCAAACATCCTCCCGGGAATATATTTAACGAAAAATGGTGCCGAGGGCCGGACTCGAACCAGCACCTAGGTACAACCTACGAAGGATTTTAAGTCCCTTGCGTCTGCTAATTGCACAAATTCTTTTTGTATGGACAGAGTGTGCCCAAATTGTGCCCACTTGTAGACACAAATAATGCGAAATAACGAGTAATAATGGGAAATACTGGGTAATGACGAGCAATAATGAGAAAAGGCTTACTCTAACTTTAATCTGTCCCACGTTTCTCCATCTGCTGCGGGCGCTCCGGGTTGAGTTCCGCCATGACCCGGATCTATTAAAACATACGTTGCATTTAAAACTTCTTCTATATTTTTAATACACTTTCTCTTCTCACAATCTTCATTATTAGAAATGGCTATAGCATTTAACGAAATTATCAAAAGCATAAAAATCGACGATTTGTTCTTCCTTCATTCATAATATTTCTATTTTATCTGAATTTACCTTGATTTCTTATATAGAACGGTATTTTCTTTCTAAAATCCTAAAAATTAATCTATTGGAAAGGATCCTCGCCAGAATTTCCAATCTATTCTTTGACATTTTTAAGAATCTTTCTTGAAATTTAAACAAGAAATTATATTCTCTCGAACAATTCAAAGCGAGCCTGGTGTATTCACTGACGCCTTTTTCAAACGAAATTTCATTGGTTAATATCCTTTGGATAATGGCACTTAACCTCACTCCATAAAAAATACTCCTTCTGATACCTTCGCCAGTAAGGGGTAATGTTTGACCTTGAGCACAACCCACGACAAATATGTCTTCAACAACGGGTTCCTTAAAACTGTAACAGAAAGATCCTCCGTGGATCTTTCCACATCTAAGATTATATCTTTCTAGAAAAGAATCTAATTTCTCTTTTAGTTTTCTTCTACCTGTGTAGCTAGCAACTCCGAACCTTGAAAATTCTCCACAGGGAAAAATCCAACTTATCCCATCCTTTAAGAAATCAGGTTCATAAAAGAAATGAAAAGCTGTAGCCATGTATGGAGCTTCTGTCTCTATTCCGAAACTCAGCATGTCAGAATGGACGTAATCAGTCTTTAAACTATTTACTGCCGAGGCTTCCCACCCGGAGGCATCAACTAAAATTTTTGAATTAAATTTTCTATCTTTTGTGTGAACTATAAATTTATCATATTTTTCAACTCTTGCAACATTAGCTTTTGTAAAGATAGCATTTGTTTTCGAGGCGAATATCTGGCAGAATTTTCTAAAATCAAAAGTACAATATGGCCTTTCCAGACAAAAGTCTATCTTTTTTTTATTCACATGAAATGAAAAAATATTGGAAGCTTGAAGGACTGAATCTTCGCATCCTATTTCTTTTACAACATCAACCGGAGCACCACAAGCAGAAATTTGGCAATCTCCTATATTGCATCTATCTATCAAGAGAATATTACCTTTTAATCCAGAAGCAACGGATAAGCCTGCAAAACTGGCTCCTACGATAATTACATCAAATTCTTCTATATTTCCCTTAGAGAAATGCATATCAATCACTTTTCTTTAGATATGTTTCTAACGCTTTCTTCAATTTTTTTGCCATGAACCCCTCCTTATTCTCATCGTGCATAGAGTGCATTCTGTGGTGACCACTCATTATTTGCATATGACAACCAAACTTCATTTCAGTTTCCTCCTCGAGCTAAAATTCTATCAAGTTATCAAACTATTGTATTAATATCCCATACCCCCCTATGGTATGTCAACTAAAAAATTCTTAAAATATTTTGTTCGCGCAGGGAAACCAGAAGAAATTGAGAAATTTCAGTCAAAACTATACTTTTCACTTGGCCATAGCAAATGAAAGCACCTCCCCAGGAACAAAAAAGGTGACTATTTAAAGAAAAGAAAAGAGACTCTCCATCATCACAAACCAGCCAGAAATCACGTTCATGAAGGTGAAAATGGTGTTCTTCGTCCCCAGCATTGATCAATCTTGGGAGCTAGTCACTGCGGATATCTCCCTTAATTTTCTCTCCTGACTTAATTGGCCAGAAGATTAAAATGAAATAACTTTGTCGAAAAGGCAAGGGCCAGTGCTAAACTATGCACTGGCCCTTCAAGGTTAGTCTATTTCTCTTCTTTCTTCTTCTGCATCTCTTCCATTCTTTTTGACATTCCCTGCATATTTTCCATAGCTTTCTGCATGTTTTCTGTCATTTTCTTCATGTGCTCCATCATCTGCTCCATATGCTTTTTCATGCCTTCTTCCTTCATCATTTCTTCATTCTGCATCATCGAATCCATGTTTCCTATCATGTTCTTCATCTTCTGGGACATATCCTGCATTCCCATCATCATCTTACTCATGTTCATCATGCCCTTAGCCCCTTCGCACTTTTGCATCATCATCTTATCCATATGCTCCATCATCTGCTTGCATTGACCCATCATCTTGTCCATGTGACCCATCATTTCTTTATGTTCCTTCTTTTCTTGCTCTGCCTTTTCGTGTTCGTGCTGGGAATAGCCAATTGTTCCAAAAGCAACAACTAGAATAACTACGAGAAAAAAGACGCCTAGGATCTTAAAATCTTTCTGCACCTAACTCACCTCCTTTCATATGGAATTTCGAAGTTTAAAATTTGTTTCATAGCCTTTTTTGCCTCGTAAATCCCATAGCCTCATCTCAGAAAATCTATTCTCTTTGGCTCTTCTCCGACATATTCTTCCTCCACCTGGAGAGTGGTGAAAAAGAACTTGTATTTTCCCTTCAAGATTTCGTTTATCTGTTTTATGATTCGATTCGATTTCTCAATATTATCCACTAAAACATGAGCAGAAAATATGTTTTTCCCTGAAGTGAGAGTCCAGGCATGGATATGATGCATTTCCTTTACATCTGGTAACGCGTCCGCTTCTTTCTTGATTCTTTCCAAATCGATTCCTTTGGGAGCTGCTTGGAGGAATATATTCAAAGAATTTTTCATAATTCCATAGGATGCCCAAAAAAGTACAAGTCCAAAGGCCATTCCCAATATCGGGTCGATTTGATAAAAACTGGCTAGCTTGATGACTATAGCAGCAAAAATATAAGAATTTGGTTTTGGGGGGGACATCAAATATCGTCCGATTTTTCACAATTTCCACCCGCTGACAACCCGAAGCGAGAGTATCACACCCAAAGCGTCAAAGTCAACAGCTAAAAAAGAGAAACAAAACAACAGAGACTATCAGGCACGCAGCTTTACAGATAGACTCCACCCTTGAATCGCCAAAAAGCAACTACAGCGGCTATCAGAAATACTCACTCCATTGCTCAGTTCCCACCAGGAGTTCCTGCTGAATGAGTTGAGAGGGAGGTGGTCGTTCAGCCTGGAAGCTGAGCTTGAGATGGCCGATGATCTTATCGATGGCCTTAGGGTCTTCGATGAAGG
>WVXO01000026.1 GCA_011773465.1 Candidatus Aminicenantota bacterium | reverse complement strand
TCTCCTTTCCTCCAGGTTAAATTCTAACATAGCACCTGGACTAAGATTAGGGGGGCAGGTCAATAGAGGCTACTAAGAACACTAAGATTGGAGTCAGGAACGAAAGTGGCCAAATAAGAAAACGAGCCAAGCGATAAAAAAGCGTAACTTAACGCTATGTGGGAAAAAAAAGAATTCGAAAAAAAGGTAAAGGAACTTGAAGCGAAGGTGCCGTATGCTAAGGGGAAAAGCTGGAAAGAAATAGCCCTAAATTTTTCTCAAGAAAAAGTAGATGTGGTAATCCTTGATTGTATTGGATATAAAATAAAGGATAAACAGGCGATACAAAAATTATTGTCCGTTCCTGTCCTTTTACCCAGGATCGTTCTTGCGTTTGCAATCGATCAACACGTCTAATTTTTGCTTTGACAGGAAAACTATTATATATTATGCTTATCCACATAAAAGAAAACAGCTAAAATTAAATTAATCGGGTTGAGTAAGGGACCCAAAGATCAAAAAGAATGATTGGCCAAACTATCTCCCACTACAGAATAATTGAAAAAATCGGCGAAGGCGGCATGGGCACGGTCTATAAAGCTGAAGATACCAAACTTAAACGCACTGTCACCTTAAAGTTCATAAGAAAGCAGGCTATGGAAGTAACCGAGGAAAAAACGCGTTTTGTGCGTGAGGCACAGGCTGCAGCCGCTCTGGATCACCCCAACATCTGTACAATCTATGAAATTGATGAAGTCAAAGGAAAGACTTTCATCGCCATGGCTTATATCAAAGGTCAAAGTTTGAATAACAAGGTCAGATCAGCTCCTCTGAGACTGGAAGAAGTCCTGGATATAGGCATGCAGGTTGCTCAGGGACTGCAGGAAGCTCACGAGAAAGGTGTCTTTCATCGTGATATCAAAAGCTCCAATATAATGGTAACAGACAAAGGCCAGGCCAAGATAATGGATTTTGGCATAGCCAAATTAGCTTGGGGAACAGAGATCACCAGGCCAGCCACTTTTATGGGGACAGTAACCTACATGTCTCCAGAACAGGCTGGCGGAAAACCTCTGGATCACAGGACAGATATCTGGTCGCTGGGAGTTGTGTTGTACGAGATGCTTACCGGGCAAACTCCGTTCAAAGGGGAGCACGAACAGGTGATTTTGCATTCCATCCTTAATAAAGGTCCTGAGCCAATTACGAGCTTACGCAGCGGCGTTCCTCTGGAGCTTGAGGCAATCGTGAACAAGTGCCTGGAGAAGGATCCTACCGAGCGGTATCAGACCGCCGCTGATCTGATTGCAGACCTGAAGCGTTTAGACCGAGATATGACTGCAGGAGAGGCCATTGTCTCTACTGTAACGCTTGCCCGGCCGCGTCCTTTCCAACGGCCTCTACGCAAGATTGCTATCCCTCTTTCTGGAGTGATTCTAGTGCTGTCATTGTTATTTTTACTTCCCTCTGTTCGACAGGCCGTTATGAAGTGGTTGGGTTTTAGACCCATGCCTGAAGAGATGGGCCTGGCTGTGCTCCCCTTCACTATTGTTAGCGGCGAGTCAGAAGACCAGGCTATTTGTGAAGGTCTAGTAGAAATTCTGACCAGCAAGCTCACTCAATTGGAACGCTTTCAAGAGTCGCTATGGGTCGTGGCTGCTAGTGAGGTGCGTGAAAATAGAATTACTAGCCCCAGCAGAGCCAGGCGAACTCTTGGGGTCACTCTAGTTGTAACAGAAAGCTGGCAACACGTCGGCGATGAAGTTCTATTGACGTTGAACCTTATTGATACAAAAACTTTACGTATACTTAGATCCCGTGATATCAAAGTTCCCATCACAAATATTTCCACTTTGCAGGATGATGTTGTCTTCAGATTGGTAGAGATGCTGGACGTAGAACTAAAACCGCAAACTCGTCATGTATTGACGGCAGGAGGCACAACTGTACCGGACGCCTACGAATTCTACCTGCTTGGCCGTAGTTACGTGCTACGATACAATGATGAAGAAAGCCTCGCCAATGCAATTAGCTTGTTTAATCAGGCGATTGAGAAAGATTCTTCTTACGCCTTGGCCTACGCAGGATTGGGGGAAGCCTATTGGCTTAAGTGGAAACTAACGAAAAACCCAGAGTTGATTAAAATTGCTCAATCATACTCTGAGCGTGCAATTCAGTTTAGTGAAAGCCTGGCGCCTGTTCGTGTTACGCTCGGAATGATTTATAGAGATACCGGTAAATATGAAGACGCCATTAAAGAATTTAAGCAAGCATTACTGCTTGATCCTGTAAGCTCTGATGCCCACCGAGAATTGGCTTTAACTTACCAAGAGCTCGGAAGACCAGAAGAAGCAGAAGATACATATAAAAGAGCAATTGAATTGAAGCCAGATTATTGGTCGGGGTACAGTCATTTGGGAGTATTTTATCTCAAACATGCCCGCTATGAAGAGGCGGAAGAAATGTTCCGCCACGTCACGGAATTAACTCCTGATAACCCTGAAAATGCTCTTGGTTATAATAATTTGGGGGCAAGCTATCTGTATATGGGTCGTCTTGACGAGGCCATAGCTATGTTCAAAAAATCCATAGCCATCAACCCCAGTCCAGAGGCCTGTTCAAATTTGGGTACATTATACTTTTTTCAAAGCAGGTATACTGACGCTATGGATATGTATGAAAAGGCGATAGATCTGGGAAAGAAAGATTACACAATTTGGGGGAATCTGGCTGATGCTTACCGTTACATACCAGAATATTCAGAAAAGGCCCCTGAGGCCTATCAACGTGCTATTCAACTAGCTAAAGAACTCCTAGCAATTAACCCAAGAGATAGCGAGCTTCGTGGAAAATTAGCCCGCTATTACGCAATATTAGAAGACCATGGAAAAGCGCTGGCTGAAATCTCTGAGGCTCGAAAACTAACTCCAAGTAATGTAAGGGTACTCTTTAATTCCATCTTGGTCTTTGAATTCGCCAATCAACGCGACCAGGCAATTCAAGCCCTGCAAGAATATATTGAACGTGGTGGTTCTATGGAAAAAGTTCGTAGAGACCCTGATCTTTCTAAACTCCGTGAAGACCCTCGTTACCAACAATTGATTAAAAAAGGGGGATCTGGTGTGTTTGATCCACCAAAAATAAACAAATGATAAAGCCAAATATAGGCAACCGTTTGAAATTTAATAAATTAGCCGACCTTTATTGCCAGTCCATCTGGGGATAAAGGAAGGGAAAGGAGGGAACATGTCTATAGAATCTACAATTCGCACCATTAGAATTAGGTTGGGAGAAGAAGATCAAGCACATCAAGTAATTTGCGAACCTCGGCGACTTATTGCGTACCGTGAGGATACCATTAAATTCATATGTGAAGACGGGTCTGATTTTGCAATCCATTTCCATCCGACTACACCTGCATATAACGTACGTTTCGGATCAGGTCCAAATCATGAAAAAGAGGCCAATATCCGAGATGATGCTCCATATGGCCGCTATGAATTTTTTGTTGCTGTTAAGGAAAAAAATGGAGGGCACATCTGGACCGACGATCCTGATATTATCATCCCACCGAGACCAAGGCACTAAAAAACAGTAACACTGTAGCTAATAAGACACTGCTGCTGTAACCTTTTTTTAAGGCGTTCTCTATCTAAACGAACGGGATTTCTGGCATTTCGTCTAAGATTCATTGGGGGCTAAAGCTCTAGCTGCTTACGTATTTGCTAGGGAATACTGGGTGCTCTGCTGGGTGATCATGGCCTGGCGGTGCGATCCTTAGGCAAGCAATACGCCTATAGAGCTTGAGCAGCAAAGTACCCAGTCAAAGATAAGTGTCCTGGTCCGCACCATGTCCAAGCTGGCATGCACAAAATCTATAAGCTATAAGAATTTTCTTTTAATCTGATTAACTTAGGACGCATCATTATCCAAGCTGACATACCTACAATCCGTGTTGATCCGAATCCCCTCTGAAAATATCTCTTCATCCCTTGCATTTATAGAAAAAACCTGGAAAAGGATAATTCCGATGTTCCCCTTTGAATTCAACTTTCTCGAGGAGGCTGTCGACAGAACTTATAGAAACATAGAAAGAACAGGGAAGCTCATAAACAATTTTACAGTACTAGCCGTATTCATTGCCTGTCTTGGCTTGTTCGGTTTAGCTTCTTTCATGGCAGAACAGCGCACAAAAGAGATTGGCATAAGAAAAGTCTTTGGTGCTTCAATGTCTAGCATTATTTTATTACTAATGAAAGAATTCATAAAATATGTATTGATCGCAAATATCTTCGCCTGGCCTATTGCATATTATTTCATGAATAGGTGGCTTGAAAATTTTCCTTATCGATCTAAGTTTGGATTAGATATTTTTATTTTTTCTGTAACACTTACTTTGGTTCTCGCACTGCTGACGGTCAGCTATCAATCTATCAAGGCTGCCATAGCCAATCCGGTCGATTCCCTGCGGTATGAATGAGTATTTATAGCTGAAACTCAAATCAGGATTCCGGAAATCTTCTTTCCGTTCTCTTGCTCATCAAGCCAAAGCCG
The DNA here is from genome assembly GCA_011773465.1 of Candidatus Aminicenantota bacterium. Lineage (GTDB taxonomy): Bacteria > Acidobacteriota > Aminicenantia > Aminicenantales > Aminicenantaceae > SOIV01. The sequence continues at coordinate 9,407 of WVXO01000026.1, read as the reverse complement.
GTGTACTGTCAAAGAATGAGGGATTTCCGGACAGCCTGAGACCTTGGCTAACATCCTCGTTGTTATTTCTTAGCTAGATCATTGTAGATGATTTTCACAAACATCTCGGGGGGAATTGCCTGTGCCTTAGCTTTATCAAAATCTGCAGTGGGTTTAGAAGCAAGAATTTCTTCAAACGTCTTTCCTTCTTTTATCTGACTTTTGATCCTGTCTCTCACTGTTACCAGCATGTCTCGATACTTCTTCAACTCCTCAAGGTTTGATAAAGGACCATGGCCTGGAATTATTTTTGTATTTTCATCGATCATTCCCATTGTCCTCTCTGCAGCCGCAATCATGCCGTCGATGGAGCCTCCATGAGAAACATCTATATAAGGATATAAAATAGAAAAATATAAATCCCCAGTGTGTATAACGTTTGCCTTAGGGAAGTGAATGACGATGTCCGCATCAGAATGTGCATTTTCAATATGAATTACCTTGATCTCCTCGCCGTTGAAGTGCAAGGTCAAAGAATCCTTGAAGGTCACTACAGGGAGAGCTTTTTTTGGAAACGCGGGCATATTCATATTAAAATCCGGGTAGCGTTGCTCGCTTGTCATACGCATCCTTGAATTCTCGTGCGCCATGATCAAAGCCCCCGATTTCCCGAGAGGCTCGTTCCCATAAGCATGGTCATAATGCCAGTTGGTGTTAAGCACGATCCGAATCGGACCTTTGCTGATTTCAGCAATCGCTGATTTGATCTTCTCCATTAGCTCGGAAAACTGGGTGTCAACCAATAAGATTCCATCCTCACCTGCAGAGACACCGATGTTTCCCCCCGAACCTATAAGCATATAAATTCCATCAGCTATTTTAATCGTTTCGATCTTAACCTTTTCGAAATTCTGAGCAGTAGAAAAAGTGGAGACAGTTACCAAAACAAAAGCAAGAAAAAAATACCTGAAGCTTTTTGAATTAATCATCATGTCTGAGTCCTTTTTTTGATTATTGATTCTTTCTTATTCTAAGTTGGATTCAAGAGTAACAATGAGCGAGAAAAGATTCAAGAAGATAAAATTGTGAATTTCTTCCCATCCTTTTTACAAATAATCTGAGCCACACTCCTTCCGGACATTATGGCCGGAGGAAGCCCTCCTCCTGGTTCCACCCATTGCCCAATCATGTAGAAATTGCTCAAGCCGGGCAGAGTTTTATTTATTCTAATCATCATCGTCCCTCGCCTGGGATGCCAGCCCTCAAAACTGCCCTTCCAGTTGTTAGTAAATCTTATTAAAGATGCGGGGGTGGAAACATCCGTTACCTCAATATTTGATTTAATATTCCCAAGTCGCTCCTCCAGAGCTTCAATAACCTCGTTTGCTATTCTTTCTTTTTCCTTTCTGTATTTTTCTTTATCGTTTTTTCTCAGCTCCACCCAATATTCATAGTTATAGGTACCGAGATTCACGGTTATACTGGTTTTTCCCTCAGGCGCAAGTGTTGGATCAAAGTTAAAAATCCTGACAGTAAGATATTCATAATTTACGCTCTCATCCACCACAATGGGTTTTTTTAGAGGAAAAATTAGAGTTTGAGGTTCATCATCAAACTTTCCGGCAACTCCGAGTGCGACGAAGACAAGAGACGGGAAAACCTTAAGCTTTTCGCTCTGTCCGCTGTAATACTCACGCAGTTTTTCATCAACATATTTTCCATCCAGCATCTTGAAAATTGTGCTGTATCCATCAGCTGCGGAAATGATGATGTCTGCCAGATGCGTGTCACCGTTCTCTAGTCTTATCCCTCTGGCCCAGTCGCCCTCCTCTATGACCCTTTCTACCCTTGAGTTATAATTGACTTTCCCCCCAAGACTTATATATTTCTTTTCAATCAATCGAGCGAAATTAAGCGAGCCGCCTATTGGATATCCGGCCGACTTTTTATGCATAGTTACAAGTGTATAAAAGAGAAAAAATACGGTAGTTTCTGGCAAAAATATTTCCAGGATGGCTCTTTTGAGCAATGGATTTTTGCATCTGTTGGCTAACTCGTTGGCAGACATATCTCCCCATTTCTTAAAAGCCCCAAAATAAGGGAACATTTTAAACATCATTTTCAGGCCATCTAAAGGATTCATCACTTCGCGTGCTTTATCTAGCGGCATGTTAAAAGGAAGAAATTTCCTGACCCCTCCGATAAAGTCTTCGATGATATCTTTGTCTTCAGGTGCAACGTTCTTCATCTCTTCTTCTAATTTGTCCACGTCTGTAAACATTCGGAGTTTACGCCCTTCTTTATCCTCAACCTGGAAAAATATTTCATGATCCACGAAATCTAATTTTTCCATCTCAATGAGTTCGTTCCATAGGCCATAAAAATTATCCGAAGGAGAAGAACCGACAAGCCAGTGAATGCATAGGTCAAACGTATAGCCTTTTCTTTCCCAGGCAGTACATAATCCGCCGGGACGATTGTGCAGTTCAAAGATCTCAGTGTTATAGCCATTCATCTGAAGATAACTGCCTGCGCATAAGCCAGAGATCCCGGCACCTATGATGATCACCTTTTTATTGTTCATGACTGAATTATCCTACAGTTTAAATCCTAACATGTAAAGTTCAACAAGATAGTGGATGAGAAATCCAACGATCTATTGACGCATAATGATTAAATACTCTGCCGTTCTTCCTATGCATTATCTAACCCATTAAATTACTAGGAGTTACGCTTTCTTTAGATACAGCTTTTTGATTGATCCCACAACTATTCCACTGGTTTTCCCCGTTAGTCTTATCGAGAATTGCTAAGTAATTCTGGGTTTCCTCTTCATCTGATGAGGCAATAAAATGCTCTGCTATCTTTTTCGGAATCAGGAAGCCAGAGCCTTTAGGGGAATTGGATTCTGCTCTATAATCCTGATTTGAGTTTCAGCTATAAATACTCATTCATACCGCAGCGAATCTACCGGGTTGGCTGTGGCGGCTTTGATAGCCTGGAATGAGACTGTGATAAGAGTGAACACGAGAGCCACAAGGGCAGCCAGGACAAAAATCCAGAGGTCGATAGATGTCCTGTAGGCGAAGTTCTTCAGCCACTTATCCATGAAATAATAAGCGACAGGCCAGGCAAAACAGTTCGCCAGCAGAATCCATTTTGTGAACTGCTTGGAAAACATGAGTACAATTCCTCTAACCGAGGCACCGAGAACCTTTCGGATTCCGATTTCTTTGGTCCGGCTTTCGGCTGTAAATGAAGCCAATCCCAATAATCCCAGGCAGGCAATGAATAATCCCAGGAAAGTAAAGATTCCTAATACATTCCCTATCTGCTCATCCGCACGATATTGCCGATCGAAATCTGCATCCAGAAAAAAGTGCTCGAAAGGATGACCCGGCCACAAAGCTTTCCACTGAGACTTGACAAAGGCCAGGGTCTCATTCAGGTCAGTGATATCTATCGAGAGGGTGAAGTACCTGAAAGACGTGGGCAAAAATTCCATGACCAGCGGCTCCACCTCGGACTGAAGTCCACGATAATGGAAATCCTTCGTGACACCGATTATCGGATTCACCCGGCCTCCGTTCCCTGTGAACAGTCGCTTTCCAATCGCCTCTTCAGGATGGCTCCAGCCAAAAGCTCTGACTGCCGCCTTATTGATGAGAAAAGCTCCCATTAAGTCTGTCTTCATTTCTTTTCGGAAGGCACGTCCGGCTATGATTTCTATTCCATAATTAGGGATAAAATCATCATCAAAATACATATGAAACATCGACTGACTTTTATCATCCTCCTCTCCGACCAAATCAATACCAAAATTAGATACTCCCCGTCCTGGAACAGTGGAAGAAACTGTGACTCCGTTTACAGAAGAATGTTTGAAAAACATGTCTTTCACGGATGCAAAATTCTCCCTGATGTTGATTCTTCCTCGGAGAGGGAGAACGAGTTTCTGCTCTTTTTCAAATCCCAAATACTGATTCTTCATGAAGTTGAACTGCTTGTACATGGTCAGAGTCCCGATAATAAGCACAACAGAAATAGCAAACTGGACGACCACAAGAACCGTCCGTAAGGCTAAACCGTGAGAGCCCGCCCTCTGAACTCCTTTAAGAGTCACAGCAGGCCTGAAAGCAGACAGCACGAATGCAGGATAAAGTCCTGCAGCCATCCCCACCAGAACTGCTCCACTTATGAGGAAAAGCAAAACAATTGGGCTAAGAAGTGTATCAAAGCTCAAGGATATTCCGATCAAATCGTTCAAGAGGGGAATCGCAAACCTGACAATGACCATCGCTAGCCCCAACGAAAGAAACGCCACCAGTAGTGATTCTCCTAAGAACTGACCGACGAGCTGAAGCTTTTGAGCGCCAACAACCTTGCGCAAGCCGACTTCCTTAGCCCTGTTCGCTGCACGTGCTGTGGAGAGATTCATGAAGTTCAGACAGGCAATGATGAGGATGAAAAGGCCAACAAAGGAAAAAATTGTTATATAGACAGGATTTCTCGAGGGCTCGGTCTCATACCGGAGATGAGAATGGAGGTGTATATTGGCTACCGGCTGCAGGAAATAATGATGAGTGGATCCCCAGCTCTTCAGTTGTTTCCCGACATATTTATCCGCAAGACGGCTGATTTGTTGGGAAAAGTCTTCCACATTCACACCAGGCTTTAGCTTTAGATAGGTATAGAACATGGTTGAATACCAGTTGGACATCTCCTCCCAGTCCTTAAGCGTCTCCAAAGAAGCGATCATATCATACTTCAAATGCGTATTCTCCGGAGAATCCGTCACCACTCCTGTTATCTCGTATTCCCTTTGGTTGATCTCCAGAGTGTCTCCCAGGGGATTGGCATTGCCGAAATACTTAACCGCAATTCTCTGTGATACAACAAGCGTATTCGGCCTGGTTAGGGCTTCCTGGGGATTTCCCTGGATAAACTGAAAAGTCAAAACATCAAACAATTCCTGGTCTGCATACAGGAAACGGTCTTCGTAAAATAATGTGTCTTTCCGCCTGACTAATCGGGAGCCGACCGGTATGGCCCGGGCAGAGTATTCAACTTGAGGATAATCGGCCTTTAAAGCCGGAGCAACAGTGGGCGAAACGAGGGCAAAGACCCTGTTTGATGTCTGAGTGCGGATATCTAGCCCGACACGACACACTCTTTCGACATCCTTATGATACCTGTCATAACTCAATTCATGGTGGACGTAGAGAAGAACAAGGAGACAGCAGGCCATGCCGATAGCGAACCCGGCAATGTTGATAAAAGAATAGACTTTTTGTCTTTTTATGCTTCTAAAGGCGATCTTAAGATAATTTTTAAACATGATAAACCTCCATCTTAAGTTAAAAAGTACATCCTTGATAACAGCATCTAGACACTGCCCCCAGTACCATAAGCAAGCGACAGTAAAGCCCCGTTCCCTGTATATCCTCATAAAAACCTCATGCAGGTCATCGAGGATGGCATGGTTCATCTGATACCGCTCAAGGCGCTTTACGAGCCAAACCGCCAGCCTAGGAGGAGAAGGGAATTTGGATGATCTCATTTCTTTTTTTCAGAATGCATATTTTTTAATACCTTTCCAGAGGGCTTCCTGGAGTTCCCTGGCCTCACGCAGGGCTTCAAGGCCGGCTTTGGTGATTGTGTAGTAGACTCTCTTATTCCCTCCCGCTTGATTTAGGATTTGCACGGCCCGGGAAGTCACATAGCCTTTCTTTGCCAGGTAATCCAGAGTGTTGTACAGAGTGCCGAAAGTAAATGTCCTCTCTGTCATCTCGATGATCTTATCCCTGATCCTGACCCCATAAGCCTCGTCTTTGAGCCTCCATATGGCTATTAGAAAGATTTGCTCGTTGACTGATAAAACTTTCAATTTAAATCTCCTCTTATATCTGTGGGCAATAATACGATATTATCGTACTGTCAATAATATGTACGCAATTTAGCTCAAAAAGGTTGCAAATATGAATTTTAATCCGAATTTAGCTGAAACGAAACATATCTCCTTACTTATGGCAACCTCTGCCATTTGAAACGTGATATATCGGTTGATATCTTCATATTGAGATGATATTTAATAATTAAATATATCTAAAGGATTATATCCCGTGAAAAAACTTATCATTTGGGTAAAGTATCACCAGCTCATTTCCTTCTTTATCCTAACGTTTCTGATCACCTGGGGATTTGGGTTCTCTTATGAGGCAGTTATGAGACAGGGAAAAATTATCCTGGTTCCTCTGGCATTTTTAGCGATTGCGGACCTGCTTTAGCAGGGATCATCGTCACAATTATTGCCAGCCTACAGAAAAAATCAGAAGGCAACAATCGAAATGCGTGGATTGTTTTTTTCGCAGCTTGGATTGCCGCAATAATAATATTTCTTGCTCACTTTGTATTTATTAACAAAGCACCTCTTTCCCCAATGTGGGTTGGTATAGTTATCGTTTCAGTGATACCAGTTGCGTTTATTATAAATCTGATCTATTCCCGTTTCCCTATTATTAGAAATTTTCCAGTGATACTAGTTCGAATACGTAAAATTGTCTGGTGGATTCTCTTGGCATTGATACTGATGCCCTCTCTGTGTTTGATCTCTGTTGCCTTTAGCCAATTACTTGGCAGGGCGTCTAATTCATTTTCCGCTCTCCCAGCATCGGGAATTTCTTTAATTGGTTGGACCGCACTGAAGTTCTTGTACCAGTTTTGCTTTTTCAATGGAACTGGTGAAGAAGTAGGCTGGCGCGGCTTTGCTCTATCCCGACTTCAAATGCATGTTAGTCCTTTGATTGCTACTCTGCTACTTTCTTTTATCTGGGTACCATGGCATGTGTTTTTATGGCAGGCAGAAGGACGATCTATTAATACTTTGTCCTTTTGGCTCATGTCTTACTTGATAAATATTCCTGCAAGCGTTATCATTTGCTGGATTTTTAACCGAAGCCAGGGAAGCATCCTTGCGGCTGGAATTGCCCACGCTGCTGCCAACACTGTAACGGCTATGTTTGAGAACTTAGACTCAAACGTGCTGGCACTAAGGGTCTATGTATTTGTAATAGTAATTGTTTTTGCGGATCGTATTTGGCGGAAACTACCAATGGATCATCCGGCTGTTTATAAGGATGTTATACCTTCTGTTTCCACGGAAATCGCAGGCTAACAAGCAAATCAACCGGACGCCGTTTTTAAAGAGGCAGGTGTATCCTTTATTGAGGTATGCTGATTTTTATAGGCAACGATGGTTGTCTAATCTTTTTTGCTCAGCGCTAGTCTCCTGTTGAGTTTGTCATTTTGGTCGGGAGACACCCGCTCCGGGGCCTCTTCAGGCAAAAATCGTGGAAAATGTCTGGGATTTTGCGGCAGGCAAAAAAAGAAAATCCTTATCAAATTAAAAAATGCCTACATCCTGTGTGAAATCTTATGGACAATCCACCACTTTCCGTTGATTTTCATCATGTTGAAATGATCGATATAACCGAAGTTCTGATTCTTGATCCTAATTTTCACCGCTGCATTATGTTTCGATACATCGATATAATAAAACTTTGTTTCCCATTTTAACTCTGGATTCACTTTATCTGGCTTATACCACGATTTATATGTCTCCTTATCAACCATGATAAGCTTTCCCTCATCGTCTAAATAGAAGAATTTCCACTCGTCATGCAGAATCCGGTCGTACAACGTTGGATCGGATTTGACATGCCCCTCGTGATAGTGGTCCATGATGGCTTTTTTAATCTTCTCCTTTTCCTTACTTTTTTGGACTATTCCTGTTGTGAGGTTCGAAGCCACTAACATAATAAAACTGCATAATAGTAAATTTTTCATGATCTTTCCTCCCAAAATAAAGTTCCTGATGTTTTCACACAATAGATTTAAGCATATTTCATATATAAAATTAATTGACATTTATTTGTTAATTATATAAATTATTTTTATATTTTTTGCTATCAAATGAGACTGGATACACGGTATATTGATACATTTCTTGCTGTTTTAGAAACCGGCGGTATTGCCAGGGCGGCAGAACAACTGTGCATCACGCAGCCAGCAGTGAGTCATCGTATTAAGATGTTCGAGCGTGAGCTGAATATTCGACTATTCAAGCCCCAAGGACGAAAAATTGTACCTACCGATGCTGCTCGAAGACTCGAGAAAATCTGTCGTCATTACTTGAATGAGCTGTCAGCTTTCCATTCTGAACTATTCCGGTCAGATGGCAAAACCAGAGAAACAATTTGCATCGGTTCAGTAAGCGGTTTCGGAAGATTTTTTCTTTTTCCATTACTCTGCGCTCCCGAATTTAGCCATCTTCGACTCCATTTAACTTATCCTCTCGCCAGAGATATATTCCGCGATATTGAAGAAGGCAACTATCAACTAGGTTTTGTCTATCACAAGAAATTATCCCATCGGCTCATTTTTCATCCCGTTTACAACGAAGAGCTCGTTTTGATCGGATCTCCCCAAAGACATTTTGAAGCGGCGGATTTCACCGATGTTAATTCTTATCAAAATATTCCCTTCATAACATATGATGAAAGCGATTATGTTTTCGGGAAATGGTTTGAAAGTAACTTCAGAAAACAACCGCGTACCATACCCAGCTATCATCACTTCGAGGAACTGGAAGAGGTGATTGCTATGGTCGTACGGGGCGATGGATTGTCGATTGTCCCGGATTATACGGTGAGCAGAGAAGTCAAAAATCATGAAATCGAAATTATTAGGCCGACAAAAAATATTTGTTACAATCAAGTATACGCGGTCACCCCGGCGAACATGACAATAGGTAAAACAGTCATTAATTTTATAGAACGTATAAAATCATTGACTTAGTTTATTAATTGTTGAATTTTCGTTCTTGAGACCAAAATATGACCTTTTATTCATACTGAGATTTTGTATGACTTTCTGTTTTTAATCTGAGGTTTCAAATTTTTAGAAAAGTCAGTTCTTTTTGATCAGCATTATATTCCTGTAGGTCGGGATTGTGCCCCGGAAATCCAAGGCCTCTCCGTTGTATTGAAAGAATAATCCGGGCAGATATTCATGACACCGGGTTCCGTTCAAAGTTAAATAACCGTCCTTTTTCGCAACTTTCACAAACCTGCCTTCCATCCTTCCCCACATGAGCATTCTGTAATCGCCGAGGTATTTCTGCCATTCCGAATTGTTCGGTCCAGGCTTATCCTGCGAGGGATCAGGCTTTTGAAAATCATAGTAGGAGCAAGTGCCGCGTTTTCTGTGTAGGGTGACAATCGCGCCTGGTCTCCCTTTGAGAGGAGGTTTAAAACGCAGCTCGGAAAATTTCCCGAATTTTCCTACAAGCCCTTCTTTCCCGAGAAACATTTTTAGAGGATAAAAATTTTTTCGCAAATTGATTCCGAAATCCTTATCTTTGTATCCAA
>WVXO01000019.1 GCA_011773465.1 Candidatus Aminicenantota bacterium | reverse complement strand
CGCCCGATTTTGATGACCGCTGGAACAACAATACTTAGCCTCGTTCCTCTTTGCTTCACCACTGTCGCCATCGGTGGAAACGGCCCTCCGTATTTTCCGATGGCTAGAGCTATAGTCGGTGGTTTAGCCTTCTCTACCCTGGTCACGCTGATCATACTGCCAGAGATTTATCTTTTGCTGGATGATTTGCGCCAGTGGTCCCGACGTGTTCTGAGTTCTGCCTTGAAATAATCCCTTATCGTTTTATCGACCATCAATTTTCTATCCAATATTCAAAACTTATTCATCATAAACGAGGGTGAAATTTTTAGAAAAAGGGGACAGGCCCCTTTTTCTGATGTTTGGTACGCTAGATGAGAATGTCCTATTTATTACAAAAAAGGGGCCTGTCCCCATCTTCTTAGTCAGATCTCCTATCCATTTATAGAGAGGAATTTCTTTTTGGGGAGGCTGGAATTTTCTCCCTTTTTTCTTCAATTTTAACCCGCTGACGATCTTTATGAGCTATATCAAAGAGAAAAATTGAGATAACATCCGAAAGTCAACTAAATACTTTGCTAAATACTTTGCTATGGACATTGAAACCAGTGTGCCGCCAGAGAATAATCTTTCTCGCCAGATCAAGGTTGATGAGAAGCATCTTTTTTCCGTGATATCGGAATACTTAAAGATAGGTTTTTGGGAATGGCTTCGCTCCCTTCAGATTTTTAACACCTTCTCCTTTCGGCCTTCTCGGCTGCTGCGTAACTCACCGGGGTCAGGCCTTGCCATCGGGAAAAGATGTCTTCCTACTCCTAGCCTTTATGGCATTCCTTATGATAAGGCCTGACCCAACATACTCGCAGGTCGACTTTGTCGACTTCCCTCGAAGGCCGAAATCCGACGGCTAAATCTTCAAGGTCGCTTCAGCCAATCCCAAAAACCTGTCCCCGTCACGGAAAATAAGATGCTTACAGGCTGATTAGCTTTATTGATTTATCTTTAAAAATGTTGTAATAAGAATAATCATATTCGATAAAAACAAAAAAACCAATAATTTATCTATCGCAGCGAAAACCCTAAAGATAATGTTGGAGGAATTAAATTTCCATGTTACAAATTAAGCCCGATTTTTTTATATATGTTGGCATTGTTGGCATTCTGGTGGGTTTTTCCTTCTTCATATTTTTCACATACAGACGTATTCGCTGGTTAATCCATACTATGAAGAAACAGGAAGCTAAATCTCCTAAGTTACTGGCCAGCCTGCGGAACTTAACTTTGATCTTGATGGCAGTAGCAATATCTGGGATGGTGTTATTTATGGGATTTTTTTTCCGTGCATATCAAGCTTTTACATATGAAGAGCCCGTAGCCGAAATCATCACGCAGCCTTCCGATGAACCCGATGCTAATCTGGTAACTTTGAGACAATTTTTGCTGGATGCTTCTCCGAGTTCACAGGAATTCTTATTAAAAGGAGATCAGTGGATGCTGGAAGGAGATATTCTAAAGTGGGACAACTGGCTCAATTTTCTGGGATTCCATACGCGTTATCGATTGACACGTTTGAGAGGCCGATATATTCATACTGAAGACGAAATAAAAAAAGAGAAAACTATTTACCCTCTTGTCAAGGATGAAGACCATCCATTCTGGCGCTATCTCTACAAATATGGTTACCGCTTACCTCTGGTCAGTACAGTCTTTGGGAATGCAGCATTTCAGTTTGCTGAAGAAGACAAACGTTTTTTGATATATGTGAGCACATCAGGCTTTGTTGTGAGGGAAAAGGCCAGAAAAGATTGATCAAGCTGGGTGATTGAAAAACCGTTTCCTACTGCTTTCAAGAATCAACAAAAAACCTTAAAAAAACGCAAAGAGAATGTATAAAGTACTAGAACTTTATCTTTGAAGCCGTGAAGATTATAAGAGCTCTTGAAATTATTGTTGCTCTTAAAATAAAATGTTATCAAATTGACAATCATTTATAAAATGATCGTCTCTAATATCTAATTGAAGGATAAGAGATGAAAGTAATTGATCTAGCAGATGAACACAAAGAATTATATTTTGTCTGCCTTGAAGATTGGTCTGAGGAGATAAAAGAAGCCGGAAGCCATAAAGAGGACTGGTACAATAAAATGAAGGACAAGAATCTCAGGGTAAAACTGGCAACGGACGATTACGGGACCGTTGGGGGAATGATTCAATACATGCCAATTGAACACGCTTTTGCCGAAGGAAAAGACCTCTATTTCATCCATTGTATCTGGGTTCATGGGTATAAAAAAGGAAGAGGCAACTTCCGGAAGATGGGGATGGGCAAGGCTTTGCTCAAGGCTGCTGAAGATGATGCAAGAGAACGAGGAGCAAAAGGCATCGTTGCCTGGGGAATTTCCTTGCCGTTCTGGATGAAAGCTTCTTGGTTCAAAAAGCATGGATACAAAAAGGCAGATAATATGGGAGGGCAAGTTCTGCTGTGGAAACCGTTTACGGAAGATGCCGTTCTTCCCAAATGGATAAAGGAAAAGAAAAAACCGGAAGCATCACCTGATAAAGTAACAGTGACTTCATTCCGCAACGGATGGTGTCCTGCCCAAAACATTGTTTTCGAAAGGGCAAAACGTGCCGCCCAGCAGTTTGGAGATAAAGTCAAATTTCAAGAGATCGACACTCTGGATAGAGAGGTCTTTTTAGAATGGGGCATCGCCGACGGATTGTTCATCGACAATAAACAGGTGCGGACAGGCCCGCCACCTTCGTTTGAGAAAATAAAGAAAAAAATAGCAAGAAGAGTTAGAAAATTAAAGGAAAAAAGCCATCTCGTATCCTTTTATACGTGATTTGCCGTGTTTATCACCAACTGCGTCCAAAACAAGGTGGTAACCATTTTGATGTTTTTATAGCCATACATTATAAAAATATTAAAAAATTCAAAAATTTATAACGCTGAGATATATTTAATAAGTTTTAGTTCACACAAAATATAGTTAGATAAAATTTAGAGTTACCAAATAAGGAGATTAAGTTAGAAAGGAGCAGGAGGAAATACAGATGAGCAGTTCTTATTCCTTCAGTAAAATCGAAAGCTTTGAGAAATGCAAATTACAGTATAAGTATAGATACATTGATAAATTGCCGCTTAGAATTGAGACCATAGAAGCATTTATGGGGATTATTGTCCATGAGGCCTTAAAAGAGTTTTATGAACTCGTGAAAAATAAAATAATTAAACCTGAAAAATGGCTCCTTTCTAAATTTGATGAATTATGGAAAAAAGACTACAAGGACTCGATTAAAATAGTGAAAAAGGAATTCTCTGCAGAAGACTATTATGAAAAAGGGAAAAAATGCTTGATGGATTATTATGAAGAGTATAAACCCTTTGACCAGACAAAAATTGTAAAGACAGAAGAGTCTGTTTTTTTCAAGTTAAAGCAAAATTCCGATGAATATAAGTTCACTGGAATAATTGACCGCCTTGACTGGAACGATAAAGAAAAAGTGTTCGAGATCCACGATTACAAGACTTCTGCAACACTAATGACTCAAGAGGAGGCGGGCCAGGATTTTCAGCTGCCCCTTTATCAACTTGCTTTGCTTAGCAAGTGGCCAGAAGCTGAAAAGACAAAGCTTATCTGGCATTTTCTTCTTTTCAATAAACAGATCGAATCTTCAAGGACAAAAGAGCAGTTAACGGAAATACAAAGTCTGGCTGTAGATAAGATCAAGGCAATCGAAGCATGTAAGGAATTCCCTCCCCAAAAAAGTGTCCTTTGTGATTGGTGTGATTTTCAGGAGATCTGTCCGCTCTGGAGGCATCCGAAGAAGATGGAAAAGCTGGATGAGAACAAGTACAAGAAGGATCCTGGAGTGAAATTAGTGACCAGCTATTCAGAGTTAGAGGAGGAAAAAAAGCAGTTAAAAGCGAAGATAGCAGAAATCGAGCAGGAACAGGAGAAAATAGCAGAAGCTGCCGTAGAATTTGCCGAGAGAGAAGGCAGCTGGATTATAGATGGACCTGACAAGCAGCTGGTCGTGACCGTGAAAGAAGAACTCAATGCACCATCTCGAAAGGAAGATACGGAGAAGTGGGAAGGATTACGCAATACTTTAATAGAAAGTGATAGATATGTTGAGGTATCGACTGTAAATAGCAGTATGTTGAATAAGATGTTAAAAAGCTGGCCTCAAGAATTCATCGATAAAATAAAAGGTTTCCTAAGCAAAAAGACTATAAAGAAGGTAGATTTAAAGAATAAAAGGTAAGAAACAATCAGTGATACAGATTAATACAATCTCTCACTGATAAAGATAAAAAAATGGATAAGAAAAGGAGGACTTCGAATATGCTAATCCCAACGTTAGTCATGGCTGTTTTGGCCATTGTTCTTCTTTACATCGGATACTCAAAAGGGCAGGGCCAGCATATCATCGGCCTTAAATCAGCCTTTAAGATAACAATTCAGATTCTTCCTTTATTGATTTTTGCCTTTATTATGGCTGGCATGATTCAGACTCTTTTGCCTCGTGAACTCATATCCAAGTGGATAGGGGAGGAATCTGGCCTGCGCGGGATATTGATCGGCAGTCTTGTAGGAGCCATTACTCCTGGTGGACCTTATGTAACTTTACCAGTCGCTGCTGGATTTCTACGTGCTGGAGCTGGCGTAGGAACCATGGTTGCTTTTGTGACAGCCTGGTCATTATGGGCAGTCACTCGGCTGCCCATGGAAATCGGAATATTGGGGTGGAAATTTACAGCTGCCCGCCTCGTCTGCACATTTTTCTTCCCTCCGATTGCTGGCTTCATAGCCCAGCTGTTTTTTTCAGGTTTCAAGTGAATATTCATGGGAAGATCGTTTTTGGGGAACTTTTTAAAGAATTATTACGTGATTAATTTTAAAGGTTTATATCTTACAGGCTGGAGAGAAAAACCTAAATTCAAAATATAAGAACGTTCCAAGCGAAATAATATTAATTATAAATACAAAGAAGGAGGCAGGAAATGCGAAAGAAAAAATCATACATTAAATTCCTGTTTTTCATACTCACTCTATCGTTTATTAGCTCAGGTGCGCTGCCAGCCAAGGAAAGGATTAGCAACGTCCGCTATGAAATATGGGTAGAGCTGGATGATCAGAACAAAATGCTCCACGGAAAAGAAAATATCACCTGGCTCAACAACACTCGAGATGATGTCCAGGATATGTGGTTTCATCTTTACTACAATGCTTTTAAGAACGAGAAGAGCACCATGATTCAGGAATCTAAAAAAGAATGGTTTGGAGCGTTTGGCATAGAGATTAAAGAAGGAAGATGGGGCTGGGTAGATGTCACCAGTATTAAGCTGGCTGATGGCACAGATTTAAAGCCGACTATGGAGTTTATCACCCAGGACAAGCCCGTTCATCCGGGCGATCAGACGGTTATGCGAGTGCTTTTTCCTAGGCCTGTAAAGCCTGGCAAGGAGGTTCATCTTCAACTTGAATTTGAGTCAAAAATACCAAGATCTATTCATCGCTCAAGCTATTACCATAATTCTTATTTTATTGCCCAGTGGTTCCCGAAGCCCGGAGTCTACGAAGAAGGGAAAGGATGGAACTGTCATGAATATCATCTAAACTCTGAATTTTATGCAGATTTTGCAGAGTTCACAGTCCATATCACGGTTCCTGAAGATTTTGTCGTGGGAGCCTCGGGCAAGCAGATTAAAGCCGCTCCTGATGAAGCAAAAAAAACAGTTACCTACACTTTTCACCAGGAAAATATTCATGATTTTGCTTGGACAGCAGATCCTGATTTTATCAAAGTTGAGCGTGATTTTGTCGCTGCTGAAGAAGTTAGCCCTGAAGAATACCAAGAAGTCGCGGGCATGCTCCAGCTTCCCGTAGAAGAAGTTAAGCTTCCTGACGTTAAGATGATTCTCCTCATAGAGCCCGAGCATAAATCGCAGATCGACCGCCATTTTAAAGCCTTGAGGATGGCCATAAAGTA
>WVXO01000042.1:11497-25245 GCA_011773465.1 Candidatus Aminicenantota bacterium | reverse complement strand
AAGCTATGAGGAGTATGTTAGAATAATTGAGATATTGTTCAAGAGGGTATGAAATATTACAAATAAGAAACTTCTTAATCGAATCAAAAAACCAACCGAGGCTCTTATTTGAACCCTTGCCAGCTCCATTATCAAAGATATGCTTATAAATTAAATCATCTATATTAATTCTCAAAATGCAATCTGTATCAGGATTAATTAAAGCCATCCCCTTTTCTTCTTCTCCAACTTTTGTAAAATAATCAGTTTCTAAAATAAAAGGACTACTTTTACCTCTCAGAATTGTATCAATAATACTTCCATCTATATCTAATATACGCCATAATCTTTGATATCTGATTCCAATCAATATAGCATTAAGTTTGATTTCAGTAGTTTTATTTGATTCCATTTTTTTTTAGTTCCCTTTCATAATTAATCTCATTATATTTCTATTTCTTTTGTTTTGTCAAAATTCTAAATAAATAGAAATATGCTTTATTTATACTAAAATCAAAAAAAAATCCCCGCCAACCACTGAGGCTGATGGGGACTTTACCGCTATTTAGACTTTACTTAAGTCGAGTATAAGCCTTAAATAGGGGTTTAAAACTGTTGAATCTGGTTTAAAATGGTTTAAATATTTCCCCGAATAACTGGACAATCCCATATTACCTTTGCTAAATTAGGGATTCGATTAATCAAACGCCTACATAAGACTCTTCTATGGTCGCAGTGGGAGCAGAAGGCAATGAGAGGCAGAAAAACAAATTTCTATACTTGATCGGGAAAAGGGAGGAATTTATGCGCAATAATAAAATTCTTATTTCACTTCTTCTTTTAATAGCGTTATTGGTCATACCTGTTTTGGCTCAGCGTAAAGTCACAACTCCCAAGGAACATTTTGGATTTACCCCAGGGGACGATTACTACCTGGCCAACTATACTCAATTTATGGCTTACTTGAAAAAAATTGCTCTTGAATCCAATCGTGTGTCTCTTGCTGGAATCGGAATAACAGCTGAGAAACACCCGATGTTCATGGCCATCATCACTTCTCCAGAGAATCAAAAGAAAATCAATCGCTATAAGGAAATCTCTCGGCACCTGGCTTTGGCTGAAGGCCTTACCGATAGCGAGGCTCGAGAACTTGCCTCTGAAGGACGGGCAGTGGTCTGGATTGATGGAGGCTTACACGGAACTGAAGTATTGGGAGCTCAGCATCTGATAGAACTTATTTATCAAATGGCGAGCCGAAATGACCCTGAGACGTTGAGAATCCTGAATGATGTCATTTTACTCGCTGTCCCCTCAAATCCAGATGGAATGGAGTTGGTCGCAGACTGGTATATGCGCGAAAAAGAACCAGCCAAGCGGTCCATGAGGGGGCTACCCCGCCTGTATCAGAAATACATCGGCCACGATAATAACCGTGACTTTTATATGGTCACACAGCCTGAAACAGAGGCTGTTAACAGGGTGTTGTATTGCGAGTGGTTTCCTCAAATCGTTTACAACCAGCATCAATCTGGTCCTGCAGGAACAGTCTTGTTTGCCCCTCCTTTCCGCGACCCGTTCAACTACTGCTATGATCCTCTTGTTCCGCTGGGAATCGAACTGGTCGGAGCCGCCATGCACAGTCGTTTCGTTGCTGAAGGAAAACCAGGGGCCACGATGAGAGAAGGAGCAAGGTATTCGACCTGGTGGAACGGCGGACTGCGCACCACTGCTTACTATCACAACATGATCGGTATTCTAACAGAAACCATCGGGAGCCCCACTCCGATAGAGATTCCGTTTCTTCCAGAAAAACAACTCCCTAAAAATGATCTTCCCGCTCCGATTGCTCCGCAGAAGTGGCATTTCCGCCAGTCAATCGAGTATGTGATCACGGCTGATAGGGCAATTCTCGACCTGGCCTCCAAGCACCGTGAGGATTTCCTGTTCAACATCTATCTTATGGGAAAAAACTCCATAGAAAGAGGAAGCCGCGACCACTGGACCATCCATCCGCAGCGGATTGCTGCTGTCGAGGAAGCTATAAAAAAAGACAAAGCGCAGCGTGTTGGATCCGGCCGAAACCGAGGCTACCCGCACAAGTATTATGAGATGCTCTTTGACCCAGCTGAGCGTGATCCTCGAGCATACATTCTTCCCTCCAATCAGCCCGACTTTTTAACTGCGACCAAGTTTGTGAATGCTCTCATCAAGAATGGAATCACTGTTCTTCGGGCAACTGATTCCTTCAAGGTTGGCGATAAGTCTTATCCTTCGGGTTCTTATGTCGTCAAGGCCGCTCAAGCCTTCCGTCCCCATATTCTCTCCATGTTTGAACCTCAAGATCACCCAGATGATATCCCGTATCCAGGTGCAGCGCCGATTCCACCCTACGACAATGCTGGATGGACTTTGGTTTATCAAATGGGGGTGGAATTTGACCGGATTTTTGATAGTGTAGAAGGCCCCCTCGAAAAAATTGAGGACCTTGCCCTGGCTCCTGCTGGAAAGGTTACAAATGGCCAGAATGCTGTTGGCTTTCTCTTAGACCACAGAGTCAATGATGCTTTTATTGCCATCAACCGCCTCCTTCTAAGAAAAGAAGATGTGTACTGGTTAAAAGAGGCTTTTCAGGTTGAAGAAAAGACATTCCCTGCTGGCACGATTTACATCCCAGCCAAGTCTTCCACTTTGCGCAGACTGGGGAATATGGCCAAGGAGATTGGATTAAATTTTGAGGGTATAGACTCTATGCCCTCAGGAGAAGCGCTCCGCCTGCAGCCATTACGCATTGGATTGTGGGATCAATATGGAGGGTCGATGCCGTCGGGTTGGGTACGTTGGCTACTTGAACAGTTCGAGTTTCCGTTTAAAGTGGTCTACCCTGCCACTCTTGATGCTGGCGACTTGAATAAAAAATACGATGTCCTAATCTTCGTCCGTGGCGCTATTCCGCTCAGCGACCGTCCTGACGAAACTCGCCGTTGGCGCTCTTCCCCCCAGCCAAAGCCAGAAAACGTCCCTCCAGAATACCGCAAACAACTTGGCAAAGTAACCGTGGCTAAAACAGTTCCCAAATTGCTTGAATTCATGAAGAATGGCGGCACTCTGCTCGCGATCAGCAACTCCACAAGCATCGGATTCCACGCTGGCCTGCCTATTTCCGATGCTCTGATTGAAAAGCTTAAAGATGGGAAGGAAAAACCCTTGCCGAGAGAAAAATATTTCGTACCTGGCTCAATCCTCCAAGTAAGCGTTGATAACACCAATCCTTTAGCCTACGGCTTGCCAAAGAAAGTGGACGTGTCCTTCAATAACAGCCCCGTATTTCGGATAAAACCAGAAGCCGCTCAGGGAGGGATGCGCAAAGTAGCCTGGTTTGAAAACAAGAATCCTCTTCGCAGCGGCTGGGCCTTGGGAAAGCACTACCTTCAGGGAGGCATTGCGATCATTGAGGCCGATGTGGGTCAAGGCAAACTTTTCTTGTACGGGCCAGAGATAACCCGCCGGGCCCAGCCCCATGGGACATTTAAATTCCTGTTCAACGGAATTTACTATGGAGGATCAACTAACGTAAAGCTCGAATAGCCCAATTATCAAAAAGTATTCTAGTATCCTTTTGCCAGGCCGATACCGCGAATATCGGCGGCTCCTAAAAAACGCACAGGTTTCCCTTCAGCATCATACTCAATCGTCAAGCCGTGGGCGTTGCCCAATCCTCTGACTACTCGGATATGATGCCCCCTCTCTTTTAGAGCATTCTGTATCGAGGCTTCAATTCTATTTTCTACAAGAATTAAGTCAGGTTCCGCAAAACTGATGCGCGGCGCTGCGATCGCCTGATGAATATTCATCTTGAAGTCGACCATATTCATGACCATTTGAGGAACGGTCTGGCCTATTGTATGACCGCCCGGTGTCCCGAGAGCGGCCCAAGGCTTGCCTTCCTTAAAAACAATTGTCGGACAATCGCCGGAAAGCTTCCTGTGGCCAGCATGGGCGTCCATAGGATTTCCTTTAGGTTCGAATGTACAGTAGGCAAGCGAATTATTGAGCCAGATACCAGTCCTCTCCACCATTATGCGGCAGCCAAATGCGTTGCCCAGCGTCTGGGTTGCGCTGACTATGTTTCCCCATCTATCAGCCACCACAAAATGAGTCGTGTTCTTTTCCTGTTTGACCACGACTTTGGGTGGGCTAAACGGTTTTGCTTTCTTAGGGTCAATCTTGCCCACAACCTCTTTCCAGTACTCTTCAGAAAGAAGCTTCTCCAGGGGCGGAGGATTAATTTCCGGATCTCCAGCATGGGCGAGACGACACCAAAAAGCATGCTTGGTTGCTTCGGCAAAACAATGGAGATAATCTACGGTATTGTGTCCGAGCCGGGCATTATCGAATCGGCTCATCAAGCCTAACCGGATAAGAGATGGAAATGCCGTAGATGGCGGCGAGGCGGTCGCCACCTTATACCCGCGGTAATTAATGCTTATCGGCTCCCACCATTCTGCCCGGTCAGCAACAAGATCATCGAGCGCTAAAAAGCCACCGCTCTCCTTCATTGTTCTGTCTATTATCTTTCCGAGTTTACCGCCATAGACGGCTCTGGCTCCCTGTTCTGCTATCAGCCGAAGCGATTGAGCAAGGTCTTTCTGGACGAGAATATCTCCCTTTCCCAGCGGTACGCCTTCTTTACCGTAAACTTTTTGGCCATGCGCGTTGAATTCGGAAAAAGCATATTTAATTGTTCTGGCAATCCGTTCGTTAATCTCAAATCCTTGTTCTGCCGCTTTTATAGCGCTTTTAAAAAGCTTGGGCCACTTAAGCTTTCCGTATTCTGAGGATATAGCCCACCAGGCATTCACGTTTCCTGGTGTCGAGACCGCTTTTGCTCCTCGCCTATTTTCCTTATAGTTGGGCGTAGGCGGCCGGAAAACATCTGAGTTGACATTAATAGGGATTTTCCCACTCGAATCAAGAAAGCGAGCTTTGCCCCTTTCGGCATCATAGACAAGAATTGTCCCATAGCCGCCGATTCCAGAATTCATCGGTTCTACGACATTCAGTGTGGAGGCGATGGCCACAGCTGCATCAAAAGCATTACCACCAGCTTTGAGAATATCCAGGCCGGCCTTCGTCGCAAGCGGATGAGCGGTGCTGACCATGCCGTTTGTGCCAACCGCAGGATTCAGATTCTCTCCAAGATTCTGTGCTTCTCGTCCAGGGCTCCGTGCTTCCTGCGAGCTTTTTAAAGAAGTAAATGCAAACAATACAATTAATGAAATGAATAACGGCTTTCCTGACATATTCTCCTCCTCCTATCAATAAATAATCATGCGCAAATAATAGAATCAATGAGGAATATATTCAATATCAAGGCCTTTCCCTCTCTCCAGAGGAAAATACTAAATGTTAAAACCCGGGCTATTTTCCTTTTCTTAATCCGTTTTATTTATCTCTCTTCTTTTCTTCCTTCTCGGACTCTTTTTCTTCTTTCTTTTCACTAACGGAAGTCAGGTTCATATAGTCTGCAAAGAAAAAGAGGTACCTTCGAACAAAAGCACCCAAAGTATAATTTGGGCTTGGATTCGTTAATTAAGATTCCATATCGAGAAATTGAGAACCGCTGCAAAGCTTACCCAAAGGATATAAGGAATAAGCAGCGCTCCTGCTAATGCTGAAACCCTAAAAGATTTAATAATCGTTATCAGGATTGCTATCCACAGAAAGATGATCTCTACAAGGGCAAAAAACGGGGACTTGAGCCCGAAGAATATGATTGACCAAAGCATGTTTAGAACCAGCTGGACAGCAAACCATAATAAGGCAACTCTTACATAAGGATGGCGCAGAGTTTTTTGCCATACAAGAAAAAGAGATATCCCCATTACCACAAACAAGCTTATCCATACGGGCGAGAACACCCAATTCGGCGGATTGAAAGATGGCTTATTGAGATAAGCATACCAGGTAGGAATTGAAGGAGAAGTAAATAACGAACCAACAAATCCCGCTAACTGACAAATAACGAGACATAATATGAGCTTGAATAAATCTTTCTTTGTCATTCCCTTTCCCTCTTTAAATAAGAATGATTGACAATTCCTATTATCATTATGCAACTGATTTATTAGAACAAAAAGCTAAACTGGTTTCAATACTCTCTTTAAAATTATTTTCTAATTATTTAAACACCATTTGCCCAGCTCTATTTTCATTATTAGAAAGCTTTTTATGAAAAAAGGCACCTGTCCTCTTTCTTTAAAATGGGGCCTGGCCCCATTTTATGGCCCCATTTTATTGCCGCCCTTTTTTCCAACAGAAAATCACCCCCCAATTCACCGCAAAAGGTGATTGACTGATACATATAAGATTTGACATTTATATTATTGTATTATATTATTAATACAATTATTAGAATGCGAGGTGCTCATGTTCCTCTCCGACCTTGATTTCAGCTCGCCTGTACCGATTTACAGGCAGGTTATTTACCTGATTAAACTGGAAATACTCTCCGGGAGGCTCAGGGACGGTGACCAGCTGCCGACGATAAGAGAGCTGGCAAAAATTTTAAAATTAAATCCAAATACTGTAGCAAAGGCGTACTACACTTTGGAAAACGAGAGATTTATTGAAAGCAAAAGAGGCAGCGGAAACTGGGTAAATTATAAAAAAGCTAAACTGGATAGCCTTAGGAGAGGGATGGTTGAGGATGAATTCAGGAGCTTCCTGGAGACGGCCTTATCCATAGGAGCCACGATAGAAGATATAAAAAATTTATTAAAGAGGTATTCGGACAATGACCGAAAAAATCGTTGAAGTTGAAAATTTAAAGCTAAACATAGGAAGAAAAAAAATACTGGATAATACCTCCTTAGAACTTCAGAAAGGGGAATCTGTGGTGATTGCAGGCAGAAATGGCTCGGGAAAAACAACCTTTCTTAAATGCCTGGCAAACGTCATATTCCCCGACCAAGGCAGCATTAAATTCAGCGAAGAAGTTCCCCCGGAGAAAATTGGCTATATTTCTGACCAGCTCAGCTTATTTGAGAATTATACAGTAAAGAAAGGTATCGATTTTCATGCTTCTGTCTTTCACATTGAAGATTTTGACTACACCTTGATAAAAGAGCTGAAGCTGGATTTAAACCAGAAAATAAAAAACCTCTCAGCTGGTGAAAGAACCCTTTTTCATCTTTCCTTAATCCTGGCCCAGGAGCCAGAAATACTGTTGATAGATGAGATCATACACGTCATCGACCCCTATTTAAGGGAAAAATTTCTGGAAGCTGTTATCGATTTAATGGATCGCTGCCAGGCCACAGTTGTGATGGTTAACCACACCTTTTCAGAAATAGAAAAAATACCGGAAAGAGTGCTGGTGATGGAGAAAGGCCAGTTCATCCTGGATGAAAAAAGCGAAACACTGGGAGAAAAGCTAAAAAAGGTTGTATCAGAAGCTGAAATATCTGATGAGGTACCCCGTATTTTCCAAAGAGAGTTATCTTACTTTAGGGAATATTTTGTTTATCCCTTTAACGAAGAACTTAGAAAGAAATTCCCTTATGACTATAAAAATACCCGTTTGAATGAGATTATTAAAGCATTCGTTGGAGGCCAGTATGTTAAAAAAGGAAATCAATGACGTTTTAAAACAAATTGTTTTCTTTACTGCAGCAGTTCTCCTGCTGCCTGCATTTCTGATAATTACGACAATAATATCCGATCAATCTTACTTCAGCGTATTCTTTCCCATGTTCCAGTTCGGATTAATCTTCTGGGCTTTTTTTATGGGTTCTTCCCTGTTTTCTCTTGAACACGGCCAAAGGGGAATGGAATACCTGTTATCCCTCCCCTATTCCAGGCTCCAGCTTATCGGCTTCAAGATTGTTCCAAGAATCATAGCCGTTATGATTTTCTTTGTAGCGTTTTGGATTCTATACAATGCCGGCGGTGAAGACCTTGCCGCACTATCTTTCATCTCTTTTACTTTTACTTACTTTTCCCTTTTCCTGATTTCTCTCTCGCTTTCAGCAAGTTCCCAAAATTTCCTTGTTCTTTTTGTTTCATCTTTGTTCTCTCTTATAATTTATTTCGAGCTCCTATCCGTGGTTATCTTCCTTGTTACACGAATGAAACGCATTCCCTATTACCGACTGAATTACAGATATTTCTTCACAGGGGAGTTAGACCCTTATTTAACTGGATTTATTTTACTTGCTGCAATCGTCTTGCTGCTTCCGTTATTAGTATCCTTTATCCTATCCTTTAAAAAATTTGATATCCGGCCGGCAAAAGTCTATAACAAACGCTACTTAAAATTTTTCACTCCGATATTTATCTTTTGTTTTATAATCTCCGCTTTTTTTGCTTCTCAGGGAATCCATATTGGCTATAAACAATATTATCTCACCCTGGATCTTAAATTGATCGAATCCCACCCCTATTCTGGCATAAAAATTTACGAACATAACAAGGTCCATAAGATTAAAGGTGACTTCGACTTTTCTTGGCCATCCCTGGTAGATAATGAATATGTGTATCAAATAGCTCATAATAAGACTACCAGGTCTTATAACAAGATCATAAGACTGAATACATCTGACTATACGGTTGAAGTTCTGTATAAAGGACTATCTGAAAGAAGCATTGGCTGGCGGTTACAGAAATACGATCAAACAATAGCTTTCGTGGAAAGAAAAAGAAAGAAAGATTTCCACGATATTCAGCTTGTTCTGGTAGATGAAGCTTCAAAAGAAGTAACAAGGATACCTCTGGAATATAAGCTACTAGAAAAGAGCTATTTTCCAATTAGTATCTGGACTAATAAAACCGAGGGAAAACGGTTCTGGCTAATAAGCACTGAAAAAAATTGGAAAAATCAAATCCTGAGAATATGGGAGGATGGCCGGATTGAAGACATCGGCGAAAGTCAAAAGGCACCCTGTTATGTCAATCGGATGCTCATCAGCTACACTGAGGAGGATGTAATTATCAGCATGGAAAAAGAAGGAAGGTTTGAAGCTATACGGAAAATTCCGAACAGCCAGGGCTTTAAATTTGGAACCGGATACTGGAGAGCAAACCTTAACGACCTCACCTTTAAAGAGATATTTGGATGGAGAAGAGGTCCAACACATCCAATATATGCCAAGTTGAACCTGGAAAACTTTGAGATCGAGGAAATCGGCGAAACAAAGGGCCACCTTCATTATTTCTCTCCAGATGAATACTATTTTATTGAGATAGACCATGTTGCATCTGAGGTAAAAGTCTATGAGTACAAAGAAAGAAAACAAAATCTTCTAAAGACTTTCTCATTTAATACAACAGAAAAAAGAAATAGGTTCCGCCCCTGCATAGGGGGCATTGTTTTTAGAGAAGGTAAAAAAGTAAGAGCATATGCTTTCCCAGATCTGAAAGAAATCAAATTTAAAAAGCTATGAGGTGGGCTTGATAAATCAAGCCCCTACAATAAATCAAGCCCCTACAAGAACGATGGCTATCTTATCAGTTCGTACCTGAATCGCCCGCCTTCAAGATAAAAGCGGCTATAGTTCGTGATATAACCAGGTGGTATTTTGTCGGGCCCTGTAACCTCACAGAGAGTATAACTTAGCCCCTTAATCATAATCTCATCTCTTCCTATTGAAGGAATAGCCAATCCCAAAAACAAATGATTTGGAATCTTTATCAAAATAAGAGGATACCTCTTAAAGTTTGTCCACATAGAGGCAAAAGTCACACCCTTTGAATCGCAATCTCCAAAATTGTTAGCCAGGACTTTGGGAGGCGCCCAGAATCCTGATATGATTTTATTATTTTCTCTGAAGGGAGGGATGCCGTATGTAATCTCCTGGGTAAAAGCTGACATTAAAAACAGCAGCTGACGAAGTGACATTTTTTTCTTTATTTTCTTCATACGTTCCACAACCTGTTTTACTCTGAGGCGGTTGTTCCGAACACAAAGAGAGTAATCCACTCCGATGCTGTCTCCGATAATTCGAAATCCTCTTTTCTCTAAAAATGCTTTTTCTTTCTTTTTTTGCTCTTTATTTATCTTTCTTAAATAAGCATTTTCTTCTACTTCAAGTTTATCTTTAATTATCTCGGACTCAGCTTTCACCTCTTTATAAAGAGCTGATGGGACGGAAATCTTGATCTTGAATTTCCTAGCATCGATCTTCTCGATTAGAATATACTGAGGATATTTGCTCTTTTCTATTTGCCGCCTCGCAAATTCCTCGAGATAGATCATCATCTCTTCTCTCATTTTTTCATAGCTTTCTTTCATGTATTTTTCTAATTCCTCAGGATAGTAGCCAAATTCCTCATCTGCATCAGATAATTGCTGTTTGGAAATGGAAAAAGTCATAGAGTAACCATCTCCTCGGTAATCCCTCCAGCCGTAAGTGAGTTCATAACTTGTTTCTTTTTCTATCCTTTCAAAAATATTTAGGCTCTGATTAGGCCCAGCTTTTTGATTTAGAATGAGAAAATTTGAATTGTCAGAGAAATTGTTATTAGAAGAATTATCATTATCCAAAAAAGAAGCTAAAAGTACCAAACTGATTAGGGCAAGGAAAAACAAAAAAATAGAGAGGATGGGAGTCTTCATTTAAGGTTTAATCAAAGGGAATCGACCCGACTTCAGGGAAAGGAATTAAAGCTCTGGTTAAGCCCGAAACGCCAGCGCTTATCAAAAGACAAATCCCGATAACAAAAAGAGCCATAAAAATAGCAATCGCAATATTATTCTCCTTTATTTCCTGATAATGATCTATCCGAGGGGTTAGTCTATTAAACAGCCATAAGCTGAATAGGATGCAGACTATAGCCAGGATTCCGGCCAAGATAACATACCCAGCACCATAGCCCAGCATTTTTAAAAAGTTCAAAATATTTCTTTCTTTGCCAAGCACAAAAATTTGGATGACGGCCATGACCGGATAAATTGCTTGTTTAACAACTAGCGCTTCTCCCAACAGAATGCTTCCCAAAATGATTCCTACAGAAGTATTTTTTCCCCTTAGCTGGCGCTCTTCATCGAAGCGCGGTGTGAGGACTAGAAAGAGGCGATAGCTACCAAAAATAAGAATAAAACTTATGAATACTGAAACCAAAATTTCCAATAAGCCAAAAATTACCTGTTGACCACTCATTTTTTCATCCTTTCAATGATCTAATAGTCTTTAATACATGTCTTTCGATCAAAAGGATACACTAATATCGCGGGGCAACATATAAATTAAAACAGAGAACTCCTTTTGCGGCAAGAAAAGAATGAAGGGCTATCCCTTCAAACCCTAAATCTGGAGACCTTGCTCTTGTGCTATTGCTCAGACTTAACGACGTTCTTGGCTACGGGTCCTCGGTCGCTCTCTTCCACGTCAAAACTTACTTCTTCGCCTTCAGCGAGAGTTTTGAAGCCTGGCATGGTAATAGAGGAAAAGTGGACGAATATGTCCCGACCGTCTTCTTCTTTAATGAAGCCGTATCCCTTTTTGTCGTTGAACCACTTTACGATCCCTTTCGGCAAAGCTCCGACCTCCTTTAAATAATTTTAACTCATGGTCCCAAGCCTTAGGTCGCGGCTCTGTCATGGGGAAAATTCCTTTAGAGCAAAGCCGACCCTCGATAAAGCAGGGCCATTTCTTATGTCGAAATATAATTTATAAATTAAAATAATAATTTATTCAAGAAAAAAAATGACCTTTTGTCAATGCTTTTAATTGCCAATTTCGTCTATTTTATGCCGTCTTAAGCCTGGATAAAGGGAAAGTTAAGCATTCTAATTCCCAGTTAAATCCAGTTATCTTCTTTAATAGCTCTGGGCGGCTTTATCACCTGCTTTTTTGACAAAAGCTATTAATTAAATATACTTGTAGCTATTTTAAGCCTTATGGAAGAGAAGACACCCAGAAGAATGCTTTTAATAATGGACAAAAATTTAAAATCTGCCTATAATGGGCATCTTGCCGCGGAAGAGATATCATATCAGAAATCTAAATTATAGAGAAAACGAAATTGCTTGATTATTTCTTAGATTATTTACAGACATAAAAGAAAAGAGGAAGAGGAGGAATTTTCGGATGAGAAGCTTAGGGCCTGATATTGAATTTATAGTGGCAATTCCTTCCTACATGGAGGCGGATACCATCTCTTATGTTACAAAACAGGTTGATCTCGGGCTCACAAAATACTTTGGCAATCTCAGATCGATTATTCTTAACGTAGATAACAATAGCGGAGATGACACAAAAGGAGCATTTCTCTCTACGGATACCGAAATCCCAAAACACTATATTACTACTCCCAAAGGAATGAAAGGTAAAGGAAATAACATCCTTAATCTTTTAAAGTTTGCGAAAAGCCATGCTGATACCTTAAAAGCAGTTATAACTGTTGATGCTGATCTGCGTTCGATTACTCCTGAGTGGATAAAATACTTAGCTGAGCCAATTCTTGAGGGCTATGATTTCACTCTGCCCCTTTATTCTCGGCATCAGTTCGATGGGACTATAACCAATCATATCTGCTACCCGCTGTTTTATGGTTTATTGGGGGAGGATGTGCGGCAGCCTATCGGTGGTGAGCTTGGCTTTTCCCCGGATCTTATAAATCACTTGTTAAAGCAACAATGGGAAGTTCAGGCAAAACAATATGGTGCTGATGTCTTTATGACACTCCACGCCATTTTCGGTAACTTCAAGATTTGTGAAACAGGTCTTGGAGCAAAAATACACAAAGCCAGCGCACCAAAACTCGGACCCATGTTTACTCAAGTGATTACAATGTTGTTTGATCTCCTTCTTTCTCGAGAGTCATCCTGGATAAGCATTCCAGTGATAAAGCCTAAGCCTAAAAAAAGGTTTGGCCTAAAAGAGCTCGCTCAACCGCAGGAACTGATGATAGACATGAGAGAGCTAAAAGATAAACTGAGGAAGGAATACTATCCAAGAGAAAAGCTTCTCAAAAGAATTCTAAGTGATTATGCCAGTTCGAGCCTGATAAAGATGTTTGACCAAGACATTTATAATATTGACATTCTGATGTGGACTCAGCTGGTTTATCAGCTCCTGTTTTCTTACAGGAATGGTTCACCACAAGCCAGAAAAGATATTGTAGAAGCTCTTAAGCCCCTCTATTTCACACGCTCAGTAACTTTTAATTATATGACGTGGCGTTACAGTCCAGAGTATGTTGAAGAAGCAATACTCGAACAGGCCAAAGCCTTTGCATCTCAAAAACCTTATTATCTGGGTTTGCATGTGAACGAAGCAAAAAAGAAGGCGGCAAAGCAACAGAAATGCTAACTTAGTTCCTCTCCTAGTTCCTGCCTAATCGCACTTTGATGTCCAAGTTATAAAAGCCTGAAAAGCCAGATTCCGTTTCAGCTTCCTTCTTTTTAAGAGTCTCATTCTCTATCTCAATATCATGGGAAAATGGGGAGAGGCTTCATTTTCTGTTCACAAGTTGAAAATGTTCTCTTTCTTATAAAAAAGGCGCCTGGCTCCATTTTCTGCTTATAATTCAAGTTTTGTAGGTCTAATCCCAATTTCAAAGCTTGATCCCCATGCCGCCAATGTCACAAAGTGTGTCATGTCACACTTTTATAATTTGTTGTTTATTAACCAATTAGGTTAATTACCAAAAAAAACCGTGACATTTGATTTAAGTTCTTGACTTCCAAATTATTGGCCTTTATTACTCATTTCTTTGTATATCAATGAGTTAGTGTCCATAAGCTATTTTGGCACAAAACTTGTACATAG
>WVXO01000042.1:243-11479 GCA_011773465.1 Candidatus Aminicenantota bacterium | reverse complement strand
GATTATTTTAAAAATTTTAATCAGCCATAATATCATTAAAAGGAGGTATGAGGATGAACAATTCTAAAGGAAAAAGGACCAAAAAATTAATTGCCGGAGCTCTTTTCTTGTTTCTTTTCACGATGATTGCAGCTCCCGATCAACTCTATGCAGGTCGATGCACAAGAGCTTTAATGAACTGCATGGTTGATGCTGGCATAGCCACCGTGCTGGGAGCTATCGCGGGCCTTTTTTCAGGCAACATATTTGGATCGATGCTTGGCGCGGTTGCAGCAGGTAGTACTTATTCAACAATGTGCCTTGCTGGTTACGACTTCTGTAAGCGCTATTATGAAAGATAAGCTCGCTTATATCGCGCACCGGCTATTACAAGAAGTACCTTGACAAGGAATTAAAGACTAAAGGAGGGAAAATATGATTTTGCAAATCCAAAAACACATGAAAAAAGCATCTCTAATCTTGATCTTTCTTACAATTTTCTTGAGCATAAATGTATCTTCACTGGAGGCTGGAGGGTGTGAGAAAGCCCTTTCGAGATGTTTGCTCGACTCAATAATGTCCATCCCCTTTTTCGCAAGGGTGTATACAGATATTGCTTACTGTCTTAATGGCTGGATTTTTTGCATAAAATACATTGAAAATTAAGCCGCCGAAGGAAGGAGCTCAATAAGAAATTAATAGCATACGCAATTTCAAGTTCCTTAGGAGACGATAATGAAGTTGATAAAACCATTATTTCTTGTTTCTTTTTTAGTGATAGTTCTTCAGGCGCATCTTCCTTTCCTAAGTGGAGAAGACATTAAGAAAATACTCCTTGAAGAAGTTCTTTCTATAGGAAGCATGGAGGACGATGCTCTATTTCAGTGGGTGGGAGTTGTCACTGATTCTGATGGTTATATCTATGTTACTGATAACATGGATTATTCATTGAAAAAATTCGATGACAAGGGAAATCTCATAAAGAAAACGGGGCAAAAAGGACAAGGCCCGGGGGAATTTTTGGCTCCAAGGTATTTAAGTATCTCAAACGAGCTTCTTTATGTCACGGATCAGTTTAAACCCGAAATTCAAGTTTTTGATAAAAATTTAAATTATAGCCGCGACGTGCCAATTTTAATGCCTGTTGCCGATTTAAAAGCTCTTTCTGATAACGAGATTGCAGTAACCACAATCTCCACTACTAAAGCCGGAAGGATCTTCATCTTTAACTCAAATGGAAAGATTAAGCGCGAAATCCCATACTCTGATAAAAAGTCGCCTCTCATGATGGATATGGTGAACTTTGATTTTGATTCTCAACGCAACCTTTACCTTGTTTACAATCACCAGGATAAGATTGAAAAATTTGATCCTGAAGGAAGAAAAATATGGGCCAAAAGATTGCTAAACATCAAAAAAACTAAAAAAGAGAAAGTTGGACAATTCACGCTGCCCACAAAATTTGTTTATAAAGATATAGCTCTTGACAGCTCAGGAAATTTATTCATTCTTGGCGGCAGTTTTTCTAAAAATCCAAGCTGTGATGTTTATGTTCTCAGCCCGGAAGGTAAACACTTGACTACATTCACATTGCCTGATTCGAGCCATTGCATTTATATAGACAGCAACGATTTCCTCTATTCAAGGGCTAATGAAGGAGTAACACTGAAAAAATTCAAAATAAAGCATATCCATGATTAATTAAAGTTGCTTTGCTTATCCTAATGCTCGCTTGACTTCAAGTTTTCCTTTGCTATAAGCTATACGGGAAATTCTTGCATTTAAACCAAAGTAGGGAATTTTCATTGCCCTGAAGGAGAGTGCCAAATGCTCTGGTGGGTTTTGATCCTGCTGGTTTTAGTAATTCTATCCTACTTGTCGCAATTAGGTGTCCTTTTTACTATGCAAATAAGATCCCCATATTTAGTTGCTACTATTATAAACATTATGATTCTGGCTTGTATTTTTGGTGTGGTTGTTAGAATTCTGAAAAGGATGAGAAAAAAAGAAAAAGAAACGCTCATCTTAAAAGTAAAAGAGCTCGAAGAAAAATTAAAGGCTAAAAAAGAAGAAAACAGCAGTTAAATATAAGAGTATATATAAAAGAAATTCAGAGACTAAAATTTACTAACGCCTTTTGTCCCATTATCTTTTCTTATCTCACAAAAAATGATAATACTTTCTTTCTTTTCTCAAAAACATTGAATATTCCAGAAGGATCTTGAATCAGATGAGTTTTTGTTTTTAATCCTTTGATGAAAATGAAAAAAGATGACTTAAAGATCATTGATTTTCATGTCCACATCGGCCTCAAAGAGCACTGGCATGAATGGATCCACGCTTACCAAAGAAAAGCCCGTTCAGAGTATTATGAACGATATGAGGAAATGATTGATCCGAAAAGGTTTGCTGCTTACCTCAAAGACCATCAAATAGAAAGAGCTGTGATTCTACCCGAAATAAGCCCTAATACAACCGGTGTTGTCTCTAATGAATATGTCATGAATTTCTGCCAGGGCCATGATATTTTCCTTCCTTTTTGCACTGTTAATCCTTCCCTGGTCAATCAGCCAGCCCAGGAATTTAGAAAATATATAAAGATGGGTGCAAAAGGAATAAAACTTTACCCTCCTTATAACTACTTTTATCCAAACGAAAGTTGTCTCTACCCTCTTTATGGAATGGCTCAAGAACACAGATTACCGGTTCTCGTCCATACGGGTTCTTCTGTGTTTAAAGGTTCAAAAATAAAGTATGCTGATCCTATCTATTTAGATGATGTGGCTTCCGACTTCCCTGATCTCCTCCTGCTTATGGCTCACAGCGGAAGAGGTCTATGGTATGAAAAAGCATTTTTTCTCTCTCGGCTTCATCCGAATCTTTATCTGGAAATTTCAGGACTGCCTCCAAAAAATCTGCTTTATTATTTTCCCGACATGGAGAAAGACATCGATAAATTTGTCTACGGGTCAGATTGGCCTGGAATCAAGACGATCAATTACAACATTCAAGCCATAAAAGAGCTTCCCCTGGCCAAAGAATCTATAAGAAAGGTCCTTTACGAAAATGCTGCCGGCATCTTAGGATTAAAATAGGGCTTCTCAGTACTCTGAATTCACCAGAACCTCTTCTCCAAAGCTTCCATTCTGGGGCATAGATTTATTTGTGGAATTTACAGCGCGCATAATTCTGATTGCTCTTATGCCCGCTTCTAAAGCAGCTTCTATATCAGAGTCCGCATCTCCATAAAAAATTTTAATTTTGTTTTCTTTAATCGGTTTAATTTTTAAATTTTCCCCTAAACTGAAGCCAGTAAAAATCACTTTTTGGGGATTCTCTAATTTAAAAGTTTTTACAAGAAGTTCAGTGACTGATTCTGTTTTTGTTTTTGTTCTTGCAGTTATAAAATAAATTGAGTCTCCCCTTTTTTTATGCAATTCAATCAGCTTTCGGGCACATTCTTTAGGAATACTGAATTTATCAAGCCCGTTGTTCATTTCATTCCAAAACTCCTCCATGATTGTAAAAGCCTTGTTTCCGGGGGAATATTTCTGCCGTCCATAGTAATAACCTGGGCTAGAAAACAACACCGTATCATCAATATCGAATCCAACATTCATCGGTGGTTGATTCTCCAGGCTTCTAGCAATATCTTTTAAAGTAACCCAACTAATATTTTCCTCTTGTTCAACGCAGGCACAATTCACCAATACTGCACTTATAATAGCCATGATAACAGCAATTCTTTTATACATTTCGCTATCTCCTTTTTAAGAGCCACGAATAAATATCACATAGTCCTATAGCATAGCAAAAATTTGATGTCAAAATATTCGGCGCCTAGCCCTGCCTAAAGGGAGTCACGCCTTATCCAAATGGGATCAGGCCTTGTCAGAAGGAATGCTATAAGGGTAAACAACAGGAGTATACATTCTCCAGACGGCAAGGCCTGATCCCTGTTGAGCTGGGAGATATCTTTCCCTGCTGGCGAGGCCTGGTATCATGATGGCCCTTAGCTGGGTCATCGTCGTAGAAATTTTCTTTAACGTCAATCATTAGTATATCTACAACTTTTAGGCTCTAAGACGCGAATAGAATATAAAATTAAATTTATTTAGATTATACGTCAAACGTATTTTTTAGCTATATATTTTATTTGGACTTTGTTACATAGGCGAGTTTTCCTTGCTATTGACAAATATAAATAAAACCCTTATCTTTTTATTGGTAAGCGTAGAAAGTTAAATGCGCTTTGTGTATTGTTGATTAGATAACTTGCGAGTATTTCACTAGAATAAAATAAGAAAAATGAAAAAGGTCTTAACCATAGCTTTCGTTGTCAGTTTGATAGCTTTTACTAATTTATATGCAGCAGAAACAAAAGAAAGCCTTATGCCATCATCCAACTACCTGAAGCTTTCTTTTGATTATAAAATCAATTCTCAGCTTCTGTCTATCTATGATGATGTAGATAACTCACCAGATATACTAGAGCCCAACGGTAACGGTTCTTTATCACCTGAGAATTACGTTCAACAACTAAAAAATTCAAAAGCCCAGTTTAGTCTGGCAGCAAAAGATCCAGCTACTTTTTCCCTCAAGACCCCTTCCGAAATAATCTCAATACAGAGAAACAAGAAGCGCTATTCAAGGGCAGCTTTTGAAATCACTTCCCTTAATGTAACAGTATGGTTTTTTAATAAGTTCATAGATCGTAGGTCTTGGGCAAACATTTCATTAAAGTCCATGCTTAGAAATCTTAGGTCTGGTTTTGCTTATGATATGGATACTTACAGAACCAACCAGCTAGGACACCCCTATCATGGAGCAATTCATTATTCCATAGGAAGGGCAAACGGATTAAGTTTCCTAGAATCAACAATCTGTTCCACTTTTGGGAGTTATACCTGGGAAGTCTTTTTAGAATCGATTCGCCCTTCTTCAAATGATCTTGTTCTTAATACGCTTGGAGGTGTGACGCTGGGTGAGGTTTTATTTAAAATTGGAGACCTACTCTTACATGGCAACTCTCCCGGATTTGAGGGAATACTTCGAAAATCTTTAGCCTTCATCCTCAATCCTGCTTACGGAATTAAAGCATTAGTAGGCGAATCTTTCGCAAATAGAAATCCTCAACATAAACACTATTATGACCTAAGCTTGCCGTTTGGAGCCTACAGTACATCCTCTCATAAGCCCCGCTTTTTCATTGCAGCAGACCTGGAATATAAAGACGTTCTTAAGAAAAATTTTTCAAAAATAAGACCTTATGACTGGTTCTCGCTTGATTGCAGGTTGGGAATTCACGAAAATAGTATTCGCCATAGAGAAATTTTCTCAACTGGAATAATTGCTGGTAAAAGAATTAAAAATGGTTTGGCTGGCCTTTTTGGAGTCTTTGATTATATAGAATCCGATTTTGCTGATAGGATGTCCGCTATCGGTATGGGGCCTGGCCTAGTTACTGTTTTTGTTAGTGATTCGAACTTATTCTTTAACAGCTCAGGAGTTCTCTCTATAATCTACGGTGGCTCCAGTCCGTCGATCGATTCAGAAAACAGCCATTTTGGGATGAAAATAAATGACCCATATTACTGTGGACCTGGAATGCTGGGAAAAGTAAAGCTTGAGTTTGGAAAGAAAGATTTAGGCAGTATTGAGACCGGCTTCTCCCAGTATTGGGTGCATTCCATATATACTGACGCAGATGAATTCCTGGCGATCTTGTCTCTTAGTATCAAATACGACCTTTCAGATAAATCGCAGATAAGCTTAGGATATGATTATTACCTGAGGCATGCATCACTTCAGGAAAGGTACTTCACAGGGGCAAAACCTGCTATTCGTGCCTTATACATCTATAAGTTTTAAGAATTCAAACAAAATTCTTAGGTTCAACCTCCTCCGATTATCGAGAACATGATGTCTTAAATCAAGTTCTATTCACTTTTTTTACCCGGAAAAATCTGCTTAATTTCTTATCTTTAACAAATCTTTCGAAACCGAAGGTGTATAAGATATCCGATAAGGATTAAAAAATTTATGGTGATAACAGACCAAGACATAAACCTCGCATACAAATCTCTTCCCATGATATCATACAGGGAAAAAGTAATGATAAAGAAATTAGAAACAAGAACACCTCTCCAAAGCTTTGAATATTCAAAGAAATTGTGAATGATTATCGTCACCCCTAAGACAGACGTCAAAAGCGTATAATCCCATCCCAGAGGTGATAGGAGAGGAATAAGAACAAGAAGGATAGAACACTCAAGTATTGATGCGTGGTCTATTTTTCTTCCTATTAAAATAACTGCCAAGAGAAGAAAAGCAAGAATGGCTATTACCAGCCCAGAGAGCAAAAGAGAGATATTTTGGTTTCCCGTCCATTTCATGAAAAAAGCTATGATGGAAATATTATCCTGCGAATCGAGAAGAGCTTGCGTGGATCGATAAAGAGTTGATACCCATTCCTTGAGAATAATAACATTTCCGCGAAAGCCATAAAAAGCAGCCGGGATAAAAAGAGAGAGGAACAGAAAGCCTACACCGCTCAAAAGAGACTTCCATTTTTTCTTTAATATAAAATAAGGCAAAAAAATCAGAGCGTAAGGTTTCAAGGCAGTTGCCAGCCCCCAAAGAAATCCGGCGTGTATATCTTTTGGTGAAGACGTCGTGTTTTTTTCATAAATCAAAAACCAGATCATAAAAAGTAAGATCATCGTGACGAGGGCGTTAATTTGACCAAGATGGAGCTCCCTTAAGAAAAATTTAGCCAGTATCAAAGGGGGTAAAATAAACAGATATACGGATTTTTTCTCCCCCGAAGGAAGAATCTTATTTGAAAAATAAACAAGTGAACAAAGGCAAAAGGCAACGATAAAGTACCAGATAGCTTTCGCTGCATTAAGGGGGAGAAAAGATAAAGGAAGGTATAATAGAGCAGAGGAAGGCAGGTATTTAAACATGAAGTGTCCGTCTTCGACTTGATACAGAGATTCGGACCCTCTCAGTCTTTTCCCAGCTTTATAATTCACTTCAAAATCAATCATATGTTCTTTGACTTTGAGGAGAAAAAGCGAGAGGAGAATTATGAAAGCAAACAAAATAAGAAGAAGCTTCTTTCTCTTCAGACGCATAGCTCCAATAATTGCTCAGACTAATATTTTCTTCACTTCGTTATAAACTTCCATGACTGAGATTGCTTTTAAACACTTATTATTGTTGCAGGGAGACTTCCGGTGATTAAAGGCAGATACGCAGGGGCTGCAGGCGTAATTAGAGTAAAATACGCGACAATTCTTCCCTAACGGTCCGTACAGTTTGGGTGTTTCAGGGCCAAAAAAGGCGAAAGTCTTTATATCTGTCATAGAAGAAAAATGCACAGGACCGCTATCATTAGTAATCAGAATGTCTGTTATATTGTAGAGATCAATAAGCTCGGAAAAAGTAGTCTTTCCTGCAAAATTTATGCATCTTTTAGGGCTTACAGCATCACAGATGATATCAACATCTTTTCTCTCGGATTTTACCCCGGTAATAACAATGTAAGCTCCCTCGTGTTTGAGAAGCAGCTTCGCAAGCTCCGTATAATTCTCTAAAGGCCACCTTCTTAAAGGGACTATATCACTTGCATTCGGGTTAAGAAGTATGATTTTCTTTGCCTTAATTATAGCCTTGTTTTCATCTTCCAGTTTTTTCAGGATCATCTTCCTGGCATTTTCATCTATCCTTCTTTTCGGAACAATAATGTCTTTCCCCGAGACCTGCTTCTTTGATAAAGGCACATCTTCAGGAGTAGAAGTTACTGCATAAATCAGGTTAAGAAGGTTTTGGACCATATGGAGATGCGGATTAAAGGCCACCTTGTGTGTCTGGAAATTTCCTCTGTATAATCCTTCATTGTGATATTTGAAGTACCCTGCCCTGTTTTTTGCCCCGCTCAGATAGCTTAGAATAGCAGTGAATCTGGCAAAGAGCTCCATATCTACTGCGACGCTTATTTTTCTCCTTCTTAATTTCCACAAAGTACTGATGGTTGTACCCAGGAAACTAAAGAAATTATTGCTGCTAACAGTCAAAACATTCTTTTCTGGAATAATATCCAGGATGTCTACCGCGCACCGGTTCTCCTTAAAGGTCAGGAAATAAAGCTCCGCGTCTGGAAAAAATTCTTTTGTTTTCTTTAGAAGAGAATAAGCCAGCAATATGCTGCCCATTTCAGAAAGCTCTATAAACAGGAATTTCTGTGGGTTCTTTATGAATCTCGGCTTGCTGAATATTTTTCTTAATCCGTGAACACAAGATAGAGCAAAGCAGATGGGGATTCCTAGCCTCCGATCTATTAATCTCATTAAGTCTGCGTTCATCTTTTCCCTATCAGTGTTTTATTAGAATATCTATATCTATAAATGAAATTATGCAAGGCTTTATTATTATTCATTAGTTTCTTTTACTAGATTAATAAATCCTCTTGGGCTAACGACGGGCCCAGCTTTTGTTTTAACCGAGCTTTTGACCAGATATTCAAGTATTTCTTTGGGTTTAATTTCAGGTTTGACTTGGTAGGCTAACGCTGCTAATCCTGCAATATAAGGAGCACCCCAGCTCATCCCGCCTTCCCGATCAAATGCGTAAACTTCGGTGCCTCTGTGACTAGCAATTGTCCGATTGGAACCTGGTACCCTCAACACATCATTTTTGCTGTGATATTTTCCCGGCAGATAGTGCTCAGGATCATCCGGGTCTTCTCCCGGAATTCGGGATAATATTCCATATTCAAATAATGATTGGTCGCAGGAAACCACCAGTATTCTCTGCTCTTCAGCTTGTTTCAAAACTTCTTTCCATTCATCAAAATTTGGATAGTGAGGAAACATTCCGGTTGAGATGCTCACCACACGAATTTTTTCATTCTCAGGAAGAATTTTATTCAGTTCGAATATCTTCCTCATGGCTTTAATATAAGGCATATTATCGTCTTCCCACATGGGAACCGCAAAATACGTGAGTGCAGCTCCAGGAGCGACGCCAATGTCCTTTCCGATGGCTATGCTTACAACAGGAGGACCATGCATAGCAGGAGAGAAACCAACAAGATTTGTGGCATCATATCGCATAATCCGAGATGTATATTCGATATGCCCTAAGAGAAGAGGCTGATCAATTATGGCAATACCTACCCCTCTTCCGTCAATTTTTTCTTTGTGAAGCGAACGAAGACCTAACCCTGGATTTTTTCCTTCCTCAAGGAGCTCTTGTGGGAAAAAACCTTCAGGTAATTTATCAGGTGCAGGCCATTCTGTCAGTGAGTCAAACCGCATAGATTCCAGTAATTCCGCTTTATCTCTCAAATCACAATTTATGAGCGACACATTCTGGAACCCATTAAAACTATCTAATTTTGCTAGATCACCATTGTTTCTGAGGATTACTTTTTTGCCTTTACCAATATCAACCTCTTTGCTATTGATTTTTAAATTCAGAATGGTAAATGGAGCAGGATAATCTCTCATCTTTCCAAAAACAACGAAAATACCGGGGTATTTGAATTCTTTTAAGAGCATGCCGCCGTCTTGTCTAATTTCTTCCTTCATGGGCGGCCCCAACATTCCAATAATTTCCTCAGGCTCGGTCAACCTGTAAATAATTATTCCTGAACGGATTCCTTCCTGTAACTTTGCTGCAAATTCTTTCTTCTTATCTGCACTTGAATAGACAGAAGCTATAGCAAAAGATAATGAAATAAGCATAAACTTCAATAAGATCTTATTGACTTTTTTATTCATCAATCTCTCCATTTTATCCTTCCCCTTATTTATTCAGGAGATAAATATATTAAAGGAATAGAGTGGCAAACGGTCCAGCTCTTCACTGCTGAGAAAACGCGCATTTTCCTTCTTCTTATCTAAAAAGGGACTATAACTTGCTAACTCGGGGCAAGGCTTTGGTCTTGGTTTACTGTAGCACAAGTACATAACCACCAATATAGTATCTAATTATTACTACGAAAAGAAACAGAAATATTAAATAACATATTTTTTTTATATTTTCTTCCTTCCCTATAAAAAATGGTAAAAAATGGGGCCAGGCCCCATTTTTGTGAGAAATAGGGCATGTACAGAAAATGGGGCCTGGCCCCATTTTTTACCATTTTTACTTTGGACTATTCGCATTTAAAGCGAAGCTATTTCCCAAATCCTTTTCTAATCACAGAATTGGATATGCTTAAGTGGGCATTTGACCTTAGTCTTTCCCTGTGTTATAGATTTAAGATAAGGCTAGCTTTAATAAATAAAAAAAGCCATATGTGATTATCAGATAACCCACTTGTTTAGAATAGCCAAATTAACCGGAAAATGAGCTTATTCAAGAAAGTAATTTTCGCCATTATTTTTCTTCTTTTGTTTGAATTTTTGTTTTTTATTCCAATTTCATTCAGCTTTCAGAGAATACCTGCTTCAAACGAGCAGGAAATCCGTTTACCCTCTCTAGTCTTAATCGGAGTTGTGGTATCAAAAGACGCTTCTTCCTCTGTAGCTACTCTGCAAAATAAACAAACCGGGAAAACTAAAACATTAAGAATCGGAGAAAGAATTCTTGACTTCACCCTCCACCAAGTTTTCGAGAACAGAGTTATCCTCAAAAAAGGAGAAAGAACTTTTCAGATTCTTCTAGGAAAAGGGAGCACAATCAAAGCTGTAAAACCGGTTCAGAGAAAACCGGCCGAGGTTCAAATGCCCGCACCAAAAGATACGCCTGTAGAGAGCCCTGGCTTAGACGCAAATATAATAAAAAAGGAATTTAATAGATCTGAAATCGAGCGAAGGCTTGAGAAGGAATGGGCGTTGATTTTGGAAAAAACAAGATTTGTTCCCAATATGGTTAATGGGAATGTCAGCGGATTTAAAATACTCAATTTTCCGGAGAATACAATCTTATCTGAAATAGGAATTATAAAAAATGATGTGATAAAAGAGATTAACGGAGTTGAGCTGAATAATATGGCAATGATGTTTGATTTATATGACAGGTTCAAAAATGATAGTAAGTTCAATGTCAGCATATTAAGAGGCGGGAGATTACTCCGCATTTTATATCTTCTGAAATAAAAGAAGTTTCTCTTCATCTAAATGACACTCTGGATTTTCCTCTCAGCCATTATTGCTCCAGCAATTTTCTGGATTTTCTATTTCTACTATAAAGACCGTTTCCGGCCAGAACCTATTATCTATTTGGGCCTGACTTATATTTTTGG